>CAIVEW010000034.1 GCA_903905065.1 uncultured Bacteroidota bacterium | reverse complement strand
CAGGTGTGCAAATATGACACGCTGCACATCACAGCCTCCGTGAACCCTATGTGGTACACGGGCTATACCTATGCATGGTCGCCATCGGTATCGTTAGACAATTCCGGCAGCTCAACAGTGGTGTTTACCGCTGGCGACAGTACCAACATCATCCTCACGGTCACCACCCCCGCAGGCTGCATAGGTGTTGACTCGGCAGAGATAATCGTACATCCGGGTAACTTTGTGAACTACGACAGCAGCATAGCAGTTTGCCCCGGCGACTCCGTACAGTTGTTCCCGGTAGCCAATCCCGGCCCGGCTACCTATGTATGGCACCCTGCGGTTTACCTGAGCGATTCCACCTCTGCTGCGCCATGGGTTCACGCCATTACGTCGCAATACTACTGGGCGGTAGCCACCAACCAATACGGCTGCCTGGATACCGTATCCGCCAATGTCACTGTAAGGTCAAACGCAATACTTTACCTCCCTGATTCGATAACACTTTACCCTGGTGAGTCATACCAGCTGTCGCCGCAAACGAACTGTACGAGCTTTGAATGGACACCACCGGGTGGGCTAAGCGATGCCTATATCTCCAACCCTGTTGCCACGCCGGCGATCAGCACGAAGTACGTAGTGTATGGCTATACCGAATGGGGCTGCAAAACAAAGGACTCGATCAGCATCTACGTGGATGCCGAGAGCCTGATCGCCCTGCCCAACGCATTCACGCCGGGCAATGGGGTAAACTCGTTGTTTAAAATACTACTCAGGGGTGAGGCAACGCTCAACTACTTCCGCATCTACAACCGCTGGGGCAATCTTGTATTCACCACCAGCGACATCAGCGCAGGCTGGGACGGCACCTATCACAATCAGCCGCAGCCATACGATGTTTATGTGTACGAGATCGAAGCCGTTACCACTACAGGTACTGTGTTCCACAAAGCAGGAAATGTGACGCTGATAAGATAGCGCATGACTGTAACCAGGTAGAGACGCAATGCTTTGCGTCTCCTTCTTGCACCCATTACATTTTTGTGAAAATATGCGCTTAGTAGGTCGCCTGGAAATCAAACCAGCTCTTGTCGTTTATCGGAGTCAGTTTATCTCCCTGGTAGAAGTCAACGAATAGTTGCCTGGCCTGTTCGTAGGGTATCCACTCACCTTTTGTATTTTCAGGCATAGGGCCGGACGAACTATATGGGTATCTGGATTTCAGCAGGTTTTTGAACTTCAGCCGCAAGCCGGTATATACCTTCAGGTACAAGGGAAACAGCGGATTTTTTTCAAGGCTCAGATTAATGGGGCGGAAATTAAAACCCTGGTGTATCAGTTTGAATTTTGTGTAACCCTTTGCATGCAATGTATCCAGCAGCGATACTTCGGAAGCCTCGCACGAAACATATTTTACGCCATTTCCATTCTTCACTTCTGGCAGATCGTTGATGCAATAAAAATCGTATCCTTCAATATCAACCTTCAGGTAGTACGGCACACCATATTTTTTAAACAGGCTGGCAGTGGTTACACAGGGTATTTCCTTTGTTTCATAAGGTGTATTGTTCCTGCTTCCCAGTTTGAAATCGAACGAACTCCATTCGGAAGTCCTTTTGTTGATATAAAATGGCAGGATACCTTCTTTATCAGAAATGCCCACATTCAAAATGGTAAGCGAACCATCATCTATGTATTTCTTGAACTTTATGCTGTTCTGTTCTGCCAGTAATGGATTGGCCTCAACGGCAAGCACCCGGAAGCCCTCACGCAGGTAGTTAATACTATCCTGCCCTATGTGCATACCAATATCGAATACCAGGCGTTTTTCCATTATGACAATTTCGTGGCGCAATATAAGGAAATTATGCGCTCGCCTTCCGCGAAATAGGACTAAATTCGTAGTAAAATACAGGCTACCATTGAAAAAATCATTACTGATTATCACGATGCTATGCTGCGCATCTTTTTGCCATGCACAGCAGGCCAGCGCTTATACAGAGAAAGACTACGCACGCAAGCCTTTATGGATAAGCATGATAAAGGACACCTCCGCCAATTTCTTCGAAGTGGAGAAAGCCTATAAAATATATTTCCAGCACCATACACCTCCCGGTGGCGAGCACGACGTTATTGGCGAACACGCCAAGGTGGAAAAGACCCCGTCGAAAAAGGAAAAGCAAAGAATGCAGGCTGATGACCATATGCGGATGGAGGTAAAAAAATACCAGCATTGGCGCATGCAGGTGCAGCCTTATGTGCAGGACGACGGCTCAATACTTACACCGTCGCAGCGCCTGCAGGTATGGAAGGATCACAAACAGAAATAGGTTTCTAAAATTCATAAAATGAGATTACGCTTTTTATTATTGCGCTCCTTTGTTGTATTATGTTATAATGCTGGTGCGCAAGCCGTGGGCAGTTGGTCGAACACCGGACCTGTGTTGTTCCCGGTGAATGTGAGTGGGCAGGTGAATGGCATGGGCCGGGTAAGCCAGGTGAAATTTCATCCTACCAATCCGCTGAAGATGTATGCGGTCAGCGCTTCAGGCGGCCTGTTTATTAGCACAGATAATGGAAGCACCTGGGCGCCCACACCGGGCACAGAAGCCATGCCGGTCACTTCCTGCTCCTCGGTGTGCGTAGACTATACCAGCGACAATATTCTTTATCTCTCAACAGGCGATGCCAACTACTACGGAGATAATTATGGTATATGGAAAAGCACGGATGGCGGAAATACATTTAATCCGGCCAACACCGGCATTGGCAACCGTATGGCCGTAGAGATCATTATGGATCCGGCCAACAACAATAACCTGATAGCTGCCACTGACGACGGCATCTGGAAAACAACAAATGCCGGTGCTTCGTGGACCGAAACATGGACGGGGGGTGACTTCAGGAGCATGAAAATGAAGCCCGGCAGTTCGGTGATATTGTATGCCGCGACCAGTACTGACTTCTACCGGAGCATGGACATGGGCAGCAGTTGGACCCACATCACCAGTGGGGTAGTGGTACCCTCCGGCAACCAGGGCCTGCGGATCGGGGTTAGCGCTGCTGATACCAACGTCGTATACCTCGGCACCACCGATGGTTATGGCGAGATCATGAAGTCGACAGACGGCGGTTCTACGTTCACAAATATTTACACCAGTTCCACGCAGTGTATTGTATGCTATGACTCCACCATTACTTCCGGCTCGCAAGGTGATTATAATTTCAACCTCACGGTAAACCCTGCGAACGCAAATGAACTATTGCTCGTCTCTCATTGCGTGTGGCGCTCTACCGATGGCGGCCTCACCTGGAGCTGGCGTACGCAGTGGTACGACCAGGTACACACCGATATGCACGACATAGAGTTTAACCCTTACAACCTTACTCAAAGATTTAACGCCAATGATGGTGGCGTGTGGCTCTCAACCGATACATTAGCCACCCTCTGGACACCGCGCAGCAATGGCCTTGCGGCAACGGAAGTGTATCATGCGGCGCAAAGCCCCGTGGTAAGGCAGTTGGTAAGCATAGGTTCGCAGGACAATGGCGAAATGTACTTCGATGATACGTGGAAAACCAACCGAGGTGGCGACTGGGGCCCGAGATGCGGCATAGACTATCTTGGAAATGGAACTGTTTATTATGACAATGGCGACCGTCGGAACCTATTGCCCCTTGGCGGCGACGTTTCATATAATTTGCCATCTACAACCGGATCTACATTCGCCATCGAGTTCCTTCCGTCTTTAACCAATGTCGCGTTCGTAGGCTCCGATACCGTCTGGCGCTCAGAAAATATCAACACAACATCACCCACATGGACTATGATTCATCCCACGAATGAAAACATACAGAGCCTCGCATCCTGTCGTGCCGACAACAACATACTCTATGTGGTCACCGACAGCCACCACCTGTTCAGAAGCGACAATGCTATGGCTGCTTCGCCTTCTTTTACAATGCTGTCTACCCCTGGGTCCACTAATGTAATGGCCAGCCTTGCTACGGATAAGTACAACAGCAATATTGTTTACCTAAGTTGCAACAATGCCATTTATCGCTCTGCGAATAAAGGTGCTTCCTGGACAAATATCACCTACGCATTGCCCGGACTTAATATCCGTAAGGTCATTGCTGACGAATATTCTCCTAATGAACGTCTGTTCGTCTGCGAAGGCAACTTTGTGTACTACAAAGACAATACAACCACCACCTGGACCAATACCACCGGCCTTCCCGGCACGCCCAACTTTACAGATATGATGATCTACAACGACAGCACTTCTGCAAGCATATTGAGAGTGTCTACTTATGGGCGTGGTGTCTGGGAATGTAATATCACAATAACCTCCCTCCATCCGGTGATTTTGCCGGAGATAAAACGTACTTGTGCCCCGGTGATACTGTACATTACAGCAAAAATCTTTATGGCAGCTTCACTTCCTTTGCATGGAGCTTCCCCGGCGGCGTACCGTCTGCTTCTACTGCCGATAGCCCAGTAGTCGTTTATCCAGCCTTTGGCAATTATGACGCAACGCTAACGGTATTTGGTGCCACTGGCAATGACACCATCATCAGGGCTGCTTATATCAATGTTTCCGGCGGTGTGGGTGGTAGTATCACAGAAGGCTTTGAGGAAACCACATTCCCGCCAGGCCCGCTTTGGTCGCAGCTATCACAAAGTGGTATTATGTGGCAGCAGTCTGTAGCCTGCGGTGGTTTTGGCCTCAGCGCGCAGTGCATGAACTTCGACAATTTCGACAACGATGGCGGTGGTCGCCACGACCGGATACTGACGCCCAAACTGGATCTTTCTGCGGCAACGAATGCATACATGACCTTCGATGTAGCCTATGCCTATTATCCCGGCTATCATGATAGCCTGGCCGTAGATATTTCCGACGATTGCGGCAAAACCTTTACCACTGTCTATGAAAAAGATTCAACAGTACTCGCTACGGCTCCTGATACCACGAACGCATTCATACCCGATGCCAGCCAATGGCGGAAGGATACCATTTCGCTGAATTCATTTCTGGGCAGGCATATCCAGGTCGCTTTTGATAACATCGGTCACTACGGACAAAATATTTACATCGACAACGTAAACATTTCGGTTACTTCGCCACTTAGCGTAAAACAAAATGCCAACGAAGCGAGCATAAATGTATTCCCGAATCCTGCAAAAGATGTAATTACGATCCGGGCCGAGCGTATAGCGTCAGGCGGTGTAGTGATCAGCCTTTATAACGAAATGGGTCAGCTGGTAAGTCGGCGATCCGAGGTGGTGAACAGCGGAACAATTAACTCCTCGGTCAATGTTTCCGCGCTCGCTGCAGGAATTTATGAGTTGGTCATTCAAGGTAATAACGGAGATCGCTACGTTAAGCAGGTAGCGGTAGAGTAGCAGGTAGTATTGCAAAGCAATTCTCTTATCCGTACATTCTTAAATTACCAACGCACCGGATTTTTAACCATTGATCGCGGGTGCGATTTTGTTACGCTGATCATTTTAATGGATATCCCCGATCATTACTCACCCCACACATGGTGCATAATGCACATTCGTATGGTATTCATCGATAATTAGATAAGACGATCACATTTTCAATGTTAAGAAATTATTAAGTCTGCGTTGCCATTTTTAAAGCTGGGCAATTGCGGATAGTTTTGCAATGTTAATTTAATATTAAGAAATTGTTATGGGGTTCGATTCGGTATTGAAGTTTTTTCTGCCCAAAGACCGCGTGTTTTTCGGCTTATTTGAAGAAGTGTCTACTTCCCTGGTGCAAATGGGCGCAACCTTTACTAAGGCATTAAAGGAGGAGGGCCATTACAAAAGGGATGCAATCCTGCGCACACTGGAAACCTTTGAGCATAAAAATGACGAGATCACGCACCGGATCTTTGTAGAACTTGGCCGCAATTTTATCACCCCACTCGACCGGGAAGATATTCACTACCTCGCCACCTCACTCGATGATATTGCCGACTATTTGTGGGGAGCTGCGAAGCGTATAGTCAACTATCAGATAGATGATAAGTACAATACGCTGCCGGCTTTTGCGGAGATCATCTCCAGGTCTATAGATGCCATAAACACCTGCGTATACGCGCTGAGGGATATGAAAGACCTTCGCGCCATAACCCAGGCCACCGTGCTGGTCAACAGCCTGGAGAATGACGCAGACGATCTGCTGGATAGCACCATGCTTAAGTTATTCTCGTCTAACATCACCGCAGTCGAGCTGATAAAGCAAAAGGATATTTACCAGATGCTGGAAACCGTTACCGACAAATGCGAGGATGCTGCCAACGTAGTGGAATCGATAATCATTAAATACTCTTAATACCCAGGTATGTCCCTTTTGCTTATTGTCATCCTGGTGCTGGCGCTTGTATTCGACTATATCAATGGTTTCCATGACGCAGCCAATTCAATAGCCACAATTGTATCTACCAAAGTCCTCACGCCATTCCAGGCCGTGGTATGGGCCGCATTTTTCAACTTTGTAGCATTTTTCATCTTCAAGGACCATGGCGTAGCCAATACAATTGCGAAAACAGTTAAAGAAGACTTTATTACGTTGCCGGTCATACTTTCCGGCCTTATAGCGGCCATTTCATGGAACTTGCTCACGTGGTGGTATGGCATCCCTTCCAGTTCTTCGCACACACTCATTGGCGGTTTCGCAGGGGCGGCAATAGCGCACGCGGGCTTTCATGCCGTGAACTCAGAGCCCATCATAAAAACGGTAAGCTTTATAGTTTTGGCGCCCTTAATGGGCATGATCATGGCGTTTATTATTTCACTGTGGTTCATTTATTCATTCCGCAGGGGGCCGCTGCCGAAGGTCATTTCCATTTTCGTCATTGTGATTACGTCAATACTGATATCGAAAGCAATGGAAACCGACCCCACGAAGCTGAAAGGGCATATGGGCAATCCTTTCTTCGATATCATACTGGATACGAAAAACTTCAAATGGCTGCTCATTTGGTTTATTCTTACTGCCATGAGTGTATTTACCATGTTCCTCGGTTCGTTGAATACAGCCCGCTCTACGCTTTACCTGAAACGTTTCCAATTGGTGTCCTCAGCAGCTTTCAGCATAGGTCATGGGGGGAATGATGCGCAGAAAGTAATGGGCATAATAACTGTTGCATTGATCAGCAGCGGTAGTATACACACCTTCTCAGAGATGCCGGTATGGGTGCCACTGACCTGCTATTCGGCAATAGCCCTGGGCACCATGAGCGGCGGCTGGAAGATCATAAAGACAATGGGAACCCGCATTACCAAGGTAACCCCATTCGAGGGTGTAGCTGCCGAAACGGCTGGTGCCATCACACTATTCCTCACCGAGAATCTGAAGATCCCGGTGAGTACCACACATACCATCACCGGCTCCATAATAGGGGTTGGAGCTACAAAACGTCTTTCTGCCGTGCGCTGGGGCGTCACTATCAATCTCCTTTGGGCATGGATTCTCACCATCCCGGTAAGCGGTTTGCTGGCCGCGGGGGTGTACTACATTGTTAGCCTGTGCCTGTAGTGTAATTTAGGAATAGCCGTTATTTAAGAAAGAGAGTCTACAAATAGCCCCGGCCTTCAGGCCGGGGATCGAAATCTAACAACTTGCGGGCTTTAGCCGAAAGTTCGCGAAGGAATATCCTTCTGTGAGATTTAAAAGATTGTTTTCTCAAATAATATTTAAATTCCTTTATGGTGTATGAAATACACTAATTTTGGGTTACGCATTTTTAAGTAGAAACAATGTTTGAAAATTCACAGGAATATTATGAATATCTTGAAAAGGATACAGGTTTATTGTTTGACTTTAAATTATCGAATGAAGTCTTAAATCTTCGAGATAAGATAGACGATGTTGAGTTGAAAGCGCATTGTTCCTACGAATTATTTTTTACAGATTTCATAATCAATAACGGTAAGATTAAACCGAAAATGACTTTGGCTACTGGTCAGACGTATCCCGATTTTGCTCTGTTTGACGATAATTTTGCATATATTAAATTGAGAGCTGAGAATGTAGAAAACCCAAAATATAAAGCAAAATATAATCATCTTCTTTGGGAAAGTAAGTATAAGCATAATAATTACGCATACAAAGCCATTGACAATTATTTCGCATTTATTAAAAGTGTTTCGTTCGCGTCAGATGACAACTTATCGCACCATGCTTTTCAGAGCTATTTTAATAGCCTCTTCATACTAAGCCAAGCTGTAAATCATAGAAAAGAAGAAGTTTTGCAGTATTTAATTTCAATTATAGGTTCAAAAAAAATTAATGGCTACAAAGAATATTCCCTCATGCAGTTTATTTTGGAAGAAGGAAAAAAAATTGAAAAGGTTGTTCTTCAAACTTTTTTTGACTATTCAAATAAAGTAACCGAAAATTCTATTTTCCCAGACCTCGCCAGGGAATATCTGCAATTGCTTATCTTGCTATCGCCCAAATTAAATATCTCTCCGAAACCGTATCATAATAAATTAGCCGAGTTTTATGTTGCAGATTCTAAGGAACAGAAAGAAAATTTCGTTGTGCACGATTTCTATCTGAAGGCATTAACTCATTATCAAAAAGCAGGCAATAAAAAAATGATTGAAGAGGTTAGTGTTTTGACAGAGAAAGCAAAGCGAAATATAAATTTAAAAACAGTTAAAATAGAGCATACTGACCAAAGGTTGCAAGAGTATTGGAGCGTAATAAATAAATTCACAGATGAATTAACTGAAAAAGGTCAAAGCAAAGATATTTATGAGTATATAACACATTCGGACAGAATGTTTCCAAAGGCTGAGGCTTTAACGAGCGCTATTCGTCCGGTAATGTTTGATTTAATTAACGTCGTGACTTTTGATATTAACAAAAATGTCAGTGGCAGTGAAAAAAGCGGTCTCAATTCCTACTTTCTCCATATTCAGAATTTTTCCCTTCGCCAGTTGTGGATGGTTTTTTCAAAAGGAATTAAGAACGACAAAATATCTCACCATTCTTTGATAGAGTTTCTGCAAAATAATTCGTGGTACGGGCAAAATTTTACCTATCGAAATGCCGATGGCGAAATTGAAGGTTTTAATTGGATAGAATTGTTATCCCCCTCCTTATTGAGTTTTTTTTTACAATCAGAAATAGACATCAAGCTCAACAAAAGCAGCTATGAAGGATATATTCTGGCGATTGATTCATTAGTCATAAAATTTGAAGGGCTGCTACGGGAATTTTCCAGGAATATTGGTGCCCAAACAATAGAAATCAAAGAGAATGGAACTGAAGAAAGAATTTCATTTGAAAAATTACTGGATAATGAAAAGTTAAACGCTCTAATTCCAAAAGACGATGTTGCTCTTTTTAGGTTTCTTTTTACCTCAGACGGAATGAATTTGAGAAATAACATTGCCCATTGTTTCTATAAGACAAACGATTATTCTGCTGGAAAAGGTTTGCTGCTAATCGCCGCACTTCTAAAACTTGGTAAATATAAGTTCGAACGAAAGGAATAAATTATCGAAAGGCCGTCAGCTTGGGATCGGTTTTACAGAGGGTGTCCGATTGCCGCTTACTTCCTCATCTTCTCTTGTTATTACCCCTTAACATATTTTTATACATCTCTCCCGTTTTGTACGTGCGTTTTTCGCTACTTTTGTAGATTGCCTTTTTTGAACTGGAAGGGGAATTTCCCGGCTCACAGATTCTGCGAAGGTAGGGGCTCAAACCCCGGTAACAAGATAGGAGAAAAGGATAATGTCGCTACCCCCAATACTGAGATACGTTTACAACCATGGCACCGAAGAGGTGATAAGGCGTGGTAAGAAGATTTTTTACACATCGGGCGTGCAAATGCTGGATGTAGATCATCTGCTGGAACAGGTCAGGTTTCGCGTTCGGAACGACCTGTACCAGAATTATTACACCGTAACCATCAATAAATATTTACAGCCAAGCGAACTGTCGGTGCGCTGCCAGTGTCCTTACAACCTGGGTGAGATTTGCCGCCACGAAGTTGCCGGCTTGTTCCAGCTCAACGACATCCTGCAAAGCGGTTTTTTTGAGAATACCAACATCACTTACGATCAGAAGCATACCGTTGTGCGGATGCGGCAGATCACCAAGCAGATGCTGCAGATATTTACTTCTGCTGATTCGCTGGATAAGGCCGAGCGCCTCGCAGCCTCAAATAAGGCGATCATCGACATAAGCAAGAATGACCGCATCGCAGCCAAAGTACCGGAAAACGGCCGCACTTACAATGTTACTATAAAGCAGAATGAGGAGCGTTATTTTGACACCTCGTGCGACTGTGATGAAAAAAGCCATCCGCTTTGTACACATAAGGCCGCGGTGTTCATACAGGTACTTAAAACATTTGGGGCGCACCATTTTCAGTCACTACAGAACTGGGACGTGCAAAAAAATAAATTACTCGAACAATACGGATATAGTCTTAAAGATGACCTTACCGACAAGTTTACATTTACTTACGAGAACAACAAGCCCTTCTTACGTGTATTAGATACCTCTATCAAAAAAATAGGAACCAAGCAGCATGTGCCTGAAGTTCAGGCCGTGGAGGCTGCGGTTGCAGTCCGCGAAGAAAAGCGGTTAGGTATTGTTATAGATGCACAGATCAAAACCTTCCCGTTCGTGGATGTGTTATTGATTGCTGCACCGGTAGATGATGATGAACGGAAGATGATTGGCAGCATAGAAAAACTGGAGTTAAGCCAATATATTAATCCTACACGCTACCGGCAGGAAGAGCGCGATATGCTTCCTGTGGTCAGGAAATTTCTGCCCGATGAGCTGTTGAAATTTTTGAAAAAGAACCTTCCTTTCGGTGATTTTCTTCATGACTATGATACCCTGCTGAAAGATGTGCCGCAGGACGAAGTGAAAGAGCAGGCATGGGAATACTTGTTACCAAAGTATCAGAAATTACTAGATCGATATTCGGCTTACCCATTTGTATATGCCAGGATAAAAGGAAAGCCGCTGTCTTCAACCGGGTTGAAGCAGATTGCGTTTGCCGAGAAGCCGGTGCATCCCCAGCTTATTGTAAAAAATGAAGGTAAAGTATACACCATTGCGCTAGAATGGACAATTGAAAACAGCGCAATACCCCATAAAGAAGTAACAGTGCTTAACGGTTGCTTACTCCAGTATGAAGACCGTATTTATAGCCTCGGCAGCATACAGGAGGTTCAGCTTGCCGAAATATTTCACCCGGGTGGCAGTATGAAAATACCTGCCGCAGAGTGGCCTGACTTCCTGCAGGAAAAATTAATGGGCTGGAGTAATAAAGTCCATGTTCATTTTTCGGAGGAATTAGTGGAGCATGTGTACAAAGCCAGGCCTGGATATCGCTTGTACCTCACAGAGCGCGACCAATCATTGGTTTTGCAGCCGGCATTTGTGTACAACGGTGTGGAGATACGCCCCGGTTATTTTGGTGATGTGATACAGCCGCACAATGGCATTGTCAAGATCATGCAGCGCAACGAGGCTGTGGAAAATGAATATTTCGAGCTGTTGCAAACATTGCATACCGATCTTGAGTTCAATAAAAAGGAGCAGTTCTTTTACCTGTCCGGAACAAATGTGCTGGCAAATAACTGGTTCTACCGTTTCACAGAGTTAATGCGCGAGTGGAACGTGGAGCTGCTGGGCTTTGAAGGATTGAAGAACCTTCGTGTGAATGTGCACAAGCCCGAGACACATGTGCAGGTGAGTAGTGGCATTGATTGGTTCGATGCATCTGTGGAGCTGAAATTCGGCGACCAGGCCGTGTCTATTATTGAAGTGAAAAAGGCCCTCGCACAGCGCCAGAATTTTGTGAAGCTTGGCGACGGCTCCATAGGGCTGCTGCCCGAGGACTGGCTGAAGAAGTATAGCCTGCTCCTGAAAATGGGCGAGACAAAGGGCAACAAAATAAGGCTGAAGAAATTTCATTTTAGTGTACTTGATGAGTTGCTCGCTGAAATCGATGAAGATGCCCTGCAGAAGGAGCTGGAAGTAAAGAGAGGCAAACTCGAAAATATCCTCGCCAACGATTACAGCGCCATAAACCCACCGGAGCATCTGGTGGCTACTCTACGCCCATACCAGCTAGCTGGCTTTCAGTGGTTGATATTCTTAAATGAAGCAGGGTGGGGCGGCATACTTGCTGATGACATGGGTCTCGGTAAGACCGTGCAGACGCTTACCTTCTTCCAGCACTATAAAAACTCCAATCCCGGTGCGCGTTACATGGTGGTATGTCCCACAACGCTGATGTACAACTGGGAAAATGAAATAAAGAAGTTTACCCCTGAGCTCACGCACATCATACACCACGGCCCTAAAAGGAGTACAGATATCAACACCTACGAAGGTTTTGATATCATTATCACCACCTACGGTACTATGCGCAGTGATATCAAGGCGTTCAAAGAAATTCCGTTCGACTACGTGGTGCTAGATGAATCGCAGTCTATTAAGAACCCACAGTCACAGGTGGCTAAAGCCTCTCTGCTGCTGAACAGTAAGAACAGGCTTGCACTTAGCGGTACCCCGGTCCAGAACAACACATTTGACCTCTATGCGCAAATGAACTTCCTCAATCCCGGTATGCTGGGCAGCCGGGAGTTTTTCATGAGTGAGTTTGCTACGCCTATTGATAAGTTCAGGGAAGATGAAGTCAAGCAGCAATTGCGCAAGCTCACTTATCCCTTCTTGCTGCGCCGCACTAAGGAGCAGGTCGCAAAAGACTTGCCTGAAAAGACAGAGACGATACTATACTGCGAGATGGGGCCGGAGCAGCGCAAGATATACGAGTCTTATCGCAACATATACCGCTCGCAGATACTAGGCATGATAGAAGAGCGTGGCATAGAGAAATCCCAGATGCACATATTGCAGGGCCTCACCAAGCTCCGCCAGATATGCGACTCACCGGCCATTATGAACGAGGAAGAGCGCTTCCACAACTATTCTATCAAGCTAGATGAGTTGTCTCGGGAGATAACCGAGAATGTCGGCGACCATAAAGTGCTTATATTCTCGCAGTTCCTTGGTATGCTGGCGCTGATAAGGGAGAAGCTGAAAGAAGAAAACATTAGCCACGTATACTTCGATGGCAGCAGCACCTCAAATGAGCGGGAAGCAGCCATCCAGGAGTTTCAGAACAATCACGAGTGCCGTGTATTCCTCATATCGCTCAAGGCAGGTGGTATAGGCCTTAACCTCACCGCGGCCGACTATGTGTATATCGTTGATCCTTGGTGGAACCCCGCCGTAGAGCAGCAAGCCATCGACCGTACCCACCGTATCGGCCAGACCAAAAACATTTTCGCATACCGTCTCATCTGTAAAGATACCCTTGAAGAAAAGATGCTACAGCTCCAGGAGCGCAAACGCGCCCTCGCCGCAGACCTTGTATCTGACGACAGCGCCTTCCAGCGCCGCCTTACGAGAGACGATATCGAATTCTTATTTAGCTAAAACAGATGTGGCACTCCTTTGTCAACCGCCGTAGCTTTTTTCTTTCAGCAGTCATAGCTTTAGCGAGGCTGCCGCGAAGGAGGTTCGGTGTGTCACATCTTCCCGGACTATACCATCTAAATATCGCAACTTATCGTTGCAGTCTTTGCGCCCTTTGCGTTTTTTGCAAATCGACAAGCTTCTTTGCGCCCTTTGCGTGAAATGTACATAACAAAGGAGCGGTTTTAAGCCCCAACACATTAAAGCGAGCACCGCTAAGTGCCGACGCCACAACTTTTAGGTTTTTACTTCTTACTTTTAACTTAGCAGTATCTACCTCAAATACGCCCTCAGCATCCACGCCATTTTCTCATGGCTCTTCATCACACCGGTAATGAAGTCAGCCGTACCTGCGTCCTTATACTGGTCTTGCACCGTATTGATATCATTCCTGCATGCGCGGATGATAGTCTCGTGATCATTAAGCAGGCTTTGGATCATCTTCATGGTATTACTTTCATCCTGCCCTTCAGTGAGGCGGGTAGCCTTCGCAAAGGCATTCAGAGAGCCCAGGGAATAATGGCCCAGCATGCGAACACGCTCGGCTACTTCGTCCATGATCTCATCCAGCTCTTCATACTGGCCTTCAAAAAATTTGTGCATCTCCATAAAACTGGGGCCTGCCACATTCCAGTGGTAGTTCCGGGTCTTGGCGTAGAGCGTGAACTCATCTGCGAGTAATACATTCAGTAGTGTTGCTGTTCCCAGCAGGTGTGCATCGTTGATGCCAATGTTTGCTTTCATATGGTATGTGTTTTTTGTAAAATTATGCACTGCAAAACTATCAAATGCTGATATTCATCACCTCAAGTATTCTTGAATAGCAGGATAACGTTTTTTTATTGTTGCAGCACCTGCGGGGAATCATTATCTTTATTACCATGAATAAGTCCATTATAATAATAGTTATCGCGGTGTGGTTGTTGTGTGCCATATATCTCGCCATGGCCAGGAGTTATGGCTTCCCTTATGCCAACGCGGCAATGGTGGGATCGTGGATAGCCAGCGCCTTACTGCTGGTATGTATAGTCATTTATATCAGGAAGCACAGATCGAGATAAACATCCTTAGTCCCGGCATAATGTTTTCATTGTGTTTTATAAAAACCTCTGTATTATGAAGTTTCGGTTCTTTCTTTTGTTCACATTGCTGGCGCTTTTCGCGCTTAGCGCTAATGCCCGCCATGTCAGGGATACCGTGCGTTTCAGGAAGTCGGTTGCGGAAAAGCATGCGTTGGTGCTTACCGATAGCGCCCTTAACGAAATAGGCCTTGACAGTATTCTCAATAAGATAGAGAACGTACATAATACGCTCAACCGCATACTCAATGCCACCACTGTTGGTTTCAGCACCAGCGATATTGTAGACAACCTTCCCGAAATAGATTCCAACATAGACATCATCGACGAGAACCTGTCTATCTATAACAGCGTCCTGGATGTAAAGAACCTCCAGATGTTCGATCTGCTGCTCACCAGCCTCCAGGGCCAGCTCACCGACTGGCGAACACAACTGTTCAAATATGACAAGGAGCTTGTGGAAATGAGCAACGAAATGGGAGCCTTTAAGCGCGACAGCCTGCTCCACCAGATACTGCGAGACTCTTCCTTCAGAAGCATTTATATAAATGAGATCAACGACCTGAAGAGCAAGTGGGGCCTGGCAAAGAAAGCCATCAGTGACAATCTTTCCCGCATCAACCAGTTGCAAGGCAGCGTCTCAAACGAGTATTTCACTACCATAGACCTGCAAAACAAAAGCCACGACCTGCTTAAGAAAGTAAGCAGCCGGTCCATGGGCAAGGAGTACGATTACCTCTGGAACATTAACAGCAAAACCATTGGTGATAATGCACAGACCGACCAATTGGCAAAACGCTCCTACCACGGCCAGCGAAAAATACTCAACTACTACTTCCGCCGAAACGTAAGCGACCAGCTATGGCTGCTCTTTGCCGGGCTGCTGTTCCTGCTGTGGATATTCCGGAATTTCACAAGAATAGAAAAAGGCGGCAGCATTGCCACAGTGCACCAGCGGTCATTCTACTTTATTAAGAAAGTGCCCATATTGGTCACCCTTGTTGTGTTATTCAATGTTGCTCCGTTCTTTGACCTGCACCCTCCTACTGCTTATGTAGCTATGATGGAGATGTTGCTTGTTGTTGCGCTCACCGCCATTCTCTGGAAGGCATGGCCACGTAAACTGTTCTATTACTGGCTCGCAATAGGGGCACTCTACTTTATCTTTTCCATCACGGCGGCCACCCTCACGCCCGATCTTGGCTTCCGTGTATTTCTGCTCACATTAAATCTTATTTCAGTTGCCTTTGGCATTCTTTGGTTCCGGACACTGCGGCGGAATACCCTCACTTTCTCGCTGATGATAAAGGTTGTGTCAGGTATTTATGTGCTGCTCAATCTCACCGCCGCTATCTGCAATCTTTTCGGCAGGCTCAGCCTGGCCAAGATCTTCGGGGTTACTGCTATCTATGGGCTCACCCAGGTCATAGGCCTCTCCATCTTTATCCAAATAATCATAGAGGCATTCGAACTGCAGACCATGGTAAACAAAATGAAGGGTGGCATGGCGGCGAAGCTCAACTTCGAGAAAATAGAAAACCTGGTAAGAAAAGCCGTGATTGCGGTTTCTATAGTTATCTGGGTCATCGTTTTCTCGGTGAGCCTCAACCTCTACAACTTCCTCTTCACCCATATCTTCGACTTCCTCACCAGCGAGCGGAAGATAGGCAGCACCACCTTCCAGATTGGGAACATACTGCTATTCCTGGCCATCATCTACATATCCAACATGCTGCAGCAAGGCGTGGGCGCACTCTATGGCAAGGCAGATGCCACCTGGGACCCCGAGGTGAAGAAGAATGGCTCCCGCCTGGCTATGACGCGGCTGGTGCTCATCGTCATCGGCTTCCTGATAGCGGTTGCGGCCTCCGGCATACCTATGGACAAGATCACCATAGTACTCGGCGCATTGGGTGTAGGCATTGGCCTGGGCTTGCAGAGCATTGTCAACAACCTCGTGTCCGGCGTCATCCTCATCTTCGAGCAGCCCTTCCGCATTGGCGACTTCATAGAACTGGGCGACAAGAAGGGGAGGGTACTCGACATCGGTATACGCTCCAGCAAGATAGTGATGGAAGAAGGCGCCGAGATCATCATGCCCAATGCCGACCTCCTCTCCGGCCGTGTCATCAACTGGACCCTGCGCAACGACAACGTACGTATAGAAATCCCGCTGGCGCTCGTTTCCACGCTTTCGTTCGAAGAGGTGCAGGCAGCCATTATGGAAGTGCTGGCCAAGGACGAACACGTAGTGATGACCATACCCCCCGAGATACTGCTGGTGGGTGTCACCGGCCAGTCGATGAACATAACCCTGCAGGTATGGATCAGTGATGTGCACAAATCGCAATCCATAAAGAGCGGCCTCCTCAACAGCCTCTACAGCGCCCTCCCCAAAAAGGACATCAAGGTTGCATAGCCCGCGTTTGTCATTGCCTATATTTTGTAGAGACGCCATGCATGGCGTCTCTACTCGCTTCGGGCTGTTTCCTCACCGATGCCACGCCCCATAAATTACCGAGGGCCCGCAACGCGGGCCCTCAATCTATTATCTACTCGCAAGACTTACGACTCACGACTATCGACTTAGTAACGGTACATTTCCGCCTTGTAAGGCCCTTCCTTAGGTATGCCCAGGTATTCGCTCTGTGCATCGCTGAGCTCTTCCAGCTGAGCGCCCACCTTTGCAAGGTGCAGGCGTGCTACCTTCTCGTCCAGGTGCTTAGGCAGAACGTATACTTTGTTCTCATACTTGCTGTGGTTCTGCCACAGTTCTATCTGTGCCAGTGTCTGGTTGCTGAATGAGTTGCTCATTACGAAGCTAGGATGGCCTGTAGCGCAACCCAGGTTCACCAGGCGGCCTTCAGCCAGTACTATCACTTCCTTGCCGTCTATGTTATAGAGGTCTACCTGTGGCTTGATGGTATCCTTGGTGTTGCCATAAGCGCCATTCAGCCATGCCATGTCTATTTCTATATCGAAGTGGCCTATGTTACAAACGATCGCCTTGTCCTTCATCGCGCGGAAGTGCTTTTCTGTGATGAGGTCGCGGCAGCCGGATGCGGTAACGATGATGTCTGCTTCTTTCACCGCATCTATCATACGTTTAACTTCAAAACCGTCCATAGCAGCCTGCAGCGCGCAGATCGGGTCTATTTCCGTCACCATCACGCGGGCGCCGGCGCCACGCAGCGACAATGCAGAACCTTTTCCTACGTCGCCATAACCGCCTACAACAGCCACTTTACCAGCCATCATCACATCGGTAGCGCGGCGGATAGCATCCACCAGGCTTTCCTGGCAACCATATTTGTTGTCAAACTTAGATTTGGTCACCGAGTCGTTCACATTGATCGCCGGCATGGGCAGCGTGCCCTTAGCCATACGCTCATACAGGCGGTGTACGCCGGTAGTTGTTTCTTCGCTCAGGCCCTTTATGTGCTGTATCAGCTCTGTGTAGTGGTCCAGAACTATGTTGGTGAGGTCACCGCCGTCGTCAAGAATCATGTTCAGCGGCTTGTCTTCGCTGCCGAAGAATAAAGTCTGCTCTATGCACCAGTCGGCATCAGCCAGGCTTTGGCCTTTCCAGGCAAATACGCCTATACCTGCTGCTGCTATCGCCGCTGCAGCGTGGTCTTGGGTAGAGAAGATGTTGCACGAGCTCCAGCGCACCTCAGCGCCCAGCGCAGTCAGTGTTTCTATCAGCACCGCAGTCTGAATGGTCATGTGCAGGCAACCCGCTATGCGCGCGCCTTTCAGCGGTTGGCTGGGGCCATACTCTGCGCGAATGGCCATCAGGCCCGGCATTTCCGCTTCCGCCAGTCTTATCTCTTTACGTCCCCATTCCGCCAGGGTAATGTCCTTCACTTTGTAAGGCAGCTTAAAGTCAATTTTCGAACGAGTCATCGTGCTCATATGTAGTTATGTTAAAAATGTTCGCAAAGTTATGTAAATTATTAATGCGAAACGTCAAATCTAGCCGCTCTCCGTGAGCGTAGGGGAACGGCGGCCGTAGCTTTCATTTATTCCCCGTTTTTGTTGAAACCTTCTGATACACGCACTAAAAATGTATGCACAGAATAGACAATGCCAATAAGCGTATAACAAATACCGAAGAATTTTTTCGGGCATTGCCCGCCGTAGCTTTAGCGGAGGAGGGCCCAAACAATGGTGCTACTATCACCTTCCGTTGCGTCGCACACTTGTACGTTCAGTTCATTACTGAGCCTTCCGAGCTTGCCGAAGGATTGGCACCAGCGTACAATTGTGATTCTATTCAGCAACTTTTCGAGGCGATAGAAAAAACTTCCACAGGAAAAACTCTCCCCTTTCCTTCAAAGAAGGCTACCGAAGTAGGGTGATAAAAAAAATAGTGCGCTGAAGTCAGGTTAAGAAAGTTAAGTTTCCTTGCCCTCCCCGTTTCTTATAAAACCATTTCAAAAATACCGACTACTTTCAAATTGACTGATTCGTCTCCGGTAATTTCAATAGGTTCATATTCTGAATTGTAGGATAAGGGTTTCAATGTAATTGACTCATGCTCCCATTGATCATTTTCACTTTTCTTTTTACTGTGGTACTCCTTTACCGTATAACCTGAACCGAAATCAGGGTCCTGAATATCGGTATGCGCCACTAATACAATTTTACCATTTCTGGAACCACCGGAATATTTTCGAAATAAACAAACGGAACCACTCGGAATAATTTTATTCATCGATTCTCCTACGACAGTACAAGCAAAAAAATCTTTTGTTGGTTTATATCTTGAAGGTATTTCTACCCACTGAAAGTCATTAATATTTTCATCAACAATTTGCAAATCACTAAAATTACCTGCCGCAGCTTTTAAATCATAAACGGGAATTGAGTTTTCAAACGGGATAACATTATCGCTAGGTAAAAGTGCTATGATTTTTTCTGTCTTGTACGGCATAATATGTTTTGTGAAATATTCCCTAAGAGATTTATCACAGGCGTAAACGTAAGTGCCTTTGATACCTCGCAGCATTATCGTCCTGTAAATGTTTAGTATAAACGCTTTTAATTCCGAAGGATCTTTTATTGAGTTCTTCCCATTTATGTCAAAATAATTCTCCTTTAAAATAACTATTTCATCCTTCGTTTTATCATAGGATATTTCTTTCCCGAAAATTATCCCTGCATAATTTAGATCATACCCTTGAGTAGTGTGTATACAACCGACTTCATTTACCGAGTTATCTGGATTTATCCAGTCATCACTTTTATTGTTCCACATTAAGTCGATATTGTCGATCTTAATGTCAAACTTCTTTTTATCATTCTTAGATATCCATTTCCATGAATAACCTGCAATTAGCCGAGAGAGTCCACTTTCTTCATTCCTGGATTTGATCTCACGCACAATATCTTCTATCGAATCGAAAAGCAAAAATTCGTATTCTTGATTCTTAAATTTCGCACTATTAGGTGTTACCGAACAGCCCAGTAGTTTATCAATATATCCGACATAATCATTCCCACCTTTTACTCTGAATTGAGACTTTAGATACTCTACCTTGGTTGTTTTTTGGAACTTCAATTTATTAAAGTCTGCTTTTTGAACATCAGATGGTTTGATGGATTGATTTTCATCATAAAATAAAATTGCATTTTCGGACTGCTTAACTATCCAATCCAATTCACTGCAACTATTTTTATCTAAATCCAATTTCTTGCATGCGCTGTCGAACGCGTGGAAGTAGCTTCCGAGATTGACTCTTCGTCTCAATCGGTGCGATTCATCTACCACAACAATATCAAATTTATCATTAGCAATTTCAGAAGGCCCAATTACCATACTATGGTTTAAGCCTTTGACGTTTTTAAACACTTTTTTTAAAGTATTTCTAAACGAAGTCATCGGCACTACCAGTGCCATTTTGGGGCTGGGGTACTTAAGCTTTAGTTCTTTGATTAGTTGTATGAATTCGGTTTCGTCCTCTGCAAATTCTTTGAAATTGAAATCTTCAAGATTAGAATTAAGTAGCTTAAATAAAAAAACTGCCAAAATTGTTTTACCGGTTCCTGCGCCACCATTTACAATAACCGTTTTAAAATCACCTCTCAATAAATTCTTAATGATAACTAACAAGCCGCTCCTTTGCTCACTAGATAAACTCTTGTAGGGAGAATATTTGAATAGATCGGAGTTATTGATGTAATCAATTGAATGTTTGGCTACCCCTTCAGATCTCAGTTTGTCCCAAATTGATGTAAAAATCTCCCAGTAAACCGCTTTTTTTTGATAGTAGTTATGATTGGCTAGACCGATATTCCCGTTTATTAAATCATACTGACCATCACCTGAAATATATTTTATCAAATTCGACTCAATATCAAGTGTAGCTGATTTATTAAACTTGTCACTAGTAATTAAATGGACTGCTGTCAGCCTGTTTTTGTCATTGTTTTTCAAGTGGCTGTTCATCCTGGCAAATGCATCTGTAGTTTCTCCTACATATGCCCTTTTTATTTTACCATCACTTAAAATGTAGACAACCGGCCAAAGGTCTTTCGCATAATGTAAATTTTGAAACTCATTAAACAGGTGGGAATTAAAATCGTATCTCCGAACTTCAAATGCATTACTTAAACTCATAGTTCATTGTATTTCTTTGCAGTTCCTTTTGCCTTATCGACAGGATATTTTTCTCCATTTTTTTTGATCTTATCAAGAACTATTTCTTTTACACCACATTGATATTTATCAGCGAGAAGAAATGCGAATGCTAAAACATCGGCCAACTCTTCTTTTACTTTTTCTCTGTTTGCTTCCTCTGCATTTTTCCAGAGAAACAGTTCCAGCAATTCATTAGCTTCGATGCTTAGAGCTATGGCTAGATCCTTTGGGTTATGAAATTGCTCCCAATCCCTTTCGTTTCTAAATTGTTTTAGCGCATCTATTATATCTTGGTTGTCACTCATGATTGCCCACTTCGTATATATCTCACGCTAAGGTAACAAATCTATCTTCAGAGGGAATATGGAAATTTAGGTGCGCTCTTTCAGCCTTATTACTCGAAAGCATGATTAGGTACCGCCAGCTACAGGGGAGCTGTTTTTTGTGGCGATTTATTATTACTATAAACGGACAGCCACCTATAGCTGGCCCTGAGCCCAGCCGAAAGGGGGTATAACATGGGTATTCACTTTCTCGCATTCTTCGCATCCTTCACCACATTTCTTTCTTCCGTTTCGAGTTTGCGTTTTACTTTGCTTGTATCTTCCGCGGCCGGCAATGTTTCAGGCTTTACACCTCTTTCATGCAGCATTTTCCGTACCGCAAGGTTATTGTCCACATGCTCTTTAGAGATGGCGCGTTCTCCGTGCAGGTCTTTCTCCACTACATTATGGCTCGTTAACTCGGTTGCGAAATCTTTAGCCTTTATTACAAGGGTGGGCAGAAAATCAGCAAGTGGTTTATTCTCGGGCACGGTCAGTTTACGTTTCATTTCCTGTGTGCTGAATCCGCCAAACAATGCTTTATCGCCCTGCGAGCGAATTACCGCAAATCCCTTATCATCGACACCGCGCTCATAAATGATCCCTGATAACTTCTTTTCAGACTTAGATAGTTTCTCCCTGGCGGTAACCCGAGCAACGTCTAACAATCGTTGCTCAATGATTTCTTGTTTGCGTGTCTGCACCGCAAAATAAGTTTGCGCAAAAGCTATCTCCGGCTTAGCTGCATCACCGTTTTGCGCAATCAGGTAGCTGGCATACCGGGTTAATGCTATATTCGCAACTTCCCTTTGCGAGCCACTACCTATCTCCACCATTTTCCCGATATCGGGAAAATGGTCAGAAACCGCCATGCCACTGGTTTCGCAGGCTATTTTAGCTTTATCAATTACCTTGACAAAATTATCCCATTTGGCATAGCCCAATATAACCTGCAGTTCTCTTGCGCTCCAGCATTCTATACCCTTATATTCATAACAGGCATTTTCAAATTGTTCCAGTAAATGCAATATCTGTTCCCTTTTCATAGTGTCTGTTTTTCAAAATAAATGTACAAAACTCCGCTTAGTTCGCGCTGCACATTTCTAAAAGCATCCCACACCAGGCGAGCTAATTTTTGGCGAATAGGTAGTTCCCGCTAGGGGCGCCGAATGATAGGTGAACTCATAAATACTACAAAGCCGTTGCTGCCCACAGCCTGCCCTGAGCTAAGCCTGCCCTGAGCTTGCCGAAGGGCCGAAGGGGCAATAACATCTAATTCTGCCAATTCTTAAACTTGACAGCCGACAGGCAGGTTCTGGCCAATTCTGATTCAGACAATTTTGTGGACATCTTTATTTGCCACCCATCATTTCACACCCTAACTTTGGTCCCGCCAAAGCCGTTTGGGCGGCGGAGGGTGGTCCGTAAAAGACCGTTTTACGCTCGCCCGGTAGGTTCATTTTATCTTCTTCGCACTTAAGCGCGTAGTAATCAAATTAATCACGGCAATCAGGTAATCAAGGGTCAGGCCGATGCCCCACCTGGGGCGCAACTGGGACATGGGCCAATACATAAAAAGCTAAAAACCAATAATTTGCAATTACCCAATGCCCCATATCGCCACATTTTTTATTTATTCGCAAATGGGGCATTGAAAACATTGGAGGCGTAATTATAAGAAAAGAATTCGCAGATATAAATAACAACAGAACTTATGCGCGCTCAGCAAAATCATCGAAAAACACTGTGATATTTCTGTGATATTTCTGTGACATTTTTGTGATATTTTTTTAGCACAATTCATTGATAACCAACAAAAACCTGCGCAAACTTTTTTCTCTCATTCTCCATGCCTTTAGCGGCGGCGCAATGAAAAACTGTGACATTTTGGTTGCAGCACAAACAACGAAATGTATAACAGGTAAACCATGAACAAACCCGATGATCGGAAACCCGGCACTGCAAACTGCCAACTGCCTCCTGCCAACTGCTGACTGATAACTGCCTCCTGCACCCCATGTATAACGCAGCTGCAGCAGCTATTTTTTTTGAGTAATCATTCACTTTTTTTCTGATTATTTGCCTAATTTCACCAATCACGAACCTTCAACTTAGCCTCACGAATAACGCATGGGACAGCCCGCGGCACGAATAGGAGATATGCATGTATGCCCGATGGTGACACCGGGCGTGCCGCCTATTCCGCACGTTGGCGGACCCATCACCGGTCCCGGTGCGCCCACAGTGCTTATAGGTGGTATGCCGGCATCGGTAATGGGTGATATGTGTGTGTGTGTAGGCCCGCCCGATACTATTATACTGGGCTCTGTAGGTGTACTCATTTGTGGTAAGCCGGCAGCCCGCATGGGCGATTCGTGCGCTCATGGGGGTACCATCACGCTTGGCTGCCCTACGGTGCTTATAGGTGAGGCTGGTGGCGGCGGCGGCGGTGGTTTGGGGCCAATGCCGGTGAACATCATAGTGGATCTCATGGGTACTATGCCGCCAGCTGTAAGGGCCCAGATGGCCCAGGTGGCAACCATGAAGCAAGCTGCGGACGACGGGGTTCCATTCTGCCCAGTTGTTCCCACCCCAACGGCTGCGGCTCCCGCGGCGAAGAACACTCCATTGTTTCATGATACCACGGCAGATACTGCGGAAGCGGGCCTGGATAAGTTCTCCCTGCTTGGCGGTAAGATAGAGGGTAAGGCTGGCTACATAAAAGGGAAACTGGGCGATAGCGGCGCAGGCGTAGAAGCGGCTATTCTGGACCTGAAGGGCAGCATAATTAATAACCCGCTGGGAAGCGTAGTGCTGGACACTAATGTTGGCGGGGCACAGGCTTCCATAGATACTTTGGATAACACGATCGCTTCAGGATTTAATGTAAGTGCAGATGTAGTCAACGCATCTGTTGAAGGAACGGTGAAGAAGATCCCGATCCCGCTTACTGACTGGAATTTTAATTTAACTGTAGGTGTGGGTGCGGGTGTGGGCGTGGGCGCCGATGCCGGCATATCGGCGGGAAGTGGCGAAGATGATCGTTATGAAGTGGGCGGCCACCTGGGTGGTAAATTGGGTGTGGGCGTAGATTTGTCGTTAAAATTTAGTTTTGGAAAGAACGATAGTTAATATTCATTTTAATAATGGCTGACGATATATACTTCCCGGTAAAATCTGCGTATTCACAAAAGGATATTGAAAATAATTTTGTCAATAAGATCAATGAGCTGACGCCGGGTAGCACCTACCATTTTAGTTTGGTTATTAGTAAAAGCTGGCAAAAGGAGGACATCCCGCAGCGGATTCCCACAATGGATGATCCGGCTGCGGTAATCGGTTTATACCGCAAGGCGGCGTCAAGTGCAGAAATATTGATCACCGCTTACCTGACCCCGCGGGAAGTACATCCTACCGACTATGTGAAGATCATACTGAGTGCAAACCACAGCACTGTATTAAAAAAGCGGGAATTCCCTTCGGACTACGGTGTAGTCGGCGATTATTTGTGTGAGACCGAAGCAGAGGGAACGAAGAGTATCACCAGGACCGTGGGCATAAAGGATGGCAATAGAATATTTGTGATCAGCTGTTCTGTAGATTCCGGAAAATATAACAAAGAAACTGCCGACGAGTTTTTCATAGCAGTAGCTACGTTCAAATTGCTGCACCCATCGCAAGACAGGTATGCGGAGAAGATGAAGACATATTACTTCGGCGAACCCAAGCCGGTCCCGATTCAGTTTTCATTTCCGGCTTCCTGGCTGTCGGAAACCGACCCGACGCCGCCTCCACGTGGGAACGCTGTTTTCTTTCTGAATAAAAATAAGGATAAGACGCTGGGGCATATATCGTTTTGTTCTGTTCCACCAAATGCTTTTCCTACGGCGCAGGACTTCTTTAAATTCTATTGTTCCAGGCTGAAGCAAAATGGCCTGGGGATAACGGAGAAATTGCTGAAGAAAGAGCCATCGAGCGCTTACGAGCAGGCGTACACCGTTTTCACCAGTGGGAAAATGCATGGTGCAGCCTGCGAAATTTCGTGTGTAGTGATCATTGAAAAGGGTGCGATGGTGCTCGTGGCCCTGGTGAGCCCATCAGAAAAGACAGACATGGGAGCCTGGGCTATCAACAGGCGTGCATTCAATATCTTGCTGGAAACGCTGAAGGTTGGTGAGAAAAAGTGGGCGTTCAAAAAAGCAAAAGCCTGACCAACGATCTTAGTTGCCCGCTGATCGAGCGTGTGCTTAAAAGGTCGGGGCTATAACGTTGCTCTTGAATGTATTGTAGCGTACGGAGTCGGTGCCACATTTGATTAAAATGCCCGTTCTATCGGGTGTTTCTAACATTAATTTATTTTTTTTAATTTTCTTGTATTATTTTTAATCGAGATTTTCGAATAGTAGTACTACATGCTCAGCCAGATCACATATATACTTCTTGATGCCGCCCGAATGGGAAATGGGATCGAGGAGGCAAAAGAGCTGAACCCAACTCACGACTCTCTTTACCGGGGCCGTAGTGAGGAGTCGCTGGCTGTAGTTGCCCCATACATTTTCCTTTTTCAATACAAGACTGATTTTATCAATTGGTATATGGCTAAAGGGTGGGGCGATTCGTGGGGCGTAATGATAAAGTCGGCCTATCCGATGGACGAGTTGCACAAGCATTTCCGCAGGTTTCTGATCGTAGGTACCGAAGACCATCAGCAGCTCTACTTTCGCTTTTATGACCCCAGGGTCTTGCGCATCTTTCTTCCGTCTTGCGATATGGGGCAACTTCGTGAGTTCTTTGGCCCTATCGAATATTTTATAATGGAAGATGAGGATAAAAATTTTGCTATTAAATGCTGGCTGCAAAATGGCATTCTCCATTCCCAAAAGATAAGACTCCCGGACTTTGTAAGCGGTAACGTGAAGCCACATGAGCCTGCGCAGAGCAGCCCATATGAGCTACAGAAGCCCGGTATGCCGTCCACTCCTTCCGGACCATCTACGCCATCAGCTCCCGCTACACCGTCGGCGCCTTCAGTACCCAGTGAGCCAGCCGTGCCAAGGCCAAAGCCTAAATGGAATATGTTTGATTCCGAACCGTCTGCACCATCGGCACCGTCAACACCATCGGCACCGTCTGTGCCTTCTGCACCATCTGCGCCGTCTGCTCCATCGGCACCTTCAGCGCCTTCTATGCCCTCAGCGCCCTCGGCCCCTTCTGCACCTTCTGCTCCATCCATGCCCAGCGAGCCCACAATACCCGGCCCGAAGCCCAAGTGGAATATGTTTGATTGATCACGCGGCTGTTTTTCCATGGGGAGCCTGTCAGGACCGTGTGCTCCATGATATTGGTATTAACTTTAAAAAACCTAATTTTAGGGCTTGGCGATATTGATTATTGTGGAGTATAATTCAAATAATATTTAGTGGGCAGGCATATTTTCTTTTTAATTATTTACCTGGTTTTTTCGCAAGTATTTCCCGGTGAGGTGATTTGCGGTGTACTGATATTTCACTGCCTCACCAGTATAATAGTTGACCTTAAGGATCTCAAAACCTCGGTTACGCTCATCCTCATCTATAATGTTGGTGTGATGATCGCCACATTTGCCAATTTTATCTTTATCCAGAAGGTTAAGGAGTTTGGCACGGGTGAGGATGTGCTTCATATCTATAATTACATCGACGAACGGTATATAGATGAAGCTAGCTTGTTATGGGCGCTGGGCAATTGTTTCATTTTTATAGGGTATGAATTATTTAAGAAAAGAAGCCTGCCGCCCATAGATGTAATAGTAAGTGATAAAAGAGCCCTCGACAACGTCTTCTACTTCATCATGGGCATGATGGTGCTGAACTTTACGGGTAATGGTATCAACCTGAGCTTTATCGCCGGAGGGTTTGAGAAGATCCTGCTGCTGTTTGGTATAGTAGGCATATTGTTTTATGGCCGGCTATGGGTTACGGAAAAGAGCACCCGTTACGGTACCTACGCTATTATACTTACGGTAATTAATACTGTGCTTGCACTTCTGAACTCATACATCAGGATAGATCTTATACTTCCGGCAGCGACACTGTTCCTGGGGTACTTTATTGGCAAGGGCGAGCTCAAGTTCCTATTCAGCTACCGCATTATCCCTGTTCTTGTGATCTTCGGCGTATTTTCTGCATTCTTTCAAACCCTTGGGGGTAACAGGGCGCACTTTATTACCGCATTCCAGGCCCCTGTGCAGGATGAGAATTCCGGCGGCATCAAGTACCTGGAAACTGAAGAGGAGAAGAGCGGCTCGGCTCTTGAACGAAGCTCCGACGTGGCGCAGATGACGAATGTTATCCGGCTAACGAAAGAGAACGGGTTTTACGACGGCCGGGCGTCGCTGCCGCTCGTTGCCGCCCTGGTGCCGAGGATATTGTGGCCAGATAAGCCTACGGTTCAGCTTGGTGCGTGGTTTGCTGTGGAGATCGGTGTTGCCTCGGTAGGGGAGAGTGGTCACGCTAATAACAGTGTGAACATGTCCATACCAGGCGAACTGTATCTTGATTTTGGATACGCGGGGGTGGTAATAGGGTGTGTGCTATTTGGCATGTTTTTGGCGCTGATCTGGAATGCATCGCGTTTTAACGAGTCGCAGTACAACCTTACCGGCACACTCTGGGGTGGCTACCTGCTGCAGTGTGCCATTGGTACCATGGGTTCGGACCTGCAAGTGGCAGTAACGCTGCTTTCTACGTACATCGTATTTTTAATGATGAAAAAATTTGCGGACCAGTATGCGAATACTCAACATCGGCCCTCTGTGGAGGGGAAGTAATGCCGGTGGCCTTTTTCGCGCCTTGAGCCGCGAGGGATGCCTTATAGAAGTTGTGGATGAGTTTTATTTTGTTAGTTTACAAACAAGGAAGAAGTCGACCAAGATACTGGAACGCATCATCAGGCCACTGCAGGAAGATGAGTTCAACCGCGCCATTAAAAGGCAAATAGAAATATTCAGGCCTGACATTCTCTTTGTGTACAAAGGTGTGTTCGTTACTACAGAAACACTCTCGTTTGCACGCGGCCACAAGTGCAAACTGGTACTGTTTTACCCGGATGTGAGCATGAGCGCCCATGGCGCAAATATTCCAAAGGCAATACCCATGTATGACCTGGTGTTCACAACAAAGACATTCGGTATCCGCGACCTGGAGGCAAAGTATGGCGTGAAGAATGCTTTTTTTATCCCGCATGGTTTTGATCCGGACATCCACCGGAAATTGGTGTTCAGCGATGAAGAATACGCGATCTTTGGCTGCGATGCTTCTTTTGTGGGCAACTGGTCTCCAAAGAAGGAAAAATGGCTGGCGCACCTGAAGCAAAAAATGCCGGATATCAAACTAAAGATATGGGGAGACCAATGGGGCAAGGCGGACACTATTTTGAAAACGTCCATACAGGGACGGCCTGTTTTGGGGGACCTATACGCTCTCGCGATACAATGCTCTAAGATCAATCTCGGCATCCTATCTGAGCAGGTGGCAGGCGCCTCTTCAGGCGATCTCATCACTTCGCGTACGTTCCACATACCGGCGGCATCCGGGTTTATGCTGCATGAACGAAATGAAGAATCGGTGCTGTATTATAAAGAGAACGAAGAAGCTGCTTTTTTCGATGGGCCGGATGAACTCGTTTCAAAAGTGGCTGAATTTATGAAGGACGATGCCGGCAGGGAGCGCATCCGGCTGGCGGGGCATAAACGCGCGCTGGCGGATCATTCGCTGGACGCCCGGGCGAAGGTCATCATTGAGCGGCTCAAATTATTATGATGTATGGACAAGTATAAAAAGATCATTTACGATAATTACATCAGCAACCATAACAAGAACCTGTATGGCGAGAATTCGCTGGCCCGCATCAGGGCTTACTTCCCGGCGTTGAAGCACTATTATGCGCGTCACATACCCCAGGATAGGGAGTTGCGCATACTGGATATCGGCTGTGGCGATGGTAATTTTGTTTATTGCCTCCAGGAAATGGGCTATAAAAATGCCAGCGGCATTGACTTCTCAGCCGAGCAAGTGGAAAAAGGCCGTAGCATGGGCATCAACAATCTGCAGTGTGCGGACCTTATGAGCTACCTTTCCGAGAACAAAAACAAATACGATGTTATTATTGCCAAGGATGTGATCGAGCATTTTACCAGAGACGAAGTGTTTGAGATACTTGCGTTGGTAAACAGCAATCTGAACGACGGCGGCAGGTTTATCATGCAGGTGCCCAACGGCCAGGGTCTTTTTTTTACCAGCGTTTTCTACGGCGATTACACCCATGAAATGGCCTATACAGAAAGCTCGATCAACCAGGTTATACTCAATACAGGATTTAAAGGGTCAAGCTGCTTTCCTACCGGGCCGATACCTTATGGTTTTGTATCGTCGGTGCGCTTTGTGCTGTGGAAGTTAATGGTACTCAAAACAAAATTCTGGAAGATGGTGGAGACCGGAAACCCCAAAGGTATTTTTACGCAAAACATAATAGCTGTTGTTGAGAAATAGAGCTGATAATAGTGCAGTTGATATGCTATTGCCTGAAATTAAAAATCCCGCAAAAGCGGGATTTTTAATTTGAACCATTTTATATCTTATTGAACGATGAACTTGGTAACGCCGGTACTGGCATTATCATGAATCCGTAAAAGGTACATGCCATTCCTCAGTTTGGCATCAGTGATATGTATTATTTCGTTACCACCATGCGCCTGTATATTCGTGTTGTACAATTCCTTGCCAACGAGATCATAAATGCTCATTTCATAAATTCCGGCAGCCACATCAAAGCTCACATTTACATCATCAAATGAACCAATACCATTTACCTGAACCGGTAATTTTTCATTGGTTAATTTTGAAATGCCATTAGTCAAGGTACCGCTGGTTGTAACGCTATCTAAATCCCAAACGCTGGCATTGATTGTATTGGAGGTATACTTGAACGCGATAACACATGGGCTTGATTTCTCGCCTGTAAGGTCGCACTGAAAATTATCAAAAACACCTGTTTCTTTGTAGAACGTGTCATAAAGCATTACGCCTGTGTGGGTAAGCTCGACCCAATGGTAAATAGATGAATCGGGGTTATTGAAAGGTGCGGGCCCTGGTACATAGTCATGTGAAACCATAACATGCAACGAATCGCCAGCATAGTAATAAGTAGCCGCAAAATTGAGGTAAACACTTGCTGCATAAGCATGAAGATCTAAAACTGGAGTCATAAGCCAGTTTTCGTCATCATTTGAAGCTCCAGCCTGGTATCCGTTAATATGCATGCAAGGTGAATTGCCAACACCATATGCAGTCTCGCATTTCCAGTCCTGCTGGCCGATAACACTGTATGCACTCCACCCGGGAGGAAAGTGATTTTCTGTGCCACCTAAGTCGATAATACTATCGCAATTATTAAAATTCTGGTAAAGACTCGTTGAATCCTGAGCTTTTACAGTTAAACAAGAAATGGCTAACAAGGGAAGTAGTACTATTTTTTTCATATTTTATATTTATTTTTGGTAAAGTTCAATCCGTAATGTTATGCACCTATTAAGGGTATATTAATAAATCATTACCAATAGGCTATTTGAAGTTGTATCTTAACCCGAGTTGCAAAGACCAGGTACTGCCACTTGTGTTACTATTTACAAAACTGGTTGTAGGCAGGAATTGTTCTGGGCTGCCATAAGCCCCAACGCTACCATCCGGAGCCATACCCAGACCATTGGGTTGGCCCGAAGAATTAAATTCTTCCTTACTGAATGTGATCGTATTTCCATTATTGTCGGTATGGGTAACGGTCCGTAACGTAAAATTGGTAACTCCTTTGTAATTCGTATTGCCATTAAGCAGTGCACCATATTGCAGCGCTACCGACTTCTGTATCCCCCAGTTCTTGTTTATTAGATTACCTATATTAAGAACATCTACAGTGAACTGCAGCGAATTGTGGTGAGGGCCAATATTGGCAATAAAATCTTCAATGAACTTGAGGCTGAACGTGCCCACATATGGGTATTGAGCTCCATTTCGCTGCATATATTCCCCTTTATGGCTACTCAGGTATTTGTCCTGGTTCAAAAACGCATTGAATGCAGCTTTCTCCTGTGCAACTGTAAATATTGTGTCGTTGCTGAAAGCACCCGCAACCACGATCGGGTTCCAGTGCATTTCATCCGCATTATGGGGTATATACATTAACTCGTCATACAAACCACCATTATTAATGTCGCTGTTATAGGTCCAGTCGAAACGTCCTCCTGTGGCTCCAACGTATAACAGAGACACTGTGGTCGCAAAATGCTTCGCATATTCGATCCGATAGGACAGCGTGCCCACAATGCGATTAGGCGTCACATATGCTGAAGGGGCTAGCAAATCTTCATTGGGATTGTTTAAGTGATGCAACCCGCTCCATGCCGAGCTCGCCTGGGATCCAGGATTACTTGAAACCTCCTCACCATACATGTGCGTATAGAAAAGAGATCCATACAACCCCTTACGTGCCGGCATTTGCATTCCCAGGGAAGCAGCCCATGAGTCTCCCGGCCTGGAATTGGCCAATATGTAAGCCCCACTAATAAAGGGATATTTATTTGCTAACGTGGCTCCTTGCGATTGGGGAACAACAGACCGGTGGTCATTGGAGTCTGCCAGCACACCTATCGGATTAGGGAAGTTAGCGTTGAACTGGTATATGGCGTAAATATCTTTTGAGTAAACAAATTCGGCAGTGGCTACCATTCCGCCAAGCCAAGGCAGTTTATAATCTGCCGCAAGATCCGACCGCCAAACTTCGGGCATGTGGAAGTTTGGATCAACAGCAGCAATTGTGCCAGGAACACTGCTTCCGCTTTTCTGAGGGAAATATACATTACGCACAGAGTCTGGGAGCTGGGCCAGGGCCTGTGCAGCAGTAGGCTGGAATTTTAACAACTGTGTTGTCTGATCAGATACCTGGACGTTATTTGTCACTGTTCCATTATTTGCAACTTCATTGGTCAGCCAAACAAATGGCAATTGGCCTAAAAAGATACCGGAGCCACCGCGTATATGCAATTTCTCATTGTTGAGGGGAGACCAGTTAAACCCAAAACGTGGGGCCACCACTACTTTTTCTGTGGGCCATTTGCTGGCATCAAAATGCGTGGTCTTGTAGGCCGTACCATATTTGGACGCATATGCCTGGTTAGGGTCGGCCAGGTTCAAAGTGTCAATAAATTTGTTTTCGGGAATGGTATTCAAGTAGAGGGGCAAATCAGCTCTCACGCCTCCTAAGAGCGTAAGCCGATTGTGCAAAAGATTCACCCTGTCTTCCACATATACTCCCGGCAAGCCATAGTGCACACGGGAATAACCATCTGATCCCTGGTAGGGGTAAGTGTATCCAAAAACAGCAGGAGGGTTTCCCTGGATAAAGTCATTTAAACTCTGGAAGCGATAGTATGTTGTACCATAAGGCCTGTAGCTATTTGCAAAAGACAGCGCTTTATAATCTATACCTGCAGTAAAATTATTAATGCCTGCATGAACAGTAACGTTATCATAAACGGTCAATGCATTTTGCTGCACATCGTTCATATAAGTAAACAACTCATAGCCAAGGCTGATGTAGTTATTATTAGTAGCCCCGCCATTGTCTATATCAATAAATGGAAAGTTGCTGCTGGGACTGCTACGGGTGTCCCGAGTCTGATTATAGGTCGCCAGAACCTGGTTGGAAACATTGCTGCTAATAACACTGTTAAGTTCTGCACTGTAAGCGTGTACTTTGTCCACAAGAGCATACTGAGTGTTCGCAAAAGAAAGTGCATTGATCCCGTTGCGGCTATTTGCCAGGCTACCACCGGCTGCGCTTGTAGAATTGGCATTAATTGGCGAGTGGGCGATGAAATCAATGAAACTCAACCTTATCTTATTTTTTTCGTTAATGTTATAATCTAAATTGGCCAACAGGCGTGTGTTATCTGACTTATAGGTATTATTGAAGCCGGGACCTCCGGGATATGCGCCTGTATTGTAACCGTATTTACTTTTTACAAAATCCGAAGCTTTCTGCAGGCTGTCTGCAGGAACATTAGCTACGTTGCCACCCGTTGCACCACCACTGCTTGCCACCCAGGCAGGGCTAAGCACAGGGTGTGCATTTTGCTCAAACTCACCACTAACAAAAAAGAACAGTTTATTTTTAATGATCGGGCCACCAATGCTGGCACCATAAACATTATTCAAAACTTTAGACGCCGGTGGCAGCGTAACATCGCCCACATGAGTGCCGTTGAAGCTCTGATCACGATAATAAGTGTGCGCTTCTCCCGTGAAATCATTCGTTCCACTCTTAGTAACGAGGTTTACATTGCCGCCAGTGAAATCGGATTGCTTCAAGTCAAAATCTGAAACGGCTACCTGGATCTGCTGGATCGCATCCAGTGGTATTGGATTACCGCCACTCGAGCCAGCAAAACCAGTACTTAAACCAAATGAATTATTGAAATTGGCACCATTGATCTGTACGTTGTTATAGTGCGGGTCCCTTCCGAGGAAGCCCTGACCACCACCGCTCTGAGGACTGAGTGCGGTAAAATCGAATACACTCCGGGATATAGAGGGCAGCGTATTCATCTGCTCCGCAGTAATGGTAGTAGCAGCGCCGGTGCGCTGGTTATTAAAAAGATTATCTCTGCTTGATGTTACGGTGACTCCGGAGAGCTCACGGGCAGAGTTTTGTTTATTTATCTCCAACTGGTAAGTTTCTCCAAGTTCAAGGTTAATGTTGCTATCCGCCCACACCTGTTCGGTGCCAAACGTAACCGTCACTTTATAGGGTCCACCCACGCGCATTCCCTGTATATAAAAAGTGCCATTTTCCTTAATATCAGTTCCGTATACCGTGCCGGACGGAATGTGGATTGCACGTACTATTGCGCCCACCATGGTCGAATCATTTTTTACAAAGCCGGCCATGTTTGCTGACGTAACCTGTGCTGTAGTACGAAAACTGAAGAATAAACTGGCAATAAAAAGGGAGTAAATAATTTTCAATCGCATCATTTTGAATTTTGCTACAAAAGAACAATTCACTTTTCAACGATGCTTTACCGAAATATTACCATTGTATTACCAAACCATTATCATTGTATTAAAGTGCTGAAAATATTGCTGATATCTGTATCTTTCCCCGTTTTATTTCCGATACTTTTTCTTTCAGTGCTTTTGAGAAATTACATTCAAGCTGATACTCATCATCTTTTTTTGATGGTACGTAGGGTTACTTTGTAACATTTAGCTGCGCCGACAATAATAAATGTAGGTACACGTTATTGTTCAGGAGCTGTTATCATTAGACTAAAAAAAAGAACTGAATGGACAGGAAAGATTTTTTGAAAAACACTTTTGCTTTATGCGGGTTGGCATTAATTCCCACTGGTCTTGCGGAGAGCTGCACAAAACAGAGTTTCTCGGGACCTACAAATGTCAACTTCACACTGGACCTTAGCAATGCTGCGAATGCCGCGTTGAATACTGTGGGTGGGGCCCTTGTTACAAATGGGGTGATCGTTGTGCGGGCAAGCGCCGGAACGTTTAATGCGCTTTCAGCGACGTGCACCCATGCCGGGTGCACAGTAGGGTATGATACCCGATCCGGTAATATCTTATGCCCCTGCCATGGCGGCACTTTCAGTGTTTCAACCGGAAGCGTGATCAGTGGGCCACCGCCATCACCCTTAACAAAATATACGGTGACGCAATCAGGAAATATCCTCACTGTTAAATCGTAGGTTCCTAATTGATGGGCTCGCCCTTGAAGCCGACCTTCTTAAGGGCCGAGATGATTTGCTCTTCAGATAATGAGGATGTCTCAATGGTGAGGATCTTCATCGGGTTGGTAGTGTCAACGGCCCATTTTGTGATCTGCTTATCGCCGTTCAAAAGCGGGGTAACACGGGCGACACAGCCGTCGCAATTGATATTCGTCTTGAATTTTAATGTGCTCATTTTTTCTTTATTAATCGAAGTTCATTTAAATAGTTTGTTTCACACTTTTCGCCACTTGAGCCTAAGGCTGTTGCTCACAACGGACACGGAACTCAGTGCCATGGCTGCGCCGGCTATCATTGGATTTAACAGGAAGCCATTGACCGGGTAGAGAATGCCTGCAGCCACCGGGATACCGACAATATTATAGATGAACGCCCAAAATAAGTTTTGCCTTATCGTGGCAACAGTTAAGGCGGAAAGCTTTATTGCTTCCGGGATTCTTGCCGGATCAGATGAAATAATGGTCATTTTAGCTACATCCATGGCTATATCGCTTCCTTTGCCCATGGCTATACTTACATCGGCCTGTGCAAGCGCATTGCTGTCGTTGATACCATCACCAACCATGGCTACTATTTTCCCCTGCTGCTGCAGTTCTTTTACGAATGCTGCTTTGCCCGCGGGAAGCATGCCTGCCCTGAATTGCAATATCCCCGCTTGAGCAGCCATTGCCTTTGCCGTGGCCTCGTTGTCGCCGGTGAGCATGTAAACTTCTACGCCTGCATAGCGCAATTGCCTGATCGCACCTGCCGACGAGGCTTTGATTTTGTCGGCAATTCCAATAGCTGCCAGCACCCGCGTCTCACTGGCAAAGTAAACTACCGTTTTTGCCTCTTGCACCCATTCGTCGGTGATTTTCGCCAGGCCTTCGTCAGCTTTGATCCCATTGTCCTCGAGCAATTTCATGTTGCCAACGAAATAGGATTTATCATGTACCTTAGCCGTCACACCCGCGCCGGTGACGCTTTCGAAATGCTGTATGAAGACGCTGTCATTCCGGTTGAGGTACTTTACTACCGCATCTGCCAATGGATGTTCTGACCGTGATTCGATCGCTGCCAGTACACCCACATCTGCCTCGCTTCCGGAGCACCAATGTATGTTGGTAACAACAGGTTTGCCTTCGGTTATGGTGCCTGTCTTGTCGAGCACGACCGCAGTAACATTCTTAGCCATTTCCAGGCTTTCTGCATCCTTTATAAGGATACCGTGTTCTGCGGCTTTACCTATTCCTACCATTATTGCAGTAGGTGTTGCCAGACCGAGTGCACATGGGCAGGCAATCACCAGAACCGTTACCAGGGCGAGCAAGCCATGCGTGAATCCATCGGCACCTCCCAGGATCATCCACATTGCGAATGCAAGTACTGCTATGCCGATAACGACCGGCACAAAAATACCTGCTATTTTATCTGCCAGTTTCTGAGCGGGAGCTTTGCTACCTTGTGCGTCCTGAACCATTTTGATGATCTGGGCGAGGATAGTATCTCCGCCTACTTTTTCCGCAGAGAACTGAAAACTACCCTTTTGGTTGATGGTGCCCGCAAATACCTTGTCTCCCTGCTTTTTTTCTACCGATATCGGTTCGCCGGTTATCATGCTTTCGTCCACGAAAGAATTGCCGGAAATTACTAAGCCATCTACCGCAATCTTTTCGCCGGGCCTTACCAGTAAGACATTTCCCGGTTGCACGGTACCTATCGGCATTTCCATCTGACCGCCTTCATGCACCATCATTACTGTTTGTGGCTGCAGGCCCATCAGTTTCTTAATAGCCGAGGATGTCTTACCCTTTGCTTTTTCTTCCAGCAATTTGCCAACCAATATAAATGCGATCACGACAGATGCCGCCTCGAAATAGGCATGGGGCTCCAGGCCCCGCTGGCGCCAATATCCCGGGAAGAGGGTGGTGAAAACACTAAAAAGGTAGGCAACACCGGTGCTCAGTGCAACGAGGGTGTCCATATTGGCGGACCGATGCATGGCCTGCTTCCATGCATTAATAAAGAACTGTCTGCCAAACCAGGTTACCACTGGTGTTGCCAATGCCCACATGATATAACCGGCATACGGAATATTCACAAAGAACATACTTATGGCGACAATGGGGAATGAAAAGGCAATTGACCAAATAGTCTTTTTCTGTTGGGTTTTTAATAATTCTTCGTTTAACTTTTCAAGTGATTCCTTTGCGTCTTCTGACTCGTCTATAGCCAGGTCGTAACCGGCCGATTGCAGGGCTGCCTTCAGTTTAAGCGCGTCGGTGATGGTTGGGATGTATTCTAATTTTGCGCTGGCAGTTGCATAATTTACAGCGGCAGCTACTACGCCAGGCTGGTCCTTAAGAATGCTCTCGCTGCTGGCTGCACAGGAGGCACACGACATATTTTGAACCGGGAATTTTTTCTTAACCGTAACAACACCATACCCAAGATCACGGATCGCTTTAACTACAGTTGGGATTACTTCCACCGTGCCATCCGTTTCCAAAACCGCACGCTGGTTATTTAGTTCCACATGATGCGCCGTAAAGCCTTTTATGTTTTCAAGGCCTTTGTTTACTATAGATGCGCAATGCTCGCTGTCTACGCCAGTCAGTGGGATAAAGATAGCGGTATGTGGATGGTCGATCATTTTGTTGCCCAAAGTTCCGAATATTTCAGTAGCGCTATTATTTAATATTTAAAAGCCACGATTGAAGAACGTTATTCAGGAAAATGCAAGCTCCTTTCCCGGTTAAAGATAATTGCCAACAGAGTCAGCAAATGTGCCCAAAATTTTGTTTGAGGATGACAACCGTCACTTGTTGAGAATAGCGGCTAATTCCGCTCATTGCGAGCATAATATTTGATGCCCTGCAAATAGGAAGATATTTGTTGTGTCCCAGACTTTGGAAGCTGAGAAGAACAACAATTACCGTTTTATTAAGATTGAAAGACCCGATGCACTAATTAATTCAACGGTTTTGCATGGAATGCACCGGTGATAACTGTACCATCGGTGCAGGTGAAGGTATAAACACCTACTGTCCTTGGTGTAACGGAATCTACCTGGACGACGCCAGAAGTGGAATATTTTGTGGTGAGTGTATCAACACCGTATGCTGCAAACACGGATGACCCGTAAGTGCTGATAGCATAGGTACCGGTATCATTCCTGGGAACATATATGTAGATGTAAGGAAAGTTCGATTCGTTGCTGAGCCCTTCAATGACGAAAGTGTTAACACCAGTAACGGGCTTCTGAACAACATTGACCACAGAATTATCAAAAGCAACCGGTTTGCCACCAACAACTGCAGCCATAGAGTAGGAGGTAGTAGTAACACTCTTCGTACAGGCGGTAAACGCTACAGTAATTGCCATGGCCAAAGCTATAAAAATCAGATTTTTTTTCATCACGAATGTTGCTTGTTATTCGTAAAGATATAAGAAATAAATTCTGGAACAAAGTTTTGAAACGGTGGTTACACCTAATTCGGTCAAAACGCATCGGAGTACGTTTAACACAGACTACAAACAGTTTTTTTGCATATTTTCAAAACCGGCCACAGCACTCATATTGATGCGAAAATCATTATTGTTAAGATAATACCAAGCGTAATAGTGCCAATACCCAGTATTAGCCCGGCAAGCGCGTGTTTTTGGTGTTTGTGCATCCCCATGGCACCTAAGATAATAGCGGCGATACTAAACAGTGCGCCAATAACCGGAATAAGACCGCAGAAACCAAACACGAAAGCGAGCGTGCCCAGTGTTCCTTTGTGATTAGGTAAGTTCTCCGGGTGAGTGTGAAAGATGCTTTTGAGCTGATCAGCCTTTTTTTGGAAAAATGTTGCTGCCAACGCCTGATTACGGGCTGCAATACTTTTTGTATTGGCAGATGCCGCATGGGAACTGTTAACTGCAAAGCCTGCATGAGCAAGGCGCGGCAAACTAAAAAAAAGTACGGTGATCAATAATAGATTCCTGACGTTCATACATTCAATTTTTACCAAGTGGCTAATAATAACGATGTAAATGTATCTTTATTGTTCTCAACTGCCCACAATCTCTTTCAAATGAAAAATGCCTTATTCGTATGCTCGCTGATATTGCTGGTTTCCTGTGGTCAGAATGAAAACAAGGAAAACCAAATGCGACGGCAAATAGATAGCTTACGGCAAAATCTGGACAATACCTACAAGCCCGGCTTAGGTGAATTCATGAGTGGCATCCAGGTACATCATGCTAAACTCTGGTATGCCGGGATTAATAGTAACTGGAAGCTGGCAGATTTTGAGATAAATGAAATAATTGAGGCACTGGACGATATTAAAAAATACAATGCAGACCGCGCTGAAGTAAAATCGATCGGCATGATATATCCTGCTATTGACAGCCTGAACGCGTCGATAAAAAAGCATGACCAGGAACAATTCAAGGCCGGTTTTCAAATACTCACTAATATTTGCAACAATTGTCACAGGGCTACCGCTCATGAATTTAATGTGATCAAGGTACCTGAAACTCCGCCGTTCAGCAACCAGGAGTTTAAACCGCAATAGCCAGGGGCTTCTCATTTCTCCTTTTTGTCCAGTTTTTCCAAAGTTTTTTTTGCGGCTGCAAGCCTTATAGCTTTGTTCTTTTCGATAAGCCTGTGCGTAGCCCATTTCTCAATTTTGTGATGCAATGGTACAAGGATGGCCGCAATACAGACCAGTGCGAGCAACATAATCACAGGTGAGTGGTGGGTCATTTTTTCCAGGAAGGGGTGGAGTAACAGGTTCAGGAATTCAAATACCAGGAGAAGTGCCACAACGCCGAAAAATTCAATGATCCGCTCGCTGGTAACAACACTTCTGCTGAGGAGTAGAAACACAACAATGATGCTGATAATGCCCAGCGCCATTAAAGCATACTCAATGTTTGCCTTTCGCTGTTCCTCTGCGCCATTCTCCGCTACGGCTAGTTCCTCCCGGCGGGCTTCGTCTTCAAATGTCATTAGTTGGGCGTCCTGAATGGCTTTGATGTTATACAGACTGTCATTGGCTACACGGTGCATTTCAGAATACTTAAAAGCACTGTCAATGTTACCATTGCGATAAATGTCCAATAGCATTTTCGCTGGCTTTATAGTCATGGTAAAGAAAGCAGTATGCTGCACAACCGCTATTGCCTTGCTGGCGTATGCGATCGCGGAGTCGTTCTGATTGTTTTTATAATAGTAATCCGCTATGGCATAAAATGATTTACTGGTGAACTTTGGCGATCTGGATTTAATGGCTTCGTCGAGCGCCAGGTTGAAATAGCTGATGGCCAAGGTTGAGTTTTTCATTCTTGATTCGATTTCACCAAGCTGTTCATACACAGGCCCCAGGTACTCCCGTATACCCGTTTTCAGACTTATCTGGTAAGCCATCTGCGAGCAGGCAAGGGCGGAATCTATTTTGTTCATCCCTAGATAAACTTCGCCCATATTCTGGTAGCTCATGATGGTAAATATGTTTTGTTCCACTTTTGATGCATATCTCAGCGATTCGGTATTGTAGGCCAAAGCCTTAGGGTAATTCACAAGGTCAAGATAGTTTTGTGCAAGCAGCAGGGCCGCAGCCGAAAGCAACCTGGGTGATTTTGTTTCCTCCGCAACCGCATAAGCTCTCATATTGTACTCCAGGCTTTTGGTAGTGTTGCCAAATGCGCGGTAATCATAGCCTATGCATCCTATGCAGAGTACCTGGCCTACTTTGTCATTGCTCTTTTCGCAAGGCACCAACAGTTTTTCCGCGTTTTCCATATCCAGAACGGGATTGGTCTCCGACTCCGTGAGCATACTAAATATCAGGTAGAAACGAGCGCTGTCGTTTTTCTCTGTAGCCACTTTTTGCCAGATGCTATCAGCTATCTCATTCTGGGAAATTCCGTGGCGTATAGCAGTGAAGAGGCAAACTAAGGTGAGTAATTTCTTCATGCCTGCTAAATTATCTATTTTCTTATAGAAAGCATTTTTTCATTATGGGCTGAAGGGCGTTAGGAACGATCCAATGTAAAACAGGGCTGGTATTCCTACCAGCCCTGTTTTGAACGATAAAATGACTCCTGCTATTTCTCTATCACCAAATGGAATACTTTATCTCCGTTTCCTGTGTGCAGTTTCAGCATGTACATTCCGTTTGCGAGTGTGCTGCCAAGTGATATAGTTTCATTGACCTTGCCTTCGCGCGCTGTTACTTTGCTTGTGTAGATTACCTGGCCGAGCACGTCCGTTATTTCCAATGTTAGTTCCTCGTCGATAGTTGAGCCGGTAGTGCCCTTTACCACAAAGAGGCCTTTATTGGGATTCGGGATCACTTGTGCTTCCATTGGCACAGCATTAACGACGACTGGAGTAAGTGATGTAGATACCTCACTGCCGTTGGTTACCGTATGGCTGATGTTTGCGAAGCCAGGCGCAAGGCCGCTTACGTTTCCTTCGTCATCCACCAAGGCAACCGTATTGTCGCTGCTGCTCCAAGCCCCGGAGGTAAGTCCATCATCAAGCCGGATGGCGGTACCTGTTGCGAGGGTAATACTACCGTTTACAGAACCACCATGCGCCGGCGGCGCGGGGGTGTGAACCGTCATAGGTTGAGTGGCAAAACCAACACAGCCTAGCACGTCGGTGACGATGTAACTGATCGTAGCTGTGCCGGATGCCGCAACACCGGTAACTACTCCCGTACCGGAACCAACACTTGCGATCGCTGCGTTGCTGCTGCTCCAACGGCCGCTTGGGGTAGCATCGGATAGGGTAGTGGTAGCTCCATGACTTACGTTGTTGGCGCCGGATATGGCCGAAACAACAGGTAGCGGATTGACGGTGACTATAGCGGTAATATAACACAGATCAGTTGGCGTGAATGTGACAACCGCAGTACCCGCCGAAACCCCATATACACGGCCGCTGGCGGTAACTGTAGCCACGGTTACCGGTGAGGTTGTCCAGGATACGCTGGTGGTCAGATCTGATAAGAAGGTTAATCCTCCGCCCGCACACAAAGTTAACGTTCCTAATATGGGTGTTGGCAATGCCTTTACGGTAATACTAAACGTTTTGTAACAGCCCGCGGAAACGGAATAAGTAACGGTGCTTGTGCCCACAGCGGTGCCGGTAACCATAGTATTTGAAGCTACAGTGCCTGGTGATAATGAAACTCCCGCAGAGCTGGACCAGGTTCCACCAGCAGTAAAGTCGCTCAGCGAAACAACAGAGCCGTTGCATACTGATGATGAACCGCCGATTCCGCCCGGAACGGCGTTGACCGTGGCAATTGTTGTGGCTATACAACCGCCTGCAGTATAGGTGATCTTTGCAGTTCCGGCCGCCACTCCGGTCACTACTCCTGTGGAGCCGTTAATGGTAGCAACCAACGTGGTGCCGCTGGTCCACGTGCCACCAGTCGTGGCGTCGGAGAGTGTGGCTGTAGCGCCAATGCAAGGGGCTGCTGTTCCGGAAATAGCCGCGGGCACGGGGTTGACGGTAACTGTTTTGGAAACTGTGCAACCGACAGCGCTAAAGCCGTAAGTGATATTTGCTGTTCCAGCGGCCCCGGCGCCGAATACCGCTCCTGTGCTGCCAACAGTTGCTATGGCTGTATTGTCACTCATCCAGGTTCCACCGGGCGTTGCATCTGCTAAATATGTTGTAACGCCGGAACAAACGGAGAGTATACCGGTTATAGCTGCAGGTACAGGGTTTATTGATATAGCCAAACTGGTGGCGCAGCCAGTGCCGAGTACATAACTGATAGTTACGACTCCTGCCCCTAGTGCGGTAACCGTGCCGCTTGCCGAACCTACAGTTGCCGTTACGGAAGAGCTGCTTACCCACATGCCGCCACCGGTAGTAACGCTCACATTTATTGAAGCGCCGATGCACATGGCCGTATTGCCCGAAACAGGGGAAGGTATCGCATTAACCGTGACTTGTGTAATTGTGCTGCAGCCTCCGGCCGAAGTATAAGAGACGATAGCTACTCCCGGCGCTACGCCTGTAACAATGCCTGTCGCGCCGACCGACGCAGCAGCAGAAGTGCAGCTCCATGTGCCACCGGACGGAAAGTCGGACAGGCTTGTTGTTGCTGCAACACAAACAATGGTATTCCCGTTAATAGTGCCAGGTATAGGATTTATCGTGACGATTGTCGTCACATTACATCCCGTTGGAATAATGTAAGAAATAACAGCGGTGCCGTATCCTATACCGACAATATCACCATACAGATCAACAGTAGCGTTCCCGCTGCCACTGCTCCATGTGCCTCCCGGAGTTGTTTCTCCGAGCGTGATCCCACTGCCAACACAAACAGGCACATTCCCGGTGATCGGTGCCGCAAAAGGATTGACAGTAACGATAGCTGTGGTAAAGCAACCAGTAGGCAGGGTGTAGGTAACAGATGCTGTGCCTGTAATATTGCCTGTTACTGTACCCGAGGCCGAACCGATCGTAATGCTGCCGCTGCCAGTTGACCACGAGCCACCTGAAGTCGTATTATGCAATGTAACACTTGCTCCCTGGCACATACTCATCGTACCATATATAGCAGTTAATGTATTGACGGTAACCACTGCTGTAGCTATGCAGCCCGCACCCGCGGCAGCATAAGTGATTATTGTTGTGCCGCTACTTATGCCGGTTACCAAACCTGTGCCGGAGTTTACCGCGGCTATTGCGGTATTATAACTACTCCATGTTCCGGTTCCGGAGGCATCGGTTAAAGCAACTGTTGCGCCGGGGCACATTGGTGTGCTGCCCGATATTGCAGAAGGGAATGTGGTGACAGTAACCACCGTGGTAGCAATACAACCCGTACCGATGGTGTAGGTGATCGTTGCGGTACCTAATGACACGGCAGTAACTGCTCCCGAAGCATTGATCGTAGCGACTGAGGTATTGCCGCTAGACCAAACTACACTTCCAGTCGTTGCGTCGGACAGGAAGGTCAAGGCGCCCGGACATACAGTTGTGTTGCCTAATATAGGCCCCGGCAGCGGGTTAACATTGATAGTCTTGGTTGCGTAGCAACTGGAACTTGTGGAATAAGTGATCGTTGCTGACCCCGCGCTGATACCTGTAACATTTCCGGTGACATCGAGAGATATGTTCGTGGCGGTCGTACTCCATGAGCCACCCGATGTGAAGTCGCTTAAGGATATCATGTTGCCAGCGCATACTGCAGATGCACCGCCTATACCGGAAGGTGCAGGGTTTACCGTGATAATATCAACCGTAAAACAAGACGCGCCGGTAGCATAGCTAATAGCTGCTGTGCCCGCGGTGGCTCCGGTTACTATACCTGTTGCGCCTACGCTGGCAACTGACGGGTTGCTGGTCGTCCAGGTACCGGATCCGGCGTCCGTAAGTGCGGTAGTAGACCCTGCGCATAAAACTGGTATACCTGTAATCGGGCTCGGCGCTGGGTTCACGGTTACCGTTACGGTCCTGGCGCAGCCCGATGATATAGTGTAGGTAACTGAACCGGTACCAGCTGACAAGCCAGTGACTATACCACTTGAGTTGACCGAGACTGTTGCATCGCTGGTACTCCAGGTTCCTCCGGGAGAAGCATCATTCAGGTCGCATGTGCCGCCGGGACATATCAACGTCAGCCCGGTTACCGGGTAGATCGTATTTACAGTCACCGTTACAGTTGCGCTGCAGCCGGTTGTTCCAGTTGAGTAGGTTATGGTTGTCGTTCCTGCAGCAACTCCTGTAACGATACCGGAGGAAATGCCGACGGTGGCAACAGCGGGCGTGCTGCTGCTCCACGCACCGCCGGATGTGAGGTCGGTGAGGGCAGAAGTTGAGCCAGCACAGATAACGACCGTACCAGTGGGTATTGACGGCAGGTCGTTTACGGTTACAACTATTATTGCCGCACAACCGTCAGGTAAGGTATAAGAAATATTGACCGTCCCCGAGGACAGGCCTGTGATATAGCCGTAACTGCCGAAGGAAACATCGCCGTTGCTGCTGCTCCAGGCACCGCCCGTTGCTGTTTCACTTAAAGTCGACGAAGAGCCTACACAAACCGTAGCAGGTCCCGTTATTGCGGTTGGCGTAGGCAGAACAGTGACTATGGTGGAAGCAGTGCAACCTGCGGCTGTGGTATAAACCACCGTGGTGGTACCTGTGCCTACGCCGGTAATAATGCCCGAAGATGAACCAACGGTAGCAATAGTTGCGTGTGCGCTGCTCCAGGTGCCGCCGCCTGCGGGGTCACTAAGCGCTATCGAAGAAGCGATACATAACGGGGCAGACCCGATAACCGCGGCGATAGGGCTAACCGTTACATTATAAATAGCGGCGCAGCCGTTGCTTATAGTATAGGAGATAGTAGTCGTACCAATCCCAATGCCTGTTACCGTTACAAACTCGCCGCCAGTTGTGCCTACGGTGCCTACTGTTGTATTTGTGCTGCTCCAAAAGCCACCGCCATACACATCGTTCAACGTTGTTGTGCCGCCAAGGCAGGCCGCATGAGGCCCGGCAATACCGGAAGGAATGACATTGACAGTTACCGTTTGCGAACCCTGGCATCCGGTGGGGAGTGTGTAAAAAATTATTGACGTACCCAGATCGATTGTTCCCGAGACGACGCCGGTGAACGAGTCAACCGCAGCATGTGATAAGTTCTGGCTTGTCCAGATGCCGCCCGGTAAGTCTGCATTCAAGGTCACGGATGAGTTCAGGCAAATGGGCATGGCACCGGTTACAACGGGCGTTGGATTGACCGTGATAACTGTAGATGCACTGCACCCAAGGACAAGGGTATAAGTAATGGATGTAATTCCGGGTGCCAGGCCCGTCAATATGCCTGAAGTGCTGCCTATGGTTGCCGCTGCAGGATTACTGCTGGTCCATGTACCTCCTGAACTAAGGTCGCTCACCGAGAGCGACGCCCCGACGCAGATTGCAGTAGGCCCAAAAATTGAAGAAGGAGGCGCAACAACCGTAGCGTTTGTAGTAGTTACAACGATGCAGCCGGAGCCGGGAGCCGTGCCGGTTATGGTGTAGATACCACTTTGGGCAGTCGTTGTACCGCTGATGGTAGGGCTCAGAATAGTAGAAGTATAGCCGGCCGGCCCGCGCCATGAATAACTGGTAGGTGGGACACTACCGGAAGGTGTAGATGTAAGGTGAAGTGGCGTACCGGTGCAAACCGGCCCATCATTTGTCGTGGTAAGGCCGATAGTGCCAACGAGCACATTTGTAGTTGCCATTGCAGTACAGCCTGAGCCAGACGCAGCTATCACTACGGTGTATGTACCCGAGCCGATAGATGTTTCGCCCTCAAAAGTTGGGTTTTGTATTGCCGGCACAAATGTTGGCCCACTCCAGTTGTAACTTGCAGGTGTAATTGTTCCCGAAGGAGTAGCGAGCAAGTCCAGTGTGCCGCCGATGCATATCGGACCGTTGTTGGATGCAACGACGTTGAAAACGCTCACGAGCACATTGACAGTAGCTGTTGCCGAGCAGCCGGATCCTGGCGCGCTGACAGTAACAGCATAGGTGCCGGTCATGCCTGTATTGACACTGCTTAACGTTGGGTTTTGACTGGTAGAAACGTACGAGGAAGGGCCACTCCAGCTATATCCTGCCGGTGTGGCGCTGCCGGATGGAGCAGACGTTAAATGCACTATGCCGCCCACACATGCCGGGCCGTCATTTGACCCGGTAATTCCAATTGTCCTTACGACAACATTTGTGGTGGCTATTGCAATACAGGCCGAACCACCGCCGTTTACTGTTACTGTATAGGTTCCGGCACCGCTTGTTGTAATCGCGGTTATCATGGGGTTCTGAGTCGATGCATTATAGCTTGCGGGGCCGTTCCACGTATAGCTAACAGGTGTGGCAGAGCCCGAAGGAGTAGCCGTGAAATTTACATTTCCACCTGCGCATGCGGGAGCATCGTTGGAGGCGGATATTCCAATCGTATTTACGACCACATTTGTAGTCGTTGTTGCAGAACAACCGGAACCTGGTGCACTTATGGAAAGTGTATAAATCCCCGCCCTATTTGTTGCAACACCACTCAAAGTAGGGTTCTGGTTGGTGGACGTGAAAGATAACGGGCCGCTCCAGTTATAACTTGCAGGGGCTATACCCGTCGGGGTAGCCGTGAGATTAACGGTGCCGTTTACGCACACCGGGCTGTTGCTGGCCGCGACAACACCAAACGTATTGACAACAACGTTCACAGTAGCAGTCGCTGAGCATCCTGAACCTGTTGCGCTGACTGATACTACATAGGTTCCGCCCATAGCCGTAGTAACACTTCCTAAGGTCGGGTTTTGAATTCCTGCGCTGTAACCAGACGGGCCACTCCATGCGTAGCCCGAAGGTGTAGCACTTCCGGATGGCGCGGATGTCAAATGTATTGTTCCGCCTGCGCAGGCAGGCCCGTCGTTCGAAGCGGTAATTCCAATAGTGTTAATTAGGACATTTGTCGTTGCTATTGCAATACAGCCAGCGCCGATACCATTCACTGTCACCGTGTATATACCTGCGCTGCCTGCTGTGATACCGCCGATCGCAGGATTTTGAATGCCGGCATTATAACCAGCCGGGCCGTTCCAACTGTAACCGGCCGGTGTAGCACTGCCTGATGGCGTTGCTGTAAGATTAACACTACCTCCGGCGCATGCAGGGCCATCATTAGACGCCAATATCGATATGGTGTTGACGGTTACGGTTGTCGTATAGCTGGCGGAACATCCCGAATTAGTGGTACCATCAGTAACTATTAAAGAATAGATGCCTGTAGTAACAGGTGTTGCCGAAGGATTTGGAATTGCGCTTGAAGACAATCCGGAACCGTTCCATACATATACGCTTGTTCCGCCAGCTCCGTGTGCCGAGAGATTCACGGTTCCTCCTGCGCAGATAGGACCATCATTTGTGGGCGCAGCAGTTGGAGCAGGGGTCACCGTTACTATCGTTGTGGTGAAGCATCCTGTAGATAAGGCGTAAGTGATAGTGGCAGTGCCAGCGTTATTACCAGTTACCGTGCCTGATAAAGGATCTATGCTTGCATTTACGTTACTGCTGGACCATGTTCCTCCTGAGGCAGCATTTGATAAGGTTGTCGTGCCGCCTGTACAGATAATGGTAACACCGGTGATTGCAGAAGACAATGGATTGACGGTTACTGCAATTGCTGCGAAATTTGTACAGCCCGCGCCACTTGTTACAGTATAGGTGATGCCGGCAACGCCTGTTGCGATACCCGACACTAAACCGGCTCCGTCAACGGTTGCAACAGATGGGCTGCCACTGGTCCATATACCGCCTGGAGCGGCATCGGTAAGCGCGGTGGTCAAGCCTACGCAAACTACAGCCGTGCCGGAAATAGTGCCCGCGCCGGGTACTGGATTAACAGTGACAACCTGGGTAGCCGCTGACGCACCACAAATGTTGTTTACGGTGTACGAGATCGTTGTGGTGCCCGACGATATACCAGTCACGGCACCCGTAGGGTCTACCGTACAAATGGAGGGAGCCACACTGCTCCAGGCCCCACCGGGCGTTGCGTCGGTCAATGCGGTGTTAGCACCTACGCAGACAAACGCAATTCCCGATATTGTGCCCGCAGATGAGACTGAATTAACGGTTACTACCTGCGTAGCTGCTGCAGTTCCGCAACTGTTAGTTACGGTGTAAGATATAGTTGTGTTGCCTACCGAGATGCCGGTTACATTGCCTGCTGCATCTACTGTGCCAACAGAAGAAGTAACGCTGCTCCATGCACCACCAGCTGCTGCATCAGTTAAAGCAGTATTAGCTCCAGCGCAAACTACGGGTGTGCCGGTTATGGTGCCTGCATTTGGTAATGCGTTAACGGTTACTACCTGGGTAGCTGCTGCTGTACCGCAACTGTTGGTTACTGTGTACGATATAGTTGTGTTGCCTACCGAGATGCCGGCTACATTGCCTGATGCATCTACAGTGCCTACAGAAGAAGTAACGCTGCTCCATGCACCACCAGCTGCTGCATCAGTCAAAGCCGTATTAGCTCCGGCGCAAACTATGGGTGTGCCGGTTATTGTGCCTGCATTCGGTAATGCGTTAACGGTTACTACCTGGGTAGCTGCTGCAGTTCCGCAACTGTTGGTTACCGTGTATGATATAGTTGTGTTGCCTGAAGAGATGCCGCTTACATTGCCTGCTGCATCTACTGTGCCAACAGAAGACGTAACGCTGCTCCATGCACCACCGGCGGCTGCATTAGTTAAAGCAGTATTAGCTCCTGCGCAAACTACGGGTGTGCCGGTTATGGTTCCTGCGTTGGGTAATGTATTAACGGTTACCACGCGTATAGCCGCGGCTGTTCCACAACTGTTGGTTGCAGTGTAGGATATTGTTGTAGTGCCTGCCAGGATACCACTTACCACGCCTGTTGCACTTACAGTACCAACTGAAGGTGTGACGCTGCTCCATGTGCCACCTGTTGTAGCATCAGTTAATGCAGTATTTGAGCCGGCGCATACAATAGCCGTGCCCGTTATCGTTCCCGGGTTCGGTAATGGATTCACCGTCACGACTTTTGATGCGGCATCTGTACCGCATCCATTGGTTATCGTGTAGGAGATCCTGGTAGTGCCTGCTGAGATGCCAGTTACCACACCAAAGGCATCTACGGTGCCCCTGGCTGGTGATACGCTGCTCCATACACCACCTGCAGCGGCGTCGGAGAGAGCGGTTGTTGCGCCAACACAAACAGTCAGTGTCCCGAGTACGGCGGTGGCATTTGGTAATGGGTTAACTGTAACTATTTTGGTTGTTGTGGCCGTACCACAGCTATTGGTTACTGTGTAGGATATCTTTGCGGTGCCTGCGGCAATACCAGTTACCACACCAGAGGCATCTACCGTGCCCTTGCCTGGGTTTGCGCTGCTCCACACACCGCCAGCGGATGCGTCGGTAAGCGCGGTAGTCGCACCAACGCAGACCGTTAGTGTTCCTGTTATGGTGCCAGCGTTGGGCAGTGGGTTGACCGTTACTACCTGCGTTGCTGCTGTAGCGCCGCATGTGTTGGTTATCGTATAGGATATCGTTGTGGTACCCGAGGAGATGCCCGCGACTACTCCCGATGCGTTGACTGTGCCAATGGCAGGGGTAGCACTGCTCCAGGTGCCGCCAGAAGTTGCGTCAGTCAAATTTGTATTTGCCCCGGCACAAACTACAGGTGTGCCGGTTATCGTTCCAGCATTTGGCAATGCGTTAACGGTTACTATCCTTGTGGCTGCCGCTGTTCCGCAGCTGTTAGTTACCGTGTAAGAAATAGTTGTGTTGCCTGCAGAGATGCCGGTTACATTACCAAAGGCATCTACTGTGCCAACTGAAGATGTAACACTGCTCCAGGCACCGCCAGACGTACCATCAGTTAAAATGGTGTTTGCTCCGGCGCAGACAACCGCTGTTCCGGCTATGGTTCCTGCATTTGGTAATGCGTTAACGGTTACCACCTGTGTAGCAGCTACTGTTCCGCAGCTATTGGTTACTGTGTAGGATATCGTTGTGTTGCCAGCGGCTATGCCTGCAACATTGCCTGAAGCATCTACCGTTCCCACAGACGAAGTAACACTGCTCCATATACCGCCTGCAGTTGCATCGGTCAAAGACGTGTGTGCTCCTGCACAAACTACCGGTGTTCCGGTTATAGTTCCCGCATTGGGCAACGGATTAACGGTTACCACTTGTGTAGCTGCTGCGGTTCCGCAACTGTTGATTACTGTGTACGATATCGTAGTATTGCCTGATGCAATACCTGCCACGTTACCCGATGCATCTACTGTACCAACCGAAGATGTGACGCTACTCCATGCACCGCCAGACGCGGCATCAGTTAATGCCGTTATTGCTCCGGCGCAGACAACTGCTGTGCCGGTAATGGCTCCTGCACTTGGTAATGCGTTAACGGTTACCACTTGTGTAGCAGCTACTGTTCCGCAACTGTTGGTTACTGTATAGGATATCGTTGTGTTGCCAGCGGCCATGCCGGCAACATTGCCTGAAGCATCTACCGTTCCAACAGACGAAGTAACACTGCTCCATGCACCGCCTGCAGTTGCATCGGTCAAAGCTGTATGTGCTCCTGCACAAACTACCGGTGTTCCGGTTATAGTTCCCGCATTTGGCAACGGATTAACGGTTACCACTTGCGTAGCTGCTGCTATTCCGCAACTGTTGGTCACAGTGTAAGATACAGTTGTGTTACCCGATGCGATACCTGCCACGTTACCCGATGCATCTACCGTACCAACCGAAGAGGTAACGCTACTCCATGCACCGCCAGACGCGGCATCAGTTAGTGCCGTTGTTGCTCCGGCGCAGACAACTGCATTACCGGTAATGGTTCCTGCATTTGGTAAAGCGTTAACGGTTACCACTTGTGAAGCAGCTACTGTTCCGCAACTGTTGGTTACTGTATAGGATATCGTTGTGTTGCCAGCGGCTATGCCGGCAACATTGCCTGAAGCATCTACCGTTCCAACAGACGAAGTAACACTGCTCCATGCACCGCCTGCTGCGACATCAGTTAAAACATTACTTGATCCGGCACAAACAATTGGAGTTCCGGTAATCGCACCTGCATTTGGCAGCGGATTAACGGTTACCATTTGTGTAGCTGCTGCCGTTCCGCAACTGTTAGTTACGGTGTACGATATTGTTGTATTGCCTGATGCAATACCCGTCACATTACCCGATGCGTCTACCGTGCCGACCGAAGATGTGACGCTACTCCAGGCTCCGCCTGCAGCAGCATCAGTTAGGGCAGTTATCGATCCGGCACAAACAACCCGGGTTCCGGTTATTGTGCCGGCAACAGGCAGCGCATTAACAGTCACAACGGCTGTTGCACTCGCGCTGCCGCAGCTATTGGTGACAAAATAAGAAATTGTAGCAGTGCCAACGGACACTCCGGACACAACGCCGTCAGTGCCCACGGTAGCAACCGCGGTGCTGCCGCTGCTCCAAACGCCGCCGGAAACACCATCGCTGAGTGTCGTAGTGGAAGAAACACAAACAGTCTGCGTACCGGAAATGGAACCGGGATCAACAGACGCGTTGACAGTAACTATTGCAGTTGCAGCAGCGGTTCCGCAGCTGTTGGTTACCACATACGATATGGTAGTCGTACCAAGCGACACGCCCGCCACAAGTCCGGATGTGCTGATCGTGGCGATTCCTGTTGCGCTGCTGCTCCAGGTGCCGCCAGAGATGCCATCGCTCAGCAAACTTGTAGAGGTAGGGCATACGATTTCGGTGCCAGTGATTGCGCCCGCATTTGGCAGCGGGTTCACGGTTATCACTTGCGTGGCGGCCGCTGTGCCGCAGCTATTGGTCACTGTATAGGATATGGTAGTATTACCCGCCGACACACCAGTCACATTGCCCGAACCGTCTACTGCGCCAACAGATAAAGTAACACTGCTCCATACGCCGCCAGTTGCCGCATCAGTTAGAGCAGTATTCGAACCTGCGCACACAATTGGTGTTCCGGTAATGGTTCCGGCATTCGGAATTGGGTTAACGGTAACGACCTGGGTAGCGGCTGCCGTGCCACAACTATTGGTGACTGTGTAGGATATGGTAGTGTTGCCTGCCGACACGCCAGTCACATTGCCTGAACCGTCTACTGTGCCAACAGACAAAGTAACACTGCTCCATATGCCGCCAGTTGCCGCATCAGTTAAAGCAGTATTCGAACCTGCGCACACAATTGGTGTTCCAGTAATGGTTCCGGCATTCGGAATTGGGTTAACGGTAACGACCTGGGTAGCGGCTGCCGTGCCACAACTATTGGCTACTGTATAGGATATGATAGTGTTGCCCGCCGACACGCCAGTCACATTGCCTGAACCGTCTACTGTGCCAACAGAAGAAGTAACACTACTCCACGCGCCACCTGCTGCTGCATCCGTTAAAGCTGTGTTCGCGCCTGCGCACACAATTGGCGTTCCGGTAATGGTGCCCGCATTTGGCAATGGATTAACTGTTACTACCTGGGTCGCCACTGCCGTGCCGCAACTATTGGTGACTGTGTAGGATATGGTTGTTGTCCCGGTTGAAATCCCACTTACGACGCCCGAGGTGCTTACTGTACCTGTTGATGGGTTAGAACTAGTCCACAAGCCGCCGGTGGATGCATCTGTCAGTGCTGTATTCGCACCGACGCAGACGGTTAGCGTGCCAGATATGGTACTTGCACCAGGTAATGGGTTGACGGTAACCACTTGCGTGGCGGCCGCTGTTCCACAACTATTGGCTACCGTATAGGATATGGTAGTATTACCTGCAGACACACCGGTTACATTGCCTGAACCGTCCACAGTGCCAACTGACAAAGTAACACTACTCCAGATACCACCAGTTGTGGCATCCGTTAAAATAGTATTCGAGCCTGCGCAAACAATTGGCGTTCCGGCAATGGTTCCGGCATTAGGCGTCGGATTAACGGTAACGACCTGTGTGGCGGCAGCAGTGCCGCAACTATTGGTAACGGTATACGATATCGTCGTAGTTCCCGTTGCAATGCCGCTTACCACACCGGAGGTTCCTACCGTACCGGTAGATGGGTTAACGCTGCTCCATGCGCCGCCCGTCGCAGCATCTGTCAAGGCTGTATTGGCTCCAGTACAAACGGTAGGTGTTCCTGAAATTGTCCCCGCGTTTGGCAGGCCATTTACTGTTACCACATGTGTAGCGGTGCAGCCTGTAGTGGTATTGGAAACGGTAATTGTCGTTGTGCCAGCAGCAACAGCTGTAACAACGCCGCCCGGGCTGGTAATAGTAGCAACACCGGGATTGCTGCTCGTCCAGGTATTACCACTGCCTGACAAATCCGTAAGTGTGGAAGTGCCGCCCACACAAAGGCTGAATGTGCCACTTATCGGTCCTATTGGAGTAACGTTCACTGTAGTATTGCCAGTGGCAGTAATGCCACAAACGTCAGTGATGGTAAGTGTATATACGGTAGTTGCCGCAGGCGTAACGGTGGCAGGTGTACCTGCAACGGCGCCCGGGCTCCATGAAAATGTATAGGGTGGAACGCCATATTGACCTACTCCGGCAAGAGAAGAGGAGGAACCCTGGCAGATGGAAGCGGGTGTAGGAATTGCGGAAACAAACTCGACGGTATGGCCATACACAGTTATCGTGAGGTCAGAGCCGGATGTGATATATTTGTTGCCGCATTGTGCTTTTGTATTGTATATCTCGTAAAAATACATGGTAATACCGAGGTCATGAGGGGCGCAGGCTGGAGCCGGCATACAGGCGGCAAAATCACTAACCATGGTATATGCGGCAGAACCATCAGCGGTACATGTTCCGGGGCCGTAGGGGGGCAAGTTACATGTCCAGTACAGTCCACCGAAGCCGGTAGGGGGGATAGGGCTTCTGCATCCGCCGGTTATATAAAAATCCATTGCGCCGTCTGATAGCCACGCGCCACTATTGGTTACATAAATGAACGCATAGCGAATGTCCGTTATCGTGGTGTTGGCGGGCGTGGTAGCCGCGTTGTAATACGGACAGCCTGACATTGCGGCCAATGCTGCACTATAGCTGGAACCTTTAACGGGAGTGGTTACTGTAGCCGTCGATACCAGCGGGTCGATAATAACAGGGTATGACGATGCAGCACGATCAAGAAAATTGCCAGGCAGTACAATGTTGAGTATGTTTCCATTGATGGCGTAATCAAGCGACTGCATGGTGTTTTTCATATTGTTCTTTTCGCAGACATTGGCTGCGGAGATCACGTACACATCTTGGCCGGAAGCATTTTTAATAAACAGGTTATCAGCGAGCGTTGTCTTGCCATCCGAGTACAATGACAACCCTGCATCCATTTGTAAGTGGTCCCTAATCTGAAGTTTGCCATCTGCATACTCTGGCATAGCGTGGTTGATGTAAAAGTTTGTTTTTACCGCGCCGCGAACCACATGCATTTCGATATCGATCCCTGGCCATGCGTTGGTTATGTAAACACCATCGTCTCCACCAGTGTGATTTGTGAAATTGGCCGCCCCAAGACTAACCTCGCTGCCGTTCGGCATAGCATAGATCAATTCCAGGTTATGATTGAATTGGAAGATTTCTCCTTTTTTTCCAAGGGAAGAAAAATTGTCGGCTTTATTTGTATTGATGGTAACAGGGACTTCCTGCTCCATAGCCGTGTAAACACCCTTCTGGCTGTTACTGGGCACCAGTGCCGATTTTATAGTTCTCCAGTTGCCCTGGGCGTCCTTGTAGTGCATCGGTAAAGACCCGGTCTGCACCATAATGTCTTTCCCTCCATCGCTGCCACTTGTGCCTTCCTGCAGGAAGGTCTTGGATATTTCTGTGCGCTTGCCAATAAGCTCATAGCAGTTGCTGCAAGGCGCGCCCGGAAAGAGCATACCTGCTTCGGGATGGTCTTCATATCCCGCATTTGCTGCCATGGCCTCAGGGCTAGTCTTTTTCAAAGGCGCATGAAATGTCCGATAATTCCCCGGCGCGTTTCGGGAAACGGTGTTGTTGTCACTTATATGATGACCCCGCGGATGTGATAATGCGGACTGTGGCAGGGCCGGAGCGTTTCGCACCGGATTCGGTAGAAATGCACTGCCGTTAAGTGTGCCGAGGTCCATAACGGACTTCCCCATTTTTCCTTGCCCATAGAGGTTATTGCCACTAAAGAACATGGACAGTATAAAGCAAATAATTACGGAAGGGGTAATAAAATTTCTCATACGCTTTTAGTTGTAAAAGGTTAATTCAAATAAAGAACGGTGCAAAATGAGGAGGGGTATATTTTGCTAATGAAATATACAATCCTTTTTAGTCAAAATATAAT
>CAIVEW010000033.1 GCA_903905065.1 uncultured Bacteroidota bacterium | reverse complement strand
TTGACCAATATTCCTCACTGCTGCCTCCCGTAGGAGTCGGGCCCGTGTCTCAGTGCCCGTGTGGCTGGTCGTGCTCTCACACCAGCTACCCATCGTCGCCTTGGTAGGCCGTTACCCTACCAACTAGCTAATGGGACGCACGCTCATCCTCTCCCAATAAATTTTTAATATCCAAGAAGATGCCTTCTAAATATCTTATGGGGAATTAATCCGGATTTCTCCGGGCTATGCCCCAGGAAAGGGTAGATTGCGTACGTGTTCCGCACCCGTTTGCCGGTCGCCAACAGATATTGCTATCCTTGCTGCCCCTCGACTTGCATGTGTTAAGCCTGCCGCTAGCGTTCATCCTGAGCCAGGATCAAACTCTCCATTGTAAATGAATTGTTCAAATCTGACTGAATTCTCTCAAATTGTTCCAGTCACTCTTACGAGCAACTTTCTTAGAAAATCAGGCGTATTTAATTATTGTATTTTTCGCTATCCCATCCCGGCTTAGGGGATGAGAATTCGCACTAACCGAAGTTAGTGACTTACCTGCTGTACGAAACTTCATTCGTACATGCTGTTGTTTCCCAATCTTTCAAAGAACTTTTTCACTTGTTGTGACCCTTATGATCACCCGTGATGTTTGACGTGCCAAAGGTCTTGAACCTCTTTGCCTGCGGGCCTTTAACCCTCGCACTCTTTACTTTTTTTAAGAACTTAATGTTATCCCTGTGTTAACTACTTCCAAACGGGAGCGCAAAGTTAGTGACTCTGTTCCACTCTGCAAAATCATTTTTACTTTTTTTAGAAAATAAATTCAATCCGCTTTTCAGTAATAAAAGAACTTCTTTGCAACCCCGGTAGCTACCCTCATCTCCCCTTTTCTACACCCCCTTTTTCGCTACGGGAGTGCAAAGGTAGGAATCCTTTCTTCATAACCAAATTAAGCTGAAATATTTTTAATCGTCAACAGTCTTTTTCAGCACCCCGTTTTCCTTTAGCGGGAGGACAAAGATACGACCAGCTTGCATTTAAGCAAATATTAAACCGATGATTTTACTCATTTTTTTATCCACACTTTTCTTTTTCTCAACCTATATCAACGCAACACTTTGTTACTTAATGGCTTTCAAAGCATACAGCATAGGTATCTTTCCTTCAAGGCCGGGGAAATAATATTTTTTAGGGGCCACTTCTACCATGTTTTTGAAACAATTGTAAGGCGAGAAATCAAATTCATTGAACATTGTGAGCTTCAAACCCACCCCCAGCAGGCTTTGCAACACTTCAGACAGGTCATGATTCCACGAAACCGAGTTCAATTCTATATCCGCACCCTTATCTGCATAAGTGCATGGCTCGGCTTCTTCTATCACCCCTTGATTGAAATAAGAATACTGCACACGGGCGAAATCATTATCAAACATCCAAACCACCGGATGAAACTCCACAAGTATCAACTGGCCTCCGGGTTTTAAAAATTGGTCTACTAGCTCAGCCCACTTTTTCATATCGGGCAGCCAGCCTAGCACACCATAACTGGTATATACTATATCAAACTGCTCATTAAGATGTTTCGGCAGTTCATACACATCGCAGCAGATAAACCTTGCATCGAGTCCCGCGTCTGCATTCAGTTCCCTGGCTTTTTCAATCGCCGCATCAGAAAAATCAACACCTGTGGCTTGCGCCCCCAAACGGGCAATAGACAAAGTATCTTGCCCGAAATGACACTGCAAATGCAATACTGACTTCCCCCTCACATCTCCCAGCATTGCCGTCTCTATATTATTAAGAGATGATTTCCCGGCCACAAAGCCCGCTACATCATAAAAATCAGATTTTACATGATGCACTGTCCGCTCATTCCAAAGTCGCCGGTTGATTTCTATATAATTTTCCATACTATATAACTACAAATTAAAGTAAAACAAGTGTAATAAATGACCTTTGTTGACCTATTTAAGCTCCTAATCCTTATTTTTACACACCCAATATGCCAAATCAGGATATTTCAATTCTAATAGCAGAGGACGACTCCGATGACAGGTACCTGCTGCAAGCTGCATTTGAAGAAAATGGTTTTTCTGACAAACTGGAGTTTGTGGAGAATGGTCTTGAAGTGATTGAATATCTGAATGCTGTAAAAGAAAAAGACTCTGAGAAAAATTTACCTCGTTTCATTTTGCTGGATCTCAACATGCCCAAAAAAGATGGCAGGGAAGTATTGAAAGAGCTAAAACAAAATCCTGATTTCAAAAAGATCCCTATCATCGTTTTCAGCACCACAAACAATGAGATGGAAATGCGTCGCTGTTATGAGTTGGGTGCCAATTCCTATATTACAAAGCCTAACAGCTTCGAAAGCCTTATCAAAACCGTGGCCGCATTGAGAACCTACTGGATATTCACTACCAGTATACCTGTATAATTTTATGTCCCTGAGTATCAATACATCACTACCTTCTAGGTATTTTTTAATTGTTAAGTCCGGGATAAAGTTTTATTTTTCCTGTCGATGAGGCCTTTTTCAAACTGAATGCTTATGCAGAACCGCAGAAAAGTAATGATAGTTGATGATGAAATGGACTTGTGCCTTTTGTTAAAAACTTATTCGGTAAACAAGGGCTTTGAAGTTTTCTTGTCGCATACTCTTAAAGAAGGCTTAAGTACTTTGCAGAACGTGCATCCGGATATCATTTTTATGGACAATAATTTACCGGACGGAGACGGATGGAGCGCGGCAAAAAAAATATCGATCGATTTTCCTGAAACATATATCATTCTTATAAGCGCTTATCATGCCTCACCTTCAGACCTTCAGCAAAGTGCTCACCTCAAGGTTATTGAAAAACCCATCAGCAAAACAGACCTTGATAAACATTTTGCAACAATAGGCTAACGTTCAGCACAACTTACTTTTTAAACGAGAAAACCCCTGCATATGCAGGGGCTTTCTCGTTATGATCTAAAGGCTTATTACCTTCTTGCTGGCTCACTCCTTTGTGGGGCAGATGGCCTTGGTGGCTGAGCCTGGGGCATTCTCTGCTGAGGTGCCTGTTGTGGCGCAGAACGCTGAGGCTGCATTGGCTGCTGCTGTTGTTGCCTTGGTGCCTGGAATGGTTGAGGGGCAGCTCTCTGCGGCTGTGGTTGAGGCTGCTGTTGCGGCCTCTCATAGTTATTTTGCTGGGGCACGCGCTCGCCGGGCTGCTGCCTGTTGTAGTTTTGCTGCTGAGGTGCAGGCTGCGGATTACGCTGTTCAGGCGTGACATGCTCGTCTATCTGTATCTGGTGTTTAGGTACAACCTGTATATGCTGTGGAGTTATCGGCAAATTATTCTGCTCTTGCTGCTGTTGTATTTGCTGTTGCCTTTGCTCCTGCACAGGCTGCCTGTTAGGGGCCTCACGTTGTATTACACTTTTGAAAGGCGGAGGAGTTGTAGCATTGGCCTCTGCAGATTGCGGCCTGCCCACTCCTTGCGGTGCATGCACTGCGTTTGGCGGAGCCATTCTTGTACCACCATTACCTGTTTGCCTCACCTGCATAGGATGATATAAACGCAGTTCACTACCGCTTACACTTGTGCTGGTGCGTGATGGCGAATTAGTAAGATGATATATAGGCACACTCTGACCGGTTACCCGCTGTACTTCTGTAGGCCGTGGACCGGTTACGTAAGTCACATTATTGTTCATATACGTATTGTGCAGGATCGTGGTATTGCGGATGATCGCACCATTTTCCCTTGGTCCGCCCCAATAGCGGTAATAATGATGGTGATACAAGTATGTCGGCGGCAAAAATACCCACCAGTCATCGGGACAATAGTAAGAGCCGAAACTAAGATTGATATCTACACCGGGGCCTAATGGCGCCCATCCGTAGTAACCACCGCCATAGCGCCAGTTTACCCAGGCTGGTCCCCACTCATTACCCGGTATCCAAACCCATCCATAATACTCCTCATAGTTCCAGCGAC
>CAIVEW010000032.1 GCA_903905065.1 uncultured Bacteroidota bacterium | reverse complement strand
CGGCGGTAATGCTAATAATATATGCAGTGCCAGCGGGTTTGGGCCAGTTGTTAACTCTGTTATCGCAGGGGGGATTAATAATTTTATCACAGATGATGGTTCTGCTTTGGGGGTAACAACAGCCGATTGTTCATTTGTCGGTGGTGGAAATTCTAATAAAGTCTTTAGTATCAGCTCATCTATTGTTGGCGGCGAGGCAAATTGCATAGCCAATAACATCTATGGTAAAGGCGTTCACGGGCACTCCTTTATCGGTGGCGGAAAAACTAATTGTATATTCGGTGCCTTTTCTTTCATAGGAGACGGGGAACAAAACACTATTCAAAGCGGTATAGGGGGAGTTCTATATTCGGCAATCGTAGGCGGGGATCAGAATACAATAAGTGATGATGGCATTTTGCCTGCAGCGTCTTCCTTTATAGGCGGTGGACAGTCAAATAACGTTTTTGGACAATTAGCATCTGTTGTAGGGGGATCCGGCAACTCGGCGCATGGACAGCTCTCTTTTATAGGCGGAGGAATTGCAAATAATGTGTTTATTAATTCAAACTCCAGTGGTGTTGTAAGTGGATGCCAGAATTCAATAGGTAATATTTTAGGAACTGGTTTAGGAGCTGCAAATAGTTTTATTGGCGGCGGTGGAAATAACTGCATAGACGATGCTGGCAGCACTACCGGCTGGGCCACAATAGGCGGCGGTGCTGGGAATTGTATCTTCCCCGGCACTAACCATTCATCCATCTTTGGTGGTAGTGGCAACTTTGTCTCCGGCTCCTGCTCTGCTATTCTCGGCGGCGCTAATAACAGCGATGGGGGCTTCCCTAATACTGCTGTTTTCGGGAATACATTAGTAGCAACCCAAGACCCGGCAACTATGGGGTTTGCTGGAATACCAAGTGCGTTCTGGGTTGATGATCTTGTTGCAGCTAACATTCCTATGGGAGCACCAGGCCCTTCGGCGCCACCAGGTCCTCCCGGGATGTTATGGTACTATCCCGATGCATTGGGCAACAAGGTTGTGTATGTTGTTTGATGGTGAAGTCATGAAAAAGCATAAGTGGTTAATAATCTTATTGAGTTTATTGTTTAGCAGCGCTTATGTGCGTGCTCAAACGATTAATAGCATAGCTGGCGGAGGTACTTCGCTAGGCGATGGTGGCCCTGCGACTGCGGCCAAGCTTACCTTACCTCTAAGCGGTTCTTTTGATGGCAGCGGGAATTACTATTTCGTACAATCGGCAAGAATTCGAAAAATAAGCCCATCGGGAATAATCAATACCGTTGCGGGAACCGGAATTAGTGGTTTTAGTGGAGATGGAGGGCCTGCTACGTCAGCCCAAATCGCAGCTTGGTTTTGTAAGTTGGATAGCGTTGGAAATATCTATATAGCAGATTATCTAAACTACCGAGTTAGAGTAGTTGATGCGGCAACGGGTGTCATACGCACTATTGCAGGAAACGGAGTTCCCACGCATACCGGTGATGGTGGACCAGCTACTGATGCCACACTCATCGCAGGCGATCTTTGTGTAGATATACATGGAAATATTTATGTGGAAGACAGTGCGCGGATTCGAAAAATTGACAACACAGGTATAATTACGACTATAGCCGGTACGGGCATAGGCGGTTTTAGTGGGGACGGCGGCCCTGCTACAGCAGCTCAAATTGTCGCCGGTCTCGATATGTGTCTTGATCATTCCGGTAATTTATATTTTGGCGATCATGGAGGCGTAAGAATTCGTAAAATAGATATGAGCACCGACATCATTACTACCTATGCGGGTACTGGTGTTTATCTGTATAATGGAGAAGATATACCTGCAACAGCCGCACAGTTCAAGGAATATGGTATAGCATTTGATGCGTCAGACAATTTATTTATTGCCGATTATGGTAACGAAAGAGTGCGCATGATAGATAATGCCGGTATCATTCGTACCGTGGCAGGCACAGGCGCGGATGGTTTTAGCGGAGATGGCGGCCCTGCCACTGCCGCCAAGTTTTATTATCCTGATGGCATTGCAGTTGACGCTTGTGGTAATGTATTTGTAGCAGATGAAGAAAATGGTCGCATCCGCAAAATTACCTACCCACCCACACCCATCACCCTCACCAATGCCATATCTACATCAATGGCTGCAGTTTGCGCTGGCACTCCCGTTACTTATACAACAACAGCTAACACAAGCAGTGGTTCCGTAACCTATCAATGGTATGTAAACGGTACACCCATAACCGGTGCTACTGCCAGCACCTATACCTACACACCTGCAGATACAGACAGCATACGCTGCATAGCCATGGCCACCAGCCCCTGCACCAGCACGGTTACCAGCAGCAATAGTATAATAATGAGTGTAACACCCATCGCCACGCCTACCATCACCGTTACTGCCCCGGCAGTGGCAGCCCTGGGCACCACGGTAACAGTGAGTGCGGTAGTAGCGGGAGCGGGGAGCGGCTATAGTATAAACTGGTACAACAACAGCACGCTTTTCAGCACCACTACCGCACCCAGCACCACCTACACCAAGGCTGCGGGCACAGACCATATCACCGCCACTGTGGTGCCGCCTACAGAAGGGTGCTATGATAGTACAGGGTCAAATACAAGTATAGTGAGTGCGAGCACAACAGGGACCTCTCCCCAGCCCTCTCCGAAGGAGAGGGAGGTGTTGCGTACTTATCCAAATCCTTTAAAGGATTTGCTTTACGTCGATGAGGTAAGCAAGCAGGCTGAGTATAAAATAAGAAGTGTGATTGGTTCTTCTATTCTGCAAGGAACATTGCAGCAAGGGAATAATACCATTAATGTAAAAGAATTGCCGGCGGGGGTGTATATGCTGGAGGTGGTGTATCCTGATGGGATGAGAGCAACAAATAAAATCATTAAACAATGATCCGCAAAATAAGTGGCTACACAACATGGGTACGTAACATGGAAATTCCCCCTTGTGGGTGGGGGATGTGCGGGAGCGAAGGGGTAGGGGCATGTTAATTCGCGCAAAACCAAACAATCCCAATTCCTAATTTCCAATTCCTAAATCCAAACAAAAATGAAAATAATCCTGAAGATCGACGGCGGTATCGGCAAGAGCGTAGCCGCGACTGCCGTATGCAAGGCCATAAAGGCCCAGTACCCTGATTGCAAGCTGATCGTGATCACTAACTATCCCGAGGTTTTTGACGGCAATAAAAAGGTGTATGAAGTGCTACGCCATAATGAGCTTAATTACTTCTGGCGCAACCATATTAAGGACCAGCACGATACCCGTTTCTTCTTCCAGGAGCCATACCTCGCTACCGACTTTATCCGTCGCCGCGGCCACCTCATAAAAGTCTGGTGCGAGATCAATGACATAAAGTATAATGGCGAACTGCCGGAGCTGTTCCTGACCCATAAAGAGATCACTTCCTTTGGCGTGAACCTCAAACAGTCGAACAAGCCGATAATGGTGATACAAACCAATGGCGGCCTGCCCAACCAGGCGGACAAATATTCCTGGCCCCGCGACCTGCCGCTGGCTGCCGCGCAAAAAGTGGTGAACGCCCTTGCGCCTCACTACAACATTTTCCACATTCGCCGGCAAGACCAGTTGCCGCTGCAGGGCACCATACCTGCCACTGCCGATTTCCGGCAGCTTGCCGTGCTGATAGCGCTTAGCCAGAAGCGACTGCTGATAGACAGCTTTGCCCAGCATGTGGCTGCTGCCCTCAACAGGCCATCAACAGTATGCTGGATAGCCAATGTGCCCTCGCAATTTGGTTATGAAACGCACACCAACATTATCGCCAATCCTCCAACCATAGAGCCGGAACTTCGCGGCGCTGTGCTGGCCATGTACAATACCAACGGGCCTGAAAAAGAATTCCCTTACAACAATGAAGAGGAAATATTTGACGTCGAACTTATACTGGCGGCACTGGGGCATGAAACCGCAAATGCAGTAGCCGCCGCGCCCAAACAGCGGCTCACCGGGCCGGCTCCCGCTATAAAAAACAGGAAGAAAATAAAGTAACCTTACGCTATAACCAAAATATCACGCCCCATAACTAAAAGGGGCAACTATACCCATTTACACGCATGTCGGGCTAATTGTTGGATTATTTGTACTTTACGGAAAAATATTTCACATGGAATACAAAATAATAGTAGGCATGCGCGGCTTTGCTGAATTTGAGGAACAAATCAACGCATTGATGGCGGATCGTTGGCGTACGGCGGGAGGTGTTTCGGTGACAGCATCAACGGAATTAAGGGCGGGGGCAATTGTTTATTTCTATTATCAGGCTATGATACGAGAAATAGTTAATCCTGAGTAAATTAAAAAAGCTACCTATTTGGTAGCCTTTTTTGATGTGAGTATCTTGTAAGTTAACCTTTGATTGTGCGAACCTTTAACGCTCTCCACAAACTTTTCAACGGGGGTTAATGTCCGGTTGTTATAGCGGAAATCAAATTCATTGCAATAGCGTTGCAGATGTTGAGGGCTTACGCTGTGAAAAGTGCCTATAATGCCCCTTTTAAGGATGCTCCAGTAGCCTTCAATGTTGTTGGTGTGTTCGTCACCCTTAGTTATGAAATTGCCCGGAGTATGCTTAATAGAAACGTGGTTGTAATCCTTCTTTAGATCAATATAAGACCGGAGGGCATCAGTAATAATCCGAGCGTTTGGCTCAACATTTGCCCTCATAAGTGGCTGTAAACTATTACCACGGGTATTTGGTACAACAATAGAACGTACTTTACCATCCCTTTGCAGGATGCCTAATACCATAGTCTTTTTGTCGGGTTGAGCCTTAGATATACGCTTTCCGTTCTCCCTTTTAGAGGTAATACGTTTGCTCATATGCTTATTCTGCTCCTTGCCACCTACAAAGGTTTCGTCTGCTTCGATAGTTCCTGTAAGTAATTCGGGCTTAGTTTCTGTGAGCATAGCGCGGAGCCTGTGATTAATAAACCATGCTGTTTTTTGTGATACACCGATACGGCTTGCAAGTTCAACGCTGCTTATACCTTTCTTACTGATATTGATTTCATACGCAGCCTGTAACCATTTGCGCAATTCAACTTTAGAACCTTCGTAAATGCTATTGGTGCGAACTGTAAAAGGTAGATCACAAGCCCTTTCAGAACACCTATAAGAAGGTATGTCTTGAAACTTGCCGCGCGCTTTAACCTTGTATGGTTTCTTAGCAGTAGCGCAATGAGGACACACCGGAACGCCACCCCACAGCCTATCTTCGAGAAACTCGTAGCAAGTCTTTTCGTCCTTAAAGTAGTCGTTAAATTCTGCGATTGTTTTGAAAGCGTAGTTCATTTTGGTGTGTTTGATGGTGTAAATTTAGAACAACTTACACGCAAATACAAGTTTTCTACAAGAAATTTTTAAAATAATTTTAGAATAATGCTTCAATCCGAAATAGAAATGACAACAGTATTCTGATTTTCAGTGATTTACAAATATGTGTCAACTATATTCTATTTATTTTTGTTTTTGTAGAATTTCTTTTCATATTTTTGTAGAGCGAAAACCATAACAAATGAACACAGAACAAGAGTCAAATCAAGATCCTGTAATCGACGGTAAAGTTCGAAAAATAGGAGAGCGCAGCGCGGCATATCCTGCCTATACCCTAGAGTACTGCCTGACCTTCACTGGGGAGGTTTATAAACATTTCAGAAACAACTTTGGCAAACGAGAAGATATACTTTCTCTTATCAAAGGCGCACACCCCAGTAAAATTGCCGCCGCAGGCCATTATGGATTATTAGTGCGAGAGAAAGACACATATAAGGTAACGGAACTCTATAAAACAATCACCAATTATCTTACAGCAAAAGAGAAAAAAGATGCGCTTTTGACTGCATTTATATCCCCCAACTTAAATGCTGAATTGGTGGAGAAGTTCGATGGTGATGTTTTACCGGAAAACTTATATATACATCTTTTCAGATTTCACCGAATATCTGAGGCCGCCGCCCCTGCTGCTGCGGATGTTTTTATCTCAAATGCGAAGTATGTCGGAGTACTGAGCGATTCCAATAAGCTATGTTATGCAAGCGCATTGGACGCTCCGGTAGTTGACAGCGGCGGGAGGGTGATTGTGGACTTTCCAGAGGAGAAGAGTGGTAATCAAAGTGCTCCAGTACCGTCCCCCGCGAACATACCCGAATTAACAACGCCGCTAGTAAATGAGACGCAGCCAGTAGAGCGTAGTGAGATAAAACAACCTTTGTTACTTACTGAAATTGCGGGTGAAGAAAAACTGCCGATAAAGTTAACCGATGGCAAGAGGGCGTATTTAACATACCCGAAAGACCTGAGGGAGAAGGATATTGCGATATTGAAACTGCAACTGGAGGCACTCGCGTTGACTTTATAAAAAAAGGATAGGCTATGCCTATCCTTTGGTTAGTCTTTTGCGAAAACCATAACCAGCATAAAGGTACGGCTTTAAACAATAAAGGGCAAAATTAATTGCCCCGTAAAATAGTCAAGCGGTCGAGGAACGATACTCTATCCGATCAGGTGCTGCAAATATATACAGCCGGTCACATTAGAGCTCTGGTAAGTAGATTGCCTCATAAGCAAGATCGAAACACACCAGCCGGGTAAAAGTCGTTTACAACCCATAGGAAGCAGCGCCAACTGTTTGCCCCGTTTCTACGGGGCATTCCTGTTTTGTAATACAAAGGTACGGAAATTCTATTTAATGGCTTAAATTTGCTTGCTATGGCTAAAGCAGCTAAGAAAAAAGAAGACACTAAGAAGCGCGGCAAATACGAAGAGAAGCTAACCATTGGTGGCTCTTTCCTCGATATTATAGACGCTTCGATGTTGCACGCTAAGAAGAACAGCGAGAAGAAACGCAACGAAAAGAAAGTATGATATTCTATCTGATATTCTTTGGATTCCCTATACTCTTAGGTATAGTAGGCGTTATTATCACAGCCGTAAGCATAGCAATAATCAAAAAAATAAATTCCCGCAAAAATCTAAATCAATAATCTACCTGCGTGTAAGTGGGTATAGTTGCCCTAAAAGGTGTTGGGGCGTGTTATGTTGCGTGTTACCTTTGTATACAAAAAGAGCATTTTTTAGTTCTTACTGCAAAAAATGCTAACAAAATGGCAGTAAACAAAAATCAGGATTACCTGCCTGCCGGTAGGCAGGTCTAACCAATGTGTAAACCTATTTCAGGACGATGCAGGACGATGCAAAGGAAAGCACTGTGATATTTCTGTGATATTTTTGTGATACTTCTGTGATATTTTCAGGAAAATGAATGCATGAAAAACAAAGAGTTAGCTACAGTAATCCACAAAACTTTTTTTCGGTCAAAATGTTACATTCCTGAAAACCATATTGTTTATCCACCCAGCACAAAACCGGAAGATAACCAAAAGAAAAGTGAGCAAAAAAACCTGCCCAGCCGTAGGCAAGGCGAGCAACTTTTGAGCAATAATTTTTGATTAAACCATTTATTATCAACAAAAAGGTGTGCAATTAAATTTTTTTAAAAAAGTGCCCGACTTCAAGTCAATCCTTTAATCAGGAAAATCCAGGTTCAGACATTATGACCAGTATCACAGTAGGCACACCCTTCAATATAGACCTGGAGTTCAAAATTGCCGCATTCGGCAAGCGGCTGTTGGCGTGGTTTGTGGATTTTGTGATCATCTGCTTTTACTTTATTGCTGTGCTGCGGTACCTCTCTCCGTTGCTCGGCGTCGCTGACCAGGTCACGTCCCTGGCTGGGATCTCTGTAGTGACGTTGCCGGCGCTGTTTTACCAGTTGTTCATGGAGATACTGATGAACGGCCAGACCCTGGGCAAGAAAGTAACGGGCATCAAGGTTGTGGACAGGGAGGGGCGGGAGCCAACATGGGGGCAGTATACCATAAGGTGGATATTATGTACCGGCAACCTGGCGATCTGCTCCATACCTTACACCATACTGCGCGCGCCTGTGCTGGTGATCTTCTCCGTTATCGTATACCTGCCCGATGTGCTTTCGCTGCTGATAGCGGCGAAACGGCAACGGCTGGGCGACCTCGCTGCCGGCACGGTGGTGATAGACAGTAATTACCGGGCAAGCATCCACGAGACCATATACCTGGAAATAGAGGATAAACACTACCAGCCGGTTTTCCCGCAGGTGATGCGGCTGTCGGACAGGGACATAAACGGGATACGGAACCTGCTGAAAATGAAAACGGGCACCCGGGAGACCGACCACTATATAATAGATGTGTCGCAAAAGATTAAAAATGTGCTGGGCATAGAATCTGACCTTTATCCGCTCGATTTCCTGGAGCAGTTGCTGCTGGATTATAATTATTATACGGCGAATCCGAAGCAGTAGTATTTTAATACGCTTGCTGGTTGGGAGAAGTGCTGAATGAGATATTTGAGTTGGCAAGCGGGGATTGAGTGCGGGCGCATTTTTGCTTTTGGCTATTCAGTCTATAATCAACCTCTATTGTGGTTGCCCGGTTCGACTCTTTACTCCCCGGATTTCATCCGGGGCTATTCATCTGTAAGCCCTTCGTGCTGGCGGGAAAAACAATTACCTTTCAGTGTATTTGCGCTGGTATTGCCCGGCAGATGCACCTTCTTTTCAAATATTATTGCTACTTTTCAAAAAAAATCCGCTATGTCCAGAATCATAACACTTTCTGTAAAGAATGCCAACGAAATGGATGCTTATGTGGCCAGGCCCTGGGGACACGGACCGTTTCCTGCCGTGATGCTTTTCCAGGAGGCCTATGGGGTGAATAACCACATACGCAAACTGGCGGATAAAATAGCTGGAGAGGGCTACCTGGTAGTGGCACCCGAGCTGTTTCACCGCACTGCGCCGGCCGGCTTTGAAGCCCCTTACGGAGATTTTAGCGCGGTGATGCCGCACTTCCAGGCTATGACCACTGAACTTATTATTGATGATGTGCAGGCAACTTATGACTGGCTGATGGCGCAGGATAATGTGCTGAAGAAAAAGATAGGCTGTATTGGTTTTTGCCTGGGTGGCAGGGTGGCCTTTATAGCTAACAGTGCGGTGCCGCTGGCAGCTTCCATATCATTTTATGGTGGTGGCACACATGCGGTGGCAGACCTCGCTGCTAACCTGCATGGCCCGCAGCTTATGTTCTGGGGCGGCAAAGACCAGCATATAAAGCCAGAGCATGTGCAGACAGTGGTGGACGCGCTGAAAAAAGCAGAGAAAGACTACATCAACGTGGAGATATCATATGCCGACCATGCATTCTTTTGCGACGAGCGGCCATCGTATCATCCTCAGGCGTCACTGGAAGCGTGGGGAATGACGAAGGCGTTTTTAAAGAATAAATTGTCCCTCTAGATTCCCGAATAAAAATCCCCAGGCCCAAAATATACGCCCTGGGCTAATTTTTTAATAAATACCTATATCTTTATGGGTATGTATACCATTATACATCATATTATGAGACCAAAAAAATACTTTTCTTATTTGTTACTGGCCTTTATCGGCGTTTCTTCGGCCCGGTCTTACGGGCAGATCATCACTACATTTGCAGGTTCGGGTTACCAGGGTTATTCGGGCGATAACGGGCCTGCCAGAATGGCCCAACTGAACAGGTGTACCGGGGTGGCTTTTGATGGTGCAGGCAATGTCTACGTTGCAGACAGGGACAACAATGTGGTGCGCAAAATAAATCCACTTGGCATCATTACTACCTTCGCCGGAACAGACACAGCGGGGTACAGCGGAGATGGCCAGGGCGCAGCATCTGCACGGCTCAACAGGCCATGCGCGGTAGCAACCGACGCGGCAGGCAATGTATACATAGCTGATGAAGGCAATAATGTGATCCGTATAGTGAACAAAATCAGCGGGTTCATTAATACCTACGCGGGGAATAATATAGCAGGATATAGCGGAGACAATGGGGCGGCAGATTCAGCGTCGCTGAACGATCCGCAGGGTATTGCAGTGGACGGCGCCGGCAATTTGTATATAGCAGACGCTGGCAACCATGTGGTGCGGGAAGTAAATGTGGCAGGTACCATCAGCACTATAGCGGGTAATGGGACTTTGGGCTACAGCGGAGATGGCGGTGCGGCCACTGATGCGGCGCTTTCCTCGCCTTCAGGCGTGGCCGTGGACCCTGCAGGCAATGTGTATATAGCAGACATCAACAACAATGTGGTGCGCAAAGTGAATAGCGCAGACGGAACGATCGTTCCTTTTGCAGGTATTGGCTATCCTGGTTTTGGTGGTGATGGTGGCCCGGCTGTTTATGCGGAACTTTCATTTCCATCGAGTGTATCTGTGGACAATGCAGGTAGTGTGTACATAACCGACGAAGGCAATAATACAGTGAGAAGGGTAGATTCCACTGGTAACATAAATGTGTTTGCGGGCATTCCTCGCACCAACGGATATACGGGTGACAATTGGGCGCCGACTGCTGCGGAACTGAATTCACCAAGCGATGTAGCTGCCGATGGCCGGGGACGGATCTACATTGTTGATTACGGCAATAACGTGGTGCGGCTGGTGAGCTACACTGCATCTTCAGTAGCTTCAGTAAACGGGAATAGCGCGGCGCTGAAGGTTTATCCTAATCCTTCGACTGGTTCGTTCGACCTGGATGTCCCTGAAACAGGCAGTGCTGCGACTGTATACCTGATGGATGTATTGGGCAGGGTTGTTGCAACACGCGTTGTTGACGAAACGAAAACAGGAGCCGCCACTCTTACTTTTAGTGGTGTAACTGATGGTAACTACCTGGTAGTTGTGAGCAGTGGAGATAAGCGGTATACAGAAAAGGTGGTGGTGAGCAGGTGGTAAGTACGTTCACGCCAAGGGCGCGAAGGTTTCGCAAAGGGCGCAGAGACTAGTGCGAACGAAGAAAAAGCAATGAATATTGAAACGCCGGGCGAATGTGGCCCGGCGTTATGCTTTATTTTAGTAAATGGTTCTTCTGTTGTTTACCAGAGATGCACGCGAAGGCTGTCTGGCAGATACATTTTGTCTCCGGGCTTAATGCCGAACGCCTCATAAAATTCGGGAACGTTTGGAAATGGGCCGTTGACGCGGTACTTGGCCGGGGAATGCACGTCTGTATGCAATTGATTAGCTACCCGCTCCGGGCGCTCTTCCATGAGCCAGCCCAGTGAATAGCCGAGGAAGAAACGTTGCAATGGTGTGAGCCCTGCGATCTTTTCGCCTTTTTTATAGGCATCGGTTTGCTTAAAAGCATCCAGCCCAATGAGTATGCCGCCCAGGTCTGCAAGGTTTTCGCCGAGTGTTGCGGCGCCATTGATGTGCGTAGTATCTATCGGCACCATTTTATTGAATTGCTGCACCAGCACGTTGGCACGCTCTATAAAGTGTGCAGTATCGGCATCTGACCACCAACTGCGCAGATTGCCATACTCATCGAACTTACGGCCCTGGTCATCGAAGCCGTGCGTGATCTCGTGGCCCACAGTTGATGCGGCGGTGTAACCATAGACAAGGGCATCATCCAGCTCGGCGTCTTTGTAGCCGGGTACGGTCATCATAGCAGCGGGAAGCACTATTTCGTTGTTCGATTCATTGTAATAGGCGTTGTACGTTTGCGGGGTCATGTCCCATTCGTCACGGTCCACTTTTTTACCGAGTTTATTCATCTGGTAGTTGTTCCACCATTGGTTAGCGTGCATCATATTGAGTGCATAGGGGCCACGGTCTATTTTCATAGCGGAGAAGTCTTTCCATTTGTCGGGGTAGCCGACTTTCTTGCGTATGGCGGTGAGTTTGTGAATGGCTTTCTGCTTGGTGCTGTCGTTCATCCAGGTCAGCTTCTCGATACGGGATTTGTAGGCATTGCGTACGTTTTCAACGATCACTTCGTAGCGGGCCTTCGCGGTGACGTCAAAGTATTCTTTCACGAAAAGCTGGCCGAGGGCCTCGCCGATGGCCCCTTCTTCTGCGTCCAGCGCACGACGCCAGCGGGGGTGCTGTTCCTGCGCGCCATGAATCGTTTTTCCGTAGAAGTTAAAATTGGCAACGGCGAAGGGTTCACTCAAATAGTTAGCAAAAGTAACCACCAGGTGAAACGACGTATAGTCTTTGAGTGTTTGCATATCAGTGCCTGATATTACCTTGCCAAGGGCGGCATAGAACTCCGGCTGGCCCACAATAACGCTATCTACGTACTTTACGCCCATGAGGCTAAGGTATTTAGGCCAATCAATTCCGGGAGAGATGCTGCCGAGGTTTTTAATGGCGATCTTGTGGTAATTGGTGTATGGGTCGCGGAGGTCTTCGAGCTTACGTGATGACCTGGCCAGTGTGGTCTCCAATGCAACGATAGCGGCGGCTTTAATATCCGATTCTTTGTCGCTGGAACCCATGAGCCGGAAAATAGACGATACGAAAGCGGGGTATTCTTTGCGGATCTTCACGGTACGCTCATCCGTATTGAAATAGTAATCGCGGTTGGGCAGGCCCAGTCCACCCTGCGTCATATTGTATGCCCATACATCGCTGTGCTTCGGGTCTTGTGCTACGCCTTCATCAAAGAAAACATTAGCGCCAAAAGTATGCATATGAACGGCCTGGGTCATCACATCGTCCTTATTTTTCATTGCCGCGATCTTGTTCAGCTCCTCGCGCAGGGGCTCGACGCCGTTTTTCTGTATGGACACGGTATCCATGGCGCTGTACCAGAAATCGCCGATCTGCTTGCCTGTGCCTTTCTGGTCATTCTTTGCCAGGGCGTCCTCGTTTATCTTTCTCAGTTTGGCATAGAGCTCTTTTTGTACCAGCTCGCCGACGCCCCACGCCGTCTCATCGGCAGGGATAGGGTTATTCTTGATCCAGCCATTGTTGGCATAGGAGAAAAAATCATCCCTGGGACTTACGGAAGTGTCGAGATGCGCGGCAAGAACATCAACTTTCTCCTCTTTATGCAGCGGTTGATTGCAAGCGGCAAAAAAACTAGCGGCTGTAATTATGCCGATGAACTTTTTGTTCATATTTTTATTTTGTTTAGCCGGTAAAAGTAGGTGGTTTTTAACTGTTTTAATTACCCCAAAAGGGGTATTTTAACAAACCGTAGGGTTCAGCTGCATGTATGGGAGTGAAACACTTAAATTTATAACCAATAGGAAAATGGAGATTTATAGGTAATGTCAAACAAACCGGCAAAGAAAATAATACCTAAACCTGCTGCTCCAGCCGCCGTGATTGAGAAAGCGGAGCAACCGAAGCGAAGCAGCCGTGTATTGCCTTGTATCCTGCTTTGTATCGTTTCATTTTTGTTATATGCGAACACACTGCAAAATGGGTTTGCGCTGGACGATGTGATGGTGCTGAAAGAAAATACGATCGTGCAGCAGGGCACAAAGGGAATTCCTGAACTGCTGGCCACGCCTCATATGCATGGGTATAGTTTTTTTCCACAAGATACCTACCGCCCGTTGCCACTGGTGATGCTTGCGGTGGGCTACCAGTGCTTCGGGATGAATGCCGGACCTTTTCACTGGCTGAACATACTGTTGTATGCGGCATGTGTTGTGCTGCTATTCCTTTTTCTCGACAGTTTTTTTGAACGTAAAAAGACGTCTGTGGCTTTCGTGGCATCGCTGATCTTTGCGTTGCACCCTATTCATACGGAGGTAGTGGCCAATATCAAAAGCTGCGACGAGCTACTTTGTTTTTTCTTCGGTTTTGTGTCGCTAAACCTATTCATGTTCTATATGAAGCAAGGAAAACTGATACAGCTGCTTTTTGGCACTGCTTCTTTGTTTCTTGCCTATTTATCGAAAGAAACGGTAATTGGGTTGGTCCCTGTGATCTTTCTGTTGTTTTTCTTTTACGCGAACCAGGACAAAAAACGAGCCATATTTATTAGCGCAGGCAGCATTTTGGCCACCATTATTTTTGTAGTTATCAGAATGCATGTGCTTAGTGAATATAATGCAAACCAGGCTTCAGATAGTATCGAGATGCTGGCTGTTGCGCCAACCGCTGCCGTAAAGGTGGCCACGGAAATAGTGATAATGGGGAAGTACCTGCTGCTGCTTTTTGTACCCTACCCGTTGCTGTGCACGTATGGTGGCAATACAGTGCCCTACTCTAGTTTTGCCAGTATAGGTACCTGGATATCGCTGCTGGCTTACGGAGGAATTACCTGGCTTGCAGTATCCCGCTTTCTGAAGAACAAGAAAGACCCCTGGGCTTTTGGTATCTTCTTTTACCTGTGTACGATCTTCCTTTTTTCGAATACCGTGTTTTTGATTGCTGGTACAATGGGGGAGCGGTTATTATTTTTCGCATCCGTTGGTTTTTGTATAGTTGTCAGCCTGGGTATGGAAAGGTTGGCTGGCAAGGCCTCCGAAGATATTTTTGTTTTTTTGAAGATGCCGAAAGTGCTGGCAGTAATGATACCACTAACATTGGTTTTTGGCGGTATGACATTTGCGCGAAACAAAGACTGGGCCGACAATTATACCCTTTATAAAGCAGACATTGCAAAAGCGCCGCACTCGGCTATGCTTAACTATTACATAGGTCTGGAACTAGAGACAACTGTTGCCAGTGCAAATGAAAAAGACAGTGCAAAGCTGGGCGAGGTGAGGCGTGAGGGGCTACAGTATCTTACGAAATCAATTGGCTTGTCTCACGATTTTGCCGATGCGCATGCCACACTGGGCAATACCTATATTATGTTGGCTCAGTACGACTCTGCAGAGGTGCATGAAAAAAGAGCGCTGGCACTGGCCCCCGGGAACGAAAAGACTGTCAATAATCTCGCCTACACTTATTACCGGGAAAGAAAATTCCCGGAATCACTCGAACTATCCAGGAAGGCAATAGCGCTCAATCCACACTATTCAAATCCACACACCAATATGGCCCGTTGTTTTTTTGAAATGGGGAAAAATGATTCTGCTGTGCTTGCGTTGCATAACGGCATAGCTGCGGATGGCACAAATCCGGGTCCTTATGAACTGTTGGCACTATATTACAGATCAATTGGTGCGCAGGACTCTGCCGCGAAATATGCTGCTTTGCAGCAGAAGTACAGGAATTGAAAAGTGTGGAGAAGGATTTGGAAAGGCTTTACTAAATTTATGATCGTAAACAGTATACAATATGCGTATAAACAATAATTTTCTTTTGGTCTTGTCTATTGTGTTGGTGTGCTGTGCGTCCTGCGATAATGATAAAGTGATCAAGCAAGAGGGGCCGTCGAGCATTGTGACGCCAACCGTAGGTTCGTTTAGCACTATCCAGGCGGAGTTGCCGCTGAAGATGTCCATTACGATAACAAAAGGCGCGAAGACAGCGGTTAAGTTCAGGGGGCTCACGAACATTCTTGACCACATAAAAACCAAAGTGGAAAATAATATCCTGTTTATCACATCTGACGTGGACGGCCATGTAAGTATGGACAGCAAGGACGTAGTGGCGGAGATAACCGTGCCGGAGCTTAATTCTCTTTACCTGTCATTCTGGGCCAATGCAGAGGTGCATGGACTGATAACGGGGACGGACTTTAAGCTTGATGTATCAGGAAACAGTGTGGTAAGTATCGATGATATAAAAACAGATAAATTCTTCTACAAATCAGTCGGCGATTCGCGTCTTGATGTGTATAAGGGAGCGACAAGAATCGCTATGTTTTCATCGAATGGAGATAACACAATACATGCATTTTCCCTCCAGGCTACCGAAGGCAATGTGTCCATGAAAGGCCAGGGATTATGTGAAATAGGCGCCGTAGAAAAGCTGACGACGGATATTGGGTCGTCCTGCGCGCTTAAATATAAGGGCCACCCACAGATCGCAAAGAACCCGGAAGGCGGAACGGTTTACGACGCCAATTGATCTTTCAAAAATAAAAAAAAGGTTAGCTCTACGCGAGCTAACCTTTATCGTTGATAAAAAAATATCTACTTGGTTGCCGGTGCGGATACTTGCATCGGTTTAGTCGGTTTAACTGACTGTGCAGGCGCTATTCTAGTGGACGGAGCAGCAACTGGCTGGGTAGCAGCTTGTTGAGGCGCGACAGCACGAACCGGCTTTGCTACTGGAACTGGCTTCATTGTTGCCTGGCCATTTGGTGATACCGCTTTGACGGCCGTGGCGGGCTTAGCTGCATCTTGTGCAAAGGCGGAAGCGCCTACGATAACGGCCATGAATGCGAGTGCAAATTGTTTTTTCATAAATTTTTCAAATTGGAGTGAACAAAATATTATCGCTGCAAATTTACGGATATATGTTTATATGTCGTGTATTTTGTGGAGAAACGTGATGCAATGGGACGAATAGTGCCGGGTACTGCCGAGAATGAGGTTCCCATTCCATTTTTAATTCTATTTTTATTCCAAAATGCTGTCTATGCGGTATATCGTTGCGGTTATATGTTTTTCTTTATATGCTCTGCATGGAGGAGCGCAGTTTTACAACACGGCTCCCAGGCCGGCGAAGGTGCCTGATTTGAATGACAACATATATCGCAGCAGAGAGAACACCTATTATTGGGAAAACCGGCAGCCCGATGCGGCCTACTGGCAGCAGGACGTACAGTATAAGATGTATGCCCGGATGAAAGAACAGGACAACGAAATAGAAGGCGCGGAAGAACTGACCTACTGGAATAACTCACCGGACACGCTCACCTATGTTTACTTCCACTTGCACCAGAACGCATTTATCAAAGGGTCGCACCTACATGACCTTGAACTGGCCAATCATGTGAAGCCGCATATGGGTAAGAAAGAAGCGGCAGGCCTGGGCATAGTGCTTGATAAGATCACCGTTGACGGGAAAGACGTGAAGACGGAACTGGACAACACTATTATGAAAATGTACCTGCCAACGCCGCTGCTGCCAGGTGGTAAGGTGGTAATAAAAATGAGCTTTAACACTTATTATGATTTGGGGGCCACCCGCCGCAGGATGCAGATGTACAATGCGTGGGGTTTTATGCACTACAATGGCTGCCAGTGGTTTCCCAAAATATGCGTGTATGACCGTATGCATGGCTGGGATACCTACCAGCATCTGAACAGGGAGTTTTATGGAGACTTTGGTCTGTATGATGTAACGCTCGATTTTCCTTCAAATTATATTTTGGAGGCCAGCGGGGTGCTGCAGAACCGCGAGGAAGTACTGCCAGACACGTTAAGGGCTAAACTGGACATAAAGAACTTTGCCAATAAAAAATGGAATGAGCCGCCGTCTACTATCATACCCTATCAGCCGGGAAACAGGAAACAATGGCATTTTATAGCCAATAATGTGCATGATTTTGCGTTTACGGCAGATCCGTCTTTCAGGATCGGAACGGCTTACTGGAACGGGATAGAGTGTGTGGCAATAGTGCAGGAGCCACATGCATCGGGCTGGCAGAATGCACCAGATTATTTAACCAAGATCATCAAAACATTTTCACAGACGATAGGGATGTATTGCTACCCTAAGATAGTGGCCGCCGATGCACAAGACGGAATGGAGTATCCTATGATAACTATGGATGGCGGGAGAGAGCCGGGATACAGGGGGCTGTTTGTGCATGAGATAGGGCACAACTGGTTTTACGGGCAAGTGGGCAGTAATGAAACATATCGTGCGGCGATGGATGAAGGATTTACCCAGTTCCTAACCGCCTGGGGGCAACGGCTGATAGACGGAGATACGATGATAGCTGCTCAACCAAAGGGCTACCGTGGCCATTTCGCCGAACCCACTCTTGTGCTGGACAGGACGATACTGAACAGTTATACAACTAATGCGCTCAACAAAACAGAGTTGACGCTAAATACGCACTCAGACGATTTTCACAGCGCACTGGGGCAAGGCGGCGGGTATGGCACGGTGTATTATAAAACGGCATCCATGTTATATAACCTGCAGTATGTGCTTGGAGATTCGTTGTTTCAAGCGACGATCCACCACTACTTTGAACAATGGAAATTTGCGCACCCGTATTTTGAAGACTTCCGCGCATCGGTGATACAGTTTACCCATGTGGACCTAAGCTGGTTTTTTGATGAATGGTTTGAAACCACAAAGACACTTGACTATAGCATAGGGGGCATTCATAAGATCCATGGAACAGACGCCTATGCAATCAACTTTAAGCGGAAGGGTGAAATGCAGATGCCGATAGACTTTACGGTGACTGCAAAGGATGGATCGAAGCACAGCTATTATATACCCAACACATGGTTTGAGAAGCAGACGGCGGCAACCAAGCTCCCAAAGTGGTATGGATGGGGTAAGTTGGACCCCGAATATACGGCAACGGTGGAGATACCCGGCGGGATAAGGAGCTTGCGCATAGATACTACCAACAGGCTGGGCGACCGGGATATGGTAGACAACTACAAAACCAGGGGGCTGTGGGTGAGTCCGGAAGCAATAAAAGTGAAACTGGATGGAGGTGTTGCCAATCCTTTTGACCGGAAAAAATACCGGATGTATATAAGGCCGGACCTATGGTGGAACCCGATTGATGGCGTAAAGGCTGGTGTTCATTTCGAAGGCGATTATTTGTCAACTCTGAACAGAATTGATGCGACCGTTTGGTGGAATACCCATGCGCTGCAGGAGAACAAATACAAAGTCTATAACGGCGAAGGAGCCTACAACTATTATGGGCCCGTGAATTATTCGTTCAATTATCTATCACCCTTGACGCGGAACATGCCAAAGGTGCAGGTACAATTGAATAGCCGTTTTCTTGACGGCCTGTGGTACCATAGGGCTGGATTAAACTGGTTGGCAAATGACAATAATACCTTGCAACTGTGGGGGCAGACAATGTGGCGGCCAACGGTTTCTGATCTTGACTACCTAACCGATCCCGGAGACTGGAGTAGCAGTCCCGGCAGGAAAAATAATTCACTGAATCTGCAATGGTCGCACCATTACGGCTATTTCAACGGAGCAGGCAGATATGCTTTCAGTTTCAGGGCGCCCTTCCTGGAGAAGGACGAACTACCATTCACTTATGCTTATGCGCAAATGGAATCTGTAAACTATAATTATTTAGGCAGGCTGGAAGTGAGGACCCGGGTGTTTGGTCGCTACGGGCTGGGCAACCAGTTGCCATACGAGAGTGCGCTGTATATGGCGGGAGCAAGCCCTGAGGAGGAAATGGAAAATAAATACACGCGCAGTACGGGCTTTATACCTATGGATTGGCAGGGCATATCAAACAATGACGTCAACCACTTTCAGCAAGGCGGGGGGCTTGGCTTGAGGGGCTATGCGGGTTATTTTGCGCCCGATGTGCGTAACGGCAATGTGCTGGAGTCATACAAAGGCCGCAGCGGGGCATCAGCCAATGTGGAGCTGGATGTAGAAAACTATATGCCCTGGCGGCCGCGCCTGCTGCGCAACTGGCTTCATGCCAGTGTGTATGCATTTGGCGATGCAGGAATTATGGAGATGAGCTACTTCGACCCGTCGAACATTTATTTCACATCGCCGAGTACAATTTGGAGCAGTGTGCATGTGGATGCCGGAGTGGGATTTGCTTTTACTATAAAAAGCTGGGGCGTATTTGACAAAGCCAGGCCACTGACTCTGCGCCTCGACCTACCGATATTCCTGAACCGGCCACCGTATGGTAATGACCAGTACGCAACGCTGCGGTATGTGATAGGAGTAAACAGGGCTTTTTAGGCAATTTGAAAATGAGAGAATTTGAAAATGTGGTGCTTCGGTAAAGGTCTCACGCCAAGGCGCAAAGCTCGCAATTCCCTTATCTAGTTTTTAAGACCGCTAAGCGGGAGTTTTCCATGATTGAAAACAGCTCGCGGGTATTTTGGCTAAAGCCAATTATCATTTGTCATTATATTCCCGGCTTAAAAGCCGGGGCAACTATAGCGAGGCATATTTTCTTTAGTGTGAAATGATAATCAATCCTTTTGTCTAACTCTTCAAATAATTCTCCAATGGGGCGCAGGCATTGTGGATTATAGGCAATTTCTTTTAGGTCACTGTCTATTATATCCTTTTGCCACTGGGGCAAATTTGAATCATCGGAAAAGTGTTGTGTGACATTAGAAAGTTAGGGTGCTTCAATGAAAATATCATTCTTTTCCCCACACAATAGCGGCATTGCAGCCACCGAAACCGGATGCCGTTTTGAGGGCATAGTTGATATCTGCGGGTTGTAACGTACGGGTTACATTTATTGGTTTTGGTACGCCGAGGTCTTCATAACCTACCGAAGAGATGAGCGTTTGATATCGTAAAGCTTCGAGCGTCATCACACTTTCCAGCACCCCGGCTGCGCCAAGTGTGTGGCCTGTGTAACCTTTGAAACTATGAACCGGGCCATTCAGCAATCCGGCATGTTCGAAAGCTTTTGCTTCCATCTCATCGTTGTACGGTGTTGCGGTACCGTGCGCGGAGATCATACCGACCTGGTGCGGTGCAATACCTGCCTGTGAAAGGGCTCGCGTAATGGCCGCAGCAAGTTCTTCGCCTGTGCGGGAAGGGCCGGAAATGTGATTGGCGTCGTTAGAAGTAGCGCCACTCATTAGCTGACCACTTGTTGTTTCTGCTTTTTGCGCAGATAAGATAATTGTCGCTGCCGCCTCGCCCAATGTTAGTCCTTTGCGTGCAGCATCGAAAGGGCGGCAGGGTTCATCGGATAGCGCCTGGAATGACTGGAAACCGTTTAAAACAAAACGGGAAAACCGGTCGCAGCCAGTGACAACGGCATGTTTGTATTTACCAGCCTGCAGTAAACGCAAAGCCTGCTGCAAAGCGACAACTCCGGACACACATGCATGGGAAATAACAACAGGGCTGTTTGTGACACCAATATGTTCGGCGATAAGTCTGGCCGAGTTATGCAATAGCAGCCGCTCATCGGGCACCTGCCCCAGCAGTTCAATATTACCTTTAGTAGTGGCCAGTATAAAAACCGTATGCCGCATGTCGATTTCTTCTTCCAGAGTGGCCAATGCCTTTTTTACGGAGCTGGAAGCCAACTGTTCGAAGGCAGTGAGCGACTGTCCGGATCGTGTTTGCGCTTGTATATACTGCCACTGGGCCGGGTCGAGCTTTGATGCCATAAATGGGGTATTGCTCAGCGCGGCATCTTCGTATCGCCTTATGCCTGTTTTGCCAGCGGTCACAGCCTGCCAGTGAGCCGCAGTCTCCATGCCAAGAGACGAAATAATGTTCGATGCTATCGCGTAGACTTTGGCCACCTATGATGCTGCGGGTTGATCCGGGTTAACAAAGATCTTAAATTCGCAACTTGCGATCTCCTGCCCGCCGAGT
>CAIVEW010000031.1 GCA_903905065.1 uncultured Bacteroidota bacterium | reverse complement strand
GATTTGATAATTTTTCAGGAACTCTGATATAAATTCTTCACTTCCGGTAGTTATAAATAATGCTTTGTAAGTGTGTTCTTTATCAGTAAAATAAAATTTGTATCGAGGGTAATTTGGAACGTGTACTAAGACCACAGACGTAATGTATTTGAAAGAAGATAATTCGCCTACTATAGGTAGCTCCTCGATTTTTACTTCAGGATTTCCTGAGAACAATTTGGAAAGGAGGAGCTTATCGAGATCGGTAACCATTTCGATGAATTCCACCGTTTCGTTTTGCCGCCTGATATCGCCGGTAAGCAGAAAGTGGTTTGCGGGATGCACCTTTTTAAGTTGGTCTGCCAGCGTCTTGCCGATTACTTCCACCTCGGACCACAGATAAAATCCCTGGTTCTGTTTATAGTAAACGATGTTTTGCAATATGGTTTCCTGGGTCTTGGCGCCGAAACCTTTGAGGGCGACCAGGCGGTTTTCATTACAGGCGTATTCCAGTTCACCCAGCGACTCTATGTTTAACTCACTCCAGACGGTGGCTATTTTCTTAGGGCCCAAACCCTTGATCTGTAACATATCAAGTATGCCAGGAGGGGTTTCGATGAGCAGCGCTTCCAGTTGTTGCAACTTACCAGTGGTCTGCAGCTCCCTTATTTTTTTGCCTGTGGATTCCCCTATACCCTTGATGCTAAATAACTCTGCATCATCCATTTCCGATATTTCTCCCGGCAAGCGTTCTATATTGAAAGCGAGGATGCTGTATGATTTTGACTTAAAGCTGTTCTCGCCATGTATATCCATGAGCTTGGAAAGGAGCGAAAACTGGTCGGCTATTTCGTAGTTGTTCATGATCTTAGAATGGTCAAATTTACCGGAAACAATGGATTTTTTTTGAGTATAAATTGCTTAAAAGCCGGGAATATTTTCCCCAAGGTTGGGCGCTGACATTTAAGCTAAGATAAAATCGAATTGGAACACAGATAATTATATTTCGCCTTTGGTTTGGTTTATAGTGCTATAGACAATGCGCATTAACTATATGATGTCACATTCTTAATTTTAACAAAATCTGGCACGTTTTTTTCAGCTAGCAAATAACCCCATTTTAACTGCTGATTAATCTTTCATTAACTAAAATCATGAAATGTATGAAGAAATTATTATTCCTGCCTGTTTTATTGGCATGTGCGTTCGTTGCGCGGGCAACGTATAATACGGTTAGCCTGATGGGGTTTAACCGTGATGTTATTTCGAATGGATCGGCTCCTGCGGCTACCACAATTTCACCTTCATTTACGGTCGGGGTTGACAGCGATAGTTATGCGTTGGTGGCGCAGGATTATAACTATGGCGGATATACCCCGACGTATTATTTACCAACCGGTGGATTGCTAACCAGCGCCCTCACGACCTCGCTGAATTACCAGTTTGCTGATTATTCCTCCAATAATGCGCTCCGTCTCGTGAACATAGGAGATACTGGCGTACTGACGTTAACTACGCCGCAATCGGCGGGCGCGTTGTTCGTATTGGGGTGTGGGCTCAATGGAGATACTTATGCTGACATTGTAATAACTTTTACTGATGCCACCACGCAATTATTCCCTTCCGTTTATTTTCCGGACTGGTATGCGTCCGGTGGGGCGGTAGTAGGTATTGGGAGGGTAAGTACCGCCGATAACCATACTGAGGGTTATTCGTATGCACCGTCTCTTTTTGAGAACAGGCTGGACCTGGCTCCAGCGAATTATGGTAAAACAATTGCCAGTATTACAATTCGAAAATCCTCCGGCTCAGGATATGTAACGATAATGGCTGCTTCGGCAAATGATGTTTGTTCCGGGACACCTACTGCCGGTACGACCAGCGCTTCAGTGACATCCGGTTGTTCTGAATATTCTCCGGTACTTTCCCTGAGCGGTGCTTCGACATCCAGTGGTTTGCAATATCAGTGGCAATCTTCCCCTGATGGACTGACGTGGACGAATGTTACCGGCGCAACCAATTCCACTTATACAGCAGACGTAACCACCAATATTTATTACCGCGCTAGTGTAACATGCGTTACGAGCAGCCTCACCAGTACTTCAACGTCGCTGGAGCTGCTGCAAACCGCTCCTGCCCCCACCGTAGCTTCAATGCCATTTGCCGAGAGCTTTGAGAGCTGGATCGGCGCATGTGCGGCAGCCGACAGACCCGGAACACCCTGGGTAACTAGTCCGGCAACTGGCGATAATTCATGGCGCAGGGATGACCAGGGAGATGATGCCTCCTGGGATTATCCAACGGATTATATGTACAGCCCTGCATCAACGATCGGTTCACACTCCGCTCGTTTCCATAGTGGTTATACACACTCCGGAATTGTCGGCAACCTCGACCTGCATATTGACCTTAGCCCCGCAGGCACCAAGCAACTCAGTTTCGACTACATCAATCTTGATGGCAGTGACTATCTGAAGGTGCAATTGTCTGAGGATGGCGGAGCAACTTTTACGGACCTGGCTACTTACAACACAACGACTGGATGGACGAATGAGATCGTTACCACAACATCAGTAGCTGCAAATGCGATCATCCGTTTTGCCGCCACGGCAGATTATGGTGGTACCGATATCGGAATGGACAACGTATTTATCAATGTACTCACGCCATGCAGCGGCACACCGGTTGCGGGCACCTTTAGCGCATCGCAGGTTACCGGGTGTGGTGAGTTTATGCCAATACTGTCATTGCCGAGCACTACCATATCCGGGCTAACGTACCAGTGGCAATCATCGACAGACGGCGCCACGTGGAGTGACGTTACGGGCGCTACGGACCGCTCATATACCGCAGATGTTACAAGCAGCATTTATTATCGTGTTGTGGTTACCTGCACAGCCAGCGGCTTATCGGATGCAACACCCGGTATCGATTTCCTGATCGTTACACCTGTTGCCACAACCGCAACTCTGCCATTCTTTGAAGGTTTTGAAAGCTGGATCGGCACTTGTTATATGTATGACCGGCCGGGCAGCAACTGGCTGGAAACACCTACGTCTGGTGACGGCGCCTGGAGGAGAGATGACCAGGGTGCGGATGCAGCGTGGGATTTTCCTGCTTCCTACATGTATTCGCCGGCTTCGACCGAGGGTGCACATTCGGCACGCTTTCACAGTGGCGAAGCAACCGGCGGCACTGAGGGCGACCTTGACGTGCACGTGGATCTCAGCGCTGCAGGAACCAAAATGATACAGTTTGATTACAATAACCTGGACGGAAGCGATTATATGGATGTGCAACTTTCTGAAGATGGAGGTGCCACATTTACTACGCTTTCTACTTTTACTACTGTGGTATCCGGAGGCTGGGCACCCGAAAGAGTCACTACCAATTCTACGGCTGCAAATGCTGTGATACGCTTCCGGGCTATTTCAGATTTCGGCGGGTCGGATATAGGGATAGACAGCTTGTATATTTCCGTTGAGCCGACATGCTCCGGCACACCGACAGCAGGGACATTTACCGCGGACCGTACGTCAGGTTGTACAGCATATACGGCGAATCTCTCGGTTGATGCTCCTATATTCATGTCTGGTATAGTGTATCAATGGCAGTCGTCTGCTGATGGCATCAGTTACACTAGTGTTTCCGGAGCAACGAACACTACTTATGCTGCGTCCGTGAGTTCCAATGTATGGTATAGATTCTATGTGGAATGCACAGCGAGCGGGCTGGGAGACACCTCTGCGGCAACCGAGCTAACCTATTCGCCTGTAACCCCGGTAACCGCAACAGTGCCTTACTTCCAGGGCTTCGAAAACTGGATCGGAGGGTGTTACAGCTTTGACCGGCCGGATGTAAGCTGGCTGCTCTCACCAACTACCGGCGACAACTCATGGCGCAGGGATGACCAAGGCACTGATGCGGCGTGGAATTTTCCTACAGATTACATGTATTCACCCGCCTCGACTGAGGGTTCACATTCTGCCCGCTTTCACAGCGGATATTCACCTGGGGGCAGTGAGGGCGACATGGACCTGCATATTGATCTGAGTGCCGCAGGAACGAAGATGATCCAATTTGATTATAACAATGTGGATGGAAGCGATTATATGAGTGTGCAGCTTTCGGAAGATGGTGGTGCTACATTTACTACGCTTGCCACGTTTACAACCACGCCTGCGGGCTGGGTTGCCGAAAGAGTCTCCACAAGTTCGGTAGCAGCCAACGCTATCATTCGCTTCAGCGCCATTGCTGATTACGGAGGATCTGATATTGGTATTGACAGCTTGGCGATCTCTGTTGAGCCAACGTGTTCCGGAACGCCAACGGCTGGCACTTTTAGCGCAGACAACACTTCCGGCTGTGCCGCTTATACGGCCAACTTATCAGTGGATGCCCCAATATTGATGACTGGTATCACTTATCAATGGCAATCTTCTGCTACAGGCACCAGCTTCACGGACGTTGCCGGCGCAACAAGTACGACTTATGCAGCTAGTGTAACCGGCAATATTTTTTACAGGTTCTATGTAGTTTGCACTGCTTCAGGCCTTGCAGATACATCCGCTGCTTTGGAGCTTACCGAAACACCGGAAGTATCCGTTGCTGCGACACTTCCTTATTTCCAGGGCTTTGAAAACTGGATCGGTGGCTGCTATACTTATGACCGGCCCGACAATAGCTGGGTACTCACTCCAAATACCGGTGACAACTCGTGGAGAAGAGACGACCAGGGTGACGATGCTTCATGGACTGCAGCTTCCAGCGGTGCCTATAGCCCGGTATCAGAAGAAGGCAGCCATTCGGCGAGGTTTCACTCTTATTATGCCAGCTCAGGAGACATCGGAAACATGGACCTGACTATAGACCTCAGTACCGCAGGAACAAAGAACATATCTTTCTATTATACCAATGCGGACGGCAGTGATGCACTGACTGTTTATCTGTCAGAAGACGGGGGGGTAACATTCACAGCGCTTGGTAGCTATACAACTACGTCGGGCTGGGAGCATGAGACGCTCACAACGACATCCGTTGCGGCGAATGCAATACTTCGTTTCTCTGCAATGTCTGATTTTGGCAACAGTGACATAGGCGTAGATAGCCTCTACATAAACGGGCCTGCTGTTTTGCCGACATGCGATACGGTAGCCTCGCTTACGGCTTCAAGTATTACGAGTACGTCAGCAATTATTAGCTGGAGTGCGGTTTCAGGTGTTACCGGATATGAATATGTAGTTGATAACAGCCCATCTGCGCCATCAAGCGGAGGCACGTCTACTACCGGAACATCCGTTACCGATACCGGCCTTGTGTGTGCCACCACTTATTATGCGCATGTGCGGACGGATTGCAGTGTGGATAGCTCAACGTGGGAGACCATATCGTTTACTACGGACACTTGTGTGAACACATCCGTGGGAAATGTGAATTCAAACGTCTTTGCACTTTACGCGTATCCTAATCCAGCCAAAGCAACCGTTACATTGACAGTGAAGGGTATGGCGGGCGAGGCAACGATAAAATTAACCGATGTGACCGGGAAGATCATACAGTTGATCAAAGTGACCGATGCCAGCACTGTGATTGATATAAACGAGCTAGCGGCGGGCGTTTATTTCATCAACTATAGAGATGAACGAAATAACCAAACTGTTGAGATCAGTAAACAATAAACTGATCATTTAGTCTTTACCTAAAACGGGGTTGCCTTATGGTAACCCCGTTTTTTTACTGCAGACCGAAGTTATTTCGGCTTCACTGTATTACGATTTTTCTAGAATACATTTCATCGCCATAAATACAGGTTGCTATGTAATTGCCTGGTGGCACGTGTAAATGCACTTGCGTTGTTTTATTTGTTTCGGAACAAAATGTTTTTACTATGCGTCCGGTTGGGTCTATAATTGTAAAATCCGCTGGCTGGCTTGAATTATCTGACATGCAGATGCTGAAGAAACCATTATTCGGTTCGGGCCAAATGTGTAATTCGCCAGTGTGGGTGAGTAGCGGATGCACTTTCGTGGCGCTATAAGCCGTTACCATTCGTACGTCTTCGTTGCCGAAATCAGCAATATAGAAATTGCCGAGGGTGTCAATGGCCACACCCATAGGGTTATATAACTCTGCCGTATCTGCCAGCCCGCCATCGCCACTGTAGCCAAAGACTGAATCGCCCGCGACGGTGGAAATAACCCCCAACACATTTACTTTTCTTATCCTCGCATTTGCTCGGTCAGCGATGTAGATATTGCCGGTATCATCAACCGATATACCGCAAGGCCATGCCAAGTGAGCTGCCGTTGCAGGACCGTTATCCCCACCATACGCTGCTACGGAGTCACAGCCCGCAACCGTAGATATAACACCCATCGCATCCACTTTCCTGATACGGTTATTGCCGAAATCAGCTATAAACAAATTGCCTGAATGGTCAACTGATACATCATTTGGCCCATAAAGCTGAGCAGCGGTGGCAGGACCGTTGTCGCCTGTGAAGCCGAACGTGTTATTTCCGGCCACGGTTGTGATAATCCCCGATGTGTTTATCTTTCTAACGCTACCGGCTGCATCCGATACATATACATTACCTGTGTCATCAACCGCGATGCCGGTAGCTGAATAAAATGAGGCATTTGCGGCTGGGCCGTTGTCGCCAGCGGGGCCAATTGTTCCATTACCCGCTAGGGTGGTGATAATACCTGCAGTGTCCACCTTCCTGATGTATGAGCCGGAATAGGTGTAAGAGGTAGTGCTGGGATTGGTAAGGCTATCGCAGGCTATGTAGACGTTGCCGAATTTGTCGATGGCGATATCGACGGGGGAGTTGAGGCCAGCAGCAGTAGCAGGTCCGCCGTCCCCGCTATGGGTATCGGTTCCGTTTCCTGCGACCGATATTACATAGCCATCAGTAGTGACTACCCTGATCCGCCCGTTCCAAAAGTCTGCGACGTACACCCGGCCCTGCTTATCCACCGCAATGTTATTTGGACAGTTAAATTCTGCGTATTGTGCCAGCACGCCATCGCCGGTATAGCCCTGTGTGCCATTTCCCGCAAGGGTTGAGATTATCTGGCTGCGTGCATTTGCAAAGGTTAAAAATGCGAATAAGAAGGTAAATATAAGTCGAGTCATAAATATGCTTTAATATATAGACGTATAAATTAAAGAATTGCTTGGGTGTAAAGTAATTTAGCTGCATAATTGTTTAATGTACCGCCTGCGTTGGGGCTTGACGTAAAATGGCATCCCGTTAATTCTTTAATCCTCCAAATACAGTCGACGTTTTATTTTTTTTTAACAACTACTTCAAACAACAAGCCGTATATAGACTTAAAACAACGCACAATGACACGTATCTCAGCATCATTATCGGCAATGTTAATTGCATTTAGTATTATTTCCTGCGGGCAGGCATCATCGCAGCAATCAAAAAGCGTCGTGGCCGCAAACTTTCAAAAAGACGTGATACCCGGGGACCTTTCAAAGTATAGCCAGGCGACATTTGCCGCTGGTTGCTTCTGGCATGAGGAAACACTGTTTGAGAGTATTAAGGGAGTGGTTAATGTCGTATCAGGCTATGCGGGCGGCACAAAGCCCTCGCCTACCTATGAGGAGCTGGAAACTGGTATCACAGGCCATGCGGAGACCGTAAATGTCTATTATGACAGTTCAAAAATATCTTACGCCACCCTGTTACAGATATACTTTGAGTCGCAGGAAGACCCTACACAGGTAAATGGGCAAGGGCCCGATGAAGGCACCCAATACCGGAGCATAATATTTTACCGGAATGCCACAGAGCAGGAAATGGCGCAGAATTACATTAGCAAACTCAACAAGTCTGGAAAGTACAAACGGCCCATTGCCGCGCAGGTAGTACCAAATGGCAAATTCTGGCCTGCGGAAAGTTATCACCAGCGCTACATAAATACACACTATGATGAACCCTATGTGTCGAATATATCTATTAAAGATATTGCACGCTTCCAGGCCATGCATCCGGAGCTTATTAAACCCGGGCATAGCTTTGCCGGTAAATAGAAGGATCAGGATTGGGATGCATTGCCCAATTGAGTGGTATCTGATACCCAAAATACGCGATACACTGCTGACCGAACAGGATATTGTTTAAATAAAAATGGCATTTCATGTGGTCATTATAAACAAATAATTTATTTCCGTGAATAGACCAAGGGTTTAGCGATATGGCATAGTTTTTAATAATTAAACGTTGTAATGACGCCTTAGTTATGTTAGAAACAGCGTATTTGGAAGGGGAGCTTATCAGATTGATAAGAACAAATAATAAAGCTGGCTTTGATTATTTGTATGCGAATTATGCAGCTGCGCTTCTGTGCTGTATACAACGAATTATCCATGGTGACTGTGTGGCAGAAAAAATATTACACGATTCGTTTGTAGCTATATGGACAACTATCAATACTTATGATCCAGGCAAAATGAGTTTTTATATGTGGATGCATGGTATCGCTAACAAGAAAGCAACAGACTTTATTCGTTGTCACGGAAGCAAAATGAAAACCGGACCGGGTAATGAGGGCTCTATCGTGCCGGGCCGTTATAAAGACAAGAATACGAGCGAGCTAAGGCTAAATAAAGCCATAAATAAACTACCGGAAGACCACAAAGAGCTGATATGCCTGGTGTACCATAGTCGACTATCGATCAAAGAGTTTTCCGGAAACTCAAATATGGCGGAAAGTGACGTGAAAACAAGACTGCGTCGCGCTATGAATGCCCTTAAAAAAGAATTTGGTTTAGTTGTTTAGTCTCCGCAAATAGTTCCTGTTAATGCCACGATCAGTTGAACGAATGCCTGAATTCCAAAGGTGAAAAATTAGTTTTCGTTTTGAACAGCTTGCTGAACGATTGGGGATGCTCAAAGCCTAACTCATACGCAATTTCGCTTACGGATAATTCCGTAGTGGACAGTTTTTCCTTTGCTTTTTCAATCAGCTTACTATGTATGTGCTGCTGGGTGCTTTGGCCTGTCCATGCTTTAAGTAAGCCGCTAAGATAATTGGGGGAAACATTTAGTGCGTCGGCAATGTACTGCACGGTGGGTAGTCCCTTTTGCATCAGCGCATCACTATTAAAATAGCCGGCAAGCAGATCTTCCAGGCGATCAAGCATCTTGTGACCGGTAATTTTTCGTGTAAGGAACTGGCGCTGGTAAAACCGTTCAGCGTAAGTCAGCAGCAACTCTAACTGGGCTATAATTACTCCCTGGCTAAACTTATCAATATTAGACTGATATTCCTGCTGCATGCTTTGCATTAGTCCTATTACTGTTGTTTCTTCTTTGTCTGAAAGAAACAAGGCCTCGTGGACGGAGTAATCAAAATATTCGTATTTCTTTATCGTTTTGGCCAAAGGCGTATTCCATAAAAAATCGGGATGGATGAGTAACAACCATCCCGAGCGTTTTACTGTTGAACCTTTCTCCACTTCAATTCCAAACACCTGCCCCGGCGCGATAAAAAACATGACTCCTTCATCAAAATCATATTGCTGCTGACCATATTTTATTTTAGCATTGAAATTCCTTTTAAGGGAGATGGAGTAGAAGTCGAACACCACGCTTATTGAGTGAGAAACGGGCGATTGCCGGATGGAGTCCATATTTATGACGCTAACCAATGGGTGCTCCGGCATCGGAAGCTCCATCACCTTATGGTATTCCGTGATTGTTTTGATCCGCACTGGTTTGCTGAATGACATATAGCAATGTACTTATTTTTGGTTATAGACTGCTACAAATTCTTTTGCAAATTCTTTTAGTTTCACTTTCCCTAATTTGGGCCTCTGGCGGTTGTAGTCTTCATACAGTACCCCATCACGGCGGCTCGCATTCATTTCTACTAAGCCCCTGGCGATGTTTGGATTCATCCCAATACCTAGCAGGCCTTGCAGCGCCTGTTCATCGGAAACCGCGAGCCACTTCAAATCTGGTTTGCCAATAGCTTCGCCCAAGATATCTGCTACCTCATTTGGAGACAGCTCTTCACTGGCAATGTAGCGTATAGTTTTGCCTTCAAAAGGCTTTTCCATTTCTTCAGCTATAACAGCCGCAATGTCAAGCGGTGAAACCCAAGGCTCTTTGTCATCACCGCCATAATTGGAAATGATGGCACCCTGTGCTTTGATGGTTGGAATAAATGCGAACATATTGTAGTAAAAGCCGACCGGTCGCATGAATTTGATGGATACGTCGTCTGGCAACTGGTTCAATATTTTTTCTACGTTGTAGTGAAAAGCAAGGATACCATTGCCTTTGTTGGTATGGGCGCCGATGCTGCTAAGATGGACCACACGTTTTACTCCGGACTGTTGAATGGCTTGTTTGTAGTTTTCGCCAATCTTGGTGATGGCAGCCATAAGGTCAAGGTCCTGATCCATGAAACTACTTGCGCCATGGGTTTCCATAACATAGACTATATCAGCACCTTTAAAGGCGGTTGTTAAGAAATCCGCGTCTTCCATGGTGCCGATAGCAGCGGTAGCCCCGAGCGCTTCAATGTCTTTTTGCCTTTCCTGCTTGCTGCTGACAACGGTGACGGTGTGCCCCTTTTGTAATAATTCCTGTGTAAGTGGCTTGCTGATGTGCCCTAATGAGCCTGTTATTATGATTTTCATTTTTCTGTTTTTTGTTGGTACAAAGGTCTTCCACAAAAAAGCAGCACGTGTAACCTAATCTACTGTTGTTGTAGCCAGAACTACTGTTTTGCACTGGCGGCTGTTCAAATAATTTTCAAATTTTCAATACTAAAATAACAGTAAGGTTTTATCTTTATTCTACGTTTTTCAATCAGTAGTGAAGTAAGCAGGCTACACTAAACAGGATTTTTCCCTCAGACGATTACTTCATATGTGATTATGGCTTATCTTTATTCTTATGTAAAAATTTAGCCCTCAAATTACTATTATGAAGAAGATACTATCCCTATCGATCATATGCATGGCAATTTCATTAAGTGCGCCCTCACAAGTTATCTTATTGGCAGATACAGCTTTTACTACTGATGTGGGTTTTGACAGTGGTTCTGCAAGTTGTTTATATACCGGTGGCCATGTAATGGGAGAAAATATGGCACCAGGTAATTGGGTAGCTGATTGTTTCACAATTCCTCCTGGCGAGACATGGACAGTTGATTCAGTCACAGTTTTTGGATTCCAGTTTTCAGGCTTGTCGCCATCTGTAATGGCAAATTATCCGTTTCAGGAAGGATATCTGCAGATCTATGCAGGAGGGCAACCCGGCAATGGTGGTTATGTAATATGGGGCGACAGTGCTACCGACGTGCTCGCCAGTACAGGAATAACCGACATTTACAGAGTAGATACCAGCCCGGGACCATATACCGGGATAACAGGCTGCTACGCAACGATCAGGTATTTAACACTCTTCTTATCTCCTGCACCCAATTTAGCACCGGGTACTTATTGGCTGTCGTGGGCTGGTTTACCATATACATCGCCGGGCGCAGGCCCTGGCTACCCGATTCCATGGTGCCCACCAAAAGTTTTGCCGGGACGCATTAATCCGCCTAACCAGCAGGGGAGATATGACAGCAGCGGCACCTGGAAAGTTGCAATTGATAACAGTGATACACTTGGTTTTAATAAGATCATAAAAGGAAGCTACACAGGTGGAACTGCAGTCGGGAACGTAAACGAAAGGCCATATTCCTTACTCAGTCAGAACGTACCTAATCCCTTTAGCGGTACAACCGGCATATCGTTTTATATGCCGCAGGCAGGGCACGCTAAACTTACTGTTTTGAATGCAGTTGGACAAGTAGTAGCGAATCTCTTCGATGGAAATGCGGATGTAGGAGCGAATGAAGTAACATTTTACGCTGAAAATCTTTCTGCGGGTGTTTATTATTACCAACTGACTACCTGCAATAGCGTAGAGAATGAGAAGATGATGCTGGTGAAGTAGCCTGCTCTTTATTTTTCCCGAGTATCTTTTATAGCTGCTATATTTGGTGCTGCAGATCATGAGCATTCAAAAACTGGAGACTTCCGTAATAATAATAGGTGCAGGCCCGGCGGGTGCGGGCGCATCCTTCTTCCTGTCTAAATACAAGATCCCGCATATTGTCATTGAGAAAGAAACTTTCCCACGGGATAAGGTTTGCGGTGATGCCTGCAGCGGTAAGACTGCATTGGTGATCAACCGGGCGAACCCTGAATGGCTTTCGGAAATACTGAATGAACCGAATGCGTTTTTACCATCGTGGGGGATAAAATTCGTTGCTCCGAATGGTAAGGCGCTGGATATACCATTTTCCCCGAAACGAACAAAAGAGACCAGGGCGCCAGGCTTCACCGTGCCGCGGTTAACTTTTGACAATCTTCTTTTTGAAAAAATGGCTTCCCCATACTGCACCATAATGCAGGGCGCGCAAGTCAGTGCAATAAATAATACTGCGGGAAGTGTATCTGTGGCGCTAACTCAAAATGAAACAACCTATGAAATAACCGCCCCAATAATAATCGGCGCGGATGGAGATAAAAGTATTGTACGCAAAAAATATCTCCGTGAAAATGCTGCGCCAAAAGCCTATGCAGTTGGCCTTAGGGCTTACTACGAAGGTGTTACCGGTATGCATGAGGAGCAGTTTATAGAACTCCATTTTTTACCAGAGATGCTGCCCGGTTACTTATGGATATTCCCGCTGCCGGGTGGGATGGCAAATGTAGGTGTGGGTATATTGTCTGAGGTAGTTAGAAAAAAGAATATAAACCTGCGGGAGCAGATGCTGGATGCTATAAAAAATAATCCGCAAATAGGTCCGCGGTTCGCAAACGCAAAACTGGTAGGTAAGATACAGGGGTGGGGGTTACCGCTGGCTGTGGAGCGACAGCCATTGTCTGGTGATAATTTTATGCTTACAGGGGATGCAGGATGCCTCATAGACCCGTTCAGCGGGGAAGGGATAGGCAATGCATTGTATAGTGGTATGCTGGCTGCGGCGGCTATAAAGCAGTGTATTGAACAACACAATTATTCGGCAGCTTTCCTTAAGACTGCTTATGACGATGTGTTGTATAAAAGACTAGGGGATGAATTTAAGGTGAGTGCAGCCTTGCAGCGGCTGTGCAAGTACCCGTGGCTGTTCAACTTCGTAGTGAATAAGGCATATAAGAGCCAGTCGCTGCGGGATACCATAAGTTGTATGTTTACAGATATGGATTTACGGGAGCAATTGAGCAAGCCTTCGTTTTATTTCAAGATTCTGTTTAATAGATAAACCCTGTGATTTTTTTATGATGTAGTGCGGATACAAATCGTTAAAACGGTTCGCGCATGGGCGTGCTTTATTTGCTCCACGATTGAAATTGTGGGCTATAAATTGTTTCAATGAAATGGTACTATTAATATCGTCCGGGCAAACACTATGACTTTTCGTGTTACAGCTTATTAACCTGTTAACTTATTATCTTTACCGCATAGAATATAAATCATGGAAAAATACAGCAACGCGCGGGCAATGCGCGCCTTAATAAAAGCAAGTTTACAGGCTATTCTAAAAAGCCCTTCTGCTATAGTTTTTACGATTGCTTTCCCGCTGATATTTATATTGGTGTTTGGTTTTTTAGGGAATGGCACCGGTTTTCACATCAGGGTAGCTGCTGCGCCTGGCAGTGATACTACAGGCGGCTTGTATGCAATACTACATAAGGTAGATGTGCTGAAATGGGTGGACGGGGACAGCGCCAGCATCAATAAAATGCTGAAGCAGGGCGATATAGTTGCTACAATAGATATTGTGAAGCAGCCACCAGGAGCAAAGCCGGCGAACAAAGTAGTGCTGAATGTTGCCTCGACAGAGCCGCAAAAAGCAGAGCAGTTGAAGCGGATACTCGCAGGTGTGGTAGAAAGTTTCGACCCCGAGATAGCGAAGAGACAAGAAGACCTGCTGAGCGTGGAGATGCACGAAGCAAAGGTGCGGGATTATAAAACCATTGATTTTGTATTGCCCGGGCAATTAGGATTTTCTTTGCTGGCTTCGGGGGTGTTTGGTACTGCGTTCGTATTCTACAACTTGCGTCAAACACTCGTACTGAAGCGATTTTTTGCGACACCAGTGCGGAGGGATGTTATTGTTATTAGCGAGGGAATCGCGCGGATGTTGTTCCAGATCATAGGCAGCATCATTATTTTGTCGATAGGACATTTTGCCTTTGGGTATACGTTGTGTCATGGCTGGGTGACTTTTGTACAGATGCTAGCACTGTGCTGCCTGGCTTTACTTGTTTTTATGGGTTTCGGCTTTATTATCAGCGGCGTGGCAAAGAGTGAAGGGGCGATACCGCCTTTCTCGAACCTGATCACTTTGCCGCAGTTCCTGCTGGCGGGTACCTTTTTCTCCATTGACAATTTCCCCAAATGGCTGCAGCCATTTTGCAAGGCACTACCGCTTACTTACCTGAATGACGCTTTGCGCAGGATAGCGTTTGAGGGTGTTGGTTTTTGGGAGGTGCGGGTGGATATTATTGTGCTGCTTTGCTGGGGTGTTGTGGTTTATGCCATCGCGGGGAAGACGTTTAAGTGGGAATAATATTCTAAGTTAAAGGTCAAAAGTTAAAACCAATAACTAAACTGCAGAGAAAGAGAATCAATTTGATTAATTGCGTAGCCCGTTTTTTAACTTTGCAATGCATCAGCCAGTTAAGATTTTTAGCTTTTAACTTCTAACTTTTGACTTAATACAGTGTCTCAACTAATTATATATACGGATGGTGCAGCGCGGGGCAATCCCGGGCCTGGCGGCTATGGTGCAGTACTGCACTGGGGTAGCGTTGTGAAAGAAATATCACAAGGGTATAAGCATACTACTAACAACCGGATGGAACTAATGGCAGTGATCGCTGCGCTTAAAATGTTGACGCGCGATGGCCTGGACATTACCATATACACGGACTCTGCTTATATTGTAAATTCGGTGGAGAAGAAGTGGGTGTTTGGGTGGGAGAAGAAGGGGTTTGCGGGGAAGAAGAACGAAGACCTGTGGCGGGAGTTTTTGAAACAAAATAAGAAACACAAAATAAAATTTGTGTGGGTGAAGGGCCATGCGGAGAACAAGTGGAATAACCGCTGCGATGAGCTGGCGACGGCAGCCGCAGATGGGCGTGGACTGATAGAGGATGTGGGGTATGATGGTTGAAAATTCAAAATTTAAAAGTAAAAATTCAAAAATCCTGCGATAACCAAATAATGACTTTCTATAAATATCACGGCACGGGCAATGACTTTATCCTGTTTGATAACCGGGATGGGAAACTGAGTTTTACTACAGAGGAGGTAGCTGCGCTGTGCGACCGGCATTTTGGTATTGGTGCTGATGGGTTGATGCTGCTGGAGTATGCTGCGGGCTATGACTTCAGGATGGTGTATTATAATTCTGATGGACGGGAGAGCACTATGTGTGGCAATGGCGGGCGGTGCATGACGGCGTTTGCAAAATCTCTTGGACTGATCACCTATAAGGCGAAATTCCTCGCGATTGATGGAGAGCACATTGCCCTGATAAAAGACGATGGACTGATCAGTCTCCAGATGAACAACGTGAAGGGCATCGATATTCAGAATGGATACGCGATTCTTAATACCGGCTCCCCGCACCAGGTGATATGGGTGAAAAATGTAAAGAATATTGACGTTTTCTATGAAGGCCAAAGGATACGCAACGAGCTGCGTTTCATGCCTGATGGTATCAATGTGAATTTTGTACAGTTCGACGGTGCAAAGTTAATTGTCAGGACTTACGAACGAGGCGTGGAAGATGAAACGCTAAGCTGCGGTACGGGCGTAACCGCTGCAGCTATTGCTGCTACCGGCTTTGCCACAGGGACTTTTAAAACCTTTGTTGAAACACCTGGCGGGGATCTTGAAGTTTCCTTTAATAAGCCAACTCCAGAATCAGCCAGCGATGTGGTGCTTACCGGGCCTGCTATGTTTGTGTTTAAAGGTGAGATCACCTTATGAAGGCCGACTACCTTATAGTCGGCCAAGGCATTAGCGGCACACTCCTTAGTCGTGCCCTAATTAAAGCCGGTAAACAAGTTGTTGTTATTGATGATGGCAATATTTCCTCTTCGAGTAAGGTGGCCAGCGGCGTTATTAATCCGGTCACTGGTAAGCGGCTGGTAAGAACATGGATGATAGAGGAACTGCTGCCGTTTGCCCGTGAAACCTATGAGAAAATGGGAGCGGAGTTTGGTGTTTCGCTTGTTAGTAAATGTAATATTCTTGACTTTCATGCGTCGCGGGATGCTGCAGAGGGATTCAATGATAAATTGGCCGAGGAAAATGAATATCTGTCACAATCGGCAGATGAAAGCAAATGGCAGGAATATTTTCGATTCAATTATGGTATTGGTGAAATAGACCCGTGCTTGCTGGTAGATATTAGTGCGATGCTCCGCAAGTGGCGCGATCATTTGTTTTCAAAGGATCTATTGGTTTGGAACAGGTTCCGTATTGACGATTGCGAGATAGCGGAGGGTGGTGTGCGATACGGCGATATCACGGCAGACAAAATCATTTTCTGCGATGGTGCGGCAAGTGCGGAGCATCCGTTCTTTAACAAACTGACGTGGTCGAAGGACAAAGGGGAGGTGCTCATAGCGGAGATACCCGTATTGCCGTCTAATAATATTTATAAGCAGGCAATCAATATAGTGCCCTGGCGAGATGGATTGTTCTGGATAGGCGCTACCCACGACTGGAAGTATTCGGATATGCAACCCACGGCTGCTTTCCGGAAACAAACTGAAGAGCTACTGAATTACTGGCTGAAACTGCCCTATAAGATCGTTGACCACCTTGTGGCGCAGCGGCCAGTGAATATGGATCGCAAACCGTTTGTCGGTTTGCATCCTGCCATACCATCGGTAGGTATTTTCAACGGTATGGGAACAAAGGGCTGCTCGGTAGCGCCATATTTTGCGGAACAGTTCGCACAGCATTTAGTAAACGGCACGCCGTTAATGCCGGATGTGGATGTGAGGCGGTTTGCGAAGATATTGAGCAGGTAACAGTGCCAAATTCCAATTCCAATAACACCAATTACTTTCCCGATACATTTACGTAGTTCTCTATCGGCTGGCGCTTGGCTATGGAGCGGGCGAGGGTCATTTCGTCGGCATATTCCAGTTCGCCGCCGAAGGCAATGCCGCGGGCAATGGTTGTAATCGTTACAGGAAGGTCTTTTAATTGCCGTGCTATATAGTACACCGTTGTGTCGCCCTCAATGGTAGGGCTCAGGGCCATGATGATCTCCGAAATCTCATTTTCTTTAACCCGGTCGTGAAGGGTTGAGATATTAAGTTGGTCGGGGCCAATGCCATCAAGAGGGGAGAGGATACCGCCCAGCACATGGTATAGGCCGTTGTATTGCTGTGTGCTTTCTATAGCTATTACATCGCGAATGGTTTCTACCACGCACACCTGGCTGCGGTTGCGGCCAGGATTCACGCAAATAATGCATACCTCACTATCTGAAATATTGTGGCATTGCTTGCAAAACTTCACGCCATGCCTCATACGCGACACCGCATCCGTGAAAGCATCCACTTCTCCGGTATCCATGCGCAGCAACTGCAGTACCATGCGCAGCGCGGTCTTCTTTCCTATTCCTGGCAGTCTTGAAAATTCCTGAACTGCGTCCTCTACCAGCTTTGATGAAAATATCATTGATTAAAATTCCAAATTTTAAATCCCAAACTCCAGTCATATTCGTTTGTCAAGAGTTGACCTGTTTTGTTTGGAATGTAGTACACCAGCTATGATGATCTTTTTGT
>CAIVEW010000030.1 GCA_903905065.1 uncultured Bacteroidota bacterium | reverse complement strand
GTACTGTTGTTAGCCTTGATGATGATATCACCAGCGGAATATGGAGCAGCAGCAATACGAGCGTCGTTACAGTTGATGGCGGATTGCTTACAGCGGTGGCTCCTGGTGCAGCCAATATCACGCATATTGTTACAAACATTGATGGCAGCGCATCTACCAGCATTACCCCGGTTGTCGTGAGCTCAGTGCCAATGGATGTGAGAGTTGTTCCGAACCCGAACAATGGTACGTTCAATGTGAAAGGCATAATGGGTACTACACAGGATGTGGAAGTGACACTGGAAGTAACGGATGTGCTCGGCCAGGTTATCTACAATAGCAAGGTAACCGCAATAGGCGGCAAAGTAAATGAAACAATATCATTGAGCGGCACGCTCGCAAATGGCATGTATATGATGAATATTCATACTGATGCTGAGCAGAAAGTGTTCCACTTCGTGATAGAGAAATAGCAGATCAATGCTAGATAAAGAAAACTGGCTGTCTCATCTGGGGCAGCCAGTTTTTTATTTGGGCAATTTGCGGCGGTTGAAGAAACCAGATTTTTGTAAATAATATCGGCTGCCGGCTTGTATTCCCTGTCGCCAAAACATGCTATCTTTCAATATGCAACACCAGGAATTTGAATCACCTATAGAGCTATGCGATACCATAAAATGCTTTTGGTACAACAACAGGGAGTTCGGGACGCAGGACACAGATTTTGAAGTGATACCCGATGGGTACGCGGAAATCATTTTTCATTTCGGAGGCGCCTGCAGTATCGTTGATAAGGAGAGGGGAGGGCAGCCGTTGCCGTCACCGTTTATCGTAGGCCTCCTCAACCAGCCCGCAGTTTTTCGGTCCAAAAAGCGGTTGCAGATCATTGCTGTCAGATGCTTTCCCTGGACGGTATTCGATTTGTTGGGCCTGGCGCCCGTTAAAGATAGGGTGCTACTGTTTGATCATCCTGTGGCCAGGCTGCAACCCGCTTTAGCCGAACTGGTGGATACCGGTAATATAATGCCGGCGGTGAACTTGTTAAAACAATACTTCCTGGATGCGCGGGCACGTATTACTACTGTCGACAATACCCTGTTTAAAGCAGGATACGCGATGCGAGACACCACCGGCACCCTCACCGTAAGCCAGGTAGCGGCAGCCGCACATGCCACTGTGCGCACACTGCAAAGGAAATTCAAACGATCATCCGGGTATAGCGTTAAAGATGTAGCCAGCCTCATGCGTTTTGAACAGGTGCGCAACCATTTATGGCTCGATCCCGATACCAACCTTGCGGGCTTAGCTCATATGCTGGGCTATTCTGATCAGGCGCATTTGAGCAAGGAATTTAAACGATTCAGCGGTACTACGCCTGGAGCCTTCGCGCGAAAAAGTAAAAAAAAGTTGTAAGCTTTCATTTTGTCGCGTTTGTACAAGACCGGTAGCACGGCCATCCGCAATTTTGCGTGGAATTCATTCTGTATGCAACCTGCGCCCGCAAAGACACGATCTCCGCAAGATCAGTTAACAAAGAGCCCCCAGAAAAACGTGTTGTGGATCATTATTTTCGTTGTTACCCTGAACTCGATCGGCATGTCGGTAGTGCTGCCGCTGCTGCCCTTTTTGGTGGGTAAGTACCTTCCAGCACACCAGGTGGTTTTTGGTATGAGTGCACTGCTGTCCGTATTTGCAGCGTGCACATTTTTTGCAGCTCCGGTTTTTGGCGCACTTAGCGACCGATACGGGCGCAAAAATATCCTCATCATCAGCCTGCTGGGTTCCGTAGCAGGGTATGTGTTGTTTGGCGTAGGCGGAGCGCTTTGGGTGCTTTTTGCGGGACGCATTATCGATGGGCTCACCGCTGGTAATATCACCACGCTGTTTGCCTATATATCCGACAGCACAGAGCCTGCAGAACGCCCTAAATGGTTTGGCTACATAGGCGCTGCAATGGGTATAGGGAAATTGGGCGGTCCTGCACTGGGCGGCCTGCTGGGGAGCATTGACCTTTCTCTGCCCTTCTTTGTCACTGCGGCGTTGATACTGCTTTCGGCGCTGGTGGTGTATTTCCTGTTGCCGGAATCGTTGGCTGTCGAAAAGCGCACGAAGCACTTGACGGCCGGTAGTTTCAATACATTTTCGCATTTCAAAGACGTTTTTAGCATGAAGGCTGTAATACCGCTTATCGTACTTGGCATACTTTTCTATGTAGCCCTCGGCATTTTTCAGTTCAATTTTATCATTTTCCTAAAGGATATATATAGAGGGGGGCCGGCATTTATAGGCAGTTTGCTTACGTTGGTTGGAATCTGCGAAATAATTTCGCGTGTATTCCTTTTGCCTTGGTTGTTGAAACATTTTAAAGCAGAAAGCATTGGTATAGCTGGCCTGGTTGGCCTCGCAATCGGCCTCGCGTTGATCGTAGCAAGCATATACCTGCACTCAACCGTGATTATTTTGCTTGCGGTAATTTTTATTATTTCCGGAGAGGGATTATTCGAATCTACCTATACCGGAAAATTGTCCCAATCCGTAGATGAGAGCAAGCAGGGAAAATTGCAGGGAGTGAGCCAAAGCCTGCAGTCTGCAAATAGTGTGCTCATTCCGCTCGGTGCAGCAGGCATCTATTTTTACAGCCCGGGCGCGCTATACATTGCGGCGACGCTCATTATGCTGTTGGCAGCCACTGTATATACGAGATTTCCGGCTAAAGCGATGCGGACTCAAAACGCTGACGGAAATGTTTGACGATTATATTAACCATACACTCAAGAGTTTATTCCTCCGGCGCGGACGGTAAAGTCTATTAATGCTGGACAGCCAGGTGCTGATAATTAATTCCGTTTATGCAAACAATATACATGCCATCAGGAAGGCCTGTAGTATTGATCTCAGCCGAGTTGGAATGGCTATAGGTACTGTTAATAAAGATCCGTCCTGTAATATCTGTCAACTGCACCGTGTGTAAGTCATCGGTCTCAACAGTCACAGAATTATTCGCAGGATTAGGCATCATTTTGAACGCGTCGGAATTTATCCGGGCAGGCGAACCAATGGCGTTCAAGTCACACGTGCCGGGCAACGGATTTAATTCTATTGGCTCACCCGGTACCAGCGTTTGCCCGGAAAAACCGGGGTAATCGGATGGGTAGAATGTGCATCTGTAGACGCTGGCATGGGTCAGGCCGGAAGCGCCCTGGGCAACCGGCACTCCGGAGTTTACCGGGTCCTGGTAATTCCAGACAATGCTTTTGGCTGGGTTAATTTCAAACAACTGACCTTTCATCGCGTTGCATATCAGTACGTTTCCGCTGGTGAGCGGCTGTGCCCCACCCATAAACTGACTGTAAAAAAAATGCCCCGGTTGGTATGTCCAGGATAATTCTGAGGGCCCATAGGGTTCGCCAGCAGCAATTGTATAGTTACCGGCTGAATCTATAGGTGGTGCAATGATGTCTACAGAAGATGCATAATCCAATGCTGACGCGCCGCGGCCGTATCCGTTATTAAAAACCATGATCTGGTTTTCATATGGGCCATAGGGTATCCACGTTGGATCATGCTGCTGATAAAATTTGATATCGGAAGTTGAGCCCCGGTTATATGCACCTGGATTCCCCCAGCGGTATAGAAAATCGCCGCCTTTGTTGTGAACGCCTCCGTTATGTGACGCAGCCTGTGCCGAATCCGTGCTGTGATCCAATATATATATTTCGTCATTATTGTGAAAACTGATCATGACCTGGTCCAGAGCCGGATTATAGGTGATCGCGTTAAAGTGCAGCCAGTCAGAGTTTGTGGCAGGGATGGCCGAGAGATTAACGTAATTGAAATTTAGCAATTCAGGGTGGTCTGCCACCACACCATAATTCGGCTTAGTGGAGTCATAGTCCTGGATCAGGTGATCCCAGACACGCCATGTCCAGACAATTTTTGCAGAGTCGGTGCCAATGGGCTGCAGTTCCTCGATCTTAGCAGTCCATAGGCTGGAGCCAAGAAAAGTTGGCCTGCGGCCATTGGCGAGTGCAGCCGAATCGCTGATCACTTCCCAAATAGCTACAAGTATATTCCCGTTGGGCATATAGCAGATATCATGGTTTTGTGTCTCCGTGGGGCTTGAAATAACATAATGCCACAAACGGTTGCTGTTCCAGTCAAAACGTTCTATGATCCCGCCGGCAGTGCCACCTATGGCGTCAAAGACAGGGTTATATACATTTCCTGTTCTCAGTAATGTGCCGTCAGGCAATAAATAAAAGTCTAAACCTGGCGTAAAATTAGACGACCACGTATGCACCTTTCTGCCGCACTTGTCGATTAGGTAAGTTGAGTCTGAACTTTCAGGGGAGAATAATACATAGCCATCGTCTTCACTACCGATGGAATGACTTAGCAGCCCAATAGTTTGTGCCTGCACGCCGGTGTTCCCGTAAAATAAGATCGCTACCAGTAAAAAACCAATGTAAAAGTTTTTGTTCATGCCCGAGATCGATTTTCGCTATTTGACGCGGCAAAAATAAATTAGTTTATTAAGCCGTGGTTGATATTTTTTATGTCGGGGAACATTTATCGTGGTCAATGCGTTAATTGCTGTGGCGAGTACGAATGTTTTTTAGCCGTTGCAACGGATAGCTTTTTCGTCAACGTTCGTGAATATATTTGCAAGATAATAGTGATACGGTGTTCCACGCCCGCCGTTTAAAACCACGTATATGAAGTTTACTAAACTGGTCCCAAATGTATTTTATAGGGACATCAATGTAGGGCTCCGGTTTTTTATCGGCTGCCTTGGATTTAGCATCGCCCATGATGAATTGACATCAGATAGTCCTTTTTGCGCGATTGAAAAGGATGGGTTAGGCATGCTTCTGTTCCAGAATGCGGAATTTGCCGCAAAGGACAGACCTGAATTCAGGCTTGTGACAAATGACATCGAAGAAGTTTATGAAAAGGTAGCCCAATCGCATCCGGAATTCCTGCATCCGAACCTCAGGCAGATAACTCTGCGACCCTGGGGCGCAAAAGAGTTTGCTTTGAAGGACGAATCGGATGTATGTGTTATCATTCAGCAATGGTAGATGGGAGCTTTTTGGTAAATATCGCCGCGAGCTGGAAAGTCGATGTTTCATATTCAATTTTTTAGCTTGTATTTACGTAAAGGTTTCAAGAGCACGCAGCAGTCACTTCTGGATATAGTTCCATCCATTTTAGGGCGCTGCTTTTTGAGGAAAAGCCTCACCTGTAATGTGGTGGATTTCATTGTTACGTATGTTTAGTAGTGGAAGAATAGATTAAGAAAATACTTGGGGTGACGCAAATGGTCAAGGGTGACGCAAATGCTAATTCAGGGTGACGCAAAATGTGGATAAAATGCGTTTTTTTGGGTGATATGGGGAATTTTGCGGAATCGTTGCGGGGTGCGGTGGGGCCTGTGCTGTGGTGGGGTGAGGGACGAGACAAAAAAAGCCCAGTCTCTCGACTGAGCTCACGAAGTCGGGGCGACTGGATTCGAACCAGCGACCCCCACGTCCCGAACGTGGTACGCTACCGGGCTGCGCTACGCCCCGAAAAATGAGCAGCAAATTTAATAATTCTCATGAAAAAATAACTCAGCCTTTTTTGCGGGGTTTGTCACTACATTTACTCTGAAATTATTTGCCATCTCGCGGGCTTTCGACTTGCGACCCTGCCTACCGGCAGGCTGGTTATAACTTACGACTATTATGCCTTACAATACAAAAATTGCGTTTCCTTCCGGAGTAGTGGATTATATGTTTCTGCCGAAAGATGGGCTGAAGAAAAGCTCTTTCGAAGAGTTGGCCGTGTCTTACGATAAGCAGCACATCGTCATTATTACCAACGATCATATTGCCAGTTTGTATGAGCCGCTATTCAAGGGTTACAAAACGCTGGTGGTACCAGCCAGTGAAAGCGCCAAGGACTTACATACCATTGGTACACTGTGCCGGCAACTCCTTGAGCTAGAGGCCGGGCGGAACACATTGCTGATAGGCGTAGGTGGTGGCGTGGTTACGGATATTACGGGGTTTGTTGCCTCTGTTTATATGCGGGGCATTGCCTTCGGTTTTGTGCCTACTACAATGCTGGGCATGGTGGATGCGGCCATCGGCGGGAAGAACGGAGTGAATCTCGGGCTGAACAAGAACCTCATAGGCACCATTACCCAGCCGAATTTTATATTGTATGATATAGGTTTGCTGCAAACGCTGCCTAATGTGGAGTGGAGCAATGGTTTTGCGGAGATCATAAAGTGCGCCTGCATATTTGATGCTCATTTGTTTGATGAACTGGCGGCCCAGAATATTTCGTTTTACAAACATGATGACCATGCGCTGCTGGCACTGATAGAGAAAGCCGTGGCCTGGAAAAATAATACAGTAATAGCTGATGAAAAGGAAACAGGTGTGCGCAAACTGCTGAACTTCGGGCACACTGCGGCGCATGCCATTGAAAATATGTACGAATTGCCGCACGGTAAGGCTGTAGCTATCGGCATGGTCATCGCCAGTATGGTGTCGGAAGAGGTTGCGGGCCTTTCGTCTGCAGACACTGAGCGGCTGAAGAAGCTGCTGCAGCAATACCACTTGCCGGTAAGCCTTTCCATAAATGCTGCAAAGGCGATGGAAATACTGCGCATGGACAAAAAACGGAAGGATGACCTTATAGACTATATAGTGCTGGAAAGAATAGGCCACGGAGCTATCCGTTCGCTACGTTTTGATGTTGTTGAAAAAGCTTTAGAAGCCTATGCGCGCCACAATTGAGCCGGGAAGTATGAATGGGGTTATCACTGCGCCGCCTTCAAAAAGCATTACGCAGCGGGCGTTTGCCGCTGCATTGCTGCACAAAGGAACCACAATAATAACCAATGCAGGAACGTCTGATGATGAGCACGCTGCACTGGATGTAATACAGCAGTTAGGTGCTAAAATAATTGCACAGACTGCAGATATCATCGAAATATCAAGCAACGGCATAGCGCCTGTTACAGATACCATTAATTGCGGGGAAAGCGGGCTGTCGGCAAGACTGTTCACGCCTATTGTGGCATTGAGCGATAAACAGGTTACCATAGCCGGTAGGGGAACGCTGTTGTCGCGTCCTATGTATACGTTTCGGGAGATATTGCCGGCGCTGAATGTCGCGTTCTCGGGGTTTAATGGATATCTTCCCATAACGGTAAAAGGCCCGTTGCAGCCATTGCCGGTGAAAATAAATGCGGAAGACAGTTCGCAGTTTCTAAGTGGTCTGCTACTGGCATATGGCAGTATAGCCAAAGCCCCGGTGGTTATTGAAGCTGAAGGATTGAAGAGTAAGCCTTATATCGATCTCACACTTGAAGTAATGAGGCATTTTGGAAGGCCGATACCCTATCACAACTACAAAAAATTTGACATTGACCCTTCATTTTTTTCTTGCCCGGAGAGGGTGGAGGTGAACGTAGAAGGCGACTGGAGCAGTGCGGCTTACGCGCTGGTGGCCGGCGCAATAGCCGGTGAGGTAACCGTAAAAAATGTAAACACCGACTCGCTGCAGGCCGATGTGGCTATCATTAAGGTGCTGGGCAGTGCGGGTGTGGAACTGGTACATAGCAATGATTCGGTGTCAGTGAGAAAGGCCAGGTTGCGGGCATTTGAATTTGATGCGACAGATTCCCCAGATCTTTTCCCGGTGCTGGCCATCCTGGCTGCTTGTTGCGATGGAGAAAGTTGCATTAATGGTGTACACCGTTTGTTTAATAAAGAAAGTAACAGGGCCGAGAGTATAAGTGAAATGCTGGAGAACTTCGGCGTTCCATACTCCATCGAGGATGACGGACTTATCATTACGGGCGTGCGAAAGCTACAGGGCACAGTAATAGATTCGTACCATGATCACCGGATTGTGATGGCGGCTGCCATAGGCGCGCTTAGGGCAAGTGGCCCGGTGGATATTCTTCATGCTGAAGCCGTGAACAAATCGTACCCGGGATTTTTTAAAGATTTGATTTCGTGCGGGGGTAGGTGTAATTTTGGTCCGGCATAGGAATTTCACGCAAAGAACGCAAAGGTAAAAGGCAAAGGTCGCAAAGGCTTGGTGTGCGGATGCAGGGTTTTTACTTTTGATTTTTGAATTTGAAATGAACACATTAGGAACAAATTTTCGGATCAGCATTTTTGGTGAGTCTCATGGTAAGTGGGTAGGCGTTACCATTGATGGGTGCCCTGCCGGAATAGCGCTGAACGAAAGCGACCTGCTGCCGGACCTGGAGCGCAGGAAGGCGGGTGCCGCCGGTACTACTCCCCGCAAGGAGGAAGACCTGCCCATATTTGTGAGTGGCGTATTTAACAATAGTACCACCGGCGCGCCACTTACCATAGTTTTTGAGAACAACAATACGCGATCTGCTGATTACGAGTCTGCCAGGAACACCCCCCGCCCCGGGCATGCCGACTTTGTGATGCATCAGAAATTTAATGGCTTCAATGACTACCGTGGCGGCGGGCATTCTTCGGGCAGGCTGACCGTAGCGTTGGTGGCGGCGGGCGTGGTGGCTAAAAAGATACTTAAGGGAATGACCATAGATGCAACACTCACCGAGGCGGGTGGCAGCGCTGATATTGAAGCGGCAATAAAAAAGGCCATTGAGCAACAGGACAGCATAGGCGGCATCGTAAGTTGTACGGTGACAGGCTTGCCTGTTGGCATTGGGGAGCCATTCTTCAATTCCCTAGAATCCGCGATCAGTCATGCTGTTTTTTCTATACCCGCAGTTAAGGGCATTGAGTTTGGCAGCGGCTTTGAAGCGGCACGTATGCACGGTAGTATACATAATGACGCTATGATCGATGAGCATGGTAGGACCCAAACGAACAATGCGGGTGGCATAAATGGCGGTATTAGTAATGGCAATGACCTGTATTTCAGGGTAGCGGTGAAGCCGGCCAGCAGCACCCCTAAAGAGCAGCAAACCTGGAACAATTCCACCGCGTCAGTAGAACCATTTACGGTAAAAGGCAGGCATGACCTCTGCATTGCGCTCAGGGTACCGGTTGTCGTAGAGGCGGTTACTGCGATAGTTTTGGCAGACCTCTGCATATCGCGAAAAGGGTGATTTTAGTGGAAAGTGGCGATTTCTACCCCAATTTCAGACGTTTCAAACAGAAATATTTCTCAAAGTTAAACTTACACAGTAATTTGCGGTCTATTATTCACTAAAACAAAATCGTTTTAAAAATTAAAAACAGAAATTATGAAAAAATTATTTTTACTCTCTATCGGCACTGCATTAAGTTTCGGTGTCTTTGCACAAGGCGGGTCACGGCATGCTCATGTCACTGCGACGACGGCAGTAACTTCTTCCGCGACAGAAATTCCAATCTCTCATGAGCGGACTACTGCTATCGGTGGTTCTGATACACTCACTAACTGGACAGGAACTGATACATTAGCCATTTATAGCACCGGAACAAACGCTGACAGCGGTTATTGCGCGGGTACAGATGTTTATGGTGATCATGGGTTTGCAGAAAGGTATGACTTTAACACTGCGGACAGTTCACTCAGAGTAACCGGCGTAATTGCGCTCTTTGGTGGCACTGTAAGCCCTTCTAGCACAAATCACGTGACTTTCAAGGTTTGGTCTGTAGGCGCACAGGTTGCAGCACCGTTTTCTCCTACTACGGGAGCTGCCTCATCTTTTTGGTTCGATAGTGGTTTCCCAAATACTGTTCTTACTTCACAGAATGTGCAGTTGACTAACCTGGGATTGGATACATTGAAGATATTCATGTTCGCAACTCCAACTGCGTACCTGAATCATTCGTTTTTTGTTGGATATGATATTACTTACACTTGGGGTTCAGGTGATACAATAGGTTTATACAGCAATAAAGATGGAGAAAGGACAAGCAACGCTTACAATGTAGTAGGGACCGACAGTATTGCTAATAATGTTAATGTTACTGAATTTTCAGACAATACATGGCATGATAACGCGGCCGATAACTTCGGTCTTTTTTACAACTACGCTATGTTCCCGATCGTTGCTGTTGGAACTGCTAACCTTTCAGTGAGTGGCGTAACAAGAAATGACCTTACTTTCTTTGGCAACTATCCTAACCCAGCGGTTAATAGCACCAATATCAAGTTCTCTCTTGCAAATAGCGCGAGTGTAACTGTTACCATTGCAGACATGAGCGGTCGTACTATCAATGAGGTTTCTTTTGCTAGTCTTACAGCAGGTGAGCACATTGTACCGGTGCCAACTGCGAACCTGGCTGCTGGTGACTACATCTATGTTGTACACACTTCTACTGGTAGCGGCATTGCATCTAAGCTGACTGTTATCAAGTAATAACCTGATTTATTTTAATAAATACACATCCCCGGCCCCACAAGGCCGGGGATGTTCTTTAAATGAGGGGGTTTAACGCAGTTTTATGAATAAAACTCCCGTTCGGTGATGCAGGAAGTGTAATTTTAACCCAAATTGGAAGAAACAGGAATGAGAAAATTATTTATACTCGCAATAGCTTTGTCAATAAACGTTGCTGCTTTGGCACAAAGAACTGTTCATAGCCCGGCAACGGTTATCCGTAGTGTTGATGGTATCAGTTTTGGCTTGACCAAGGCGAATGTAAACCAGCGCACGACAGCGGCGGGGGATACGGTAGCGCTGACAAATATACCGGCTGCGGATACGCCGTTGGTGATGTATGCGATACCCGGTGGCGGTTATCTTACGGGAACCGATAGTTTTGGAGATCAGGGTTTTGCGGAGCGCTATGATATTGATGTGGCTGCAGATGACAGCTCGCTGGTAATAATAGGTGTAGTGGCCGAGTTTCATGGTGTTGTCAATCCTTTGTCCACCCATACTGTATCATTCAATGCCTGGTCTGTTGGCGTACCCTCCGCTATTTCGTCTACCTATGCTTACAGTGGTTTTCCGGGTTTGTCACTCAATAGTGTTGTCGTGCCATTTACACAGCTTGGCATTGGTGCAGCTGCTGATACGATCAAGGCCTATCTTTTCCCGGTGGCTACAAGTACCATCCAGAACTCGTTCTTCATAGGCTATACCATGGCCTATAATTTTACATCGCTTGCCGGTGATACGATAGGGCTCGCCTGCTCTTTGAACGGAGATCGGACAAGCGTTACCTATGACACGCTTCACTATATAGATTCGGTATGGAGCACCACAGACTCCATGTATGTTGCCGACACCGTAATTGATACCACAATTAATGTTCAAAACGCTACGCAATGGTCCGATGGTGTATGGCACGACAACTACACCGACAATGACTCTCTGTATAATGACCTGGCCATATATCCTATAGTAGTGATAGGCAATCCTACAGGGGTGAAGGGGGTCAAAAAAAATAATTTCACCTTCTTTGGCTGCTTTCCAAACCCGGCGCAGAACAGCACCAATATCAGGTTTTCTTTATTGAAAAATGCCGATGTTAGCATTCAGTTGGCGGATATGGCCGGGCATTGCATCAGTACGATCAAGGAAGAGGGACTCAATACCGGAGAACATATTGTTCCAGTAAGCACTTCCGAATTACCGTCGGGCGACTACCTGTGCATCATACGTACATCAGGCGGAGATGGTATGGCAACAAAAATAACCGTAGTTAAATAACTGTAGAAATTCCGTCCCGATAGCTATCGGGAGAAATTCCAAATTCCAAGTCCGGGAAAACCTCAAAAATGAAGTTCCAAACCTGCCTATCGGCATACAGGTTCCAAAACTTGATCAGGCTTGGAATTTGCAATTTTATTTTTTTTGGAATTTACCCACGCAGCTTTTCATTATCCTTGTGCCGGTTTGCGTCGCGGATGTTCTTTTTTTCGAAGTTTTTATGGAGCGCATCGGTAAGGTCCACACCGGTCTGGTTGGCAAGGCACATCAGCACCCACAACACATCAGCCATCTCATCGGCCATGTCTTTTTGTTTGTCGCTTTCCTTGAACGACTGCTCGCCATATTTCCTGACCACGATGCGCGAAAGCTCGCCTACCTCTTCCATAAGTATGCCCAGGTTGGTCAACTCGTTGAAATAACGCACGCCCACTGTGGTTATCCATGTGTCTATCTCTTGCTGTGCCTGCCTTATTGTGATATCCATAGTAAATAAGAATTTGTTACTTTACACAAAATAATGGAACTTCCACGTTTTATTAGCATAAACAAGCCAAAGGATAAATCTACAATGCATTCATACGGAACGGACATAGAAGCGGCGGACGCCCTAAAAGTACAGGCGGCTGCCGTTCGCAAGGCAATAGGGAAAGTGATCGTAGGCCAGGAAGACGTCGTGGAAAAGCTCATAATAGCCATACTCTGCAATGGGCACAGCCTGCTGGTGGGTGTACCGGGACTGGCAAAGACACTGCTCGTAAAAACAATATCAGACGTGCTGGACTTGACATTCAAGCGCATCCAGTTTACGCCGGACCTAATGCCGAGTGACATAGTTGGTGCTGAAATACTCAATGAAGAGCGCCATTTCCAGTTTATTAAGGGCCCCATTTTTGCCAACATCATACTTGCCGATGAAATAAACCGTACTCCGCCCAAGACACAGGCTGCCCTGCTGGAAGCCATGCAGGAGCGCAATGTGACTGCCGGCGGTACACTGTACAAACTTCCAGCTCCTTTCTTTGTGCTGGCTACGCAGAACCCCATAGAGCAGGAAGGTACCTACCCCCTGCCGGAAGCGCAACTGGACCGTTTCATGTTCCAGGTAACGCTGGACTATCCGAGTTTTGCGGAGGAAGTGCGCATAGTGCGTAATACAACCGGCGCGCTGACGGAAGAACTAAGCAAAGTAATGACGGGCGAAGACATCCTGTACTTCCAGGGGCTGGTGAGGCGTGTGCCGGTGCCAGACAATGTGCTGGAATATGCGGTAGGCCTGGTGCAGAAGACACGCCCCGGATCAAACAACGTAAGCCCCGTGGCTACCCAATATATCGCGTATGGCGCAGGCCCCCGTGCTTCTCAATACCTGGTGCTGGGCGCCAAGTGCCATGCCCTGCTCAATGGCAAATATTCGCCGGATATAGAAGATGTGCGCGCGATGGCTATGCCGGTGCTGCGTCATCGTGTGCTCCGGAATTACAAAGCGGAGGCAGAAGGCATTACCCAGGAGTCGCTGATAAAGCAATTGCTGTAGGAGCGGCAGGAGACCCGATCTTTTATTAAGAAAGTAAGCATGGCTACGGCAAGAACCGAAAATATTCAATCCATTCAGTTTCTGAGAGGTATTGCTGCGTTCATGGTGTTGCTGAGCCATTCCATACTCGCAAAGAATTTCCCCGATACTTATCATGTCAAGGAGGTATGCGTGCAGGGCCATTACGGCGTCAGTGTGTTTTTTATTATCTCGGGGTTCATTATCCCTTATTCCATGTTCAGCAAGGACTACCGGATATCGGATATAAAGAGCTTTTTTCTCAAGCGCCTGCTGCGGATAGAGCCGCCCTACATCATTTCCATTGCCCTGGTGCTGCTGCTCAACTACTCCAATACATTATCTCCCTGGTATACCGGCCCACGTTTTTCCATCGACTGGATGAATGTTTTGGGCCACCTGGGGTATGTAAACGTCATCACCCACCAGCACTGGCTCAACGACGCCTACTGGACGCTGGCGATAGAATTTGAATACTACATAGTGCTGGCGTTTGTGTACCCCCTGCTCACACATAAAAACAAAGCAGTGATGCTTACTTCCTATTTCCTTCTCCTGGCTGGTTCCTTTATACCGGACCATGGAGAAAACATATTCAGCCACCTGCCGCTATTCCTTGCCGGTATTGCCCTGTTTCTGTTCATGTGCAGGAGGGTGTCTTTTTATGAATTTCTTTTCATGACACTGACTTCTTTGACCGTTTTACTTCGGATGGGGCCGGTACCCGTAGGCCTTGCTATAGCAACGCTGCTTTGTATCTATTTTATTAAGCGTGTGCCCAAAACTTTTATGTTCCTTGGCACTATTTCTTATTCTTTGTACCTCACCCACAACGTTTTCGTGACCCGCATCTGGGGCCTGCTTGAACGCTATGTGGGTGGTGTGGGCTTGTGGTTGCGGTGGGTGCTGAGCCTTGCGCTTTGTGTGTTTGTAGCCTGGATATATTATTTATTGGTAGAAAAACCGTTTCTTCGTTTGAGCAAAAAACTGTTATTTGTTCATCCTTCCGCAGCCGCTAACAAAACATTACCGGAAGAGAAAGTAGTGGTTTAATTTTAGTGTCATCCTGAGCCCCGCCGAAGGATGACTTGCTGGGGTCAGCAACTGGCTAAATAGGCGGTTTAAAAGCAACAATATTTTTATGGAAAACTTAGATCAGAAAGCGAAATTCCTTAGAGAAGATTTTACAAGGGCACTGACCAACCTCGATGCAAATACGCAGCCCAAATGGGGTAAAATGGGCGTACAGCAAATGATAGAGCACATGAGTGACTATGTGCGCATAGCCAACGGCAGAACGCCGATGAAAACAATAACACCGGAAGAGAACATACCCAAGATGCAGGGCTTCCTGGAAAGTGAGAAACCGATGCGCGAGAATACGCCCAACCCTTTGCTGCCGGACGTGCCGCCGCCCGTGAGACATTCGACAAAAGAAGCAGCTATAGCTGAGCTGCAGGGCGAAATAGACCATTTCTTTGTGGTACATGAGCAGGAAGCCGGAAGAGCTACGCCAAACCCTTTTTTCGGTACACTGTCTTTTGACCAGCAGGTACAATTGCTATACAAGCATAGTACGCATCATTTGCGGCAGTTTGGGGTAGAAGTATGAAGTTTGGCATAATAAGTGTGCCTTTTCATGAAACAAACTCTATGAAATATATAGTACCGGTAATTTTGTTATTCACCTATCTGGGTGCAGACTCGTGCAAAGTTTCATGTAGAGCGCCCGTAGTCTGGGCCCATTTTAGTGGTTTTGATAGCGCTGAAACGGAAGTAGTAGTAGTGAAAGAATTCCAGAAAGATGGAAGTTTTTCCAGCGTAGTTGATACTTTTGTTTATTCTTCCGCTTTGCCCACCAGCTACTTTTCGCAACATGGTGATACGGTCCCTTTCTCCGGATATTTACCTAATTCCTTCAACATACGGTATGAGTACGACTGTGAGATCGATATTCCGGCTACGGGTGCGGTTTATAAAGTGACGGCTATATCCTTCGGCAAAGAAAGCACAGCTAATACCGATGAGGGATGTACCAGCTCGATGTCCTGTTACGTAAATGGAAAATTGCAGCACACACCCTTCAGTAATGCCGATTACGCTGGGGATGCATGGGTTACAATACAGAAGTAGTTACCTTTATTGCTTTGCAAATCGTTGTCCATAAAGGTTAAAATAAATGTACTATTTATGAAATATTTTTTATTTGCCCTTTCAGCCGTCATCTTGTTGGGAATATCTTCCTGCAGAAGAAGTTGCACAATATCGTCGGTCAACATATACTTTAATGGTTTTGACAGTGCGCAGCTCGCTAATATAGTAGTCAGCCAGTACAATAAAGGCAGTAATTTCTCGAAGCCTAATAATGTGGTGGTTTATGTGAATGATTCTGCTGGCCTGAAGACCGGCAGCGATACGGCATATATGATGAGCCTGTATGGCGTTTACTTCCCGATAGACCCGGGCTATGATTATATGGTGGGTCTTCCGGCCACAGGGGCCGTTTATCGTGTCACGAGCATCTCCGTTGGGCATGAAAAGACCGGCGACATGGATAACAGCCATACGTACACCTGTTCCTTATCCTGGAACCTCAATGGCCGAACCAATACTGATGGCTCCAATATTTCGGGAAATCCTGACCAGGAGATTGATATTAATAACTATTGATCTGTATTTAAGATAATTACTTCCAAATCTTTAACTTGCATATCCTTTCAAAGTAGCCGTAAAGGTTACTTAGGTTTTGACTTTTAACTTTTGACTTAACTTATGTCTCTTACTCAATTAAAAAACTACGCAGAAGGCAAGTGGGTTGCCGGAACCAAGACAGGCGAAACATTGCATAATGCCATAACCGGCGATGCCATATATACTGCCAGCAGCGATGGGCTGGACTTTGGCGCTATGATGCAGTATGCCCGCAAAGTGGGCGGTCCTGCGCTGCGCAAACTCACCTTCCAGCAGCGCGGACGTATGCTGAAGGCACTCGCGTTGTACCTGATGGAGCGTAAAGAATATTTCTACACGATCAGCGCTTTCACAGGAGCTACCCGCTCAGATTCATGGGTGGATATAGAGGGTGGTATCGGTAATCTTTTTGCCAATGCCAGCCTGCGGCGGCAGTTCCCTGATGAGCGTTTTTATGTAGATGGAGATACTGCCAAGCTTTCAAAAAACAACACATTCATAGGCCAGCACATCATGGTGCCGCGCGAGGGGGTGGCTATACACATCAATGCGTTCAACTTCCCCGTATGGGGCATGCTGGAAAAGATTGCAGTGAACCTGATGGCGGGTGTGCCCGCGATTGTGAAACCTGCCACGCTTACTTCTTACCTCACTGAGGCCGTTTTTGAAGAGATCATTAAATCGGAAATATTCCCTGCCGGCTCATTGCAGCTCATATGTGGCTCGGCAAGGGGGATATTGGACCATATAGAGACGCAGGATGTGGTGACCTTCACAGGTTCTGCAACTACGGGCCGCATGCTTAAATCTCATCCCCGCATTTTGTCAGAAGCAGTGCCCTTCAATATGGAGGCAGACTCCCTGAACTGCAGCATACTTGGCCCGGATGTGAAACCCGGTATGGCTGAGTTTGATATTTTTATTAAGGAAGTGGTGCGTGAAGTAACGACTAAGGCGGGGCAGAAATGTACGGCTATCCGCCGTATCATTGTGCCTGCAGATAGCGTAGAGGATGTACAGATAGCCCTCGGCAAACGTTTGCAGACGACCACCATAGGCGACCCATCTATAAAAGAAGTACGCATGGGCCCGTTGGCTGGAATCGGTCAGCGCGAGGAGGTACGTGAAAAAGTGCATCAGCTCGCCAAGTCGCAGCAGATCGTGATCGGTGATCTGGAGAAATTTGAAGTGGTAGGAGCTGATAAAGAGAAGGGCGCCTTCATGTCGCCGCTCATATTCCTGAATACGGACCCGTTCCACAATACCGACTGCCACAATATAGAGGCATTTGGGCCTGTGTCTACCATCATTCCTTACAACACTATAGACGACGCTATAGAGCTGGCGCGGATGGGCAAGGGCTCGCTGGTTGCGTCCGTGATCACTGCCGATGATGATATTGCCAAGGAAATAGTGCTGGGCACTGCCAGTATGCATGGACGTATACTGGTGCTCAATGCGGACTGTGCTAAAGAGAGCACTGGCCATGGTTCACCGATGCCATTGTTAGTGCATGGTGGCCCGGGCAGAGCCGGCGGCGGCGAGGAAATGGGCGGTAAGCGCGGTGTGCTGCACTATCTGCAGCGGACAGCGATACAAGGCTCCCCAACCACGCTTACGCGCATCACCAATGTGTATCAGCAGCATGGCAAGCAGCATGAAACAGACATTCATCCGTTCAAGAAATACTTTGAAGAACTGGAAATAGGGGAGACACTCGTAACAGCTAAGCATACCGTCACAGAGGCGGACATCACCAACTTTGCCAATGTAAGCGGCGATAATTTTTATGCACATATGGATACTACCTCGCTCGAGGGTACCATATTTACCGGCCGCGTGGCTCACGGTTATTTTGTGCTCGCAAAGGCGGCAGGGCTCTTTGTGGATGCGAAGAAAGGACCAGTGTTGTTGAACTATGGAATAGACGAATGCCGCTTTACCAAGCCAGTATATCCTGGTATGACCATAGGCGTGCGCCTGACTGTAAAAGAAAAGACCGCACAGGAAAAACGTACACCCGAAGACATTGCGAAGGGCATAGTAAGATGGCTTGTGGATGTATATGATGAGACTGGCGAGACAGTGGCTATTGCGACTATACTTACGATGGTGAAGATGAAGAACCAGGAGTAAGTTGATAGTTTGATGAGATAGTGACTGATCATCATGGGTTTACGGTTAAGTTTGATAGTTATTGAATAATTAGTGCCCGTGCTTTTCTCATGGGCATTGTTATTTTTATCAAGCCGATTTTTGGCGCATATTGACATGGAAAAACAAAATGCAAAATCACTGGCGTACATCGCCGTTTGTGCGGTGGCAGTTTTTTTGTCCTTTTTTCTGCACGAATTTTCCCATTGGCTCATGGGTGAAGCGCTGGGGTATAAAATGGCACTTACATTAAATTCAGCCTACCCGCTCAACTATTTTTACTTGAAGTCCTGGCATCAAATGGCCATCAGTGCTGCCGGGCCGGTATTCACGATAATACAGGCCATGTCTTTCTATTGTATCATTGATCGAAGCAGGAAGGCTTCCCTCTTTCCTTTTGTTTTTATCCCATTATACATGCGTTTGCTCGGGGGAGTGTTGAATTTATTCAATTTGAACGACGAGGGCCGTATCAGCCGCGATCTAGGGGTTGGGACATACACGCTTTCTGTAGCGGTTTGCCTTTTGCTTTTCTATCTTGTGTATCGCATTTCAATAAATCAAAAATATACTTTGAAATTCAACATGGTGACTTTATTTTGGACCATTATCTTCAGCTCTATCTTGATTTTATCGGATATGTATTTGATATTACGGATCATCTGAGAATAACCATTGATAACCAATTGGAGGAACCTCCATTCACTGGTTTTTTTTTATTAATTTATACTTAAAGCAGCGGGTACGCGTTATAGGAAAAACCTATCTCCTATGAATTGGGAAACCTATATCGCTTTCGGCGACAGTATTACAAAGGGTGCAAGGACTTACCTGGGCTATCCCGAACTGGTGGGCAGCCAACTCACCAGCCATCTGCTGACACAGTGGAACGTTGTGAATCACTCTGTGTGTGGTTTCAAGGCTATCGATCTCGCAAGATATATCGACACCCATTTTCTGTCTTTAAAAGAAAAACAATCCAGCATTTCTACTATCCTCATTGGTACCAACGACATAAAGGAAAAAACACAGGCCGCCGACTTCCGGATAGCACTTGAGCAAGTCATCCTGAAAACAAAGCTGCTGACCATAAACAGCAATGTGATCTTGATGACCATTCCTGAATTTCACAGGGGAATCACTTATCCGTATTCTATGGAGATGAATAATCAGGTGGTGGCGCTTAATGCAGAGATAAAGGCCCTTACCGATAAGCACGACATCCGTATGCTGTCAATAGATCATCACGCAGACGATTTCACGGATGGTGTACACTTGAATGATCAGGGCCTCCGCACTTTTTCAAGCCAGATATCCCGATATATTCTTAAGGACAAAGGGATTGAATTGAACTGATCAATTGAAGATTTGACGGCTACTGGGCATAACAAGCCTTTCATCTTTAGTTTTCCGTTTCCTATAACGAGATGTCAGGGGGCTTAATACCGGTCAAAAATCTTATTTCGATTTGCTGGCGATTGTCGACTGGGGCGAAGTCGTTTTTGTAATGGTACCTTTAAATTGCTGGCGCTCAAACACATCATCCCAGGTAGCACCGCTACTCACCCGGTGCGTGGACAAGAAGGACCGTGAGTCGGGATAATATACCCAAAACATTGGCTCTTCTTTCACGGTACCGTCAGGCATAGTTGTGGCAACCATAGGAGCAAGGCCAATAATACGAACGGTCTTTTCACCTGACTTCAGGTAAAGGGAATCTTCTTTGATTGCATACTTTGTTGTCTGGCTGCCGGGCACATGCTTACTTTTAAACTCTTTAAGGAACTCCTCTTTCGTCAACAATTGGGTAAATCGATCGTCCTTGGTCGCATAAGCCTTTATTTTGCCCTGCAATACGCCAGCTACCAAAGTTTTCAGAAGAGGCTTTCTGCTATTTGCTGATGCAAAAAAACTATTGCCCTCATCGGTGAGCACGATATCTTCCCAGAGGCGGGTTTTTTTCGCAATTTCGCTTTCCTTAATAGGCTGCCACGGTACAAAATGTGAAGGGTATATTTGACCACCGGTCTCGTGTTTATCCGCGATAGGTGTAATCTGTGCAGACGACGATTGGTATGCCAGGCACAGGGCAAAAGTTGAACACGCTACTAAGGTATTTTTGAGCTTCATGAAAACTGTTTTGTAGTTTAAAGATAGTGAATTTTTGATAATACTATTCACGTGCGTAATTCTGGGTAAAAATCTAACTCCCGATTGATGCTGTTAATTATTAGATATCAAAAATATCTTTTACCTTTAACATCCGGCTTTTAAAAATTTCTTATATGCGCCACCTTGAAGGTCATGTCAGTCACGCAATACAACACGGTATTGCCACCATTGAGTTTTTTCATCCGTCCAGCAATGCATTACCCGCTGCGATCCTTACGGATCTTGCCAAAACGATCAACGATATCGGGATAGATAACCGTGTAAAGGTAATCGTATTGCGCAGTGCTGGCGAAAGGGCATTTTGCGCAGGTGCTTCATTCGACGAGTTGATGGCGATAACCAATGAAGCAGAGGGTAATAAATTTTTCAGTGGTTTTGCACATGTGATCAATGCTATGCGTAAATGCCACAAGCTAATAATAGGACGTGTACAGGGTAAGGCTGTTGGCGGAGGGGTAGGACTGATAGCAGCAACCGACTACGCTATAGCCACTGAGGATGCTTCTGTGAAGTTGAGTGAACTTGCTGTGGGCATTGGTCCATTCGTGGTAGGTCCTGCAGTGGAGAGAAAAATAGGTGTTTCCGGCTTTACCCAACTGGCCATCGATGCTACCGAGTTCCGGTCAGCAGAATGGGCTAAGCGCCATGGACTGTATTCAGAAGTGCATAAGACTGTTCTGGAGGTGGACGATTCAGTGCTCGGACTAGCCGAGCGGCTAGCTCACAGCAGCCCGGAAGCCATGGCGCAACTCAAAAAAATATTCTGGCAAGGCACCGAGAACTGGGACACACTGCTCTCTGAGCGCGCTGCCATCAGTGGCCATCTTGTGCTCAGCGATTTTACCCGCCACGCTATCAATAAATTCAAGGCAAAACCGGTTAAGTAAATTTGAGAATTTGAAAATTGCGCAAGGCCGGACATTTCTAATGTTCAGGATGTAGAGACGTAATGCATTGCGTCTTTATGAAACATCTTAATACGTGCATGGTGAATTGTCTTTGTTTTGCTGGCATTTTCAAATCCGCAAATTTTCAAATTGAGCCACAAACATACTGTCCGCACCAATACCAATGCCGTTGATGAGTTCTGAATCTATTAGTTTCATCCCCGTTTTTTGAAGTATGTAGCTTACTACTTTTTCATTTTCCTGTTTGAAGACGGAGCATGTAATATATATGAGCCGGCCGCCTGGTTTGAGATGCCGGCTTACGTTGGTCGCTATTGATTTCTGGAGTGCAGAGAATTGTTCAATAATTTTCGGGTCGAAAAAATAAAGCTGCTCCGGTGTGCGCGCCCAGGTGCCTGATCCGCTGCACGGGGCATCGCAAATAATATTATCAAACTGTTTAGCGCCAAGGGCTTTGCGGAGCAAGGGCTCATTGCTCACATCAGTTACGTGAGCTATCGGTGGCTCCAGGCGGTATTGTTTAAAACGCTGCTTCAAATTGTGAATAATGCTTTCACGAGCATCTGAAACAGTAAGACGGACACCGGGTTCTATATCTTTCAGCAACAGCGATTTTCCACCTGCGCCGGCACAGCAGTCATACCATAGCTCATTCTTTTTGGGATGGAAGAATGCACCGGTGTGCTGTGACGACGCGTCCTGTACAGCATAGGTATCCTCCGGCAGTACGGCATCTATCTTAGCTCCATTTGGTAGCCGTATGCAGTTATCGGTGATAAAGGTATAAGGTATCTGCGCTCCGTTCAGCAGGCTGGTAACCTTGCCCATATCCTTGCGAATTCGCAGAAACAGGAAGGGCTGCACCAACATAGACTGAAGCCAATCGTTCTTTTCAATGCCCTCGGATAATGCCACATCAAATGGAAACTGGGCGTCAATGTCAAAGTCGCTTTCCGGTATTGCCACAACGGCCGGATGGGGCGGCAATAATTTTTCATTGCCGCAAACTTTCATACATGCAATTACCTGCGTTTCAATCCCAACTCCCAATTCCAGACTATCAACCTTGCCCGCCGGCAGGCAGGTTCCCTTTTTTGCCCGGTACCAGCTATAAGCCATTGCGCTCAGCACTTTCCGGTCGCGGCTACCGAGCTTTGGATATTGTTTAAAGTAATTTTTCAAATAGTGCGCCAGTGGAAGGGAGCCATCATAGCTTTCAATAATGGACTTTATGTGTTGCCAGATATAGCGCATGGGTTAAAATTAATGGAGTTGGCGCATACCAGCGTTATTTTCTGAAAGGTTTGTTAACTTCATAAATAATTGAGAAACCGAAATAATCTCTGGCGTTGTTTTTGCGTCTAATAGCCAAACTAGCTTTATTTATGAAACTGAATTCTTTTATTGCCGCAGCAGGCATAGTGATCGGGGGAAGTGTATTGTTTTCGTCCTGTGTGCAGAAAAACTACTATGGGGCAAATCCAAACAACAACAATAATAACAACACGAATGGCCAATATGTCTTCGACGAGGAGTTTAATGGTGCAGACAACTACGGCTGGTCATTCACTGATGCCGCTGACTCGGCTTATGCAAGTATTACAAGTGGCAGCTATCAGTATGTGGACTATAGCGCGGTGAAGTCGAACATGTCGTCTGTTAACACAGGCGCGAATGTGCAGAACAACTTTACGGTTACCACCCGCGTAAAGTCAAACAATTTGATCGGGCTGATCATTGGTGCATCTGCTACCAGCAATGGCTATGCGTTTTATATAGACACGGCAGGCAATTATTCGCTCTACCAGGAAGGCAGCGGTGGGAATGCTTCTATACCCATCATATCATCTACTCAGGATACGCTCTATTCCCACAAAAACGACTGGAACATCCTTGAATTGGACCAGACCAATGGTGTATGGACGGCTTACATCAACGGTACGCAAGTGTTCACTATGGCTGCAAGGTCTCTTAGTGGCCCGGGCTTTGGGTTTAAGATATTGCCGGGCACCACTGGGTATGCGGACTATCTGACGGTAAGGAATGATTAGGGAATGTGTTCGGACGGGACGGCATTTGAATGAGAAAAGTCGCTCCAAGAGCGACTTTTCTTACTATAATATTGGTGTTATTTAAGAATTAATCAACATCATTCCACCAGTCTTTTTTGCCGCCAAACTTTGCGGAGAGGCCAAAGGTAACAATGCCCATAGCGCCATAACCGAACTCAGTGAATACCCCGAAATTCGGTACAAACATCCACCTCATACCGATGCCGTCGACAGAATAAATAAAGCCGCCGCCGGCTACCGTGGCGCCATCCGGGTTGTCGATACCGGAAAAGGAAATGCGCGCAAAACCATATCCCGCAGCAACGCCGGAATACAAATCGAACGTTTTGCTCTTGAGATAATGGTAGTCGAATTTACAGAGGGCAGTAAAGATGCTCATGCTGAAGGTATAGCTGTACGTATTGGTGCCACCGAAAGAATTGGGGTCCTGCCAGGTGATAGGCCCGGAGGTGCCGCTCACATAGCCTATCTGCACGCCAACGGCTATCTTCTTCTTGGGAGAATATTGGTAGGTTACGGTCCATGGGCCAAAGCCGGACGCACCGCTACCGCCTTCCCAAAGGCCGCCAACCAGCAGCTTGGGTATATTTGGCTGCCCAAAACCAATATACAAATTGCTGGAGCCCTGCGTAACTACCTGGGCAGCTGAACGTGTGCCATAGGTAAGGCTGTAGCCGATAAAAGTGAATAAAATAAGGGTCCTGAGCATTTTTGTCATCTGATCTGTGTTTGAGTGTTTCTAATTTTTTTTCAGTCTTCGATAGAATGGTAAGTGGTAAAGCCGTAATAATTAACCGTTACATTACAAAGTCGCAAATAAACTGATTTTGGAAATAAAGGTAATAAAATAATCTACTATTAGTAGTCCATTCATATTTGTATTGTGCTATACCGTAAAATCTCATAAACAATAATAAAAATGCAATATTTTGGCGGTCAGAAAACGGTGCGATGAATAGCAAACTATTGCAATTGCTTACTTTCTTTATCGTCTGCCTGTCTCATTTTTGCGTGGCGCAGAAATGTAAGACAGCCGCGAAATCGATTAACAACAAAGCGGCTTTACTCCAGTCGATAAAGACAGATCCGGCTAAGAAAATAGTGATGTTGAAAAGCCTGATACCAGGCCTTTTCGTAGATATGCGATACGGAACTACCGATAATTTTATCAGGGAAATTTTATACCACCACCCGCAGGCATACCTCAGGGTCGCGCCAGCATATGCACTGAAGCAGGTACAAGATGATCTTAACAAAAAAGGGCTCGCTTTAAAACTTTACGATGCGTTCCGGCCATTCAGCGTGACCTGCAAAATATGGCAGCTTGTGCCCGACAGGCGCTATGCAGCAAACCCTATGAAGGGCAGCAATCATAACCGCGGGCTGGCTGTTGACCTCACGATCATTGACCTGAAAACAGGCAAAGAACTGGATATGGTACCACTTTTGATAATTTCACAGATACGGCACATCATTCATTTATGCAACTACCGGCACAGGTGCTCGCTAACCGCAGGCTGCTGAAAGGTGTGATGAGGAAATATGGATTTGACATAGTTCCAGACGAGTGGTGGCACTACCAGTGGCACAACGACCACGGCTACGAGGTTTTGGACCTGGACTTTGATGAGCTGGCAGATATTGCGGAGTGAGCCTTTTTTCGCGTCACGGAGATTTTGAGTACTAAAACAATCTCTACCGGTTTTATTTTTAGACTTACTGCTTATAACCTACGACTAAACGTGCTTATGCACCATTACGTTGGTTTTGTTCCTTGGCTGATCTTGTTTTGGGTCATGTGGCTTGCTATCCTGGAAGAACTCATAAGCTTTATGAAAGATATTCCGGAAGGCGAACTGCTGTATCAGCACAGTATCCCGTCCTTCATTGATAACAGCGTAGAGGCGGTCGGAATCATAGTCGTCCGGCACATCAGCATTTGACGTCAGGATGTTCTTACTTCTTTTGTTCAGCGCAAGCCAGTATATTTCCGCGCGTTGGTGCTGTCCATGAATACCGAGTACATCAATGGTCGATTGTTTTGGTGCCGTGCTGATGGCAGCATTCATATCATTCAGGCCGTTCAGGTAACCTTCACAGTTCACGTTTGAGAAGTAGGTAAGGTATGCCCTCACCCTATGCGGGTTTTGGCCCTGCAGGCCTTTCATAATGTTTTCGTCAGCTGTTACCGTTATTGAGTCTTTGTCGCGGCTGAGTATGAATGAGTTTATGGGCTTGTCCGCATATTGCACGGAGATGCTTTTTATTTCATTAGCAGGGATGTTGAAAACTGTCCGGTCGCGCCAGTCAGTGAGGCGGGTAGCATAGCGCGCAGTGACATAGCCCACAAACCCGGGCACCTGCACCACATAGGGCATTTTAGCACCCTCCATCAGCATATTGGTTCCGGTGTTATTTACAGAAGCGCCCCCCACGTAAAACACTTTCATTTTTTTGCCCTGCCGGTTGTACAGTTCCACCTTAATGCCATCGGTAGCCATCGTCTTTACGACATTCTCGTATGCGTTTTGGGTGACTGGGTACAAAGGGGCTTGCTGTGCCAGTGTGGTGAGTACTAGATTGACCGTGCTCGGCAGCGCCTTATATTTTTTGTTCACTATCCAACAGGAATCCGTTCGTTCTATCAGTGCCGATTCTCCATCATTGGACACGATGAATATCTTGCCTATGCTGCCGGTGTCCTTTACCTGGAAGCCTGCTTCTGCATCTCCATATGGATTGCTGCCACGATTATTGAACAGGAAGTAATATATGCCAAATCCCAGCAGGCCAAGTATGACCAGGTATAACAGTGTCTTGCGCATTATGATAAGGGTTTAGGTTTTGTGGCCGAAGTATCTTCTGATCTTACCTCATAGCGGCGCTGCCTGAAGAAAAAGTAACAGGATGCGAAAACCAGCACCAAAGCAATTGGAACGGCCACATTGACGATCTGCCACTGAGTTTTTTCATCCTTTGCCCTGCCCTCGTCGAGCAGGCGCAGTTTCACCTGTTTGGAATGGGATTCCAGGATTCCCGAGCGATCCGTGAGGTATTGAAGACAATTGAGCAAGAACATTTTATTGGCGTAGAACTGGCCATCGTACTTGTAGTAGCCCATTTGCAGGATACCTTGCTTTGTGGAATAGTCATTGCCAAAAAGATCGCCAACCGATGATACGATCATGCTGGTAGTGCTGTCTGTTATCGGCTTGAATGGTTCCCTTAATGAATCCAGCAGACGCAGGTATTCGGGCGCAAGCCTGTTCTTATATGCCGACACAAATTTCCCTTCCAGCAGAACGGCTACAGGGCGATATGACTTATTGAAGTTTTCTTTGTCCAACGGAAAGTTCATCACGCTCAGGCTCACGCGAACCGGCGCAGTGGCTACCTTACTATATTTTGAGGTCTGTAACAGGATGGTTTTCTTAATTCCGGTGGTTATGAGGGTATCAATGCTGCTGGTAAACTTGCCGAAAATGAAATCCATGTTGCGCACTATCGGGTGCTCAGAAGTAGGGTTCAGCTTTGGAAAAAATATCCAGTCGTGCATTTCGGCAGGGCCGCCGTTCAGAACCCGAGGCAGCTGCAGATTCTGCATGTCTTCCACCAGGTCATTATTCACCCTTACACCATATTTGAATAGTATTTCATCCAGGTCCAGCCCATATTCCATGGCCATGATCTGCGGTGGGTGCGCGTCAAGGCTGTCTATCGATGCATCAAGCGGGTTAATGTTCCAGAGCACATGGCCGCCATGCATGATGTACTGATCCAACTTAAGTTTCTCGGGGCCGGTAAACGTGACCTTTGGTTCGTTTACGATAATTGCATCGTATGCCATGGGTATATGCACCAGGTGCATCAGGTCCAGTGTGTCCAGGTCATAGTAACGCGGCAGGCTGGCAAGCATGTCATATGTGCGGATACCTAGATCTTCTCCATTGCCAACAAGGTACGCAACGCGTGGCCTCGCGGGTAGTTCCAATTGATGGATGGCGTTGGCGAACTTGTATTCTAATAAAGCCTCCGCATAGTTTATTTTTTCGGCGGCTGTTTTTCCCGGCGGGTCTTCCAGCAGCATTACCGGCATCTCTTTGCCGTTGTATTGCACCAGCGCGTAAGGGAAGAACACCTGCATGGAATATGCCGCATCTCCTGTTTGGGTCAATTCAAAGTACCTGATCCCCTTATTGGCAAGATCGTGCGCCACTGCTTTCTTCTCCTCGTCACTCTTCCCTTCAAAGGGGTCTACGAACCTGAATACGATCTTGTTACCGGCGATATCTTTGAACGAAGTAAGCCGTTCGCGCACAGATTCCTGCATACGCTGTAAATAAGCAGGGAATTTATTTTCACTTTTCAGGTATACGTCCACTACCGCTACTTCCTTCATGTTGCGTAGCAGGTTTTTTGTAGACGGGGAAAGCGAGAACCTTTTTTCTTTGGTAAGGTCCAGGCCGGCATGAAAATAAGAAGCCAGTACATTGACGCAGATCAATATACACGCCATCATCACAATTCGGATGGTAGCCTGTTTCCGCCTTTGGTCCTTACTGGGTGTTTTTACTGCCATTTATTTAATGGTTCTCAATTTTCAAATTTTCAAATCTGCACATTTGCAAACCTACCTGCCGCGGGCAGATTACTTCCGTCTGTTCAATGAAAAACGGGTAAGCGAAACAAACAATGCTATCACGGACAAAAAATAAACAATATCGCGCGTATCTATCAGCCCCCTGCTTATCGAGTTATAATGAAACTCCATACCGGTCATACTCAGATAGTAGTCGATCCCTTCGGCAAAACTGGGCAGCTTGCTCAGTTGCTCGAAACCTGTGTAAAAAAGGTAACAGGCCAGGAGCGAGATCAGGAACCCCACAACCTGGTTGGCGGTAAGCGAGGAGCAAAAAACGCCTACGGCGGCGAAAGTGGCTGCAAGGAAGAACAAGCCCACATAAGAACCTATGAGCGCGCCGGTATCAAGGCCAACATCAGGAAACGACAGGCTACTGATAGTAAATACGTAAATGAGCGTAGGCAGCAGCGCAAACACGATAAGCGCCAGCGTGGCGAAGTATTTGCCGAGGATTATTTCAATATCGGTAACAGGCTTAGTCGAAAGCCATTCGATGGTTCCAGTCCTGAATTCATCGGCAAAAGAACGCATTGTTACCGCCGGTACCAATAATAGCAGCAACCAAGGTGCAATTTCAAAAAAACGGTCTAGGGAAGCATAACCATAGCCGAGTATACTATATTCCGGGATGATCCATAGAAAGAGGCCGCAGGCTATTAAAAAAACAAGAAGCGCTACATAGCCTACTATGGAACTGAAGAAAGAGTTTATTTCCTTAATAAAGATACTACGCATTAACCTATATATGTTCGGGCTGGCAAATATAATAAAACAAGGGCGCTTTCATCATTTTGCGGCTATTGTAAAAGTTAAAATTTAGGAGGATGTTTAGCTGTTGAGCCCATCTTTGATGAGAAACGAACCTCCGTTCCCGAACTTTTTGAAATACCGATAAAGCACATGCAGCCATACGCCAAACAGGCCACTCAGCATCCAGCATTGGTTATTTCTCACCGGGTGAAGTACATCCTGTTTGACATCCAGCAATAGAGATATGGGTTGCGTAATTATATCCCAGCTATTCCATCTCAGGTATCTGCCAAGATATATGCCATAGCCGCAGAGCAGGAAGAAGAAAAGTACAGCCCACGGCACCAGCTTGTAACTGATGTTGCGGCGAAGGAATTGCTCCACATTCTGCAATGATAGAAAACCCATGATGACACCACTTATAGCCGCCGAAAATAGTATCAGCAAGTCATACCATTGCGGTACATCGGGGCGTTCCCTAAGATGGAAGATGTCCGTAATGATGTACATAGCATTCGGGAAGAAGAGCAGCCAGGCAGCCAGGTACACCCACGGCATTCTTCTGTCTGTTGTTTTATTAAGCCGATAGCTCAGGTAAAGCGGGATAGCGGCTAGCAACAAGTTCCACGGGATAAAGGCGAACATGATAGTATGTGTGCGAAGGATCCGGGCCATAAGCAGTCCGGCTATGAATAACTGCATTGGTGCAAGCCATTTGTATTTTTTATAGAAGTTCATTGTTTGATGTTTTAAAACAGGAATACAATTATGCCTACCGCGGCACTGACTATTGCTGATATAAGTACGGCAGCTGCGGATATGTCTTTAATTACCTTGATTGATGGATGGAACCTATTATCGCAGCAGAAATCGCAGAGCTTTTCCACACAGGTGTTTATGGCTTCTGTGATCCATACCAGGCCCATTGCGATTACCAAAGCAACCCACTGCCAGTGTCCGATATGCCGGACAAAGCCAGCGACTGTCACTGCTATCGTAGCTAACGTATGCAACTTTGCATTCGGTTCCAGCCGGAATAGTTGCAACAAGCCATTGAAGGCATAGGAAAAACTTTTTCCTCTTGATTTGATCGTCATGTTTTTTTGGCTGTTCATAGTTCTTATTTAAGCTGCCGGAGTAATTTTGTTACTGATAAAGCCCGATATGAGCGCCGTGATGAACGTGGCTAAAAGTGTCATCAGGACACCGAAGGCAATTTGTCCTAGCAGGAATCGTTCGCGATCTTCCGTTTCACGAAGTGAGTGTCCGCCGATCACATAGCCTTGCTCGCCGTCGACGGAGTAGGGCAGAACGACGATCGCATTCCGCACACCAGGTTCGGGCTGCCAAGTTCTGCGATTTTCGCCGTTTTGTTTTGCCACGGCAAACACCCCAGCGGGCGGCGCAACCATATGTCCGTTCAATGTTGAAGTCGAGGCTTTTTGCTGACCTTTGTTATCGCAGATAATTACAAAAGGCGCCAGGCTTTTTCGCATATCGGTAGAGTCAACGCCCTTGATCGCCTGTGTTAACGGTATGCCATTTTCCAATCTTGTTTTTGTTTCTATTGCATACTGCATCGGTATCTCATTTGCGGAGAGGCGGATGTATTGCTGATTGGCGAGGTAAACGATCCCGTAGATACAGACAATGGCGCAGAACAAAGGGAGGCACGATACGAATGTTTTAGTGAGCTGTTTCATTTCATTAGTTTTGAAGTTTACAAATTTTCATCTGTGCATTTAGTCAACAAAAGCACTTTGTTTTTCAAAGTGAATGGAGCAAAAAAAAATCAGCTCAGTCCTTTTATTATTTTTTCGAGCGCATCCAGGTGAGCGCGGAATGCTTTCTCTCCCGGTTTGGTGATCGAGTACAGTGTATTTGTCTTGCGGCCTATGAACCCTTTCTGGACTTTAATAAAATTATTGTCCTCCAGTGTTTTCAAATGCGTGGCAAGATTCCCGTCGGTGACATCTATCAGCGCTTTCAGGTCGTTAAAATTTACACTTTCATTGACCATCAAAGCACTCATGATACCAATACGGATACGGCTGTCGAAAATTTTATTCAGTTGTCCTATCGGGTTGCTCATTTGCCAATCATTTATCGTACTTGTTTCGCATTATTACCCCATAAAGTATATGCAGCACCCCAAAGCCTGCCGCCCAAAAATATAGTCCATGCCCCGGCGAAAATAAATTAATGAACCCAAGTACCACCTCCAGCATGCCCAGGTAGCGAATGTCAGATAGCGTATGCCTGCTGGCGCTAATGAGCGCCAGCCCATAAAATATGAGGCAGGCAGGCGCAATGAATATCGCCACGCCATAGTAAATAAAAAACATCGTGAAAATGCCGCCAGATAACAAAGGGAATAATAATTGCAGCAACATCTGGCGGGACGCGTTGTTCCATAATTTATGGCCCTGGCTGTGGGCCTTTTTGTAGGTGAAGTAATAACCACCTGCGAACGCAATTATAAATACCGAGAGCGCCAGTAAAATGATATGGACTATAAATGGGCTGAAATAGGTTAGCGATCCTTCGCTGAGGGCAGCCCGTGCATATTTATAGTCTGGCTGCTGCATCCACTGATAGGCAAAATAGGAGCCCACCAGCGCTGTGCTTCCGGCCCAAATGCCCGACCATCCACTGAGTGAAATAAACCGTGCGGAACGGTCCATGATACTTCGTATTTCCTGCAGGGCTTCTAAGGAAGCGTCTTTATTATCCTGTTGCATAAAAAGCACTTTGAATTACAAAGTAATGACAGAAAATCGATCAATGCAAGTTTTTAAGGATTATTAACAATTTGGTTCCGGAAAAAGCTAGTTATTGAAAAGGCGGGCAATAAAGAATGCTGCAGAAGCCGCCGCGGAGCCTATGAGCATCACGCGTAATGCACCACCCAAAGGATTCTGACCTGTGGCCTTAGCTTTAAAGAAACCGAAGGTGAAAAGGCATAAAACGGTAATAACACACGAATATTTAAGGCCCTCCAAAGGCGATGAAGCGAAGAAATAGGGAGACAGCGGTACCATACCCCCTACTATATAAGATAGTCCGATATTCAGCGCGCTGTTACGTGCTCTTTTGGGATCTGGTTTTTCCAGGCCCAGTTCATTGCGCATCATAAATTCCACCCACTTTTCCTTATCCTTTGCTATTTCCTCCACCACTATTTTCTGCGTTTCGGAGCTAAGGCCCATGTCTTCAAATATCTCGCGTATCTCTTCTTTTTCTTTATCAGGCACATTGTCCACTTCCCATTCCTCCCGCTTCTGCTCGGCATAGTAGTGGTCTATTTCGGTTTTGCCAGCCAGGTAACCGCCGAGGCCCATAGCTATCGACCCCGCCGCCACTTCCGCCAGGCCTGCTATCACGATGATATGCGTATCATGCACAGCCCCGCTAAGCCCCGCAGCCAGTGCAAACGGCACAGTAAGCCCATCGCTCATGCCGATGACAACATCGGTAATAATATCTGAGTTTTTAAAGTGCTTTTCGAAGTGGGTCGACATTGAGTCAGTTTTTTGCAGGGCAAAAGTAGGTGGAATGCGATTCGCGGATAATGATATTGGTCATAACTAGTGAACCTCGTGCATCAATTTTCGCACTAAAGGAGATATAACGATCAAAACCACTCCGGCAACTAATGCATAAATAGCCAGGTGTTTGTAGCCGTCTGTGTATAAGATCAGTTTCTCGGAAAGTGACGCATTCGGGTTAGATGAAGACATATCTGCACCTAATAAACCTGCAGCATATTGCCCATACGCGCTCGCAAGGAACCACATGCCCATCATTACGCCATGCATAGGTTTTGGGGAGAGCTTGGTTACAATAGACATGCCAATAGGGGAGAGACACAACTCACCAATAGTTATGATCAGATAAGCCAGGGTGAAAACATTTAACGAAGTGATGCCGTTTTTATTCGCAAAGAACCGGGTATAATAAAATACATAGAATGCCAGGCTGAGAAACAAAAATCCAAGGCCGAATTTCACTACCGTATTTGGCTCGAGCTTGCGTTTTGCCAGCCATAACCACAACAAGCCAATAAATGGGCTGAACAGGATCACAAATGCCGAGTTGGAAGAGTTGTTGATCACGTTCGGATCCATGGGTATGCCCACTACTTTATCTGTAAGGTTATTGGCTGCAAAGAGGTTGAGAGACCCGCCGCTTTGCTCAAAGAACGCCCAGAAGAATATGGAGAAGATGATGAACACCATTGCCGCAGTTATCTTTTGTCGTTCTATCTTGTTATACTTCAGCATTTCGTAGATTATGTAAAGCAAGGTCAGTGGTCCAACAGTATACATGAAAAGGTCGGTGTACCGGGAGTTGGATACCAGCAATAAGATGAGCGGTATGGCCAAAAGAGACCCTATGTACACCATTATGTCGTACATTTTTATCTTACTTGAAGTAAACTTACCGCCAAGTGGCGAGAGGCCGATCGGTCCTAGTGTTCGCTTCGTAAAAATAAAGATCAGCAGGCTGATGGTCATGACGATACCTGCACATGAAAACGCCGCATTCCACGAATAATGTTTACCAAGCCATACACACAAAGCACCTCCGGCAAGAGCGCCTATATTAATTCCCGAGTAGAATAATCCGAAACCGGCATCTCTGCGCTCATCGCCCTTGGCATACAGATCGCCCACCATAGTAGATATATTGGGCTTAAAAAAACCAGTGCCCACAATTGTGAAGCTAATACCAACGTAAAAGAATTCTTTCGGCGATATGGCAAGAATGAAGCTGCCCAATATCATAAGGAAGCCGCCCCAGAATATAGACTTCCGGAAACCAAGTACCTTATCTGCAAAAAGGCCGCCAACAAAGGCCAGCGTATATACAAAGGCCTGTGTAGCCCCATACTGCAGATTGGCGTCATGATCGGTCATGGCCAATTGCGCTTTGTCAACCATAAATATGGTGAGCATGCCGCGCATACCGTAAAAAGAGAAACGCTCCCACATTTCCGACAGGAACAAATACCAGAGTTGTTTCGGGTACTTGCCTTTAAAGTTTTGTATCTCTTCCAGTGTTTGCGTATTTGCTGTTGTTGCCATTATCTGCAGAATGAAGTACCAAAATAAACTTTATTTTCAATTCACCCTTTTTTTAACCCATAAAAAAAGCGGGAGATGACTCCCGCTTCTAAGTAAAGTACGATCAGTTGTTTATGAAATACCATGCATCATCTTTTGCAGTTTGCGACTGAGCAGGAAAAGCATTACTGCGGCTGCACCGGCAAAGCCTACGAATATCATAAAGTAAGTATGCAGGTCGGTAATCTCCATTGAGAAAAAATGTGGATGCCCGGGAACCGTGGGGTCTGGGTAAAGTGAGCTCATAAAGCCCGCAAGTTTGTTTCCGGTTGCAATTGCCAGGAACCAGATGCCCATCATAAGCGATGTAAACCTTCCGGGTGTTAGCTTATTCACCATTGACAAGCCTATAGGGCTGAGGCACAGTTCACCCACTGTGTGAAGAAAATAACAGCCGGTAAGGAACATAATGCTTGCTCCTTCCTTAGGTATAGCATTAGAACCAAATGCGATGAACAGGAATCCAGAAGCGAGAAATGCGAGGCCCAAAGATTGTTTCACCGGTGCAGAAACATTAACACCCTTGCGCGCCAGCGCTACCCATATTGCGCTGATAATAGGAGCCAATATAATAATGAACCCTGCGTTGAAGCTCTGGAAATAGCTTGCTGGCATCTCCATTCCGAAGATATGCCTGTTCGTCTGTTCCTCAGCAAAGAACGTCAGCGAAACCCCCGCCTGCTCAAAACACATCCAGAAGAAGATCACGAAGATCATAATAAGGATGATGACCCACAACCTGTCTTTTTCGATCTTGGATAGAGACTTATCAGTGATGATCACGATCGGACCAACGATAGTCATGCCATAGATCAGCGAACCCCAGATATCTACGCCTGCAACAAAATGTATGAGCGAGAAAACGGCCACAATACCTCCAATGAGGATGACAAGTTGTTGCTGGCTGAAGCCGCCTGCGCCTTTCGTATCAGTTACCTCTGTTTTCGTTGCAGAAGTATCGGTCAGTTTATTAGGGCCTATTCCTAGTTGGCGGCCATCTGGTGCAACAACGTATTTGTTCTTCGTAAAATAAAAGATAATAAGGCTCAGCAGCATACCTACACCGGCCGAAAGGAACCCCCATTTAAAATCGAATTTTTCACCAAGCGTGCCGCACACAAAAGGTGCTAAAAACGCGCCCGCATTAATGCCCATGTAGAAAATGGTGTAAGCTGCATCCTTCCGGTTATCGTTCTCCTTGTAGAGCTGGCCCACCATTGTCGAGATGTTTGGTTTGAAGAAGCCGTTGCCAAATATGAGTAAGGTTAAGCCGGCCCACATCATAGTGATGGCTGCGCCCTTATCGGTAGCATGCGAAAGGGATGCTGAAAAGAACATTAGAAATTGCCCCATGGCCATGAGTAGCCCCCCTACAAAAATGGATTTTCTGTTGCCCCAGTACCGGTCGGCTACGTAGCCGCCTATCAATGGTGTCAGATAAACCAAGCCTGTATATGTTCCATAAATAGTGCTGGACGCAGCCTTGTCCAATAGCAGCATTTTGGTCATGTACAGGGCGAAGATCGCGCGCATACCGTAATAGCTGAAACGCTCCCAAAACTCAGTCGCAAATAACACATACAACCCTTTAGGATGACCCTTACCCGATGCCTCTACATTTACAGGCATATCTAGCGACGTTTCGAGATCCTGCTCATTGTTAATACTCATAAATATGAATTTGTATTTTGCTGAACTGCCAAAATAAATAAAATTATCAGTGTTGCGCCTTTTTTTTAGTTTTTTTGCAGGGAATTCAGAAAAATGAAAAATATACTTCTCCTTGGCTCTGGCGGCCGCGAGTGTGCCCTTGCATGGAAATTAAGCCAAAGCCCGCTATGTGGTAAATTTTATATAGCTCCCGGCAATGCTGGCACAGAAGCATACGGTATTAATTTGCCCCTGTCTTACAATGATTTCGAAGGCATAAAAAAAGCATGTATTGAGTATAAAATAGATATTCTTATACCCGGCCCCGAAGACCCGCTGGTTGCCGGTATCTATGATTTCTGCAAAGGCGACATTGCGCTGAAACATATTATTGTAGTTGGACCATCAAAGGAGGGGGCGCAACTGGAGGGCAGCAAGCTGTGGTCGAAGAAATTCATGGAGCGGCATAGCATACCCACGGCTGCATACAGGGAGTTTAGAGCGGGCAGTTTTGAGCAAGGGGTCGCTTTCATTAAGCGTAGCGAACCTCCTATTGTAATAAAGGCCGACGGGCTGGCGGCCGGAAAGGGTGTAGTGATAGCTCACAATACTATAGAAGCCGTAAAGGCTTTCCGGGCAATGGTGATGAATGAGCAGTTTGGCGAGGCTAGCAAGAATGTGGTGATTGAACAATTCCTGGATGGTATAGAGCTTTCAGTTTTTGCATTTACAGACGGTACAAATTATGTGCTGTTGCCGGAAGCGAAAGATTACAAACGAATAGGCGAAGGCGACACCGGCCTCAACACAGGCGGTATGGGCGCTATTTCACCGGTGCCTTTTGCAGATGAATCCTTTATGCAAAAGGTTACGGAGCGTATCATTGAGCCAACCGTACGAGGATTGAAAAGTGAAGGAATCACCTACCAGGGATTTATTTTCTTTGGCTTGATAAAGGTAAAGGATGAGCCTTTTGTGATAGAATACAACTGCCGCCTGGGAGATCCGGAAACAGAAGTTGTAATCCCCCGCCTGGAAAATGATCTCGTGGAGTTGATACTAACGATGCAGGAGGGTAAACTCAATGAAGTGAGAACCCAACATAGCGCGAAAGCGGCTGCAGCGGTGATGATGGTATCTAAAGGTTATCCCGGCGATTATGAGAAAGGAAAGGTTATGAGTGGGTTCGAAAAAGTGAGAGGCAGCCTGTTGTTTCATGCCGGCACTGCCGTTAAAGATGGTCAAACAGTTACCAATGGTGGACGGGTGATCGCCATCACTTCTTATGGGGACAACATAAAACTGGCTTTAGAAAAGTCTTATGAAAATGCGGCCATCATAGAGTATGAAGGAAAGTACTATCGGAACGATATAGGTTTTGAATTTTAGGGTATAAATTTTGAATTTATCTACATTAGAATCTCCCATTGAATTCCTCAAAGGCGTTGGCCCGCAACGCGGCGAGATGCTGCGGCAGGAACTGCAGATCAGCACCTTTGAGGACCTTCTCTACCATTATCCGTATCGCTATTTCGACCGCACACAGATAACCAAAATAGCGGCCATTAATTCCACCACGGAGTATGTTCAGATTGCTGGCATATTGGTGAACTTAACTGAAGAAGGGACAGGATTTAAGAAACGCCTCATTGCGACTCTTTACGACGATACAGGACGGATAGAATTGCTGTGGTTCCAGGGCGCCCAGTGGATGAAGAAAACGCTGAAGGAGAATGAGCGGTACATAGTATTCGGGAAAGTAAGTTTATTCAATGGCTTTTACAATATTTCCCATCCCGAAATAGAATTGTGGAACGCAGATACCGCAATAGCGGGCCGGCAGCCGGTTTATTCCAGCACAACAAAACTGATCGCCAAAGGCATTACCAACCGGTCATTTGCAAAGATCACGCAGGCGCTTTTTGAAAAATTGAAGCCGGGTGACATACCAGAAGTGCTGCCTGCAGAAATAATAAAACAATACAACCTTTGCAGCCGCTACGCAGCTATTCGCTGGATTCACTTCCCGGATAGTGATGAGCATGAGCAACTTGCCCGGTACCGGATGAAGTGGGAAGAGTTGTTTATATCCCAATTGATGATCGCGCGGTTGCGGTTACAGCACACGGCGCAGCAAGGGTGGAGGTTTGAAAAAGTTGGCGACCATTTTAATGATTTCTTCAGGCTCCATTTGCCGTTCGAGCTTACGGGTGCTCAAAAACGCGTGTTGAAAGAAATACGGCAGGACATGGGCAGAGGCAAGCAAATGAACCGGCTGCTACAGGGGGATGTAGGCAGCGGTAAGACGATTGTAGCGGTCATGTCCATGCTTCTGGCACTGGACAACGGCTTCCAGGCGTGCATCATGGCCCCTACCGAGATACTCGCGCAGCAACACTATATCAGTATTAGCGAGTTACTGGAAGATATGGGCATACGGGTGAGGTTACTCACTGGAAATGTAAAAGGAAAATTGAGAAAGGAGATACTGGCGGAGCTTGCTGAGGGCAGTACGGAGATAGTGGTGGGTACGCATGCACTAATAGAGGACAGTGTACAGTTCAAAAACCTTGGCCTGGCAGTGATCGATGAGCAACATCGTTTTGGGGTGGGGCAGCGCGCACGACTGTGGAAAAAGAATGAGATGCCTCCGCACGTGCTGGTAATGACTGCAACCCCAATACCCCGGACGCTCGCTATGACCATGTATGGAGACCTTGATGTGTCGGTAATTGACGAACTGCCACCTGGCAGAAAAGAGATAAAAACGGTACACCGCAAAGATGCTGGACGAATGAAAGTGATGGAATTCATCCGCAGCCAGGTAGACGAAGGCAGGCAGGCATATATAGTTTACCCGCTGATAGAAGAGTCTGAAAAGATGGACTATGAGAGCCTGATGGCGGGATACGAGCAGGTGAAGATATGGTTCAATGAAAACAAGTATAAGATCGCAATGGTGCACGGTCGCCAGGAAGTGGGCGAGCGGGAGCGAAATATGCAACGGTTTGTGAAAGGAGAGGCCAACGTGCTGGTCGCCACTACAGTAATCGAGGTGGGGGTGAATGTGCCCAATGCGTCTGTGATGCTTATCGAAAGTGCAGAACGTTTCGGCCTGTCGCAGATGCACCAGCTCAGGGGAAGAGTAGGGCGCGGTGCGGACCAATCATACTGCATACTGCTCACCGGGAACAAAATATCAGATGAAAGCTATAAACGTATACAGATCATGGTGTCTATAACCGATGGCTTTAAGATAGCAGAGGAAGACCTTGCTATGCGTGGGCCGGGCGACATGTATGGCACAAAACAAAGCGGCCTGCTTAAATTCAAACTGGCAGATATTGTGCTGGATGGCGCAATACTGGAAGAAACCCGGATTGTGGCACAACAGGTGCTTGACAATGATCCGTCATTGAGTCTGCCGGGTAATCAACCCTTACGATTTATGTTGAAACAACAGGCGAAACAATCGCATTGGGGAAAGATAAGTTGATGCCGCGTTCCACCCGCTTTATGCACTCGTGGTCATATAATCATAGACCATTTTGGAGAGCTGGCCCATGAGATCGGATAATTTTTTAAAGTCGTGGCCCTTGGACATGATGGTGATCAGGTAGGCATTGTTGTTGATGTAGATGATCGCAGATTCATGAAGCTCTTTGTTTTCGTCGGCAGAGTATTCGCCAAATTTATGAATAGCCTTCACTCCTGCCGGGAGGTTCTTCAAAATGCCATCCTTGAATTTGCATTGCGCGAGCAGTGAAGACGCATATTCCGACGAAGTAATGTTCAAATACCCCGCATTGTAAAGTGCTTCAAGGAATATGGAATATTCCCTTGCTTTGAATTTATAGTTAGTGTCAACGAGCTTTGCGTCGTCAAACCCAAGGTCGGTGATGGTTTTTTTAAAGCTTGCGAAATCTATGTTGTCCTGTAGCAATTGGGTTGCATGGTTATCGGAGTTGGCGATCATCTGGTAAAGCAGTTCCCGTACTTTATATTTATGGCCAGGCCTGATGCTGTCAGTAACAAAATTTTGCGTTGGCACTATTTTAGAATCCCGGGTGTACACTATCTCCTTATCAAGCAGTCCTGGCACTGATTCCGATTTCTTCAGGTAGGTGATCATTATTGGCACTTTGCCTAATGATGCAGGATGATAGTCCAGTTTTGGATATACGGATATCCAGTCTTCGCCGGGGCCCAAATTTTTCAAATAAACAGATGCACAGGAAATGTTGCCCGACCGGGTCTGGTCTTCAATAAAATTCTTAAGATTCTCTTTTAATGCCGAGTAGCGCGAAGACTCACATTCGCGGTCCTGATTGATCAGTGGTTTAATATATTTAAAGCCTTTTAGCCGGAAGGTATTCTCACCACACTCTACCGTAGTGTTTTCAGCACTTACGTGGATCGCGTTACTGCCTGCATCCTGATTTATGCCGGTGGGTTTCTTGAAAACGAAAAAAAATATCATTCCGACTATCACCGCTGGGATAAGGTAGAGGAAAGAGATTTTTAAACTCAGGAGTTTTTTAAGCATTTTGATCAGGGCGCTTATCAGGTGCTTTGCAAATTAAATTACAACCATTGCATCCCCGAAAATTTGGGGTTAACAACAGCATAGTTGTGGCTAATTAACGGTGCAAAATAGCTGCCAAAAAGGAAGTTTTCAGGCAAATTCTATAACAAGCTGTTTTGCAGATAGTTATGAAATGGTTCTGTAAAAAATTATTAAAAGAGGCAAGATGTTTGTTGTTGTTACTTAATATGTTTCTCGATCTTATCCACGCGCTGCACTAGTGCATCCAGGTTGCGGAAGTGGATATATGCTTTGCGATACTTGTTAGCGTCAAATGCAGGCGAGCCCATGTAAACCTCACCGGCTTTTGTTATACTTTTTGATATGCCTGATTGCGCGGTGATGATGGTGTTATCTGCAATATTCAAATGGCCAACGATGCCCACCTGTCCGCTGAACATGCAGTTTTTGCCGATCTTCGTAGACCCCGCTACCACGTTGCAGGCAGCGAGATAACTGTTTTCGCCTATTTCCACATTATGGGCTATGTGCACCAGGTTGTCGAATTTAACTCCTTTGCGCAGGATCGTGGACCCGAGCGTGGCCCGGTCTATCGCGCAGTTAGCGCCTATTTCTACATCATCTTCTATGATTACGTTCCCTATCTGAGGAACCTTTTTATTGCCTTCATTTTGCGGTTCAAAGCGAAATCCATCGCTGCCGATCACCGTGCCGGAGTGGATGATGCAATCCTTGCCGATCTGTGTATCCGAGTAGATTTTTACGCCTGCAAATAATGTGGTATTGTCGCCTATTGTTACATTATCACCCACAAACACTTGTGGATATATTTTTACATTGCTGCCGATTCGCACATTGTCACTGATAACTGCAAATTCTCCCGCATAAAGGTGCTCCCCGACTTTTGCGCTCTCCGATATATAGGCATGTTTTGATACTCCGGTTTTGTTCAATTTTACCTGGTTATACATTTCAAGCAGCTTTGCAAAGGCTGCTGCAGCGCTTTCCACGCGTATCAGTGTTGCCTGTACAGGCGCGGTGGGCGCAAAGTCTTTATTTACAATAACCAGAGAGGCTTTTGTGCCGTATATGTACTGTGTGTAGGCCGGGTTTGCCAGGAAGGATATAGAGCCAGGTTCCCCTTCTTCTATTTTAGATAATTTTGTGATCTTCACCTCTGCATCCCCTTCTATCTGCCCGTTCAAAATGCCGGCTATTTGTTTTGCGGTAAATTCCATTGGTTATTATTTGAAAATGAAAAAGCGAGTTCAATATAAGGAAATTACCTGAGACCGGAATGCTACGATCTTGGTATTGCGCCATAGTCTTTCAATATGTCGTGCAGGATATCGATCCGTACTTTGAACCAATCTTTTGTTGTGTCCGCAATGGGCATTTCAAAATTTTCAGCGAAGAAATATGGATAATTGCGTTCGCCACTTTTGTTCATCGAACCTTCCTGCTCCTTTACATGCTCTACCCGTTCTGCGAAACCCACTACCCAATAAATATATTTATCACCTACATGCCCTGTTCCTGTTTTGTAATAGAGGTTATACCCCGGGGTTTGCTCCTGTAGCATCATCGTTTTTACGATGCGCTGGGTACGCTCAGAAAACGGCAGTTCTGCGAAATATAGCTTTTTAACGAATCCGATCTGCTCATCAGGAGAGATCTGCAGGGAGTTGTTAAGCCAGAAAGTATCTATTTTGCCTTCCATTTTCATGTTGCCATATTTCACGGTGTCCAGGTAGTGTTGCATCCTCGCGGGGCCTACGCGTCGGGCTATTTCCTGGTAGTAACCCACATTACTTACTTTGAAGGCTTCGCGCATCGTCATATCCTTATTCCATTCCGGCCTGGAGCGAACAATGCCGTCCCATTTTATAATAAGTTGGTCATCAGGGGCAACTGCAGTTTCAAGGGCTGCCAGTGAATTGAATATCTTGAAAGTAGAAGCAGGGAGAAACCGCTGCAGACACCGTTCTTTATTATAATAGTGTATAGACTCGTGGTTATTGTCACGCATCATAAAGCAAGCGTTTTTAATGCCATTTTGCTCAAAGTACTTGCCCCATTCGGTATGATCTGTGATCCGGGTTTGGGTACAAGACGACAAGAGGACAACGAAAAATAAAATACACAGCGTTCTTATGGGCATAAAACTGCTTTTTTAGCGAATGCGAAATTAGTCATTATTGCTTATCTGTTGCCGGCGGCATTGGAATTTGAAATTTTATTTTTCTTGTTTTTAGTCTTCTGGCATGGATTTTAAGGGGTAAAAAGAAAAAATAACGTTATGGACAAGTTAGAAATAAAAGGCAGGTGGAATGAATTGAAAGGCAAAATAAAACAGCAGCACGCTGACCTGACCGATGATGACCTCGAATATGAAGATGGCAAAGATGACGAGCTATACGGCCGCCTTCAAAAGAAATTGGGTAAAACAAGGGATGAAGTGGTACACTGGCTAAAATCACTGTAACCAGCAGCCACTAAGGGGACGTTCTCTTAATCACTTCTTTAGTATTGAGGGGTCGCCCCTTTAGGGGTTGGGGTTATTTTTTCTGTTACCCAATTTAGCACGATTTTAAGCTGTTCCTCCTTGGTGAGGCCGCTATTGTCAAGTAATATCGCATCGTCAGCGCGATGTAAAGGGCTTTCTTCACGTGTGCTGTCAATATAGTCGCGCAGTTCCAGGTTGTGGCGCACCTCATCAATGGTAATGTGGGGGTTGGTTTCGTACATCTCCTTGAAGCGGCGCATGACACGTACTTCCGGATCGGCGGTCATAAAGATCTTCAATTCGGCATCGGGGAATACGGCGGTGCCTATGTCTCTCCCGTCCATGACTATCCCTTTTTTCCTTCCCATGCGTTTCTGCTGGGCTACCGCAAATGAGCGTACTTCCCTTATGGCGGCGACTTCACTTACTTTTTCCGAAATGATCATATCTCGGATGTAAGGGGCAACATTTTCGTCATTCAGATGGATATCTGAGTTCTGCGTTTGCTCATTGTATACAAACGAAATATTGATGTTCGCTATGGCGTCGAGCACTTTGCTATGGTCGCTGAAATCTACGTGGTTCCTGAGAAAATAAAGAGTTATCGCGCGATACATGGCGCCGCTGTCTATGTAACTATATTTCAGTTTCGTCGCGAGCTCTTTAGCCAGCGTACTCTTGCCGCAGGAGGAATACCCGTCAATAGCTACTATGATCTTCTGCGTCGACATATAGCAAAGTTAGGTAAGATAGTAAAATGTAGCGCTATCTTTTTGTTCACATCATTTCGGCTCCAAAGCGGGGAGTAAACCGTCTAAACGAACAAGCCTCCCAAGGGAGGCTTGTAATTATTTTGGAGTCAGAAAGTTATTTATTCCACGCCGAAGCGCTGCTGTGATCAAGGATCGGGTTATAGCCAAAATCATTAACAGCTTGAGTAGCTGTATCCACTATTTCGTACTGCATATTGATTGCACCATACTGGCCATAAGTAACATTCGTGTAGACATAACCGACGCCCACCAGAACTTTGCCCTGGTACTGCTGGTTAGGTATCATAATAGTATCATGAATTATAGTTGCGTAAACCGGTACGGTAAAATAATTGTAGAAATTGGTGATCACGACATCTGTGATCCTGGCCCCTTCAGAGATACTAACGGGATATTGTGCCGCTTCAGTTTCGCTCCCCTTTTCAAATACCGACCAGTTCCCTAAAAATTTCTGGCGGGAGATCGTTTCACAGTTTGTGCCTTCATATCCCGATGGGCAGTTACATACTCCATTGTTACAGACACCGCCGTAGGCGCATACTATGGATTTGCACTGGTCCCGGTTGCAGGATGAATAAACGATTGCTGCAAACACCGAAAACGAGAGCAGTGTGGTAATGGAAATAATTTTTAAGCGGGCTTTCATTGGTATGAAAATGTTTTAATTCGTTCAAAGATAAAAAAAAAGCTATAAAAATGCAAAAACAGCTGAAGATGGCAAAATAAATATAACCGAAGCACTAACTTATAGTTAATGGTTGTTTTGCGTTAGCGCTCAACATCTGTTTTATAGGCCTTTATGCCTTTATATATGGCCATTGCCACTTGTTCTTGGCCCTCTTCCGAATTGAGATATTTTTCTTCGTTAATGTTGGTGATAAAGCCCATTTCTACCAGCACGGCGGGCATGGCGCTGCCGGCAAGCACCTCCAGGGGTAATTGCTTTACGCCCAGGTCTGGCCGCCCTTGTGCGCCAAACGCCTCTTGTATCCGGGTGCCCAGGTTTACACTCTTGCTGAGGAAAGCCTGTGAATACTGGGCAAGAATGATGCTCGTCTGCGGATCGTTCACATTCATCAGGCCGGGTTCTTCCGAAAGATTGTCACTGTATTCACCTATGGATTTTTCTTTTTGAGAGTTACGATGCAGCGCCAGTACATATGTTTCTACGCCCTTCCGGGTAGTTTCGTGGTGCTGAATCTTGCGGTAGATGGGCTGCTTCACGGTTTTGTGATGCCGTTTTACCGTTTTGTAGCCTTCCAGCACCTTGGTGTAGGTAAACGGCGTGGAGTTAACATGGATCGCTATAAAAAGGTCGGCATTTGCCTTGTTGGCTATTTCATGCCTTTCTACCAGGCTGGGATAGACATCTGTTGTACGGGTGTAGATCACATCTACGCTCTTCATGCTGTCTTGTAATATTTTGCCGAGTTTAAGCGTTACAGCCAGAGTTATGTCTTTCTCGTACGAAAAAGATCCATGGGCGCCCGGGTCCTTTTGTCCGCCGTGGCCGGCATCTATCACAATTTTGGTTATTTTCTTACCCTTTGCTGTAACCAGGTGTGGGGTAAGCAGCAACGTAAACACAGCAATTAATATGGTGCGCATCATATGTTTCACAAAAGATTAAATATACAAACTATCAAAACCTCACCTTCAAATAACTATTTTTGTCACGCCCATGAGTGAGCGCGGTAAATTTATTTCAAAATTCCCATCATTGCGTTGCTTTACTTACTGTATGGCGGCCATTTTTATATTCTCTATAACAAATAAGGGTTATTGTCAATCTGATAATGTGCGTGTTATTTCATCTCCCGGCGCGGGTGCTGACACCGGAAAGAAGAACCCGGTAGTGGTCGGAAACGACAGCATCAAAGTGGACCTTGGCCTCATCGCCAACGACAGCCTGAAGAAAGATTCGCTGGCCGCTTCAGATACCTCAAAACGAAAGGCCCTTGAACGGTCACTTGGAATAAGGATATCAAAAGACGCGTTGCCGGATGTGGTCAAAGCCACCGCAAGAGACTCACTGATCATGGATATGCACACGAATCTCTTTTACCTGTACGGAGATGCACAAGTGAACTACCAGGACCTGCAATTGAATGCCGGGCAGATAGTTTATGAGCAGTCGTCTAACCTGGTATCAGCGGCGCCTTATGAAGCAGCGAAAGAGAAAGATACGACGGTAAAGCAGACGTTTACCCAGGGAAAGGAAAAATTCACTTATGACTCCCTGCAGTATAACTTCAAAAGCAAGCGTGCCATAGTACGGAATGTGCATTCGCAGTATGGAGAGGGTTTTGTGTATAGCGAACAAGTGAAGCGAAACCCGGACCAGACAATTTATGGTGCCCACAGCATATACACGACATGCGCGCTCGATACACCGCACTTCGGTATACTGGCCAAGAAGATAAAAGTGATCCCCGGGAAGGTGATCGTATCCGGGCCATGTAACTTGTCTATTGAGGGGGTTCCTACACCGCTTTGGCTGCCCTTTGGGATATTCCCGGTATCAGAGAAGCAGAAGTCTGGCTTTGTGATACCAACCTACACCATTGAGGAGCAGCGCGGCCTGGGCCTGCTGAACGGCGGGTATTACTGGTATGTTAATGACCATATCGACTTCCTGACGCAGGCTAATGTGTACACGAAGGGCAGTTATGCATTCAGCGAAATAAGCGACTACAGCGATATTTATCATTACAAAGGGTTGTTCAGCTTGTCGTATGCCTATAATAAGACCGGTGAGGATTTTGAACCAAATGCATCTGTCACAAAAGACTTTATGGTCAACTGGCGGCATCAGTCAGATCCTAAATCCATACCGGGGCAGAGCTTTAACGCTTCTGTGCAGGTCGGTACATCTTCTTTTTATTCCAATAACAGCCTTGACCCAAATCAGATACTGCAGAACCAGTACCAGTCAAACATCAGCTATTCGAAGAATTGGCAGGGCACGCCCTTCGGGCTCACCATCAGCGCATTGCATAACCAAAATACCGAAACCCACCAGGTGAATGTAACGCTGCCGGATATAAACTTCCACGTGGCGCAGATAAACCCGTTCCAGAAAAAAAATGCAAGCGGTAAACCTAAGTGGTACGATAAGATCACCGCAAGCTATACGGTGGATATGCTCAATCGTACTACTTTTTACGACAGCCTTTTCAGGCCCTTTATTTCAAATATGTCCTTGTCCAGTTTCCAGACTGGTCTGCATCATTCTGTTCCGATCAGCGCTTCCTATACTATATTCAGGTACATTAACATGTCGTTCAGTGTAAACTATAATGAGTACTGGCTTACCGACAAGTTGTACCGCACTTATGATAGCGTGTTAAATAAGCTGGACAGTAATGATCAGCATGGTTTCTACACCGCCCGCGACTTCAATGCGGGCGTCAGCTTCTCAACGCGTATCTACGGTATGAAGCTTTTCAAGCATGGTGGTTTAAGAGGCATACGTCACGTGATCACCCCTTCCGTCGGCTTTACCTATCATCCTGATTTTGCCGCATCTCCTTTCAACTATTATTACCGCACGCGGCTCGACTCAACGAACAATTTCCAGAACTATACTTACCAGTCGCCCTTCTTAACTTCAATCGTTGGGGCGCCGCCAATTGGCAAGGCCGGCCAGGTGAATTTCGGCGTGAACAACAACCTGCAGATAAAGGTGCGGAGCGCTAAGGATACGGTGACCGGGTTCAAGAACGTGACGCTGATAGATGCGCTCGGCGCAACGATCTCTTATAACCCTGCCGCTGACTCTTTCCAGTGGAGCAATATAGGCTTGAACTTCAGGACGAATGTGATGGACAAAATAAACATCAGCTCCAATGCGAGTTTTGATCCCTATGCGTTTGACTATGATAAGGCGCGCCGGCTTCCGGAAACAATGGAGGACAAAGGTTTTGGGCTGGCCCGGTTTTCCAGTGCCAATATGTCGCTGGGGTCTAACTTTCACTCCAAGCCAATAGGCGGCGCCAATAATCCGACTAACAGTGAAGAGTATGGCCGCATCATGCGAAATGCTGGTTATAACGACTATGTTGATTTTAATATACCCTGGAGCTTCAACTGCAGCTATTCCTTATCGGCTAATGACAACTATTCCTACTTCTCTAAACGCGACACGATAGTGCTGAGCCAATCCCTTACTTTCCAGGGCGAACTGCAAGTAACCAAACGTTGGAAGATCAATGCCAGCAGCGGATATAACTTTACCTATCACCAGCTTACGCTTACGTCAATAGACGTTTACCGCGACTTGCATTGCTGGGCTATGCACCTGCAAACCATTCCCTTTGGCCCACGCAAAAGCTTTACGTTTACCATAAATGTCAAGTCTGCCATTTTGCAGGACCTGAAGCTGGTGAGGCGAAGAGATTATAGGGACACCCCTTATTAGACCGAAGCGAATTTTTTGTTTTAAGATGTTTTTGTATTTTTAATACGTCTATACTTTCCCCGTAAGACTAGTTAAAGTACCAAGATACCGTTGCGAATTTTACTGGTCTGCTTATACCCAGTCATAGTTGCTAATCAAACATTTGACGTGTTATCAAATGTCAATGAATCGAGAAGGCAAAGTCTTTCCTCAAACTGGCGAGCGCACTTCTGAGGCGTGTCTTTATTGTTCCAGTTGGTATGTTAAGATAGGTGGAAGCCTCGCCAAGCGTGTGGCCATTGTAATAAACCAGGTACACCACCGCCCTGTGCGTTTCTGGCAATTGCGATACGAGGTGATTCAATCCTATTTTGTCCGTTTTATGTTCAGCTATCTTTTGCGTTTCCAAAGTTTGCTCGCTTGTCGTCTTTGAATTCATATGAGCAGAGCACTTTATAAAATCTATTGCTCTGTTTTTTGCTATTGTTCGCATCCAGGTGTAAAAACTCGATTTCTCAGGGTCATACTGGTCTATTTTTGTCCATATTTTTACAAAGACATCTTGCAATAAGTCTTCTAAAAAATGTGTATCACCAGTGTATCTGCTCACAACATACATCAGAGCACCAGCATAATGTTCGTATAAATAAGAAAATGCCTGTCTATCGTTTTGTTTGATAAATGACACTAGTTCGTTTTCCGAGTATTTACCTGCTGGCTTCATAAAATGACGATACTGAACCCTACTCGAAGAAAAATCATGCCCGGATTATCATTAAGAAACGCGGCCTGTTTTGTTGATTTCTTAAGGTTATTAACGATATAATAATTCAACAGAAATAGAAATCGTTTGGCAACACGATTCCTTAACCTTTCTGCCCTGTGTCAATTTTCCCCATTTTGTTTCGTGATCACTACCGGCCAGATAAGATAACACAAGCACGGGGGACATCTCACAACTTCAAGCGTTCAGTCAGCTATTTTTTTTTAAACCAATACCGAACTCCATGCTTCAGATTGTAAAGTCTAATACATATCTCACATACTACCAGCATCCTACCCCAAAAGAAATTTACATCATATCCCGCGCAGGGCACATGACAACACGAAAAACGCGCGACCATGTAAATCCGTTTTGCAAAACCCATTTACTCGTCAGACCTTTGTGCCAAATCTCATAATTTTTTCACCCCAAAAACCTATCATGAACAAACGAACAGCCCTCAAAAGATGGGACAACCACATAATAAAAATATTCAGCATCAACCTTCCCCCAAGGTTTAAGATCACAGTGGCCAAACCTCGCCCACCCAAACCGCCAGCTAAAAACGGCTAGCGGGCTAGCCTTTCGTAGAAGCTATTTCAGGACGAGGCAGCCAACTGAAAACTGCTAACTGCTAACCGGAATGGGGCATCGTGGGGCATCAAAGCCTGCACTGAGCCTGTCGAAGTGGGAAATGTAAATAAACCATAATAACATACTAAAATGCATCGCCAGCAAAGGTTTTCAACGAAATATAGCCCCAAAAGAAATGCCCCATATAAGAACTGAAAAAATTCAAATCATATGGGGCATTCAAAAAAAAAGCGATAGTTTCCTACCGCTCTCATTCCAAATGAAAATCAAGAAAATCTTATAATCAGGAGAATCAAGGTTCAGACGACCTACCACCCTAAGAGATAAGCAAAGATCAGCGGCGCCACAATGGTAGCATCGCTCTCTACAATAAACTTAGGAGTATCTATGTCCAGCTTGCCCCAGGTTATTTTTTCGTTCGGTACTGCACCACTATAGGACCCGTAAGAAGTGGTGCTGTCGCTGATCTGGCAGAAGTAGCTCCAGAAGGGCACATCATGCCACTCCAGGTCCTGGTACATCATCGGCACCACGCATATCGGGAAGTCGCCGGCTATGCCACCACCTATCTGGAAGAAGCCAACGCCTTTGCCCGACGAATTGGCGCGGTACCACTCCGTAAGCCACATCATATACTCGATACCGCTCTTCATAGTAGATGGCTTCAGATCTCCCTTTATGCAATAAGAAGCAAAGATGTTGCCCATAGTGCTGTCTTCCCATCCCGGTACAATGATCGGAATGTTCTTTTCAGCCGCGGCTATCATCCAGCTATGTTTGGTATCTATTTCATAATGTTCCTTCATTACCCCACTGAGCAACAGCTTGTACATATATTCGTGCGGGAAGTAACGTTCGCCCTTATCCTGAGCCTCTTTCCAGATCTTATATATGTGCTTCTGTATACGGCGGAAAGCTTCTTCTTCAGGTATACAGGTATCGGTAACGCGGTTAAATCCGCCCTCCAGCAACTCAAATTCTTCTTTTGGAGTAAGGTCGCGGTAATTGGGCACACGCTTGTAATGGGTATGCGCCACCAGGTTCATAATATCCTCTTCCAGGTTCGCGCCTGTGCAACTGATGATCTGCACCTTGTCCTGGCGTATCATTTCGGCAAATGAGATGCCCAGCTCGGCAGTACTCATAGCTCCGGCCAGCGATACCAGCATCTTGCCGTTTTCCAGCAGATGCGTTTCATAACCCTTTGCAGCGTCCACCAGCGCAGCCGCATTAAAGTGGCGATAATGATGCTGTATAAATTGCGAGATCGGTCCCTTGTTCATTTTTTATTTTTTTAGATTGAGGTTAGTCTATGAATAAATTGTTTAAAACTATTGTTATGTGCAGATATGCTTTCTATAAGTTCCTTGGTCTTTATTTTCTTACAAACTTTTTGATGGTATGCAACTTTTTTGCCGCTACAGTCAATGGTATAGCCCTCTTTCCTTAATTCCTGGTTTAACGTTTCACAGCAGTTAGTTGTTTTAGATTTTGTGTTATTGGTATAATACAAAGGCAATAACCAGCATTCTATGGAATCGTAGCTTACTGCAAAAATGATCTTATGATTAAATTTATCAAACAATTCTTTACCAATACTGGCCGTGATAACAGCTTTTGTCTTCTCAATAATTTGTTCATCGGTAAGGTCATTGCCATCCACTCTCCTTTTTACTCCATACTCTTCACAAACATCTGTATCTATCTGGATAATCACATGATCATTTGCTTCCAGGGTTGCAACTATATCAGGCGAACTGCAATAGTTCAAAACATTTTTCCATCCTCCAAAATGAGCTGCGGCATCACTTGAATCTGTATTGGGCTGTACAGGCCTTACATCAATATTGGGGTCTGAAAAATACCCGGACAATAGATGCCTGAGCACAACCTGGTCTGTGGGGCCTTCTGTAATTAAACCGAATGTCATAGCCATTAAAAGTTATCAGGTAAGCCGCCAAGCAATCCCTTAGTCCACATTTCAGATAATTTCATGGGCATAGTTAATTTTGGCTTTTCAGAAATGCGGGTCACAATGGTATGGCCATCAATGTTTCGCCTTACCACAAAAAGCCTCTGTTCAGGGTCGTTCAGGTCAAGCCCATCCAGCGTAGCAGGATTGTGGGTAGTCATCAAAACCTGCTTATTATTTTTCCTAGACAGCTCAACAAGTATATTAATGAGTTTGCTGCAAAGTTTAGGATTGAAAGAGGCCTCAATATTATCTATGGCGAAGAATTGAGGGGTCTTTTTACTCGAAAACAAAACGATATAAAACAGTAGGAACAAGAAGCCTTCATTAGCGCTCCGCTGGTCGAAGTACTCAATATCACCAATATATCTGTCTCTGATTATTATTTTGTACTCATTTGAAAGTAGATTTGAGGGAATCGCGAAATCCTCAAACCAGTCTATAGCTTCCAATTGATCTTTTATTTTTTCAAAAGTCCCACTATCCTCTGCCATTGATTTTAGCAAGCTGAACAGACCCTCCCCTTTAACCCCTACAGGTTTTACCTGGCCTTCCTCCTCGAACTTGCGAAGAGAAGAATTCTCCGGTGAGTAAATCATGTAATTAGTCAGGTAGCTATTCAATCTGTATTTATTATAATTTTCAAGTAGTTCAGCTTCCTCACTAATGTTAGTCCTTATTGTTTGAGGTGTTTCAGGTTTTATTATAATATTACTTAGATTGAAATCTGGGGAGTCTGCATTGATATATTTACCGAATTCTGACAAAAAAATCCTGTAACGTTGAGAAAATCTTGCCGGAAACAAATCATACCAGTGGTTGTCAAAATTATATTGGCAGAGGACAGAATGACCATCAATGACAAAGTTAAATTCTATATCGGCAGACTCTTCCTTGAATGCCGAACTATACAATTCAGGTTTGGAAACTCTAACCCCTTTAGCGAAAAGATCACTGTTTAGCATGTCCACCCTGGTGCCTGAAGACGCAAACGCCACCGCCTCCAGAATATTACTCTTTCCACTTCCATTTTCACCAATAAAAAGGTTCACCCTGCCCAGGTCAATGGTCAAGTCAACAATCGATTTAAAATTCTTTATATGAACCTGGCTAATCATGCTGCAACAAATGTATAAATATTTTGACCCGCCTTAAAACTAAAAAGCAGCAGTGTACTACTGCATGCTTTTCGTAACTCATTCGACCTCACCCTCTCCTTCGGAGAGGGCCGGGGTGAGGCTCTTAACTAACCGCCTCACCCTTCTTGATAAAGTTCTTTACCCATTCAGTAGTAATTGACTTCGGCCGCTCCAGCGGGAAGCCCAGTGCGCGGTCCCAGCAAAGGCTGGCCAATACACCAAGTGCGCGGGATACGCCAAATAGCACGGTGTAGAATTCTTCCTCCACCAGCCCATAATGCTTCAGCAGTGCGCCGGAGTGCGCATCCACATTAGGCCATGGGTTTTTGATCTTCCCGGTGCTCTCTAATATTGGCGGTGCTACTTCGTAGATGTTCCACACCGTTTTAATAGTGGGATCATCCGGGCAATGCAGCTTTGCAAACTCCATCTGCGCCGTAAACCTCGGATCTGTTTTACGCAGTACCGCATGGCCGTAACCAGGCACTACCTTGCCCTCGGTAAGTGTTTTATGTATATAGGCAGCAATTTGGTCCTTAGTTGGCTGGTCAGAGTTTAGGTCTTTGCACATTTCCTCTATCCAGCGTATCACTTCCTGATTGGCAAGGCCGTGAAGCGGGCCGGCAAGCCCGGTCATACCTGCTGCAAATGACAGATAAGGATCGCTGAGCGCGGACCCTACAAGATGCGTAGCATGAGCCGATACATTACCACCTTCATGATCTGCGTGAATAGTAAGATACAAGCGCATCAGCTCCCTGAAGCTTTCGTCTTCATAACCCAGCATATGCGCAAAATTTCCGCTCCAGTCCAGCATGCCGTCCGGCTGTATATGCTCACCGTTCTTGTATTTACGTCGATAGATGTAAGCTGCTATTCGCGGCAGGCGGGCTATCAGTGTCATCGTATCTTCATAGATATAGTCCCAATGCACCTTCTTACTGATACCCTCGTTGTAGGCTTTCGCAAATTTAGACTCAGTGCCCAACGCAAGTATGGCCGCTGTAAACTGTGTCATGGGATGCGCAGACACCGGGAATGATTCGATAACGTCAAACACATAGTTGGGTACGTGTGAACGGCGCGCCCATGTGGCGGAGATATGTTCCACATCTTCCTGCGTGGGCACTTGCCCGATCAGCATCAGGTAAAACAGTCCTTCCGGCAATGGTTCGTTTCCGCCAGGTACCTTGGCCAGTTTTTCTCTCAGCTCAGGAATAGAGAAACCGCGAAAACGGATTCCCTCATTGGCATCAAGCAATGAAGTTTCGGTTACGAGGCCGGTAATGCCGCGCATCCCCTGGTAAACCTGGGCAATGGTAACATCTTCTATTTTCTTATTACCATGCTGTTCAATAATGCTTTTTATTTCCTTGTTTTGCTCATCTGCTGTTGACTTGAACAGATCTTTTACGTAACCCATATAGTATCGATTGTTGTTGCCCGGACATTTAGGCGCACCAAAGGTAAGGAACAATGACAATTACTTAAACCGAATAACAAATTTAAAGTTACCTCAACTTAGATCGCAAAAGAGGCTATTCCACGACCGATAACCAGAAACGTCCGCTACTAAAAAATATTTTTTCAATTGGCTTTGCTAAAACGAAAATGATCATTACCTTTGCAGTCCCTTAAAACGGAATCGGGAGCATAGCTCAGCTGGTTCAGAGCATCTGCCTTACAAGCAGAGGGTCCGCGGTTCGAACCCGTGTGCTCCCACCACCAATACAACTAAACCCGCTCCCAGAGCGGGTTTCTTCATTTTATGACATCAACAGTCGGCAGTTTAGTCGGCAGTTTTTCAAATTGACAGTTTTACAACCAAAATTTTAATTCTTATTGTAAATTTGGTTTTTAATTAACTAATACCCTTGTCCACATATGCCGGAAAATGTAGATAGCTCAATAAATGTCTTTCTTTCCAGAACCGATAAATACGGTTCAAAGAGATTTGAAGAAGTTGCTGATTTTCTAAATTCTTCAAATTGTCCAGTTAGTTTCAATTTAAAGGACATTAATGGTGAAGATTATATTTTGAAGGCTTTTGAACGTTACCAACATGATCAATCTTTCCCAGATTTGGCTGATATGGGGTTTTTTACTGAGGATTCCGTTGACGATTGGTTCTCATTACAGGTATTTCAGGAATATAGAAGCAAATTAGAAATGGGGAAAGATGATTTTTTAATCATATTG
>CAIVEW010000029.1 GCA_903905065.1 uncultured Bacteroidota bacterium | reverse complement strand
GTTATTTTTGTTAATTAAATTCACAATTGTTGTTAATGAAATGTTGTTTGATTGAATTATTTGATTTACATTTACAATAAATTAACAAATGTAAAAACAACAGTCGTAATAATATTACTCAACTTTAAAACTTAACTAAGATGCCAAACTCACAAGTACACAGTCACGGAACTGAAAAGAACAAGGCCCATGTGCCTGAAACGAATGCTGCAAAAAAACACCACAACGACGAATCGCCCAGGAAAAAGGAACCCTTGAAACCGGAAATAAAACGTGAATACGAACTATTACATAAGTATATCGTGAACTTTAATGGCTCCAGCTTTTAGGCGTTGAATATCACGGGAAGATTGCAGCTTTGATCAGTTATCGATCAATGCATGTCTACATTTGCTACTTCTCCTAAATCTTAACCTGGCAAATGGGCTATGTTGGCTGCGATTTATTTCTTTGTCTTAAGTTCTGTCTTGCGTAAAACGTGATGGGCAAGCGCAAAAAAGCAGCGCCAAATTTTTTTTAAGCAATCATTTGCCCTACCATTTCCTTAAGCAATTCCCTGTCGCTAGAAGTGTTTTTTATGCCTACTGCCATTGTGCTGTACTTGCTTAGCAGCAGCATGCACCTTTCCACGCGTTGCAATGGCCAATACTGCGCCGATGTCAAAATGTTTTTTACCAACCACGGAGAAATTCCCAGAGCGGCTGCAGCTTCTTTGTCAGTTTTTCCACGTAGGAAGTTGGCCTGATATAGCCGGTTAAAATGATTGTAAAAAGAACCTATGAGCAACGGCATGGGTGCAGCCTTGGGGTTGGCAAGAAAATAAGCAAGCATGCGGTATAGTTTGTCCTTGTCGCCACTAGTGAGCGCCTCCGGAAATTCAAAAACATTGTATTCCTTGCTGATGCCGATGTACTTCTGAATGATCTGCTGTGTTAGTTCTTTTTCGTTCGGTACATTAATGCGTACTTTTTCTATTTCGTTCACTATGCGTTGCAGGTCATTGCCCAGGTAGGATGCGAGCATTTCAGACTCGCGCTGGCCTATTTGAAAGCCAACGTCTTTGCCATGGGCTTGTATCCATTGGGGGATATTGTCGTCCTTTATTTTGTCGGAGGTAAAACATATACCCTTTTCTTTTACCCGCTTTGCAAATCTCGTTTTTCCATCAACTTTTTTGCCGGCATGTTCGATCAGAAAAATGGTTGATAACGACGGTTTTTCGATGTAGCTAAGTAACGAGTTAAGTCCTTTATTTTCACCGGAATCACCTTTCAACGAGGCCGCGTCTTTTAATATCACCACCTGTTTCTCGGCGAACATCGGGAAGCGGCGGCATGCATTAAGCACATCAGACCAATCGGCGTCCTTGCCGTAGAGTACTGTAAGGTTAAAGTCGCGTTCGGAAGGGGTGAGCACCTGGTTCTCGAAATAGTCTGTTACAAGGTCCAGATAGTAGGGCTCTTCACCATCTATCATGTAAACCGGCGCAAACTGACGCAGCTGTAGCGATTGAAAAAGTTTCTTTAATTCAGCAGTCATTGGTGGCGTGAAAATATATAAAAATCAAGGGTTTTCTGGCGAAAAATTAAAAAAGTCCGCTGAAAAAATACAGCATTTACAAGCCAATAACAATGGTAATATGTAACGTGCTGATAAATACCTTTATTTTGCGTTGGCAATTGTGTTATGAGATCATTTAGGATCATACTGTTTTGTTTCCTCATTAATATTTCTTTCAAGGGCTTTGCGCAAAAGCAAGATCGGCCATCTGCTGATTCCTTGCTTAAAGAATTAAATTCGATCAAGTACACGAACATTGAAGACTCGAATAAAGTCAACCTACTTAATTTACTGTCGTTGAGTTATGCCCCCACTAAGCCTGATGATGGAATCAAGTATGGTCAGCAGGGACTTGCACTAGCCGAAAAATTGAAATGGAAAAAAGGAATAACGGGTGCGAATGGAAGTCTTGCTGACTGTTATTTGTTCAAAGGCGACTATGCCGATGCCTTAAAATATTTATTGGTCAAAGTTAAATCTGTTGAGGCGGCAGGGGACAAAAAGGAACTGGTTGAAGCATATCGGGACATAGGTCTTTGCTACTCAGAAAAAGCTAATTATAAAAGGGCGTCGGATTATTATTTCAAGGCACTTGATGAAGCTAAAGATATTGGTGACGCGATTGAAATTGCAAGAATTTTAGCGAACATAAGCATCTGTTATGAAGACCGTACAGACTATACCAATGCTAAGGAATATTTAATGAAAGCATTCCAGGCCAGTAAGTCTACAAATGTTGGTGCTTTTTTCAACAAAATTGGTCAAAACTCTCTGACGCCAGGACATGACTTCAAGGCCTTGAAAATGAGGAGGCAGCTCGAGGATCTTGAATCGTCCATGGATATTAATTCCGGTAGTAGTGCCCTCAAAGACGCTGGAGACTCCTCAAGAAGACAATTTATGTTGAAGGAGGTGATCTCGAACGCCTATGAAAAGAAGATAGCAGCGGCAGAAACGCAGAGCGAAAGAGAGGAGCTGAAAATGGAGGATTCACTGAAGCAGGCGGAGAATCAATATAACTTTGAGCTGAAGACATCGGCAATTGAACAGCAAAAGAAACTGGAAGAAGAACGTCTGCAGATGAAGTTCGATCAGGAAAAAGCCAAAGCAGAGCAAATAAGCCAGCGAGCACTTCAGGATAAGAAAAATAATGATGCGATCAATGCCGCCAACCTGAAAACTGAACGAAGCTACCGGTTTGCCGCAATAGCTTTTGCCAGCTTCCTGTTGGTGCTGGCAGTGATTATTTTTTATGCGTATCGGCAGAAGCATAAAGCCAATAACATCATCAAAAAACTCGTAGCTGAACAGGAACAAACGATCGCCGCGCGCACCTGGGAATTGGCAGAGGCCAACGAAAAACGCGCTCACGCTAACCGTAAGCTTGTGGAGCTTGTGCAGTATAACGCGCATAGAATGCGAGAACCCCTCACGCGTATCATGGGCGCTATGACCATTATGGAACACCTCACCCCGGAAGAATTTTGTAAGGAGATCACTCCCGAGATCGATCGTGCGGTCAAGGATCTCGATAACAGTATTATGCAGGTAATAACCCTGGCAGATGATACGATTGAGCTCTACGGCTAGCGGATTCGTGCGCGGGCACAGAAAAAGCAAGGGCAACCCTTTATAGATTCCCTGGTGAAGGAGCCGGCAAGTGAGCGATTCAGAAATAGAGAATATACCAGCAAAATAATCCTCCTCAATTTACTTTCAAGTTGCTATATTACTGCGAATGGTGCTGAAGAAGCAAAATATGGCCAACTAGCCCTGGACCTGGCAGAAAAGCTCAATTGGAATAAAGGGATTGCGGATGCATATAATTGCCTGGTTGCCAACTATTTTCAAATCCCGGGGCGCGCAAAATCTCTTGAATACTTTGCTGCGGCTATCCACACATGTGAAGAAATGCGCGATAAAAGGGTACTTTCCGCCACTTACCGCAATTTGGCTGGTTTGTATTCGCGCCAGAGCGATTGTCACATGGCCCTTAAGTACCTGCAGAAACGCCTGCAAATAGACCAAGACGCACAAGACAAGCTAGGCCAGGCGGTGGCGCATCGTGATATTTGGCGTAACACGGTGAATACTGCGGCCCGTAGGGAACAAAACAGCGAAGGTGGTAAGATAAACATTCAGAGACCACCTATGAAATGGCAAAAGATAGATTTAAGTGGTACTTCAGGGGCGAGATCGCCGCGAAGGATAACGGGATGATGAGAATATACTACGTTTTACAAGCGATAAGATAGGCCACGTTTTTATTATTGTCTTTGGTGGCATAGTGTTGTTCTGCCCTTTACGGATGACCAAGCACAACACTACTCTTGTTCGCTTACAATCCATTTACACCTTACCGGGTGAATCCAACGTTAATATTATTGGGGAAAAGGCAGTTCGTCTACCCGGTTTGCTGTATGTCTTGTCTCTATCTAAAAAGCTAATATTTGTTTGTCTTCTCTTGCTAAGTACGTTTAAAGGATCTGCCCAAAAAAGGGAGGGGATGCCTTTAATTGATTCAATGTTGATTCAGATCCCTAAATCAACTGACGATACTAATAAAGTCCACTTATTCCTGCAGATCAGTGATGCCTATCTAAGTTTTGTGCAGGATAGCTTGAACTGCGAATATTATTTGCGTAGGGCAAGGTCACTGGCCGAAAAAATGAATTTTGTACCGGGAATAAAGGAGGCGAATTCGAGATTTTATTCACTCTACCGGCTGCAAAGTAATAGTGGCAAGGCAATGGGATACCTTTTTAATAACCTGGATCTGTGCAAACAAAATAGTAAAGACGCTGAAGAGGCGGAATGCTACTATAAGATAGGCACAGCTTATCTCTCGCTTCATATTACTGATAAGGCGCTGGAGTATTATTTTATGTCGCTGAAAAAATTTGAATCGCTCAAGGATACAGCAGCCATCGCCAGTGTATGGTATAATCTGGCAAATGATATCTATATACCGTCCAAAAATTATGCTGGTGCGGTTAAGTACCTCAGCAAACTTCTGGCCTATTACAACGATAGCCATTCCGAGATCGGGATGGCAAAGGTTCAAAATGCGCTCGCACAAATCTGCGTCAACACTAAGGAATACGACAAAGCGCTAAAATACTATGAGCAGAGTTATGCCGTTTTTTCGCGTTATGCCACATTAGATGATAATGGCAACGTTAATAAAGTAAAAGCCGTCAATGTTGTAAGGGACATAGGTAGGGTATACCAGGAGAAGAAAGAGTACCTGAAGGCGATCGATTGTTTTAACAGGTGCCAGGCGGAAGGTAAGGCAGTAAATTTTCCTGATCATCTGTGGTTGATGGGGTTGGGGGAAGTATTGGTAGACATAGTGAAGGACAGTTCGCAATATATACCCCCAGATGATTTTATTCCCGTCGGGAATGCCGCCCGCCTTCAGAAAGCGATCGTACTGCTGGACACGGCACTAGATACATACGGAGGCGCAACGGAGACAGCAGAGGAAATATATACTTATCTTTCAGAGGCACTCGGTATGTCAGGAAGGTACAAGGAGGCGCTGGAAGCTTACCGGCAGGCTATCATCAAAAAAGACAGCATATTTTCGGCAGACAAGGCTTTGAGACTCGCCGCTGTAGATAACAAGAGAGTGCTCGAGCTGAAAGACAAAGAACTGGAATTAGAAAAGGTATTGCTTTCTAAAAAGAAAAAAGAAGAAGTATTGTACGCAGGAGGCATTGTGTTGCTTTCTTTGCTCTCTGTGTTCATATATCGCGAGCGGAGAAAAGCCGAACATGAGCGGAAGCGCTCAGACGAATTGTTGCTGAATATACTACCTGCCGAAGTTGCTGAAGAGCTGAAAAAAACCGGAAATGCTACCGCACGTCAATTTGATAATGTGACCGTGATCTTTACAGATTTTGTTGACTTTACGAGAGCTAGTGAGAAAATGAGTCCGCAAGAACTTATAGATGAGCTTAACATTTGCTTTAAAGCCTTCGATGGAATCATGGGCAAGTATAACATTGAAAAGATAAAAACCATTGGCGATGCTTACCTGGCAGTGGCCGGATTGCCCGTGACAACTGCGGAACAAACCGAGAATGCTGTAAAAGCAGCAATGGAAATAAGGGACTATATACGTAACCGTCGGAAACAGGTGGGAGAAAAAACTTTTCATGTGCGGATAGGTCTGCATACCGGAAGTGTTATCGCCGGCATCGTTGGAATAAAGAAGTTTGCGTATGATATATGGGGCGATACCGTGAATATGGCAGCCCGTATGGAGCAGCACGGCGAGTCTGGAAAGATCAACGTTTCAGAAACAACATACGAACTGATAAAGAATAAGTTCTCTTTTACTTACAGAGGAGAGATACACGCAAAGAATAAGGGGGCGGTAAAAATGTATTTTATTGCGCCACTGGCTTCAGCTTCCCAGGCAAACGAATTGAAACACGGAAATATTATTCCTGCCGTACCTCCAGGCATCAACCCGCAATGAACTCCGGTTCTATTTGCATATCACTTAAGCCTTTTAGACGTAAATATACTTTAGCGCTGGTCAGCACATCCTGCAAGCAATACCGTCCTATCCGGGGAAGATCTTTTTCGATCCAATACACGCCGGCAACCTGGCTTCCGTCGATATCTGATTTGGGCGATGGAATACCTAATACTGTTGCCAGCAAGGAGAGCGAAGTAAAATTTTTATGGTCGCCAAATTTCCACATTTCCATCGTATCTATGTGTGCTACTTCCCATGGTTTCTTGCCGGATACCTGCATGCAGTCGGGCAGTATTATCCCGTTGATGACCATACGCCGGCATAGAAATGGAATGTCAAATTCCTTTATGTTGTGCCCGCAAAACCTGATGTCCTTATAATGCCTGGAAAAGCGTTCTATGACCTCGCAAAAGTCCTTTAACAAAATTTTCTCATCGTCGTTTACAAGGGATTTTAACCTCATTTTCCAGGTTTTTCCATGCTCGTTCAAACTACCAAACCCTATGCAAACCACCTTGGCAAATTCCGAAAAAATGCCTGCTCGTTCCCCGAAGAGTGTTGCGGGGTCCGCTATTCCCTCATTTGAGCTTTTTATGAATTTTGATTTCCTGACCCACTCAGCTTGCATAGGTTCGGTCAGAAAACCGAAGTCAGGTGACACTGGCACGGTTTCTATGTCTACAAACAAAATGCCTTTAAGTTGCTCCATTCTAAAAGTTGTATATTACATTTGTGCTAGATTTAATTCACACGTTGTATAAACAAAATTAAACTAACCCTTATTATTTTTATCAATCAAAAAAATATAATCAGTTATGAGCCAAAGCAATGAAACCAATCCACAGCAACCGAAAAAGAGCAATTCGATCATTTATTGGGTCTTTATATTGATCTTGCTGGCAGGCTGTATCTATCTGTTTATGAGTAAGAACAAGATGGCTGAAGACAATGATCTGGCTATGAAGCAGAAGCAGCAGCAAATAGACTCTGTGAAAACAGACCGCGCTTCGCTGCAGTCGGACTTCGATGCCGCATCCGCCAAAATAGACCAGCTTACTACCCAGAATGCGAAAATGGATAGTGCGTTGCAGGGCGACAAAGAGGCCATGTCGAAATTGCGTAACCAGATCGCTGCCGTGCTTCACAATGATAAAGCTACAAAAGAAGAGCTGAAGCAAGCGCGGGAAATGATCAATAACCTCAACGACAAGACAAAGCAATATGAAGCGCGTATTGCCGAACTGGAAAAAGAAAACACCGTGCTCACCGGTCAGAATAAAACGCTTACCAAGGAACGCGACTCCACAATAACGCAGAATGCGGCGATCAAGAGAGTGGGTTCGGTGCTTACTTGTTCTAACATCAGAATGGAGCCTATCCATCTCAGGAAGAACGGCAAGGAAAAGGAAACGACCAAAGCTAAGAAGGTAGATGTGCTCCGTATTATGTTTGATATTGATGAGAACCGTATTGCGGAAAGCGGCACCAAACAGATTTACCTGCGTATTCTTTCGGCCGATGGAAACGTGATGACCAGCCCTGCTAACGGTTCAGGTATGCTCAATACCATTAAGGGAGACCAGATGTCCTTTTCACTTGTAAAGTCTGTGCCACTTACCCAGGGACAGCCTTTAAAGAATGTGATGGCTGACTGGAAGCAGGAAGGCGATTACGCAAAGGGCGTATATACCATAGAAATATTCAGTGAAGGATATAAAGTAGGTAGTGGTACTGTGACCCTGAAGTAAATAATACTCTGTTTAACTTACTGATAGGCGGCAATGCCGGTAATGAAAAATGTATTAACATTTTATCTACCACATTGCCGCTTTTTTTTGGTGATAAATCTTGCTTCTTAACAATTCCGTAATCTGGCGTTCTTTTTGGCTTAACATTAAGATGTTAGTTTTGTTTAACGATTTAGTGAAATTATGGAAGTATTCCCGGGTAAAATTCTGATAGTAGATGATGAACCCGATATTGTCGAGTTCATAAGTTATAACCTAAAAAGTAAGGGCTACCTGATAGCCGCCGCAAAAGATGGTGTCGAAGCCATTCGTAAAGCAAAGGATTTCAGGCCTGATCTGATCCTTCTCGACATCATGATGCCCAATAAGGATGGTATTGAGACCATCAGGGAGCTTAGGGCAATGCCTGAGTTCGACGATACGGCCATTATTTTTCTTACTGCGCTGAATGACGAGAAATATGAGATCGAAGGCCTTAAAATTGGCGCGGATGACTTTATCTCAAAGCCAATTAAGCCCGAACTGCTGGCTACGCGCATAGGTTCGGCATTGCGCCGCTTCCGCAAGGACGAGGAGCAGGAGCAAAAACAAACTTTCGGAGACCTGGAGATTAATAAGACCAAGTTCACCGTCTCTTACAAGGGAGTGGATATTCTGCTGGCCAAAAAGGAATTCGAGCTTTTATGTTTGTTAGCGTCCAAGCCGGGACGCGTTTTCCTGCGTAACGAAATATTGCAACGTGTTTGGGGTACCGACGTGATCGTTGGTGACCGCACTATAGATGTCCATATCCGTAAGATTCGTCAGAAAGTAGGCATAGACCTTATCACGACCGTCAAAGGTGTTGGCTATAAGTTTGAGATGAGCTAACCAGGATTTGCCCCCCTTGAGAAAATAACAGCTTTGTTCCAAGTCCGTTACGGATTTGCGCGTGGCCTATTCGCTCGGCGTGACCGTATAGTCTGACTCGTAAGGTCCTTTGATGCCTTTTTGCACCCGGCCGCACCCAGCATATCGCCTGCGCCAATAGGGCGTATTGAGATTGCTGATAGTTACGCCATGCGACCTGGACGCATGAACAAAGTACCCATTTGCCAGGTACACACCAACATGAGAAATCCGTATGCGGTGTATACGAAAGAAAACAAGGTCGCCTTCAGTAGCATCGTCAAAATCTTTTACTCGTTCGCTACTTTTCCGTTGCTCACGGGCGGTGCGAACCAGGCCAGTACCGTATACTTTGTCATACAATTTTTGGGAGAAAGCGGAGCAGTCGATACCGCTCATATCCGATCCGCCATATTTATACCGCGCGCCATACCATTGGTCGATAAACCGGTATAACGGATAGTTATTGATGTCATGAACATCCTCCTCTATGATGTCGGCATATTTACTGATAACGGGATCTATTGATTCGTAGTATGCCTGGGTTTCAGCGGTGCGGGTTGCTTTGGCCGTAATTATCGGGCTGGGTTCTTTGTTAGCAGGCAAGGCATCAGCAGCGGATGCAGAGTCTTTATTTTCAGCGGATTCTGGCTCTCTTAGGCCTCCGGCCACGATCTCCTTTATTTCCACCTGGCCGCTCCTTTTAATGCCCGTTTTGTTTTGCACGCCGGTTGCGGACGATATTTTTGTAGCGTCTTTTTTCGCTGCTGCAGTTGAGTCTGGTTTATTTTGTACATCCAGGTTCTGACCATAAGATTCCCTCGCTGCCAGGCAGCAAAGGAATGCAAATAGCAATTGGTATGAGGCTTTATATAAAATTGCCTTCCTCATAAAAATAGTTTGGGGATTATAAAGATAAAGCAGGATATGAGAAAAGGAAATCTTTAGGAAGGTTTCTAAAACAACTTTTTTTATTGGATGAGAGTATTATTCAATATAGGCAAATTCTGGTGCAGAAAACGTTGTAGGTCTGCAAATAAGAAAGTAAAGTATAAAGTAGAACACCATTTTCCGGTAGCTCTTTTTCATCTCCGGAGTTGACCACAAAGCAAAGTCATTTTCGTCTTTTAACGGAATACCACGTGACTTAATTAAATCTATCAGGTTCAACCAATCACGGTTACGAAGACCACTTGCGCCAAATTCTTGCGACCTGAAATCGAAAAATATGACACGTAAAGTATCGACGCCGTGCTGGTTGCTCGCCAATACTATTTCCCTGATATTTTTTAAAAGAAACATTTTTTTCTTCCAGGGCCTGTATACATTTCTTACAATAAGATATTGACCCGATAAGCCAAAATGATTGAAGTGGATCGTGAACAAGAAGAAAAAGCCAATGGCCACGATGGAAAAGACGAATAACATGCCATCGCCATCTGAAGTAAGCGGCCCAATGCCGATAAAGAAGCCGATGATTACCCACATGAATATCGACCATGCGTTTGTGTACGGATTACCCTTTACATATTTCACCTCCTCCCCGGCGCCTGGAGAATATGTAACACTGACAACAGGAGACGAAACCGATGTAGCGGTTGCCCGTGTATTTTCGTTTTGTCCGGGAATAACTATTTTCCCGGGAACCGTTTGGTTGACGAATAACTTGATCTTATTCAGATTGTTATACAGCCCATCCAGCATATACCTTGTTTCGCCGTTCGTGAATTCAATTTTGGCTCCTTCCATGGCGTAACCGCCGAATATCTTGAATGGCTGGCTTCCAATGAGTTCTATTGCGTTGACGTCATTCCACGAGTAGAATGTTTTATTAAAGCTGATACCGGTTATGGAACAGCGTATGATGGGAGCGCAACGGTAGTATCGCGAAATAGTGTAGTAAGTGATAAGAAAAATAACAACTGAGCCCAATGCTACCAATACATTTTTTTCAGAGACTGCGATCACCATGATGCCAAGACCCATAGCCCCGAGGAAAACGAATCCGAATATAACGGAGAAATAAAACGTGGCGCCCCGCCGGCTTACAACTTCTCCATTGAGATCACTGATCGCAAATGAATTGGTGGTCGCCGGTTTCGCGGGCCACGAAGGCCAGTGAATATCTCCTACGGACTTCCACTGTTGGTTTGCAAGAATGAAATCTTGCTCAAATTGAGTGAGCGTATTTGCTTTCCCTAAAATGAAACGTTTTTTGCAGAGTTCATATTTTGAACGATCTGTGAGCCGAAGTTTAAAAAAGTTATCAGAGGCAGAATAGGAGTTTATCATATCAAACCCTACTACGCGGTTCGGTTTTCTGAAAAACAGTACACGTCTTTGCCACTCTGTTTTCAGGTGATCCGGGAATAGGCTGATTTTTATTTTTGGCCTGGCTGTGATCTGTGCAAGGCAAAAAGAAATAGACATCAATGCAGCGAACACAAAAAGAACACACCAGTCATTCAGTTTAGGCCACCAGTTCAGTAAGCCCCCCAAAAACACCATCGAACAAAAGCCGTAAACCAGGAAGAGAATAAATGTATAAACGGGGGAACGGGCAAAGAGTATATATTCCTTTGTTGGGTTCATACACGCCAAGATAAATGAAGAACGTCTTTTTGTTTTTAGCTATTTCGCAGCACGGATGGACTGTTCTAGTTGTTGTTTGTCTGCACATAACTGATCATCCACTGGATGCCGAACCTATCAGTGAACATGCCAAAATAGGAACCCCCAAAGGCTGTATTCATTGGCATCGTGATCTTACCGCCGGCGGAAAGCCCGTTAAATAATTTATCTGCTTCTCTTTTACTACCAGTGCCCACCGAAAGCGAAAAGTTGTTACCTGCGGTAGCCTTTTGTCCCATTGCTTCAGATGTATCGCTGCCCATAAGGATGGTTTCCATGCTTATCGGTAAGGAGACATGCATTATCTTTTCCGCATCCGCAGCCGATACCTTTTTCCCTTCCATCGCTCCGCGCACGTCTTTGAACCGGCCAAAATAGACGAACTCGCCACCAAACACCGACTTATAGAGGTTAAAAGCTTCTTCGCAGTTTCCGTTAAAGGTTAGATATGCGTTTACGGTAGTAGGCCTTCCTTCTCGTACCGGGGATTTTTTGCTCGCAGGTTTCTTTTTTGCAATTGCTTTTTTGGGAGCTGTTTTTTTAACCGCAACCTTCCCCGCGACTGCTTTTTTTACACTGGGGTTATTGCTCGTTTTTATCGCTGGTTTTTTCTTCGCAGTCGCCATAAGTGTAGTGTGGAGTTGGTTAAAGAGAAATTAAAGATAATGTTTTTTTGCAACAAGAAATAGTTACCTATAGTTCCCAGTTGGGGCAGAGAAGAGGACTACGACCTTCAAATAACAAAGCCAGACCGCGAGGGCGGTCTGGCTAACACAAATTGAGTATTTATTTTTTGGTTCTTTCCTTCAGATAATCTTCGGCCTTTTCCAGGTCGTTGTCTGAATGTATCACTGCATTAAGGACTTCCTGCATATCCACATTGTATTTCTTTTGCAGGTCGCTGATTTCTTTGTCTTGTTCGTCGTAAGCTTTCTTACGCTCCTGGCTGGTTTGTGACATGATTGTTGATTTCTTAATAGTCGTGTAAAATCATGCCAAAACCGCTATTATATTTTTTTGCTTAATTATTCTAATACATTTACACGAAGTTTGCACTTATGAGAAAAGTACTCCTATTCATTGTTTTTTTCTTCGCACAACATTTTTTGCAGGCCCAGCCATGGATGCCAGCCACTAATAAAGGCCCTATTAAGTATGCTGATGCACTGAATCGGTATCGGGAATATGCTGCGAACAAAGGTGAGGAGGAAGAACCCGCGGGCGAAGGAAAGGCAGTTCGTGAGGACAAAAATCATTTGTTCGAGGTATGGAACTATTACTGGAAGATGCACCTCGACAAGGATGGATACATGGTGCCCCCGGGGCAAACGGTGCTGAACTGGCAACAGTATCTGCAAACTGACGGCGCCAGATCAGATGATCGAACAACAGCGATCCCGAGTAACTGGACATTCCAGGGGCCGGATAGTTGCGGGCATGGGTACTCCGGTATCGGGCGCATCAATGTCGTCACTTTTGATCCTGTAGATTCTAACACTTTTTACATAGGCGCTGCGGGAAGCAATACCTGGAAGACAACAGATGGTGGCAATACTTGGGCACCGCTTTACAGTCACCTGCCTATGCTGGGCGTAGCGGATATCAAAGTAAATCCGGTTAACAGGAATACCGTATATGTGGCTACGGGAGACGGCGATGCCGCTGATGCATATAGCTCAGGTGTGATCGTTACTCATGACGGTGGGGCTACCTGGGTTGCAACAGGGCTTAGCTGGCCTGTATCATTGTATTATTCTGCGCGTTGCCTGCTTATCAATCCCCTGGATACGAATTCGATGATGCTCGCTACTACCCACGGGCTGTACAAGACCAATAACGCGGGGGGGACATGGACTAATATTAACAGTGGCAGCTTTAAGCAGATCATTTACAACCCTGCAGATACGGCTGTCGTTTATGGCACCATGTATACCGATACCTCAGCCCAGATCATGCGCTCTGCCGATGGCGGTAATACATGGAATGCGGTGACCAGTTTCAGGGACGCACAGCGGATAAATGTTGCTGTATGCCCCGCCGATCCGTCGAATGTAAAGGCGTTGGTTTCTAATAACTCGTCGGGGCTGGAAGGAATCTACGGCTCGTTGGATACGGGTAATACTTTTGCCGCTTTGTACACTGACGACACGTCCTGTACACAAGATCTGTTGGGGTATGAGCTTACTCTGCCTACCACAAGCTGTGGCGGCCAGGGATGGTATGACCTCTGCATCGCCATGAATCCTGCCAATCCAAATGAGGTGACCATTGGTGGCGTAAATACATACTTCTCCGCTGATGGCGGTACTACGTGGTCCCTGGCAAATCAATGGTATTCAGGTGTTGCCGGTGTTTCCACTGTGCACGCAGATAAACATTGTCTTGCCTACAGCCCCCTCACCGGGGCTCTTTTTGAGACATGTGACGGGGGCATTTATAAAAATTATGGGCCGGTAACCCAGCCGTGGACGGATCTTACAGATGGTCTGGGCATCACTGAATTTTACAGGCTTGCAGTGAACAACGATGTGCCATTTTGCATCGCTGGTGCACAAGACAATGGTACCAAGATAGTACTAAGTGGTGCCTCTGCTGATCTTGTGGGTGGTGATGGTATGCAGCCGCTCATTAACTATGCTGATCCGGCAAACACATGGTACGCCAGCTACCAGAATGGCGCTACTTTCGTGACCCGTGATGCAGGTATGACATGGACAAATATCAGCGATACGATTCACAGTACAGGTGGATGGATATCCCCATACCTTTTGTTGCCTTCAGATACGGCATCCATGCTTATGGCATACAACCAGGTGTATCTTACAAATAACAGCGGCCAGTCGTGGACCTCTATATCGCCTGTTTTTGATACGAACACAACCGTTGATCGGTTGGTGATGGCACCTTCTAATCCAAACTACATCTATGTAACCTATTACGATTACTCAGTCTGGACACCATATATACAATATACCACCAACTTTGGCGCTACCTGGCAGTCCATAAGTATTCCGTTCAACAGCTATATTTCAGATATTGTGGTAGACCCGAAAAATGAAAACCATTTCTGGGTAACAGGAACCTGGTACGGAGTTCCAAAGGTTAGAAGCTATAACTTGCTTACTCATTTGTGGGCCAATGAGACGGGAACGCTACCGGATATTTCTGTGAACTGTATGGTAATAGACACCAATTCTCGCACTCAGTACCTGGGCACCGACGTAGCAGTTTTTTATAAAGATACCACCATGGCCGACTGGGCGTTGTATAACACTAATCTGCCCGCAGTACATGTGGAAGACCTCCAGATCAACTACAGCACTAATGTGTTGTGGGCGGCAACATATGGCAGGGGGATCTGGACAACTACCAAGGCAGACCACACAGTAGCGCTTTCAACACCGGAATTGGCACGCACAAATACCTTGACAGTATATCCTAACCCAGCCAGTACGCAGATAAATATCCGGGCGAGCGAACAAATAAAGTCCGTTGAAATAAGCAATATTCTGGGGCAAACAATTGACAGCCAGCATCCAACCGGTAACAGGCAAATGGTTACTGTAAGTGTCTCGGGACTACCTGGTGGCGTTTACTTTGTGAAGGTGAACGGCAATGAGGTAAGGAAGTTTGTGAAGGAATAAGTAAAAAAATATAACTTTGCGTGATCTGTTTTTAAAAAATAAAATACATTGAAAAATAAATTCACTGGCACATTTTTCTTAGCTGCTTTGATGACCGTTCTGGCGGTAGGCAGTTTCGGACGGTCGTACGGTCAGACTAACGAAGTTAAAGCCACTCCTCCTGAAGTGAAAGCGGCGTTTTTCGGACATTGGAAAGACATCCACGACCCAAACCATTTGATAGAGATATACAAAGACAAGGAGTTTATCATTGTGAATACCTATACTGAGAAAAAGGACGAGAGTGGCAACAAACGCTATACGGTCACTTCAGGAAAAGGCAATAAGATAATGGTCGATTTCGGATTTGGCGTTACGCCGCTTACGATTTCAGAAGATGGAAGTAAAATAATCTTTAAGGGTGAAACCTACATGAAGCAGTAAGCACTTCGGGCTTATTTCTGAATGTTGCTTAAAATGAACTTCATGAAACGCAGCGAGTTTATCAAGGGTTCGGCCATCATTGGCGCATCAATTGCCTTTCCAAATGTGTTGAAGGCAGCCTCTGGCCTGCTGGATGGAAAAGGGAGGAAAGTCTACCAGGTAATAAGCGCGAATAAAACAATGGTTGGCACATTGCCTGTACTCCGTTCCTTTGCGGGCGATCATAACGATTATGTATCGCCATATGTTTTCTTTGACGAATTTGGCCCGGTAAAGATAGACCCAAGGCAGAAGCCGTTGCGGGTAGATGCGCACCCCCACGCAGGTATTATCCCCACTACTTATTTTCTATCGGGCAACGGTCACCATCGGGATAGTCTCAATTATGACCTGCAAATCGCTAAGGGAGACTTCATGATGTTCACATCCGGCCGTGGGGCGATACATATGGAGGAAACAGGGCAGGGCCTCTACGATGACGGCGGCCTGTATCATGGTTTCCAGATATGGCTGAACATGCCATCGAAATACAAGCAGGTAGCACCCGCCACAGAAGTGTTTCACCCAGGGAAAATGGCCAGGATCAAAGAACCACATTTCTCTGCCAACGTCGTAATGGGTGAATTGTTTGGCACGAAATCGAAAGTAGAAACTTTGTTCCCTGTCTTTTATTTTCACATCAACCTGAACGCCGGGGCAAAACTAAGTATACCCACCGATCCCCAGCACAATGCTTTCATCTATGTTATCAAAGGGAAAATAGAAACCGAAGGCAGAAAAGAGATAGACCAAAACCAGGTGGCGCTTTATGACCGCGGTGAAAATCTTGTAAATATTTTCAGTGAAGGGGAATCGGAGATACTATTGCTGGGTGGTAAACCGCACAACGAACCTGTATTCGCCTATGGCCCTTTTGTGATGAACACTGAGGACGAGATCAGAAAATGCATCAGCGATTATCAGTCTGGCAAGATGGGCAACCCCCAGCAAGTTGATGCGGCAAAAATAAGGTAGCAGGCAGGCGTTACGCGTGTTGTCAAACCTTTACAGGCGGCGCTTAATCTATCGCATTTCTTACCATTGGTGCCACTTCGCTACCAAAAAGCTTTATAGAGTGCAGCAACTTACTATGGGGTATCTCCCCGGCTATTGTCTGTGAAAGGAAGCGGGTATTCCCGAATAGTTTGTGCTCGGCAACTATTTTGTCCGCCACTTCCTGTGCACTTCCCACTAGCAGCGGGCCGCCGGGTGAGCGAAGATATTCAAACTGCTCCCTGCTCATAGGAGACCAGCCCCTTTCTTTGCCAACCCTATTCATCAGCGTGCTATAAGTGGGCCAGAATTCGTCTGCGGCCTGTTCAGAAGAATCTGCAATATACATGTGCTGGTTAATGCACAGTTGCAGTTTGCCTGTGTCATGGCCGACTTTGGCGGCAGCTTTGCGGTAAAGGTCTGTCAATTGCACAAACTGTGCCGGCTGCCCACCTAGGATGGCGATAGTAAGTGGCAGGTTGAGGCTGCCGGCCCTCACCACGGACGATGGTGTGCCGCCTACCGCTAGCCATACTGGTAATTTCTCCTGGTATGGTCTGGGATATACGCCCAGCCCATCTATTGAGGGCCGGTGATGGCCCTCAGAGAAAACTATTTCGTTACTGTTGATATTTAGCAGCAGGTCCAGTTTTTCAATGAACAGTTCATCATAATCATCCAGGTTGTAACCGAATAGTGGGAAGGATTCTATAAAAGACCCTCTGCCCGCCATTATTTCCGCTCTTCCTTTTGAGATAAGGTCAAGGGTAGCAAAGTTTTGGAAAACCCGAACCGGGTCTGCCGAGCTAAGCACGGTAACAGCACTGGTTAGCCTTATACGTTTAGTAACAGAAGCGATTGCGGCCAATACCATTTCCGGCGCCGATATTACATAATCGGGACGGTGATGCTCGCCGAGCGCAAACACATCTAACCCCAACTCGTCGGCTAGTACCGCTTCTTCTATCAGTTCACTGATTCGCTTTTGCGCAGCCACCGCATTTCCCGAAATATGCTCAATGGGTATTTCTCCAAATGTACTGATACCTAATTCCATGCTCGAAAGTTCCTAAATTTTTCTTGAATTGCCTGAACAATATAAATTAGTTCAGGTACAAAATACCTGCGTTTAATACAGTAGCAAACGATACCCAACATAGATAAGGTAGTTGTATCAATGAAGTCAATTTGTTGACCTGGTGAAAACTAATTATCATGAGTAGTATAGAAAACCACATGACCAATATTTCAATCAACGCAATGCCCAGAAGGTGAAAATTAAAAAAGATGATGCTCCAGAAAAAATTCAGTGCCAGCTGTATAATGAATATCCTTGTGGCCTTCTTGCGCTGATCAGTTAGTGGCTGTTGCAAGATTAGGAAAAAGGATATGCCCATGAGTATATAGAGTACGGTCCAAACTGGCCCGAACAGATAATTTGGAGGGTTGAATGACGGCTTGTGCAGCGTGGCGTACCAGGTCGCAATAGAGCTGACCGTAAACCAGCCCGATATACCGCCTGTCAGTAAGGTCAGGAAAAGGCAGCCAATTAACTTTGTTATTTTTTGCATTTATCGAAGCATTTGCTTTGCCAAGGTCAAGATAGACTTTTTATCATGCCTATCATCTAAATTACGTTCCCTTTTTCCATTGCCCGGTTAAAGTTTTTTTTCATTTGCTGATTTGTTTAAAATGCGCTGCCACTGAGCGCAATTCTGATAAACAGCTAGTTCACATCATTAAGATAGAATCGATGCCGATGAGCTCAATAATCGATAAATTTGCATGCAAATAATCTGTTTACCAGAGTCATTCAAAAATTGTACTACAACATCCATACCCATCATCTCAACAAAGATGCTGAATCGACGGTTTCCATTCGCAGTCTCTATGGCGACTTCATGCAAGCTTCGTCTGGGGTAGTGTGCAGCCTCGGCTTGCATCCATGGTACCTGGAAGATCATGAGCAACTATTGAAAGAACTGGAGCAATTCGCTGGGTTACCAAATGTGCTGGCGATAGGCGAGTGCGGCCTGGATAAACTGTGCCGCACAGACTGGGAATTGCAGGTGAGCTTATTCATACGGCAAATAGAATTAGCGAACAAACTAAACAAACCCTTGATCATACATTGTGTCCGGGCATTTGACGAACTGCTTAGTCTTCTTGACAAGCACACGCCTGCGGTTCCGGTTATCGTTCATGGGTTCAATAAAAAAAACGTTATTGCGGAGAAGCTCATAGCACGCAGAATGTATCTTTCGTTTGGAACCGCCATCACAAACGGCGAGTCGCCCGCGACGCAGGCACTAAAGCATATCCCGGCTGATCGGTTTTTTCTCGAAACAGATAATGCAGAAGTTGGAATTGAGGATATCTACCGGGCTGCGGCGGCAATACGGGAAATTACAATAGAAGCGGTTATTTTGCAACTGCAACAAAATTTCACCACAGTTTTTAAGTACAGCAAATGATGACAGATACCGCCTGGCTTTCGCGCACAGAACTACTGATAGGGAAAGATAGGCTAAAGAGGTTGATGAATGCCCACATTATGGTAGTGGGCCTGGGAGGCGTTGGGTCTTTTGCGGCGGAATTTATTGCTCGTTCCGGAATAGGTGAGATGACTATAGTGGATGGCGACAAAGTTGATCCGAGCAACCGAAACCGGCAACTCCCGGCACTTTTCACAACTCATGGTCAAAGTAAGGCCGATATTATGGGCGACCGCCTTATGCAGATAAATCCGGAGCTGCAACTGCATGTAGTAAAGGATTTTATAATGCCGGAAAAAGTGGATGAATTACTGAATGCCCGACTTGACTATGTCGTTGACGCTATAGACAGTATTACACCGAAACTTACGCTGATAAAAGCTGCCTACGCTAAAGGCCTGCGCCTGGTGAGTTCCATGGGTGCTGGCGGTAAAATGGACCCGACACAACTAGAGGTGTCCGACATTTCCAAAACATACAACTGTCCTTTTGCACAACAGATACGCAAGCAACTGAAAGGTGATGGAATAAGAAAGGGGGTAAAAGTGGTGTTCTCTCCTGAAGAGAATGATAAAGAGTCGCTTATGCTTACTGACGGCAGCAACTTTAAGAAGTCAGCCTACGGTACCATGTCTTATCTGCCGGCTACTTTTGGTGCTACATTGGCATCTGTAGTTATCAGGGATATTATGGAGGGGTAGCATCCGCTGAGAAACAATTAGATAATATTTCCCTAACGGAAGCATTATATTTTGGTTATATGCGGAGAATAGTTTTGCGTCTTAGTAAAATTCCTCCCATGAAGCAAATCCTACGTTTCGCAATTTTCGTGCTTTACTGTGCCATTAGTTTTGGTACGGCCAGTGCCCAGGTAATATACTCTAATGGTTTTGAGGGCGGTGGTATCGCAGGAACCACTTCGTTTACGGGTGGCGCTACCGGTGATCCCAATCTTAATATTGCTGGCTCCACTTGGAGCACAGATGGTTCATTTGTGACTTTCACCGGTAATGCGCCGACTGCCGCGACATCAATGGCACTGCAACCTGCAACAGCAACTACAACTACCTGGACACTGACGCTGCCTGTTGACCCCGGATATACAGCCACGGTGACAGGATTGCAGTTTGACTATCGCTCCACAAGTACCAGTTATAATTTCATTGCTATTACCCTGAATGGAACCCTGATCTATACAGGCAGCGCAAGCACCGCGTCTACCTGGTACACTGTAGTGGTACCTCCTTTTTCAATAGCAGGGATCACTGGCAATATTGTCCTGGCATCGACTTTCAGTGGAGGAACACATGGCGGGTCAAGTACTTTCAGGTATGATAACGTAAGCCTCACCGGAACGGTAGTTTCCGCGTGCATTCCGCCCTCTATATCCGTGACACCTCCTTCCGGCAGTTTTTGCAGTGGTGGCGCCGGTGTTTCATTATCCGCCTCTGGCGCCGGCGTCGGGGGAACATATGCCTGGGAAACCGCAGCAGGCCTGTCCGCAAGCACCGGTGCGTCTGTAATAGCAACACCTGCTTCTACTACCGTATACACTGTTGTTGGCACTACCAGTGCCGGATGCAAGGATAGCACGACTGTGACTGTTTCAGTTAACCCACTGCCGGCGGCGGTCGTGACCGCATCGGGACCGTTATCTTTTTGTCCGGGAGGTTCTGTGACGCTCACAGCTTCTTCCGGAGCGGGATATACCTACCAGTGGTATGATGGAACCTCACTGATAACAGGTGCCACGAACATTAACTATACCGCTACTACTGCGGGAAATTATACGGTAGTGGTTTACAATTCCAGCGGCTGCAGCAATACATCAATTGTTTCAGCGGTAACGATCAGCCCTACACCTGTTGCCACGATCACCGCTTCCGGATCCACTACAATATGTTCCGGCGCCAATGTAGTCCTCAGCGCCACTGCTCCGGGGGCTGGAGACACCTATCAATGGTATAATGGTACCACAGCAATTTCAGGTGCAACGGATGCCTCTTACACGGCCGGCACGGCTGGTACTTACTTTATCACTATTACCACTCCGGCAGGGTGTTCTGGTACCACTGTTTCCGGAATTGCCGTTACGGTTAACCCCGTGCCGGTGGTTACAACCACAGCATCAGGCCCATTGTCTTTTTGCATGGGTGGCAATGTTAAACTGACTTGTGCAACGGGTCCAGGTAACACCTATCAGTGGTATGACATCGGCGGCCCAATATCTGGTGCTACGGATGATTCTTATACGGCATTAACATCTGGTGATTATTATGTCGTGGTCTCAAATACATTCGGGTGCACCGCCACTTCAGCCACGTTCCCAGTTGTGGTGAACCCTTTGCCGGTGACCACAGTTTTATTATCCGGGCCGGCAACTATTTGTCCCGGAGATAGCGTAATGCTCAGCACAATGCCGGGGGTGGGGTATACTTACCAGTGGTACAACGGCGGTGCCGCGATCGGGGGAGCCACCAATTCATATTATTATGCAAGTGCAGCCGGCGATTTTACTGTCCTTGTAACAACTTCTTTCGGATGCGCTGCTACATCAACGGTAACGACCATTAGCACAGCTACTCCTGTGATTACCGTTGTGTCTGGAGATACTAGTTCCTGCGGTGCCGTCAATGTCGTGTTATCTGTAGGTGCTGTATCGGGGGCATTGTACCAATGGAATCGTAATGGTATACCAATCACAGGGTCAAATTCAAGCACTTATACAGCTACTACAACAGGTCTATATTCTTGTTCCGTGGATATGCCCGGGGGATGTAACACAACAACTGCAGCCATACATGTCTCTGCCAATAGTGCGCCTGTACCGGTCATTTATTTTGATGGAACTACCTTAAGCACGTTGACCACTTATGCATACTACCAGTGGTATATTAATGGGACGCCAATTTTTGGTGCTACTTCCTATAGCATTGCCGCGTACTCCAACCTGGGCTATACCGTACGTGTCATTGATAGCAATGGTTGCGTTGCATATTCACAGGCATTTTATCTGTCAGCGCCTGGTATAATCAATAGTGATGAAATAAAGATATATCCAAATCCTGCGAACAACATAGTGCATGTACAATGCTCGGAAAAGCTCAATGTGATGATAACAGGTATTGAAGGGAAAATAATTATGACGCAAAAAGACGCCACTGCCATTGACATTAGCCAGTTGGAGCGTGGAATCTATCTTATTGAATTATTTGATGAATCAGGAGTACGCAAAACGGGGGAAAGGCTTATAAAAAACTAGAGTTTGTTGTTGGCGTTTTCTGGCAGTTAAAGTCCACCGCAGCATTTATCTAAAGTGCGTTGATCGTTTTGCATTGTGAAAAAGACGGTGCGATGGCAAGGCGCTTTATTCGCAACTCATTCTTTATCTGGAAACACTTCCTTTGTTCTCTTTTCCATTTCAGCAGCGATCACCTGTCCGTCTTCACCTTGTTCTTTAAGCCGCGCTATTATATTTTGATAGCTTTTGGCATCCCTGTCCTGGCTTAATTTGAAAACCGTGTCCATTTCCTTTATTTCAATTTCGAAAGCAACAATGGCCTTAATAACCCTGTCCTTATATTCCGTTGGAAGGTTATCAAAAACGGTCGTCGATTGCGGATCGTCATTTTCAAAATGAAGGCTTGTTGTTCTCAATACATCTACTAACTCGGCGTCGGTCACAAACCGAATTACACCCCTGGCATGAACACTCATATAATTCCATGTTGAGGGTGTATACGGATTGCTGTACCACGTCGCGCTCACATAAGTATGTTTTCCTGTAAAAACCACTAGAACATTTTCATTGTGCAGGAACGCTTTATGGTGATCGGTGTTTCTCATGATATGCCCACGCATGATTTTCCGTCCGTTATTTTCTTCAATAAAGACCGGTACCTGGGTAGCGACAGGCCTCTTTTCTGAATCGCAACCAGTTAAGAAAGCGAAAGGATACCGCTCTGTAAATGCTTTAATTACCTGTTCATCGTGTTCTTTGTGACGCGGGAGATCGTACATATGATTAGATTTTCGGGAAGGGCAATTTACAGCGTTTTTGCAGCCAGCTATATCTGCTATTTCTTTATTGCACGGATCTGGTGGAGCATTTCGTTGGCTTCTTTTATACCAGGTTTATATTTTGCATCGTGGGCCGAGGCCAGCGCCAGCAAAGCATTAGCCTCTGCTTTGTCGTAGTCGCTTTTCTGGAAATATAGCCAGGAGAGCTGGTTGCAGGTCGTTGCGATACCGCTTTTACAGTCCGTTGTTTTGTAGATATCCAGCGCTTGTGTGTAATAGCTGAGGGCTGTGGAGTACTCCATCTTTTTGATGTGCACCCATCCTATCCACGAGATGGTATTGGCCAGTGGTAGCGGGTAGTCTGCCTTTTCCAGTATTATTTTTGACTGCTCAAAGTTTTTGAGTGCTTTATTATAATAGTTTACTTTGTGGTATACCGTACCTATATCGAATAAAGAGATGCCTTCGTTTTGCGCATCGCCTATCTCCCTGTTTATCTGCAACGCAAGGCGGTAATTTTTAAGAGCCTTATTGTTGCTGTTTTTGTAGCTGTAGGTGTTACCAAGCAGGCGGTACGCCACGGCCACATCTTTTTTATCTTTAAGCTCCGTGGCGAGGTCTATCGCTTGGCGAGCATATTTTATCGTTTCATCAGGGTTGGTCTCCATCAGTTCGCGACCCACTTCCAGGAGCAGCGCTACTTTGACACTATCTTCTTTTGCCTGCGTTACAGCTACGCGCATGGAGTCTGTATAATGCCGGGCGTTGGTTTGGGCTCCGGCCACGCAGGCAATGCACGCCAGTACGAGGCTTAGTAGTTGTTTCATTTGTACAAAGATATTAAAATAATTTTTATCTAAATATACGATATGGAGAGAAGCTGTGTTGCGATAGGCAGGCTTTGAGAAAGCAGAGAAATAGTGTTTACTTGTAAATTACGTTCATCATCCAGTCGGCCACTCGTGGACGATAATGTGAGGCCTCATAGTAATTATACTCATTGTTTGTTATGTCGTTGATGCCCGAGAAATCGAAAACATTTTGTGCGCCAAATATTTCCCGGAGTGTTTTAATATCGGTGGTGTCCATTTTCAGTTGGTCATACAGGGGATTGATAACTATGCGGTAGCTTGCATTATCTTGACTCAAAATTTCTTTGATATTCACAAGCAATGATTTCTGCACTACGCCTATCGCAGGTTTTGCATAATGAAGAGTAGTGGTGTCCCGTTTGTAAAATATATTCTTTCGGGTTTCGTAATATTTTATGCTGTCGGTTCTTAGTTTATTGTCTGCTTCATCCATCACATACTCATTGGTATTGACATCGTACCGCATTGTGTGTGGCATAAAGATAGGATCGGTGAGCGCATATGCATAAGGATGTGGGGAAAAAAGCATATGCAGGTATGGAATGATAAAATCTTTCTCAAAAAAATCTTTGAAGAACTGGGCCTGGAAGGCAAAACGACTTTCGCCAGTTATTAGCGGATCCTTTATCAGTAAGTGCCCGCTTTGGTTAGCCACAACACCCAGTATTTCATCATCAAGAGCGATAAGCGCGTTTTTAATGGGTATTTTTCGGTCCTTAAGCATCTGGAATTTTCGCTCCACGCCATACAGTGATTCCATTGCGGTACTGAAATTATAATAATGATCAGAGCCCACGTGCTTGCCCCAGGTGTTTACGTCAAAAAAGCCGGAACGTGATGAACCGAAAATATACGAGTCATATTTATGCGCCGGGTAATTCTGAATGAAAGTGTGTGTCGTGATGCGATCGTAACACATGCTGAAGTAAAAGGTATCTTCCGGTTGGTAGTAAGCATCGTAATGATAGAGTACCTTGAAAGGGTCCTTATAGAAGTAGACAAACAATAAAAAATGTATTGGCAGCGGGTAAAAAATAAATTTCAGCGCTAGTTTTAAACGTGTCATTTTAGAATATCAATATTATAAACTCTTTTGTACTAGAACTGGAAATAAATAAATTCGTGCTTATCAAAAACGCCAAAATAAAAGATCAAAAATACCGCAGCATAATATGTCCCGAGCCTTACATATATAGGGAAACGTGAAAAGTTCTCTTTCAGGTCATATTTTTCTTGCAGGCTTTCCGCGATTTGTAATAAAATGATCAACAGCAAAGCACCGAAAATATATGCTAGCGCAGGGAGATGCAGAAAAGTGAGTTTTTTTTTCGCAAAAACAAGCATCAACTCATGCGGAATAGCGCACATTTTTCTATAAATAATAAGCGCTTGCCTGATATTCTTTGCTCTGAATAGCACCGCAGTTAGCACAAGGAAGCTGAAAGTAGCGAACCAACTGATACTACTGTTTAACCAGTTAGGTACTTTAGCGAATATTCTTTCCCTTATGCCTTTGGTAAGAAACTCATAGATAAGTGCGAAACCATGTACCACGCCCCAAAGGACAAAAGTCCAGCTTGCGCCATGCCATAGCCCGCTAAGAAAGAAGGTAAGAAACAGGCCTATGGCAATGGCCCCCTTCCGCCAGTGGCGCACAGTGCCAACAAAAGGATTGAAGACATAATCATAAAACCAGGTGGATAGCGATCTATGCCATCTTTTCCAGAACTCACTAACGTTTTTGCTTATGAATGGCCGATTAAAATTGATCATCAGTTCAAAGCCCATTACCCGTGCAGCGCCGACCGCTATGTCTGAATACCCTGAAAAATCACAGTAAATCTGCAACAAAAAGAAAAACGATGCCAAAATGAGCGATACGCCCGAACTCTCGCCAGCATTGTTATATATCGGGTCCACCAGGGTAGCCAGACGGTCTGCGATCACAACTTTTTTGATAAGCCCCCACAACATAAGTCGTAAGCCGGATGCGAACTTTGGGTAGTCGAAATGTTTTTTTTCATGAAACTGGTGTATAATATTTTGTGGACGCTCAATGGGGCCGGCTACCAGCTGGGGATAGAACATTACATACAAGGCATAAATACCGAAATGTCGCTCGGCATGTTGATTTCCCCGATATATTTCAATTGTGTAGCTCATAGCCTGGAACGTATGAAACGACAAGCCAATAGGCAAAATAATATTCAGTAATGGGATCGAGGCGTTGCCGTTTGTAAAATGAAAAAAGCTATTCCAGTTTATTGCAAAAAAGTTGTAGTATTTAAAAAAACATAACACACCTACATTTGCAGCAATACTCACCACGAGCATTAGTTTTCTTTTTTTGCCTGTAGCATTCTGGATGACGATGCCGGCTATATAGTCAATGATGATCGTAAAAAAAAGGATCAGAATATAAATCGGCACAAAACACATGTAGAAATAACAGCTTGCGATAAGCAGATGAAACCAGCGCAGTTTGTGCGGTAACAAAAAGTAAGCAGCAGTAACAATCAGAAAAAATAATAAAAATTCAAATGAATTAAATAGCATGGATTAGCCGCTTTCCTGATTAGTTACAAAAATATAATTTAAAGAGGTTCCCGCCAAAAATATACCCCACTCCGCGTATTCGTCATTCCACCTGGCAGATCTGGCGCATTTGAAGCTAACGTCATATGGAATTTCTATCTGTGAATTGCCAACGGACGTGAATGATGAATTTTACGGCTTTTACGGCATCATTTTTGTCTTTACTCCCTGGGAGAAAATTATCCCTCTATGATTATAGTGAATTTAAAATGGTGTGCTATGAAAAGGAAAATATGGAGTTCTTGGAATAAGATTATAGCAATGCTATTGCTAACATTTACCGATACATATGCATTTGCTCAAACTTCGCTGGGTGACCCGGGTGTTAGCGATAAAAATAAACTCCCCACAGGGGTTATCGTGGAGTTTTTGGGAGTCGCAGTTGTCATTACGCTTATCATTTACGCCGCGTATAGGTATATGCGCAACAAGGGTACTGGTAACAGGCCGCACGCCACCAGCTAATAGACGATTAAGTAGGTGTGGCCTGGCGCAATGCCCCATATCCTCGCGGTAAAAATATAGCGGGACGGGAGATCGGCACCCCAAAAAAGAAAGCGATCATTGCTGACCGCCTTTCAGTGGAGAAGGGCGGGGATATGTCGAACTTTTATGTTGAAGATTTGGAGCGGTTTCAGATTAATATGAGTGAATAGTGACTGCCTGATAGCATCGGTGGAATAATTCATATTTTTGCCTGGTGGGGAGTAGTGCTTCAACTGTAATGAGGAAATACTAAGCTAAGCATTAGCGACACCAGAAACGGGCCGCATTTTTATTTTAAGCAATAACCGGCATGCACACCATAGTGTGTAAAACTATTCGTTGCTGTCCAGATATACTCGTCTTGTTTTTCTATCTGTATCTTGTGCTACCCAGTCAGACATACCGGCCCATTGATTACCCGGATATAACGCCTGATATACCAATTTCACCTTAACTATTTCTCCCTCCAAGTAGTCGCCCAGATACTGGTATCTCTCGTGATAATCGTGGAACTGGCCGAACTGTGTCTTTTGAACGCCGAAAAGCTCATCGTAACCCACTCTAATAATCTTTATCTCCACCGTCGGATTATCGTCTGTATTCATTGTTTGTTGAGATAAACCAATCTGCTTTACTGTTCCATATTTAAACGAACCAGAGTGAGGAGTATTTGTGAGTCGGCAGTGGCCGAACAGCCTACCGTCATATTCAAGCTCGAACGGGCTCCATCCAACACCGGATACGTCGCCGATCAATCTCCCCTCATAGACAGCGTTAGTGCGTGGCCCATTGGGTTGTGACGGTGCTATCTGCACGTCCGTAATTTCTGTCGCAGCGACCCCATTTATTGTGATGGACATAGTTATTGTTCGTTTAAGTAGTATTACAATCCTGTGGCAAGAAAGATTTCAAATCGTTAGGAAATAGTAAACATTTTGTTAGCGTGACGATGCAAATCGCTACCATTAAACCCGATTTCCTCGGAATGGACTTCTATAATGATGCGCCCAGGCAAGAATAAATTTATAACTCTTCATCGATTTCGAATTTCATCGATTTCGAATACTCTGCCAGATCAATCGCAGCAACCGTACCTATGCTCTGTTGAAGATATCGTAATAGTTGAAAGAAAAATGATACTAAGGATACATCAGCCTCGCTAAATTCGATGTTACTTAAAATCCTATTTCTATAATAGTCATTTATTCTTTGCGCATAATCTAGGATCTTGACATCCTCATCTCCAGAATGATCTAAGAAGAAAGCGCCGTAATCAACTGCACATCCCATGTCGATCCCTTTCAAACCGACTGCTACCTTTAAGTGAGCTTCTAACGTTTCCTTTTTCTTTATTGAATTCGTACTAGCGAGAATTCCTCCAACTATTTTGGTTAACGGCCTTGGGTCGTATTTTTTACCGCGATCGATTATAGATGTTGTTGTACGTTTCAGACGTCTGACGCTTTCAATCTTTCTGCCTGCATATTCAATGTAACTGATGTTGCTGCCATTGGAAAAAATTGAACCGTTAAGGTCTGGTTTAACCTCAAAAACAGCATAAACACCTTCTGCCGGGATATAGTGGATGCCATTTTGTGTTAAAACAAAAGGAGTATATTGTTGGTCATAAATTACCAGGTCTATCTGGTCACTCAATTGTCCCGTACAATCGATGATAATTGCCTTGTCAACGCAGTAGCGATTTGGCAGGTACTTTCGTAACCATTCTATCCAAGTGTCTTCGAGCGAATCGCCCTTGGATCCAGGATGCATAATAAATTCCCGGTTAGTACTCAACTGAGCTGACATCTGATTTTGTAAACCAGAGAAAAGATCTTTCAAAATAATTTTGTTTGCCATATTAGACTTATGCTTCTTTAAAAGGTGGGGTGGGTAACATGGATTTAGTGATGGCTATTGCCCTTTGCGAGTCAATAGCATTATCGGGATAGGCATCAAGTACAAAGGCCGGCAAAAGACGCTGGACCAAATCTGAAAAGGTAAAACCATACTGTAACCCATGTCTCGGACCGGTTAGTTTTACGATCTCTGCTATTTGCTTCTCGGTAAAGCCAAGCTCCGCTAGCGGCTCATCCAATACGGAATGTCGTGCTTCATCATTCGGTCGTTTGAAATATACAATTTCCGCCGCCCGCCGCCTGATGGCGGGGTCAAGTGAGTTAGGTCTGTTAGTACACATAATAACAGCAGCTGGGAATTTGCCATTGCCAAGGCTGTCAATACCTCGAATAAACGCATTGACACCAGCCTTATCTTCGTGATGCATCTGATCATTTTCTCGAGATTGTGCCAATGCATCTGCTTCATCCACTAACAGTATAACTGCTCCTCTTGACTTGCCAGTTTCGTTCTTCAACTTCTTAGCTCGATCCAGCGTATAACAAAATGCTGCGGAGATTAGTTCTGTCATTTGACCTACACGCCCATTCCCCCGCGTGGCTAAACTTAAAGGGAATAACTCGACATTTATATTTTCTTGGCGCGCTACTGCGTCTCCTATAGTGTAAGCAAGCTCCGATTTTCCAGAACCAACATCACCAGCAAGCACGATCAATGGCGGCCTACGGGTAACGAAATTAAGTATCTGATCTGCGCCTTTGTGATGTTTGTCAGCCCATAACTTAACACCGTTGGGGTTCACTAACAAACTTAGTATTTTCTTTATCGTTTCCTTAGTATCATCAAGACCGACCAATAATCCCAGGCGGTTTCGTATTTCCGGGTCAGGGTACGTGATGGTTGGTTCAAATAATTCTGCAAAAGGCGGCTTGCTATTTTCCATTTAATAACTTTTAACTGATGAACGATCTAATGCTTGGCCTCCTGAAGAATATGACTTATCCGAACTCAAATAGCCGTTAATTCCGGGAGCAGGGGCTCCTTCACGTTTAAAGGGCAGTGTACCTCTAAAACCTTCCCTTTCTTGTTCCGAAAGATTCATATAAGCTGAGCTATAAGTCATATAGGAAGTGAAAGAAGAATTTGATATATCAGCGTTTGGTTTAATTTTTCCAGGATCATCGTCCCCAGACATCATGCCAGCTAAATCCCTTGATGTATATTTAAGAGTTGGTTCTATCCATCTATCATCTTTTTGGAAACCATAGGTTACTTCTGATAAGTAGCCGTTTTTTAGAAATTCAATAAGTTCGCTTTCATAACCGCTAATCGTTGTATCGGTCGGCGCACCATAAAGGCGTTGAATACGTTTAAGATCTGCCGTGACTTTAGATGCTAGGTATTTAGCATGGGTAGCAGTAAATGTTTGAGTTCCTGAATTTGTATAACTATAGCTCATAAATTAAATTTGAAATGATGGTCCAAAAACTTTTTGCCAGTAATAAATGGTTCTTTCTTTGGTAGTAGCGGTCAAAGCTGCATCAATTGCATCCCCTGCATCCAGTGCGGCCTCAATTATCGCATTTACTTGTTGGTTAGTGTATAATTTGGCTGCATTGTTTTTGGGATTAACCGGGTCGATAATCTTAACACGCTCGTTAAAAGCTGGAATTTGTGAGCCTGAATAATAGTCATTGAATTTGATTATCTCCTTTAGGTCACTTGTGGCCAAATAGGTGAAGAAGTTCTGCATGGCTTCGGGGTAGTCAGAAAAGTCCTTACCTCCATCTAATAGCTTAGCCATTATTAATTCTACCATAAATGATTTAAATTTAAAATCCCTATTTTCCAATTTCATATTTTTTACCCATTGTTTGGCTAGTCGTATTACCTGAGCAAAATGTGTTGGAGATGATGCTTTACGCTTCCTAATGAACTCCAGATGCCGAGGTATGCATGTATCTAAGAATGAGCCATCATCTTGGCTGATTAATTTGCCATACCAATCCGGATCATTGTCGTATATGATTGGCACAATATCGACATCTAATCCGGTGCCTTTAAAAGAGATCGTCACCGAATAGGTCTTTGGCTGTACCTGCTCCGGCTTCATATTAGGAAAAGCCTTCCGTAATCTTACAGCCAAATAATCTAACAAATCCTTAGTTTCGGATGGGGCCTCTGAACAGTCGACATAACATGCCATATCAATATCGTTCAGATTCTTCAAGGCTGTCCCTTTCGCAAGACTACCGGACAAAAGAATTTTTTTTAATGTGAAATCAGGATGCTCACTAAGATAAGTAGTAACTTTCTCGCGAACGCGACTGGCTTGCTCCCTATATTCATCTGCCCATTCTTTTGGAAGGTTTACTTTGTCATTTGCATATTGAGCTATATCAGCATGAGAAACATGTACTTTTGACATTATTTATATTGGTTTTTTATGATAAAATGGTAATATTGAACCACGTTCAGTATAACCTATATACAAAAATGTGTGAATTAGCCGTTTCATAGCTTGCGATCACGCTTTTCCGTAATATTTAAAGAGGCCTAGATCATATGCAAATAGCATTGAGTGAATCACAAGCAGGAAATGAATCAGATGAATATTTGATTGAGTTGATTGGGTTAAAAGCCGATTTCCCGGAAGAGGCAATGGCCGCATATGGCAAAATCTATACGCGCTATTGGGATATTATGTTCGCTATTGCTCTGCGTGTCACTAGAGATGAAGATACAGCCGCTGATCTACTTTCTGATACCTTCAATATGATTTACAATAAGGCATCGACATTCAAAGCTGGAAAATTAAAAAATCAAGATAATATCCGTCTTTCCATACAAAAATGGATGACGACTATTATGCAGCATATTTTTTATGATCATTTTTTGGACGATGAATATAAAAATCCTCTGCAAGAAGACAGGCTGAATGAGTCTTATATCATCGATAAGAAAAGTGTCAGCAAATATCTAGACAATGATTATGACGACTTTGTAGAAAAGCTGCAGGTATCTGAACAAGACAATGTTGCAGACACACTACCATGCGAAAATGCCGAAGACTCTGAAAACATAGTTAAAATCAAAGATTACCTTAAAAAATTGCCTGAAAGAGATCGTGATATTATTTTAATGCTTTATGACCATTATATACCTGGGAAGTACACACCTGCCGCCATATTAAATATTCTTGTCGAAAAATGGGGAACTACACGAGAAAATATCCGCAAGATTATGGAGAAATTTCGCAGGAGTATAAAGGAAGACTTACAATCTAAAATATTTATCAGAAAATAGACAATCATGAACAACCCAATTAACAGTATTGACGATTTGTTTGATGATCAAATTGGTAAATTCCTTAGGCGTTTGGGATATTCCTTTCCAAAAAGCGAGGCTGATTTCAAACAGATTGAAAGTCATATAAAGATGAATAAAGCCGTCGAGCCAGAACGGCTTAAAAATCCATATACTTTTTTAGGCAAAAGGAGTTTTAGCCGCCACGCTGCCTTGATCCCAGGTGATGATCAAACGTCATATTCTCAAGACTTATCTCAGGCCGCCAGAGAGGGCAAAAACATTTCTGAAGAGATACGGAAAAAAATGACAGAAGACAAGCTTAAAGCTAATCGGAATAAAAACGAAAATTGATCATGCTGAGAAAAAGGGAAGTCGAACTTTCGGAATTAGCTGAGTCAATAGCAAACTATTACTGTCCAGAAGGCCTGGTTGATCCAGCGGTTATCGCAAAAAAAATTGACATCCCCTATAGTTATGGAGATTATGGCGATGCGTTCGACGGGTTAATAGAGCAGGAAAACGGCTCCTTTCATATTTTCATAAACAATAGGAACAATTTCGCCGATCATCCCCGGTCTAGATTCACATTCGCGCATGAACTGGGGCATTATTTCATCGACGAACATCGACAAGCGTTGCTTAAAGGAAAGACCCCATCACATCCCTCCTTCACTAATTTCTCATCAAAAAATCCGGTTGAACTGGAAGCAGATCATTTCGCTGCAAGTCTTCTTCTCCCTGAAAGCCGGGTTAAAAATGACTGCTTTAAGAAACGGTTTAATTTTAAACTTATTAGTGATCTCTCCTCAAAATATCAAACAAGTGTTACTGCGACGGTCCTCAAATTAATGACTATTGATAAACATCCTATTATGTTGGTATGCTCAGAAAGTGGTCGAGTAAAATGGTTCAAATACAGCCACGATTTCCCATTCAAATGGCTTAAAAAACCTCAAGGAGTTGTTCCGCGAAATACACTTGCAGGGGCTTACTTTTCATCAAAAGAAAAATTTGATGATGAACTTCCTATTACAGCAAATGATTGGTTTGAAAATGTATGGGACCGGGACATAAGCAGACAGTTTTTCGAAAAGTGTATTTACTCTGACAGACATAATTTTGTCTTGAGCATCATTTGGGAAAATTAGAATAGTTAATACGATATTATCAGCTAATTTTCAACTCTGATTAAAGAAATAGAAACCAGCCTTAACGAAATGAACCTAACGGGCAGAAATTCCTATATCAGAAAAGCCCCGGATTATTTTAGCCGGATTATTCATGACTATTCCGATACAAAAAAGGGGTTTGTTGATTGGAAGGGCATTTTTGGAGGCAAGGCTGGTATAATTCTATTTGATTTATACCTGACTATTCAATGAAAAACACTGATTCCTATTGCGTTTAACGTTAAGCGCTAAAGATTGCCCGTACCGTTTAACGGTAGCGTTAAACGGGTACTCGTTTTTATTTTGAATTTATTTCTACCTGCTTCACTGATACTACATGATTATTATTTTTCAAGCGGAGATAGTAAATTCCCGATACAATTTTCCGGGGAAAAATTAATGTAGCATGGGTTTGATTTGCATTTATAGGTAACATTTCAGAAGCTACATTTTGTCCTGATACGTTTATTAAATCATAACTCCAATTCGCATCTTGAATATAAGGCAGATCAATTGAAACCGTATTTCCACTTACCGGATTGGGGTATATTCTAAATTTGTCGCTCATTTCTAGGGAACCTACAGAAGCGGTGCTTGCGAGCCTTTGCGTATGGATATACACACTATCAGGCGTTGTAAATGAATTGGACGAATATATTGCAGATGCGAGTGGGGTTACTTCATTTGCCCGGTAAAACCGGTATTGGAAATAGCTATGAGATTGCCCCTGCGTTACTCCGAGTAAGGTCAACAATATTGATGATGCGGGTGCGCCATTTAGAAAGAAGCTGTCCACCCTGTTTAATATTCTTTTTACCTGCAAAACATCCATATAACCGGAATGGGTACCGCCAATATTCTTTACCCTCATTTGTCCCCAGCCGACAACTGTATCTGTTTTTGAGAAAGTATATTTTAATTGACCTGCTGAATGACTTAATGAAAGTGAGCCAACCGTTAGAAAGAAATTGTCGGCATAAGAAAAGTTATTGCTCCAGTTCGTACCCATTGTGGCTGGGAAAGGAATTACTGTTTCCGGTGAACTATAATAATTAATTTGATTTGGGAAAATTAAACTGTCGAATGCCCCTGCCGTTAAAGGTGTAAGAGAAATATACTGGTAGCTGATACTATCGGCATCAACTGTATATCCTGTACTGCTTATTTTATTAAAATTAATAGATTGATATGATGTAATGCCTGATCCCAATGATAAAGGAGTTCCAAATGTTTCTGGTGAAGGCACTCCAATAAATTGAGTTAAATAATTGCTGCCGCTGTAAATGACACCGGAAAAATCCCATGTGGCATTTACACCCGGTATAATCGATGTTATTCCGGTATTACCAATAGTAGCCTTTACTGAATCAGCCCCGCTAAAGCTCGTCGGATAACCGGACATATTGAGCGTTATTTGTGCAAACGATTGTTCACAAATGAGAAAAAAGCCCAGAGTAAGAAGTGCTATTTGTTTCATATTATGACATTTTTATTGATTTAACACCCTAAAGTTTTGACGAATTACATTATAAATAATATATCTTCAGCCCTTTTTTGAACAATTATTTCAACAACACAGTTATTTTTTCACGCATTTTTTTGAAATAAAACAATTGATTTTCAATGAGTTATGTTTTTTCGACCACCTTTATTTACACATCACGTTCAAAAATGGCTATTTATTTCACGCTGTTTTGTTTAATTAAATATCGCCTGCCCTTTGTTTCACCTACTGTCTCTATAATACTATTTTTTACCATGTCGTCTAACTGAGATTTAATCTTCCGAACTGGAATTTCATGTCCGACCCTTTGATGGATATCGCTGACAGAACTACCGGGGTATGTCGTTAAATCCTGATAAATTAACTCCTTTAATCTATGGTCTTCTATTTTTATGAGGTTGGTTTTACCTTTAAAATTTGCCTTTCTTAGAAATTCGGGGTTTAGGTAATATTCAACGCCTTTTGTCTTTCCTTTTGTTTTTACCAAGTCTAAATCTATCAACCTACCCAACCAATCCCGTATTGCATTTGATTGTTTCAGGTTCAGGATTTTTGAAAATTCAATTGCGGATAAAGCCGTATGCTGTGCAATTAGCCCGAGGCAAATAATCTCTTTTTGGCGAAGCTGGAATTCTTCATTTGCCCGGCTAACCAATTTTACAACTTCATCCCTGGTAATCCGTTTCTTTATGGTAACGGTTACCCTGTCATCACCCTCTGTTACAACCGGAATTTGCTTTCCGTTAGAAAGCAATACCTCATACATTTTATCATAGCCGGTGCCTTCACGCTCCATTAGTTTCAGATCATAAAATACTTTGGCAAGATGCTCATTGCGCCTGACTGTTTTATGCAGCATATTTTCCGGTGTTACGCCCGTCGGCAGCAGGCCCGGATTGTGCATCTCAATACGGTCGGTATAAAGGTTGATGAAAATATCTCCTCTGGTGGTGTATGGCCGATGCACTAAGGCATTGGCGATAAGCTCTCGTATCACCTCTTCCTCATAGTTCGGTATGAACTTCCTGAATATGCCATCCGATACTTCTATACCTTCCTTCCAATCCGGTATTTGTGTCCAAACTGCTTCTATCATTTCCTTGGGGTTCAGGGAGAAATCATCCCAAACTATTTTGTTTACCCGGCTGCCGCTTTCATCATACTTGAAAAACTGGATTACAGTACCATACAGCAATTTTGCCCGGTCAGTGCGCTTGCCTACCCACAACACACCAAGATTGGTGAGACATTCTCCGTCTGCCATCAGGTAATAATCAAGCAGCTCGTCCGGTGATTTCTCTTTTACGAATGCAGTAACCCTTTCTGAGGCCCGAATATCAGCAACAAATTGCTGCATTTTTTCAGGATCAACCTCTGTTCTGCGGACATTGCGTACCAGCTTTGTTTCCCAGATAAATGCTGGTTTGTCTGTAAGCAACCGCATCAGGTCTTCCGGCGGCAGTGGTGTACATTTATCAGATACCCGGTAATAATACCTGCCATCAGTAGTGCTGGCAATCGTGGATAGGCTTTGCATCACTTTTAGTTCTATAAACTGCCCGCCATTTTCTCCGGTTATTATCTCTGCATGGGTGGCTACGTTCACTGTAAGTTCTGAAATTCTTTTTCTTATTTTAGCCGGTAGTGTATTCTCAATTTTTTGCCCTGCCGGGGGTTCTTTATCATCATCCTCAATGCCGATATAAATTACCCCACCTCTTGCATTGGCAAAGCATACACAATCCTTTGCCAACTCATTCCAGTCGGCAGAATTGCCTGTTACAATCCTTAGTGATTTCTTTTCTATATGTTGTGTTTCTTCCATTGCAATTAAAACTTGTTCATAGAATTAGCTTTCTACTTAGTCTTCTCAGGCTTTAGGTGATCTTTCAATTCCTTAATCTTCTCTATCGCCTCCTTTAATTCTGCCCGGTAAACAGGGTTGTCAGAATGATGCGAAGCTGAATTCATTATCCTATCCAAAATATCCTTTGTATCGGCAATTAATAATTCCTTACGATTTTTCTTATCATTGAATTCAATAAGAAAATCAAAAATCCGGGTTTTAATGCTACTCAAGGCTGCTTTATCGGCATCATTTAATGTTACATCAACCGAATAGTCTGTTTTTATTTTCTTTAGCTTCTCGATTGGAATATCTGACAAAAAGCGTTGTTTGAAATTTTGGCTTCTTTGGCCTATCACTGTATTAAAAGCCTTGTCTAACTTTGTGCCTAGACTTTCAAAATCACCGCTCAGTTTTTTCATTTCAGGATCCAGATATTCAGTTAGAATTGCTTCCGCCTCTTTTCTTAAATTGTTTCCCGAATTCTCAAATTCGTTTTCTTCAAAATTTTTGATTGCAGCCTGTAATGGGGTTATATTTTCTTTGATCTTGGGGGCAGAATTATCCTTCTCATCTTTGTTGAAATCATAGTATACCCATTCTTCTTCATTGGTATTTCTACGTATGAGATTGAAAAATCCCTTATCATGAGTAAGGATGAATTTTTGAAATCCATCAAAAAAATTCAGGCTTTCCTTTTTTTCTTTATTGAGAATGATTCTTACAATATCCATCCGATTGGATAAG
>CAIVEW010000028.1 GCA_903905065.1 uncultured Bacteroidota bacterium | reverse complement strand
GTGTCGGTTTTTGTGATGGTATTATTATCCGGGTTGATATCTCCCACTACGGGTGAAACAGAGATCATAGTGTTGACCGTATCTCCCGGGGTGAGCCAACCCAGTATTGTTGGCCGTTCTATCCAGACGGTGATGAGCTGGCTGGCCCCGGCCGAAAGCGCGCTGAGGTTCCAGGTAAGCGTGTTGCCAGAAACGGAAGTAGGCAGGGGGCTTGTTAAATATGAGGAATAACCCGGTGCATCATACGTGTATTTTGTATCGTACACCATGGTAACCACCGGTGCAGCCGCCGAGCAAGTGGTGTTAGTAACTGTAATGTTAGTTTTTTGGGTGTGCCGCCCTGTGGAAGATGCTGCTGATGATGCCACACTAAGATCAAAACCGCCGCCGGATGACCCGCAGTTAAGGCCTACATAGGTTGTCGCGTATGACGAATAGGTGGTAATGGTATCATAAACAGTACTTGAAGACAGGCACGATACCACCAGGCCGCCGGGTAGCGGTAAAACTCTGAAACCATATACAGTACCAACAGCCCCGTACGCTTTATAATACAGCCCGCTGGTTGCTGTGAGGGTGTCTATAGCAATGCCATTAGAATCAACTTCCACAGATAGCGACGAACCGTTGTACACGTCCCCGGCATCAAATGTGCAGTTTGAGTTGGCATCGAAATAGAATTTTAACGGCAGTGTATGACAGTATAAATATTCATAACTGAAAGTAATAGAATCCAGGGCTGTTGAGCCCATGTACAAAACCTGCTTTACGGAGTATGTGCCTGCAGATGCATAGGAGTGGTACACATCGGCATGGCAAAGGCTTGTGGTGGTAAGTGCAGTATTTGAAGATGAGCCGTCACCAAAATAAGTAGTGACATTATAGGATGAAGAATGGCCGCAGGTGCTGATATAGAAGTGTGCAGCATTGCAGGCGGTATCCGGTGTGCTGATGACACTATGGGCACCTATAACATTGGTTACGGTTACATGGACCGGAGATGAAGTGGCAGTGAGGCCGCTGGCAACACAAGTAACTGCACACTGGTAGTACTGCGATACCGGCGCAATATAACTATAGGTTGCGGTAGTTGCGCCGGCAAGGTCGGTCCAGGTAATACCGTCAGGCGATGTCTGCCATTGGAACGAAAACGCCGATGATGTCATAACGCCTCCGGAGATGCTGAACGTAGTTGGGTATCCGTAGCAGTGTGCAGTGTCGCTTGCTACTGCAAGGCCGCCTGCGGGTGTCCCAGAGCAGGTACAGGTAATTACCGCGACTGTTGTGTTGATAGCGCAACCGGTTGGCAATGTATAAGAAATATTGGTGAAACCCACCGCGATGCCACTGACAATACCCGTGCCCACAGCTACAGCGGCAACTGAACTGTTAGCACTGGTCCAGATGCCACCCACTGCTGCATCTGATAGTGTTGTGTTTGCGCCTACACAAACATTTGTAATGCCAGCTATTGCCGGTGGTATCGGATTAACCGTTACTACTGCCGTAAGACTACATCCGGCGGCGTTTGTGTACGTTACTATTGCCACTCCGGCAGATATACCGGTAACAATACTTGACGAAGAACCTATTGAAATGTTTGAACTGCCACTGCTCCAGGTACCCCCGGGGTATGAATCTGATAATGTAGTTGATGATCCGGTACACAAAGTTAAAGGCCCCAATATTGGACCCGGAAGTGGGTTAATAGTGACAACCGCCGTAGCAGAGCAAGCGGCAGAGCCAATAGTATAACTAATGACAGCAGTACCCGAACTAATGCCTGTGCCAATGCCAGTAAAAAGATTAATGGTGTAAATTCCAGGATTACTGCTACTCCAGGCACCACCGGGTGTAGCGTCGCTCAATGATGTTGCTGTTCCATCACAGGCGGATAGCGTACCAAGAATCGGGGTTGGGAAAGGGTTGACGGTCACAGTGGTAGCCACCATACAACCGGTAGCTAATACATAGTTGATATTAGCCACACCCAATGAAACGCCGGTAACAACGCCTGTGGTTGAAACGGAGCCAATGGCAGGGTTACTGGAACTCCAGACACCGAGAGGTGCGGCATCCGTCAGCGAGGTTGACGAACCAACGCAAGTGGATAAACTCCCTGTTATGGCCGCAGGTATGGGGTATACTGTTACTATACTCGTAACAAAACAGCCAGTCGGTTGCGCGTAAGTGATCACCAAAGTGCCAGCTGCCAGCCCGGTTACAACCCCAGAAGGAGGATCAACAGTTGCAGCGCCGGGAAAAGAACTACTCCAAGTTCCACCCGGAGTAGCATCTGTTAATGCAGTTGTGTAACCTACACACAGTGCTAACGTACCTAGAATGCTTGTCGGGTAAGGGTTTACAGTTACTACTACCGTGGCATACGCGGCGCCTACTATATAACTAATCGTAGCCGTTCCTGCACTGGTGCTACCTGTGAAAACACCAGTTACAACCCCGGTGCTGCCAACGGTTGCTACAGCTGGGTTGCTACTGCTCCATGTACCTCCGGTAGAGGCATCCGTTAGTGGCGTGCTCACACCCTGGCAGATGGCAAGCCCTCCGGTAATAGGGGCTACAATGGCAAAAGAAGAAAAAGAACATAGCAATGCTATGAGCGAGAAATACAGGTTTTTCATTGGAGGTGTGTTTGGGGTAACTCAGTAAAGAAAAGCAAAAATCATACCATAATTAACAAAAAAGTGCATATCAAGGAAAAAATGTTAGAAAAAATGAAGAATACTTCTTCCGGTTATTCAAAACAAAAAGCCCGATAGATTCATCTACCGGGCTTCAAAAAAAGAATTAAAAATCGATCATTTTCAAATTACCGCAGCATCAAATCTCTTCTTTGCCGCCCATCTTATCCATCCAATGTACTTCAGGTTGTTTTTTGTCGGGCATGCGATTGAGGATATAGCGAATGAGCAGGTAACCGCCGAGGCCAAACATCTCTACCGTGAAAAGGTGCAAAGGGTTTGCGGCAAAAGCGTCCACGAGCTGCTGGGCTATGGCTTGTTTTGCCTTATAGTCCACAGCGCCTATCTGTTCCAGTTTTACGACATCCCTGCAGAAAAATACCACCACAAAGAAGTAGCCGGCGAAGTAAGTGACCAGGAAGGCCACTACCGTGATGAATGACCACATTATCGGGTTCTGCCCTTTCAACTTAGCCCGTACATTGTTCTTGTAAGCCAGGAATACCAATAAAATAATATCGAAATACATCAATTTATATAGATTTCATGAACTCAGTGACACTCTCCATAACATGGCTTATCTGCTCATTATTCAGCCCGTGGTGACAGGCCAGCAGCATACCGCCACGCATTACCTTGTCTGATTCGGGATAGCCATTCTTTGCCACCTTGCTAGGCACGTGCTTGAAGCCCGGCTGACGAAGGATGTTTCCGGTGAATACAGTACGTGTCTGGATATTCCTCTTCTCCAGGAATATCTGCAGGTCGCGACGGATGAAAGGAGCGCTTTCACGAATGGTAGATGGAAACGCCAGCCAGGCTGTACGTGAATTAGGCAACTGTTTAGGCAGAATAAAGAACTCTTCATACTGCTTGAAGAACTCAAGCATACGGTTGTAGTTGGCCGTGCGGGTATCTATGTTCTTATTCAGCTTATCGAGTTGCACCAGGCCAAAAGCTGCGCCCAGTTCCGAAGGCTCTATATTGTATCCCGGCTCCTCGAACACGAATTTCGCATCATAAGGAATACCATCTATCTCCACATTAAAGCGGTTCTCGATTTTTTCGCTCTCTACAAATAATGATGAGCTACGGCCCCAGCTGCGAAGCAAGCGGCCACGATCGTAATAAGCTTCTGTATTTACACATAGCATACCGCCATTGCCCGCGCAGTTGATGATGTGTGATCCATAAAAGCTTGTAGTGCTCATGTCGGTATAACGGCCGCTGGATGCGCCATCTATTTCCGCACCGATGGTGTCCGCAGAATCTTCCAGTACAAACAGGTTGTGTTTGTCGGCTATTTCGCGCAGTTGTTTCCAGTTAGGCAGGTTACCCATCAGGTTAGGTATGATCATCGCCTTTGTTTTAGGCGTTATCATTTCCTCTACCTTATTGGCGTCTATGTTATAAGTACCTTCTTCCACATCCACGAAAGCAGGTATCCAGCCTTTCTTAACCTGTGGAGCTACTGTAGTGGAGAATGTAAGGGCAGGAGTTATGATCTCACTTCCCGCCTCATAGTTCATAAGGTCGGCAGCAAGATACAGGGCCGAAGAGCCACTATTTACTCCAATACCATACTTCTTTTTGTACAGTTCCGCTACGCGGCTTTCCATGTCACGGACATTTTTGCCCATTTGTGTTGATGTGCGCAATACCTTCACCACTGCTTCTACCTCTTCTTCACCATGCACCGTTCTGCCGTAAGGCACGTGTATATAATCTGTTTGTACCATTTAGATTGATGAGATTTAGGCTGCGAATATATGAGTTTGGGGCCAAATTATAACGTTAAAAAAGGTTAGCAGAAGACTGGAGTTACATTTTGTCTAACGAATTCAACCAACAACCTCGAAAATAGTGTATCGAAAAAACACTTCCGGTATTTTTATTGGACAACGGAAATGCACAAACACAAAATATTTAGACTTAATTTCTTTTTATCGGAATTTTCTGAAACGGATTGAATTTAAATAATTGATATTAAATCACAATGCTAACTATATTAGTATACAAATAAAATTGTACTTTGTTGGAAATTATTTTAATGAAACAATTCACTATTGCGTTATTCATAATTCCATTGTTGTTTGGAGTTGAAAAATCATCCGCAAAATTACAAGGGCAGGCACGGCTGGATTCTCTTATAAATGAATTGCCGAAACAGAAAGAAGATACCAACAAAGTAAAGGTATTACATGGCCTGTCGTTTGGATATTGTTCCATTAATCCGGAAGAGGGAATAAAATATGGACAGATGGAGCTAGACCTCGCAACACGGCTGAAATCAAACGAGTACATAGCAGCGGCAAACAACAGTATGGCGAGCAACTATTTATATAAATCAAACTACCCCAAGGCGCTTGAATATTACCAGGCGGCTTTAAAAATAGATGAGGAAAGTGGCTATAAAAAGGGGATCGCGGGTGTTAACGAAAACATTGGCAATATTTATCAATTTCAAAACGACTATCGAAAGGCTTTGGAATATTACTTGAAGGGCTTAAAAATAGACGAAAACCTTGGAGATAAAAATGATATAGCTTACGACAATGGGAGTATCGGAGCGATATATTTAAACATGAATAACTACCCAAAAGCGTTGGAGTATAACTTCAAGTGCCTAAACCTACTGAAGGAAACGGGAAATAAACAAGGTATGGCAATAGCCATGGGTAATATCGGTAACTTATATAACAAACAGAAAAATTACAGCGAGGCCATTGACTTCGAATTGCAATCATTGAAAATATATGAAGAGCTCGAAAATAAACGCGGAATAGCGCTTATCCTTAGTGGTATTGGAAATTCTTTCTTGTGCATTTTTAAGGATACGTCTATGAGGTACCTTTCTAAAAAAAGCCGTTCGGACGAAGCCAAAAATATTTTGATTCCAACATCGCGTCCGGCATTATTGAACAAAGCAATAGAATATTTGCAAAATAGCCTTGGTATTGCGAAAGAGCTGGGAAATATCCATATACTTCAACAAGATTACGAATTCCTGGCGGAAGCGTACCGGCAAAAAAAAGATTACAAAATGGCTCTGTTTTATGCCGATAATTACCGAACGATCAAGGACTCGGTCTACTCTAAAGAGAACGATGAAAAAATAGTAAAAATGGGAATGAAAAATGAATTCGACCGGCAACGCTTAACTGATAGCCTTAAAAATGCTGAAAAAGAAAGGATGGCAAAGGTAAGATTACAAAGGCAGCGAACTCTTACATATACAGGTATGGCAGGCGTTCTTATTTTGGTGGGCTTCTCGTTTTTCATTGTTCGGGAACGTAGTAAGTCAGAGAGAGAAAGAGAAAAGTCTGACAATCTGCTGCTTAACATACTGCCAGCGGAAGTTGCACTAGAGCTTAAAACCAAGGGCACAACAACAGCGAAACATTTCGACAATGTTACAGTGTTATTCACGGATTTTGTGAACTTCACAAGTGCCGGCGAGCGTATGAATCCACAGCAACTTATAGATGAGTTGCATAATTGTTTTAAATCATTCGATGACATAACCGCTAAGTACGGGATAGAAAAGATTAAAACCATAGGTGATGCCTACCTTGCTGTAGCCGGATTGCCGCGCCCCGACCCGAAGCATGCCGAAAAAGCGGTGCTGGCTGCTATCGACATTAATAATTTCATGAAAGACAGGCGTGAAAAATCAGGTGATAAAACCTTCGAAATCAGAATTGGTATCCACAGTGGAAGCGTAGTAGCGGGCATAGTAGGCGTGAAAAAATTTGCGTATGACGTTTGGGGTGATACTGTAAATACAGCAGCACGAATGGAGCAAAACAGTGCTGCCGGAAAAATCAATATTTCACAGACTACATACGAACTCGTAAAATCCGTGATATCATGTGAATACAGGGGAGAAATAGAAGCCAAGAATAAAGGGATGATGAACATGTACTTTGTATCATAAACAGTTTGTATTATGCTATCCACAAAGCCCCACCCACACTATCCCTGGTTGCTCCGGTCACAGAACTAATGACATTCACTTCTTCGCGCCAGCGCAGCGTGCCTATAAGCGCCATTACAAGGGCTTCCTTGAATTTTACCACGCGGGCATCTGGCACCACTACAATAATATTGCTTGCCGCTAGTGCTTTTTGCAGTTCTGTGATCAGGAAAGTATTGAATGCGCCTCCACCCGTCGCCAATAGTGTTGCCTGTTCTTTTTGATGTAGGTAGTGTTTTAGGGCGGCTACAATTTGCTGAACGATATGTATAGCAGCGGTATGCAGGAGGTCGAAATTGTTTTCATCTGTTTCCAGCAAATGAGGGAATACAACCTCCATTGCCGCATCATTGCTCAGTGATTTTGGGGGAAGTTGCTTGTAGTAATGTGCATCATTAAGCTCTTCCAAAATCCCGGGTAAAAGCGTACCAACCGATGCCATGTCGCCATTCTCATCCATCGCTTTGCCCTCCCGAGCAGCAAGCGCATTAAGCACCTGGTTTGCAGGACAAATGTCAAAGGCAATGCCTTTTGACTGCACGGTAACATTAGCTATACCACCTATATTGAGTAAGTAATCATAATTACTGAAAAGCAGTTTATCGCCAATAGGCACTATCGGCGCCCCCTGGCCTCCCAGGGCCACATCCATAACACGGAGGTCATTGATGACCGGAAGCCCGGTGACCGCCGCTATTGCCGCGCCGTCACCGATCTGGCAGGTCGTACGGTTCTGAGGTTCGTGAAAAACAGTATGGCCGTGAGATGCTATAAAATGTACTTGATGGCTGAGCTCATGTTTCGCAATAAACCCGTTGACCTGCTCACCAAGGTAGTGCCCGTAGCTCGTATGCAACTTTAGAAAATCCCCGACATTCTTATTGACGGCATCGCGCAGATCGTTTGACCATTGCTCGCTGTAGGGTATGCAGTTAGCATGAAGAATTTCATAGCTCCACTGGCCACGCACTTCACTTAGCTGAACATGGACAATATCCAGCCCATCCAGTGAGCTACCTGACATTAAACCAATTACTTTGTAGATCATCTTGCGGAATCGGTATTTGCGGAATTTGGAATTTGGATTGTATTGCAGATTGAAAATAAATCAATCGCAACTCCTAATTCCAAACTAACAATAAAAAAATCAAAATTGCCATTCCCCCTCCAGCCATTCTTTCATCTTTGTATCCGTAAAGTCTATTCTGATGGGTACGATAGATGCATAACCTTCCTTGAGGGCTTCCACATCGGTGCCGGCACCGGTATCCATGTTTATGAATTTACCGGTCATCCAGTAGTAGTCTTTGCCGCGGGGGTCTTTGCGATGGTCAAATTCCTCTGCCCAGCGGGCATAAGCCTGCCGGCATATCTTCATGCCTTTAAAGGTGGCCGGAGTGCAAACAGGAATATTCACATTGAGCAACAAATGTGCCGGCATTGGGCTGGAAAGCATCCGTTTCGCAAGGTCACGCACCACGGTTTTTGCAACGGTGAAATCAGCATCAAACCGGTAATCCAGTGACGAAAACCCAATGGATGGCACGCCTTCAATAGCTGCTTCCATGGCCGCGCTCATAGTACCGCTATAGATCACATTTATGGAGTGGTTGGCACCATGATTAATCCCACTCAGGCATATATCGGGTTTCGCATGCAGTATCTTATCTCTTGCCAGCTTCACGCAATCGGCAGGTGTACCGCTGCACTGCCACGAGTCAACACCGTCAAACATGTCCACCTTGTCCAGCCGCAAAGGGTCGCCAATGGTTATGGCATGCCCCATGCCGGACTGCGGGCTATCGGGGGCGACTACAATCACCTGCCCGAGGCCCCTCACGGCATCCACCAGGGCACGTATGCCCGGGGAGGTTATGCCATCATCGTTGGTTATTAAAATAGTCATTTTTTATAGTCGTTAGTCGTTAGTCATAACCTGCCTGCCGGTAGGCAGGGTCGTGAGTCGGCGAGAAATAGCGTCCAGATACAACGGGAAGCTAGACCACCCACTCCTCCTCACCCTCTCCTTCGGAGTTTGTGCAAACGAAGGAGCGCAGCTCGCAGGGAGAGGTACCTACTGCACATTCAACTGAAAGGGCATCATCATCATGGCCTTTCCATTTACTTTGCGCAGTTTCTGCACTTGTTCATACCACTGGTAGCCCTCGCCCATTTCTTCTTTCATAGCGTTTTTTACAGCCAGGCTGGCATCTGTTTTTACGCCAAACCTGCGCAGCAGGGCGTTGAGCTTATCATATGGCTCGGGATAGGTAGATACTTTGTAATCGGTGATCTTAGCGATTGCAGCAGCACTGGCTATCGCCCGGTCAAGATCGCCAATACCGTCTACGAGGCCTATGCCAAGTGCATCGGTACCCGTCCATACACGGCCCTGGGCTATGCTGTCCACATTGGTAAGGGAAAGCTTTCTACCATCAACCACATGATTTTTAAAACGCTCATAGATGGTGTCCACGGAGTTTTGCATTCTCTTTGCTTCCTCAGGAGTAAGTGGGCGGGACGAAGTGGGCAGATCGGCATATGGTGCATTCTTCACCTCATCGAATGTTACGCCCAGCTTGTTCTTCATCAGTTTGTCTATACTGAACATCATGCTAAATACCCCGATGCTGCCCGTGATCGTGTTGGGCATTGCAAAAATGCTATCTGCCATGCTGGAGATATAATAGCCCCCAGATGCGGCATAGTCGCCCATAGAGACGATCAGGTGTTTCTTCTGTTTCAGCAGCACAAGTTCGCGAAGTATCACCTCCGATGCCAGTGCACTGCCGCCTGGCGAATTTACACGGAGTACAACCGCCTTAATGCGATTGTCATTGGCCACTTTACGAATCTCCTCGCACATGTCTTTTGAAGCGATCTCTCTTTCGTTGGTCTGTTCGCCATCTATAATTTCGCCTTCGGCAAATATTACTGCGATCCTGTTCTCATTAATTTTCCCGTCGCCTTTTTCTGCATCCGCGTAATCATTCAATGATACATAACTGATATCCTCATTTCCTTTTTGCCCGGTGCGCGCCCGCAACCGCTGCTCTACCTGGTCCCAATAGAGCAGGCCAGCCACTATTTTATTCTTCAGTGCATCTTCCGGAAATTGAATGGTTCCTTTTACAGCGAGGTCGTTGATGGCGGCCTTGTCGGAATGGGTATATTTTGCTGCGGTTTCCAGGAACTGGCCCCAAAGCCCGTTTTGGTAGGCCATGATCTGCTGCCGGTTAGGGTCGCTTATTTTATCTGCGCGGAAGGGCTCTGTAGCGCTCTTGAACTTACCGGCATAGAATATCTCGGGCTGCAGCTCCAGCTTGTCAAGCGCGCCCTTAAAAAAAGGCATTACCGTCGCAAAGCCCTTTAACTCTAAATCGCCACCGGGGTTGAGATAGATACTGTCTGCACTGCAGGCTACGTAATATGCACCCTGGGATATCTCCTCGCCGTAGCCGTAAATGAATTTATGGGACGTCTTAAAATCGTCAAGAGCGAATTTTAATTGCTGCATTGTAGCCCACCCGTTCGGGGATGGTTTTAACTTCAGGAGTATGCCTTTAATGTTGGCGTCTGTTTTAGCATGGCTAATGGCGCGGACTACATCATACAGACCTGCATCGTATCCCGATTTGTTGCTAAGCATGGCCAGGGAATTGGTCTGGCCTTGTTCGTGTATACTTTTAGACAGGTCGATCACCAGCACGTTGCCGGTAACTTTTTTATCTTCCTTTTCCATCACTGACCTGGATAAGCTCACCGCGCCGGCGATAATAACTACCACCAAAATGACTCCTGAGACAATAATTGCCAGCAGTGACGCAAAAAATGACTTAAAAAAATCTCTCATAATATCCCTACATTTAATAGTCTGCAAAGATACAAGGGCCAACATCAATAATCAGTTAAATGCGTATAAACTTTGGCAGTTATCTTTGAGCCAATGAATTTAGCGTATCTATCTCTTGGCAGCAATGAAGGAGACCGCGTATTGTGGCTGGAAACAGCCGTAGGGATGATCCCGGGCAGTTGCGGAATGGTTTTGAAGCGCTCAAAGATCTATGAAACGAAGGCGTGGGGCATAACCGAGCAGCCGGATTTTCTGAATATGGTTGTGTGCCTGGAGACTATCAAAACACCCGGAGAATTACTCACAGCACTATTGGACGTTGAGACCAGACTGGGCAGGCACCGAACAGTAAAATGGGGCCCGCGGACGATAGATATAGATATACTTCTCTATAATGATGTTATTGTGGATAAACCGGAATTGAAAATACCTCACCCGTTTATGCAGGAACGTCGCTTTACATTAATACCTCTTGCCGAGCTGGCCCCTAACTATATGCACCCTACGCTGCATAAAACCATCACACAGTTGCTGACCGATTGTCCAGATGAGCTTGAGGTACGTGAGTACGTCGGGTAAATAGGTGGTTTTTTTTATTTCTTTGACTTTACGTCCTTCTTGCCCTTCGCTGGGTTGCCGCCCCTGTTCTGAACAAAGTCAGAGTTGACGGTAATTTTTTCTCCCGTGGCCGGTTGCCCTGATGCGTAGCCTGTACCCACCGATCCACCTGCACCGGGTGCGGTTGCGCCCTCATAAGAAACATTTGTACCAGTGCTTGCCAGCAAATCTCCCCCGCTACGGCGGCGTACTTGTGCGGTAGCACTATGGGCCACAGCTGCAGTGGCGATGATGCGGCGGTGCCTTTTATTCTTTGAATTTTCAGTTTTCATAAAAAAATATTTTCCAGCAAAACCGAAAATATTGTGCCATAAAAATATTGCCGTGCTCTATACCTCTGGCATACCTTTCATCTTTCGAAAAAGTGCGGAGACCTCAGATCAGTTCAATCCCTAAAAAATGTACAATATGGAAAGTCAATATCTCCATATCCGCCTGCTCTATAGGATGAGACATACCAGGCAATATTCCCATCTGGGCGTCTGGAAGCGATCTGTATACCGCTACGGTTTCGTCAAGGCTCACCATCTTGTCCCTGTCGCCAAGCAAAAGCAACGTTGGGGCGCTGATATTGCGGAAGTCTTCTGTAGAAAGTGTGTTATTGCTTCCCAATGAGATCATCATTTCTGCAGTTTTTTGCAGTACTGTTTTCCAATCGTTTACCAGATGCCGCTGTTTTAGCGTTTCCGCAAAATCCGGCAATTTCTGTTCTATCTTTTGTGAATTCAGCTTTTGCGTCTCGCGTTCCGCTGTTTCGGCACCCCATTGGAACTTAGTGGCCAGTGTTATCACTTTATCTATTTTCTCCGGGTAGTTCTTCGCAAGGTATAGCGCCACATACCCACCCATACTATAACCAAAAATCGAAACTTTATTAAATTGGTTCTGTTCCATAAACAGCAACACATCCGTAGCAAATATTTCAATGGAAAACGGAGATTCCGTGGCAGGACAACTGCCGTGCCCGGAAAAACCGGGCGTATATACCTTATACATTTTTCCGAGGTGTGCCGCTAGCAGGCTAAGTTGATCCGGCGCGCCTATGGCACCATGGAGTAATAACAGTGGCTGCATAATTTTCTTAAGCTAATGATGATTCATTTTCTTTCGCTCCCCGTGATATTTATCCGCAACATTTATTGTATGGTCTCTAAATAAGCCTCCACCCAACTTTTTTCATCACGATTATTATTAGTAATTTGGAACGGTTTTATCACTAAAGATAAAAGAACTGATCAAAATATTATGAGCGCACAGTTAGGAATAGGGTCACGGGTTGACCACCCCAGTTTTGGAAAAGGAGTTATAGTCGACACAGCACTGGAGTTTTATATTATCTGGTTCAAATCACAGCAGGGCACCAAAAGCATCAGCAAAGACTATGCGGACCTGAAAACAATAGAGCAGGTAGAAGGGGCACCCGGCAGCGAAACGATAACTATCGCTGACATAGAGCAGGCGCTCAGCAACATCCTGGACCAGCGCCTTCATGACACCCAAATGGTACCAATAGGTCCCCGCTGGAGACGAGGTAACATGATACTTAAACCGGGTGATGCGACCCTGGCATCGAAAGAAGTACCTATCGAAACATTTTTTCACAAAATAGTTATGGTGCGTGACCGTCTTCGTGTGATGGAACAGAAAATAAACGCACATAAAGTGATGACTGACGACGAAAAAGTGGATTTGCAGCAATATATCACTGCAATATATGGGTCACTGACTACATTCAATGTACTGTTTAAAGAAACCCATCACCAGTTCAAAGGAATGAGCGGGAAAGAATAGCTAATCACAACTTTTTCAGCTACGGCAATGCGGTGATTCTAAATCGCCGGTTGGCTGTGACAAAAAGAAAAAGAATGAAGTGAATATTGCGAAGAACAGAACGCCCTCTTGCCGGGACAGTAGTGTCTCAGTACAAAAAGTAACCGCCAGGATAATAAGCAAGTAGAGATACAGATGATTTTTTGTGCGAAGGGCCTTGCTGAAATGCAAGACCAGCACGACAACGAACAACACGATCCCAAGCAGGCCAAAAGACAGCCATTCAGAAAAGTATTCATTGTGTGGATCAAAATAACCGACGGGGAAACGATTCGCTATAGAGTAGAAAAAATAACGCTCATGCAACACCTGTAATACACGCCCGGGCCCTATCCCCGTGAGCCAGTAATGCTTTAATAAATCGGTGTCCACATTCCAGATGAGTTTGCGAACATAAACAGAGTTGTCCGCCACGTTACCGGGCTTGCCAACGCCCGCAAACTGCAGTACCTCTCCCAGCCGCTGACCAATAAAAGGAATGAAAAAACAAGCGGCTACCAATGCTGCAAAGAACCCCAGCAACGCTATTTTGTAGCGGTATAATGCCTGGCGGTGGATATATGCATAATGGATAAAAATGATCAGGAGTGCGATAATTGGTGACTTTGCCAGCAATGCCAGGAGAAAGATCAAAAGCAGGTAAACCAGCAGGTATTTCGCCAGCCCTTTAAAAGGCCCCGCAAGCAGGGTAATACATATAGAGAATGCAAGAAACATTCCCATATAAGTAGGATGAATGCCAGTGCTGGTTTCAAACATTACCCGGTAGGTGACATGGGATAACACATGTGCTGGTTCCTTCGATATCCACATATGATATACGAAATCCAGATTGCCGATAACGCAGGCAACAAAACAACCATATACAAAATAAATAAGCTCGCCTACAATGAGCCTGCGGAAGGATTGCGCCGTGATAGCAAACACAAGCGGCATAAGTAACAAGGACGCCTTTCGCTGGCACAGCAATGAAAGGAATGGCCGGTACTCATGTGGTGTAAGAGGGACAGCAAGCAAGTACAACAAATAAAAACTACTGATAACAAAAGCCTGGAAGTAAGTACTCCCCGCAACTGGTTCCTTTGAGCGAACTGTGCGTACGACAAAGTAAAGGCCCGCAACCATGACGATCAACCCTTGTAACTTCTCAGGCAGGAAAAAGGATAGCATCAGCAAGCGTGCTGCAGTCGTATCAATAACACCCCACCCGCCTGAATGGGCTTCGCTTGATAATGTCGTCTCAACAGCAGAACGGGATTTCATCATTTGTTTTTGTAAAATTCATTCATTGCCCGTGATACAAAATCCGAATACTCACGATTGAACCGCTCCTCAGAAAAACGCAGTGCGTTCTCGCGAATCAGGGCGTGGTCACATAACGGCCGCCGTTCAAATTTATTTATGGCTTCTATAACGCTTCCCTCCGTTTGTTCAGGGAACAGGTACCCGCTCTTGCCATCTATTACTGTTTCCCGGTATCCGCCATAATCGAGGGCCAGCACCGGGGTGCCGCACGCCTGCGCTTCCACACACATGATACCAAAGTCTTCCTTTGCAGCGAAGATACAGGCTTTTGCTTCCTGTATATACTTCATCATCGATTCGTCATTTTGGTAGCCCAGCCACTTGATATTCGCAAATCCATCGAGCATTTTACTAAACTCTTTTGTGCCCCAGCCCTCCCCTATAAGCACCAACTCCTTATCGGGCATTTGCTGAAACGCCCTGATGACCATATCTATCTTTTTATACGGAACGAACCGGCCCATGCACAGATAGTAATCCTTTCGCGGAGCCTCGCTCAACAGAAACTTACCCGTGCGTACCGGTGGATATATGACTACTGATTCCCTGCCATAACTACTGGCTATACGGCACTGTATATGCTTTGAATTGGCTATGAAGTAATGAACATGACTAGCAGATCGCACATCCCAGCGGCGCAGCCAGCCTACAACACGCTTATACAAGCCTGATCCCCCGAGTGAATGTGCCGCTGCATAATCGTCATACATATCCCATATTGGGCGCAGCGGTGTGTGGCAATAACAGATGTTAAGTGTCGCGGGATCACTACGAAAGCCTTTGGCGACGGCATGGGAAGTGGAGAGGATAAGGTCGTAGCCCTGTAAGTTGAAGCGCTTCATGAGCCAGGGCATTACCGGCAAAAAATAACGGTATACTTTTGAAATAAACGGTACATATTGTAAGACAGAGGTTCTTACTGGCCGGTCATTCAATATTTCTTTTCTCGCTGCAGGCGAAAAACGGTTAAATAAGGCGTAAATGGTAACATCCTCTTTATCATAAATATCAAGTATGCTGCCGGCTACTTTTTCCGCGCCGCCATTAGCATTAAACCAATCCTGTACGAATGCCACCTTCATTCCGGCCACAATTTAGCTGTTTTCAGTAAGGTATTCACCGGTTTATGCCTGCGATGTACAACACGGTTGGCGAACGGTCTTCTCCGGAGAAATATTGCACAATGTTTATAAATAAATAATAAAAATATTCCCTACAACAGATTACTTTTGCTACCCTTAATTCCATACATGAAAAAAGAATCAACCAGGATCCCATTCACCTCCTATCAAAAGTTTGTCATATTCATACTCGCGATAACCCAATTTTCCGTGATCCTTGATTTTATGGTGATGTCCCCGCTGGGAGACATGCTTATGAAATCATTAACGCTTAAGCCTGCGCAGTTTGGGCTGGCAGTGTCTGCTTATGCGTTCAGCGCGGGTATTTCCGGGTTGCTCACCGCAGGCTTCGCCGATCGTTTCGACCGAAAAAAGCTGCTGTTGTTTTTCTATATAGGTTTCATAATGGGCACCGTATTCTGCAGCCTTGCGAACACATACCCGCTGCTCATAGCCGCCCGTATCATCACCGGCTTATTTGGCGGAGTCATTGGTTCCATTTCTATGGCTATAATCACCGACTTGTTCGACATACATCATCGAGGGAGGGTAATGGGTTTTATACAAATGGGATTTGGCGCCAGCCAGTATTGGGCATTCCCATCAGTTTGTATATTGCCAATGTGTGGGGCTGGCAATCACCTTTTATCATGGTGGCTATCGTTGCCAGCATTGTTGCGATCCTGATCATGTTGAAATTACAACCCGTAACCAAGCACCTGGCGCTGCAGGGAGACCGTAATGTGTTGAGCCATCTGCTGCATACCGTAGCGAAAAAAGATTACCGGGTAGCTTTCACTGCGACAGCACTACAATCTATCGGTGGGTTCATGATGATGCCCTTCAGCAGCGCATTTTCGATAAACAATCTACATATTACCCAGGGTCAACTGCCCACCTTATTCATGGTATCGGGCTGCAGCTCGCTTATTATTATGCCGCTGGTAGGGAAACTCAGTGACAAAGTAGATAAGTTCAAACTGTTTGCCATAGCTTCCTTATGGATGATGATCATGGTAATCATATATACCCACCTTTCGGTAACGCCGTTTTGGTTGGTCATAATCCTCAACATACTCATGATGATCGGCATCATGAGCCGCATGGTTCCGTCAACTGCATTAGTTACAGGAATACCGGATATGCAGGATCGTGGCGCATTTATGAGTGTTAATTCCTCCTTGCAGCAAATAGCGGGTGGCATTGCCGCCGCTGTCGCAGGAATGATCGTGGTGCAAAAAGACAAATTCAGCCCGCTGGAACATTACCCTACCCTTGGCTATGTAATGGTAAGTATATCGATGGTGGGTGTTTTCCTTTTATACCGGGTAAGTGCAATGGTAAAAAGGAAACTAAAAGAAAAAACGGTCTAACGGACATTCCGACCGGAGATGCGATCAAACCAATTCCTACAAAACCTCCTTTTCTTTCATTTGCTCCACCGCAGTGTATAAGTTGTAATACGCGCCCTTGTCTTCTATAAGTGACTGATGATTACCACGCTCTATGATCTCTCCGTGATCCATTACAATGATCTCATTCGCTTTCCGGATAGTGGACAGCCTGTGCGCAATGACAATGGAAGTACGGCCTTTGATAAGCGTATCTATAGCATACTGTATCAACTGCTCACTTTCGCTATCCACTGACGATGTTGCTTCATCCAGTATAAGGATACGGGGATTATAAAGCAGTGCCCGTGCAAACGACAGCAGTTGCCGCTGGCCCTGAGACAACGTATTGCCGCGCTCCATAACATCAAAATCATAGCCACCGGGCAGGCGCATGATAAAATCATGTATGCCCAGCATTTTAGATACTGCTTCTACGTTGGCGCGGGGTATGTCCGGGTTACGAAGCGTGATATTATCGGCAATGGTGCCGGAAAACAGGAACACATCCTGCAGCACTATACCAATATGACTACGCAGGCTGTAAATATCATAATCGTGCAAATCGTGGCCGTCAATCAATATCTCGCCGCTCTCGATCTCATACAGCCTGTTGAGAATACTGATCAGCGATGTTTTGCCGGCACCTGTATGCCCCACTACAGCTAGTGTTTTACCGGCATCCAGTTTAAAAGATATCCCCTTCAATACAGGGTTCCCCGCCTTGTAACTAAATCGAACATCTTTGAACTCCACACTGCCTTTTATTTGCGCTGCTTTCAGCGCCCCGTTATTTGCAAGAAACTCATCGCTATCCAGGACCGTAAAAACCCGGTCGGCTGCTATGATACCCATCTGTAGTACATTGAACTTATCAGCCATCATCCTCAATGGGCGGAACAACAGGTTGAGATACATGTAGAAGGAAATAATAACACCGATAGAGCACTGGTAATGCAGGATGCGTGTAACCCCATACCACACCAGCAAACCCAGTGAGCACGCCAGCACTATTTCCACTATCGGGAAGAAAACTGAGTAGGCAAATATGCCCTTAATATTGGCGTCACGATGTTCTTTGTTGATCTCGTTAAATTTTCCGGACTCCCGCTCTTCGGCGGCAAAAGCCTGTACGATATACATCCCTGTAAGATGCTCCTGTACATAAGCATTAAGCGCAGCTACCGCGTTTCTTACCCGTTGGAAAGATTTGTTAACCGCTTCTTTAAACCACCAGGTGGCAATAATAAGTAAAGGGAAAGTGGCGAGACAAGCCAGGGTTAGCCGCCAGTCGGTAATGGTCATCACCACCATAATGGCGATAATGGTAAGTATGTCCGCCACAATAGATATGATACCTTCTGAAAACACATCGTTAATAGCCTCAATGTCATTGATCGTGCGCGTGGTCAGGGTGCCAATAGGCATGTGGTCATAATAACCAATATCCTGGAAGAGTATCTTTTTGAAGACGGTATTGCGAAGGTCGTTCACCACTGTTTGCCCCAGCCAGTTGGTGCGGTACGTAAACCAGAAGCGCAGCACACTTTCCAAAAGAAGTATGCCCAGTATTTCCACTCCCAGCCGCATGAGGCCTCGCAGATCTTTAGTGGCCACGTACACATCCACAGAGCGCTGCATAAGGAACGGCCGCAGCGGCGAAATAATCGCCAGCACGACTGCCAGGGACATCGCCAGGTATAATGTGCCCTTATACGGCGACGTAAAAGAAAAAATACGCCGCAGCAGCTTAAAATCGAAAACTTTCTTTTTCGTAGTCATGCCTCCGCCCCAAAGGGCCTCGTTTCTCTATTTAATCTTCCGGTGCGTTCACCATCATAAGGTATGCCTTAATAAAATCATCCAATTCGCCGTCCATCACGGGTTGCACATTACCCACTTCATAATCGGTACGGTGGTCCTTGATCATTTTGTATGGATGGAACACATATGATCTTATTTGCGACCCCCACTCTATCTTCTTCTTACTAGAGTTGCTGGCATTCAGCACTTCCTGGCGCGTGCGCAGCTCTTCTTCATACAGCCGGCTTTTTAGCATGGTCATCGCCTTTTCGCGGTTCTCCCCCTGCGTTCTCGCTATCTGGCATTCTACTATAATACCGCTGGGTATATGCTTCAGCCGCACTGCCGTTTCTACCTTGTTCACATTCTGCCCGCCAGATCCACCTGAACGAAAGAACGCCCATTCCACATCCGCCGGACTCACCTGTATATCTATGGTATCGTCAATCAGCGGATAAACAAACACAGACGCAAAAGAGGTATGCCTGCGGGCATTGGAATCGAACGGAGAAATACGTACCAGTCGGTGAACACCACTCTCTGCCTTCAGCAATCCATAGGCAAACGGGCCATCAAATTCCAACGTTGCTTGTTTGATACCCGCTCCATCGCCATATTGCACATCCACTTCACTTACCTTCCAGCCTTGTTTTTCACCATACATGCGATACATACGCATCAGCATTTCGGCCCAGTCCTGGCTCTCAGTGCCACCTGCGCCACTGTTTATCACCAGCATACCCGGCATCTCATCCTCAGGCGCATTAAGCGTTGATTTGAATTCCAGTTCGTCCAGTTCTCTGATGGCCTTATCATACGCCTCTTTCACTTCTTCTTCGCTGGCCTCTCCTTCCTTCCAGAAATCATGCAGTATAGCAAAATCTTCAACCGATGACTTTACCTGTTCGAAAAATTCAGTCCAGTATTTGTCAATTTTTATTTCCTTCAGTATAGCGGTAGCCCTTGTATTGTCATCCCAGAAACCCGGCGAAAGCGTCAGTTGCCGGTCGTTCTCCAGTTTAGCGAGTTTATCATCAACAAGTAAAAAACGATGCAGATGCGTTATGCGCTCCCGCATCTCTTTCAGGTTTTCCTGTGTCATAGCGCGCAAAGGTAAGAAATGAGACTCCAAACCCCTAAACGGGCTTTATTAAACCCAATCAAAATTGCGAACAAGCCCTTTTAGGGGTTTGGGGTTTTTAATTTATCTTTATTTCTTTGAACCTATATGCGCGAAGGCCAATTTATTAAACAGAATATTGAGCGCTGGGAGAATTACCAGCAACCTACCGAAGACCCCGACGAAGTGGCAAAAAGATTTACTTACCTGGTTGATGATCTTTCTTATGCAAAGACATTCTTTCCATACGGCAATACATCCCGTTACATCAATGGCCTTGCTGCTAATATTTATCTCTCGATCTACAAAAACAAAAAAGAAAAGAAGCACAGGCTTGTCACGTTTTGGACAACAGAATTACCGCTCGTAATAAGAAAACGTCATAAGCTGCTTTTGTTCACATTCCTGTTTTTTTTTGCATTTGTAGCCATCGGTGTCTTCTCGGCTTATAACGACCCTACATTTGTGAGGTCAGTGCTGGGTGATGAATATGTGGATATGACCGAGCGCAACATCGCCACCGGAGACCCCTTTGGTGTGTATAAACGCGGAAACGAACTGTCTATGTTTCTGTACATCGCCTTTAATAATATCAAGGTGGCTTTTATAGTTTATTCCATGGGCCTCTTTGCGGGAGTAGGCACATTGTATTTCTTATTTACCAATGGCCTGATGGTAGGCGTATTCGAGTTCATGTTCTTCCACCACGATATGGGCTTTAAGTCCCTGCTGGTGATCATGATACATGGTACACTGGAGCTCTCCGCGATAGTGATAGCAGGTTTTGCGGGGCTCACGATCGGTAATTCCCTGCTTTTCCCTGGCACTTATACCCGCGGGCAATCGTTAAAGTCTGCAGCGAAAGACAGTGTGAAAATAATTGTAAGCCTTGTGCCTGTATTTATTGTCGCCGCTTTCTTTGAAGGATTTGTTACCCGACATACCGGTATGCCGCTGTGGCTTAGCCTTACTATACTACTCTCGTCGGCGAGTTTTATTACCTGGTACTTTGTAATCTATCCTATAAGAGTGAGCAAGCGCATGAATATGGACATGGTAAACAGCGAAAAAGGCATAAACTAAAACAGAAAGAAGGTCATGTACCTGTTCACAAGAAAGTTCCTCATACCCTTATTCTTTTTGTTATTCCTGGTGTGCCCGAATATTGGACTTCGGACGTATGCTGCGGAAACCATTACCCCTGCCCAATGGCAGCAACTGACCAATGACAAAGAACTGACCTACCAGAAGGATAAAGAAATTGTTAAGCCGCCAGAGCCGCCGCATGATAACTTATTGCTCCGCCTTTTCCGGGTACTATTTGAATTTTTAAGAGCAGCCAGCGTACTGTTTTGGATCATTATTATTGCCGCCCTGGTCTTCGTTGTCTACAAGATAGTTACCGGCAGCGGCAGCTTTATGTTTGGCAAGAACAAAAAAGTGATGCAGGAAGGCGGTCCGCCACAACATGAAGAAGAAGATATTGCTACTACCAACTGGGAAACATTGCTACAGCAGGCGATTGCCAATAACGATCTGCGCCTGGAGGTGAGATACCGGTATATGTGGTTACTGCAAATATTACAGCAACGTGAACTGATCCGGTACCGCAATGATAAAACCAACTATGAATACTACACAGAGTTAAGCGATACCAGCTACAAACAACCCTTCAAACAATTGTCCCGCCAGTACGAATATGTATGGTATGGGCACTTTGCTTTACCGCGCGCCGCATACGAAGCATACAGCGATCTTTTCAATAACCTGAAAAAGCAACTCGGTTCATGAACAGGCGCTATCGATATATAACCGTCCTGCTGCTTCTATTATGCAGTTGCTCGAACAAGGAAGAACGGGAAAGAATAAAGTGGCAAGTAACACTATCTTCTACCGACAAGCGCCCATATGGCGCTTACCTCGCGGCAAGTACCATAAAGTACGCTTTTCCCACGGCTGTTCTTGAGCCACTGTCTCCCGGATTTCGCTACGACCATATGGACAGCAAGATGAAGCACAACGATGACGGGCGCTCGCTGATCATATTTTGCGGCCTCGATTTTAAGCTGTCTGATGAAGAGTGGAGAAACCTGAAACAATTTGTGAACAACGGAAATGAGGTGATGATCTTTTGCAGTTCCCTCGACGAAAAAATAGAAAAGGACCTATCCTGCTATAAAGAACCGGGAGATGAGGTACCGGCAACCTTCTACTATGCCCAGCCCGACCTGCACAATACGGATGTGCTGCGAATAGAAAGCACACCGGGCCGGAGATATGGCTATGAAGGCCGCTCCATTAAAGGTTTTTTCACGGTTGACATTGACTCTGCTAATATTGCTAACCGGGAAGACTCGTCCGATGAGAACGATGACGATATGCGCATCTATGTGCCGGACACGCTTGGCTATGCCAATGAGATGCCGGACATGCTGCGTTACCGCATTGGCGACGGACACCTTACGCTGCATGCTGCGCCATTAGTGCTCAGTAACTACTTTTTATTACAGCCGGGCAATGTGGACTACCTCAACGCTCTATGGCAGACATTGCCGAAGAACATCAGCAAGATATATACACACAGCTATTACAAAAGGAGCGCAAATAAATCGGGGCTGTCCGTCCTGTGGAAATTCCCGGCCACACGGTGGGCGCTGTTGCTTGCCATCTTCCTGTTGCTTATGTATGTACTTTTTGAAGGAAAAAGAAAACAGCGAATCATACCTATAATAGCACCGCTGAAAAATGATTCGGTTTCATTTGTAGAAACGGTGGGCAGGCTGTACTATAACAAAGGCAACCATGCTAACCTGGCGGATAAAATGGTGCAGCAATTCCTGGAGTGGGTGCGGACCCATTACCTGCTCAATACCAACCTGCTGAATGAAAATTTCATCAACCAACTCACTATAAAGTCTGGGCAGACTGAAGCAACAGTGCGCGAGACCTTGGAAATGATTCACGAAATAAGATTAAGGTCGGTAAAAATAGATGACCCTTATCTTTACAAATTATACAATACCATTCAGCTATTTTATAAAAACAACCATACATAATGGAATCTTCAGAACAGGAACTCATACCGCAAAACGACATACCGCAAGGCGATGTGCCGCAGGAAGACTTGCCGCAGGACAACATTCCGCACGAAGACACCAATGCGCTCAGTCAGCTCGTGGAAAAAGTGCAGGACCACATCCACCAGGTGATCGTGGGCCAGAACGGGATGATAGACCAACTGCTGGCCGGCTTACTGGCAGACGGGCATATACTCATTGAAGGTGTGCCTGGAGTAGCGAAAACACTCACGGCAAAGCTGCTTGCAAAGATCATCAGCACCCGCTTTTCGAGGATACAGTTTACCCCTGACCTCATGCCCAGCGATGTGCTGGGGACAAGCGTTTTCAACCCGCAGACCTCCACATTCCAATTCAAGGCCGGGCCTATATTCAGCAACATTGTGCTGATAGACGAGATAAACCGCGCGCCCGCGAAGACACAAGCCGCCCTCTTTGAAGTAATGGAAGAACGCCAGGTGACGGTGGACGGCCTTACGCACAAAATGCAATCGCCCTTTATGGTGATCGCCACTCAGAACCCTATAGAGCATGAAGGCACCTATCGCCTGCCGGAGGCGCAACTGGACCGCTTCCTGATGAAGATAACAGTGGGCTACCCCACCCTTGATGAAGAAATAAAAATATTGCAGCGGCACAACCAGCAGGCTATTACGGAATTGCTCAACACCATGGAGGCGATCATAACGCCGGAAATACTGAGCAATGCCCGCATGCAGGTACGCGAGACGCACATAGAGCCCAAACTGTTGGAATTCGTTGCAAAAATAGTTTGGGAAACCCGCAACAACCGCTCGCTGTATCTTGGCGCTTCGCCGCGCGCATCTATCGCATTACTGCAAATAGCAAAAGCATACAGCGTATTGCGCGGCCGAAACTTCGTAATACCGGAAGATATACTGCAGGCCGCACCTGCTGTACTTCGTCACCGTATTGGCCTCACCCCGGAAAGAGAGATGGAAGGAGCAACAACAGATGACGTTATAAAAGAGATCATTGCGAAACTGGAGATACCGAGATAACCCCCTGTCCCCCTGAAGGGGGCACCACAATTTAGCGACATTATTTTTTGAGCTTTTGAACGATGAACAGCATTTTGTTTGTTCTTCACAACATAAACGATGAAACACCATTTCAAATTCACTGAATAAGCTACAAGAGTAAGCCCCTTTAGGGGCTTGGGGTATGGCCAAAAAACAATACATACGCGCACTGTTCATTCACAGGAGATGGTTTCTCCTGCTGGGCGGCTGTGTCGTTCTGCTGTTCATCTCGTTCTTTATCAAGTTCCTTTTTCAGCCGGCCGTAGCACTCACCCTTGTCATTTTCTCGCTGACCATCCTTGAATATATTTTGCTTTTCTTCTTTAAAGGTGAGGTCAAGGCAGCGCGGGTGACGTCGCCCAGGTTCAGTATTGGCGATGAGAATGAGGTCTCGCTGGTGATAACTAATTCATATCCCTTCAAGGTGTCGGCATTGGTCATAGATGAGCTGCCCGTTCAGTTCCAGGAAAGGAACTTTCAAAAGGCGGTGAGTATCGGCTACCATGCTGAAAACACCATTACCTATTTGTTGAAACCATTGTCGCGCGGGGAATATGGTTTCGGCTATGTGGTTTGTTTCGTCTCCAGCCCTATAGGGCTTATTCGCAGGCGCTTCAAAATTGCCGGACCTGCAATAGTTAAGGTCTACCCCGCCTTCCAGCAGCTACGCAAATACCAGCTCCTGGCGATCAGTGGCAACACCCTCACAGGAGTAAAAAAAGTCCGGCGGCTCGGGCACAGCCTGGAGTTTGAAAAAATAAAGGACTATGTGCAGGGCGACGATATGCGCACCATAAACTGGAAAGCCACGGCCAGGAGCAGCAACCTGATGGTGAACACCTATACCGATGCCCGCCAGCAACTGATCTATTGCCTCATCGATAAGGGCCGCAATATGAAGATGCCTTTTGAAGGCATGACTTTGATGGATCACTCCATCAACTCCTGCCTCGCATTATTGAATGTAGCCCTGCTGAAACAAGACAAAGCAGGACTGATCACCTTCTCAGATAAAATAAACGACATCGTAGCCGCCGACCGCCGAAACGACCAGCTTCACCGCATACTGGAGACGCTTTACAAGCAGCAGACACAATTTAAGGAGAGCGATTACGAGGCTGTGTGGAACGTGGTACACCGTCGTATCACGCAACGCAGTCTCATACTTTTATTCACCAATTTCGAGACCTACTCTTCACTGGAAAGGCAGCTATCCTTTCTCAAGAGGATAGCCCAGCGCCACCTGGTCTGCGTGATCTTTTTCCAGAATACACTCCTCAAAGAAATCCACGAATCTAACCCGGACAGCATCGAAGGTATCTACATAAAAACCATAGCCGACCAGTTCGACCTGGAAAAACGCCTCATAGTAAAAGAGCTACGAATGCATGGAATTCTTTCTATTCTCACCACCCCACAAGACCTTTCGGTAGACGTAGTAAATAAATATCTGGAACTGAAGGCCAGGCAGATGGTGTAAGTCCGAACACAATCCATCTCGAAAATTTTCCGCCTTACCCAAGATTCTCGTATAGTTTTACGTCTATATAAGAGCTACCAAAACGGCTATCATGAGAAAATTCTTACTTCTTGCCTTACTGACGTGCTTTGTTTTTGACAATTTGTCTGCACAAACCTATAATGTCATAGATTCCGTTGATGCCAACAATATTGATTCTCGGATTTTTGTCAATCGTGGCATTTTTGAAAGCTACCTGCCTACCGATACCAATAACTTTATAAACGGAATTGCTGAAATATGGATAAGTGGCTATGACGGATCATCCCAACTCCACATCTCTGCTGGAACCGGTGGCCCTTCAGACTATTGGCCTGGACCACTGGAAGCAAGCGATACAATAACGCTGGCAACTGCAAATACCTGGGCCAAAATATGGAAAGTGAAGACTTCCGATATCCAGTATTTTCTGAGCCTTGCTACCCACACCATCGCAAATACTCCGCCGTCCATTTTGTCCTGGCCCGGTAAAGGGAATATTTATGCCCAAGGTGCTGCAGGTGCAATGCTCACCATAACGAGCGACATGGCTCCGTTTATTGATCTTAACGGAAATGGCATCTACGAACCGTTACTAGGAGAATATCCCGATATAAAAGGCGACCAGGCAGCTTGGTGGGTATTTAGCGATAACGGTCCATCTCATTCTGAAACAAATGGAAAACCAATGGGAATAGAAATACATGCCGCTAGCTACGCCTATAAAAGGAATACGTTTATTGATAACGTAGTATATACGGAATACACGCTCATAAATCGTTCTCCGAATACTTACAATAATTTCAGAGCAGGACTTTATGGTTATCCTCAACTAGGGGGAATATATAACGATTACATCGGTTTTGATTCTGTGTGGCGAATGGGCATAACCTACCAAGCTTTGAAAGACGACGGCTCCAGCGGGGGCCATCCTGTTAACATTGCCGCTTGGAAACCCGTCTCTGCAGTAACTATGGTCGTTTCTCCAGGCGATGTGGGTACCAGCTATGTTCCCGCTGGCAGCTTTACCTATTTTATAGAATACGACACGTCTGCTTTCAGAGCCCCCATAGCGGATACACAGTATAATAACTATATGCGAGCAAAGCTTGCGGATGGCTCACATCTTACAAATGATTTCCTAGGGTCAGGGGTGCCAAGCACAGGACATGGTACCGGACCCAATTGCAATTATGTATTCACAGGTGACCCATCTGATAGCAGTAAATGGTCTGAATGTGTCTGCAATAACGATCCCTATCCCAAAAAACAATTCATACTCTCAAGTGGCGATAATATTTTTCCAGCGGGTGGGACTATCAAGATTGTGTATGCGCTCTTAACTACCTATCCAGACTCAGACAACTATTGTTCTCACACCAGCTATTCAGAAATCAAGATTGTAGCCGACACTGCTTGGGCAGATTACTTTAATCCCCCGGCCGCGATACCGAGTTCAGTTAATTACGTGGGACAACTAACCTCAATAAATATTTACCCAAACCCTGCCCAGGATAAAGTATACATCGAAAGCAGCAGTGGTCTAACAAGCGATGAGTCGGTAACGATCTATAATTCAATTGGGCAGGTCGTGAGTGTTTCAATTACAAGGAGCAACAAAAAAGACGTTATCCACATAAACTCCTTACTGCCTGGCCCCTACCACATATTGTACCGAAACGGAGATCAGCAAAAAAGCGCAACATTTATAAAAGAATAATTCATGCTGTCTTTTTAAGGCCATCCACTCGTCCTCGTTTGAAACGAGGATGCCCCGGTGCCGCGTCTGCGACGCCTGTATAATGCCCTCCCTAAAATGTGGACTTCTTTTTTTGCGCCCAATCATTTTCCATCCTACCTTTGTTACGTAGATAACGCTTTTCGCATTTGACACTTTGTGGCCCTTGCCTACCGGCAGGCAGGTTTGCATTTGTTCTCTGCGCCCTTGCGTGAAATATGCTACATAAAACGAGAAGAAAAAACTGAAAAGCAATTCTGTGAGATCAAAAAATCCGCTGAATCTGCAATTCAGAAGTGAGCAATAAATGAGCAACAATTTTACTTACATCATTGATTATCAACAAAAATGTGTGCAATAATATTTTTCTGCAAAAAGCCTGCCGGCCGGTAGGCAGGTGAGCAATTTTTTAAAATCAAGAAAATCGTTTCATCAAGTAAATCCAGGTTCAGACCGTCACCGAATGCAGAGGCTGCTTATTTTAGTTTTATTGTTTGTTACTTTCCTGTTTAATGCCTGTAAAAAAGACATGCTTTATTTTCAAAGTGTGCAGAAAATAAACAGTTATACAGACACCGATCGGCTGAACAAGATCCTGTTCATTGACAACAATACGGGCTTTATAGCGGGAGGTGAGCGCTTTGCTGACGCCGTGGTGCTAACCACCCACGATGGCGGCTTTACCTGGCAAAAGACCTCATTCCCGGTTGCCGGCAAAGGGCTGTATGATATGGTTGTATCACCTTCGGGCGCCATATGCGCCTGCGGGTTCGATGGCAAGTTCCTCCGCTCTTATGACACGGGCAATACATGGCTGTTTACGCAGATGTACTATTTTGCATTCTCGGGCATAGCTTTTACAGATGCGGCACATGCAATTGCCGTGGGTGGCGTTAGCTTCAACGAAGGAACGCTGCAATACCTGGACAGCAACGGCAACGTTACCAGGTTTGATTCGCTAGGCTACGAGCTGAACAAAATCACGATGACGTCAGCCACAACCGGCTATATCTGCGGCTACGGTGCCATGCAGAAAACAACTGATGGCGGCAAAACATGGGCGTTCCAGAATGTAGTAGGTGACAACTTCATGGCTATGGACATACATGGTGATGAAATATGGATGTGCGGTTACAACGGGGGAATTTACTATACCTCGGACGGCGGCACCAACTGGACGCGCTACCGGAATGGTAATGACATTATACTGCCCCGCTACCGGCTTTTGTGTATTTTATTTACCGATGATAATAGTGGCTGGGCCGCAGGCGAAGGTGGCAAAGTGATCCATTCAGCCGATGGGGGCAGGCACTGGGCGGAATACAAACAGTTTACCACAAACGCCATACGCAGCATAGCCCGCTGCCCTAACGGCGACCTGCTGATGGCCGGAGACGGAGGCGCATTATATCGCCTTACACCTTAATGCATGCGGTCGCCGCGAGGTGCTAACAGCTGTAGAACTTGCGTTTCAATATCCAGCCATTGTTGCCAGGCCGCGCGCACTTTTTCTATGGGATAATATTGTTCAGCAAGCTCAATGAACAGGCGGTAATGCCCCGCTTCGGATATCATGAATTTGTAGTAAAAGCTACGCAGCGCATCTTCTTCAAGGCCTTCGGACAACAAACGAAACCGTTCGCAACTGCGGGCCTCAATGAGGGCGCAAATCATCAGTTTGTGCAGCAGCACTTCATCTCCCGGCACATTTTTGGGTGTGTGCTGCAATAATAGGTTTACGTAGTCGTCCTTACGCTGACGACCAAGGGTGTATCCCCGCTTCTTCATCTCCGCCCACACCATGCGGAAGTGGCCCCACTCCTCAGTAACGATCGGCGATAGTGCATTCACCAGCTCTATTTTGTCCGGGAACCGCTGAATGAGTGTGATGCATTGTGTCGCGGCCTTCTGCTCACAAAAAGCATGGTCTGTGAGTATCTCTTCCAGAGACACAGACGCGAGATCAGCCCATCGAGGGTCTGTGGGCATTTTTAAACCGAGTATGGAATTTTCAGTAGTACTCATTTCAAATTTAAAAAGTGAAAAACTTAAATTTTGAACGACTTCAGCCGCGCGTTCTCCAGCATATTACCCGTGCGCTTCAGCACACCCCAGCTCTGCAACTGGCCCTTTATCGCCCGCCTGATGGACTTGTACAGTATGTACAACATCAGCCAACGGTATATAATACGTTGGGGAATCAGCCAGACCAATTTAAACAAATTCTCCTTTTCAAATGCAAACGCAAGTATCCCAACCGAGAGATCCACCAGCATGAACAATCCGTAGTACTCTAATATCATCGCTGCATTACCTGTGATAATACCAATGATCATAAACACATCTGCCAGCGGCGCTATCAACGGTATCAGTATCTGGAAGACCAGTATATTGGGCAATGCCACCCAGCCAAGGGTGCCATAATCGCGGTTAAACAATGCATCGCGGTTTTTCCAGAAAGACTGCATCACCCCAAAGCTCCATCTAAACCTTTGTTTAAGAAACTGGCCAAGTGTCTCAGGTGCTTCGGTCATAGCTATTGCCTCGTTCTCGTTTTTGATCAGGTAGCCCGCGCGGAGCATACGCATGGTGAGATCACAATCCTCTGCAAATGTGTCGCTGGTAAATCCCCCCGCATCTTCTATTGCCTTCTTCCGGAACAGTCCTATTGCGCCTGGCACTACCGTAATAGCATTGATGCTTGCGAAAGCGTTTCGGTCAAAGTTCTGGCTCGTGATGTACTCTATGCTCTGCCACCTCGTGAGCAGGTTCACCTCGTTACCCACCTTCACATTACCCGCTACTGCGCCTACCTTTTCATCAATGAAATGCCGGGCCAGCAGTTCCAGTGCGTCGGGCGCGAGGTTGGTATCCGCATCTATACACAGCACATATTCCGAAGTGGTCTGTGCAATGCCATAATTGAGCGCAGAAGCCTTGCCGCCGTTGGGTTTAGTAAGCACACTTACCCGGTTGTTATCTTTAAATGCTTCCGAGACTTTTGCAAAGGTGCTATCCTTACTACCATCATCGACAAAGATGATGTTGTAGTTAGGGTACGTGCTTTTCAGCAGATTATTTACCGACCTTACTGCATTGATCTCTTCGTTGTATGCCGGCACAATGATGCTCACCGCAGGGCTGCCGGCAAGCGGCTGCAGTTTCTCTTTCTTTTCCTCACGATACTCTTTAACCGCAAAGAAAGCCAGTATCAATATCCTCAATACCGACAGGATGATACAACTAACGAAAAGAAACATAAGCGTATTGCTGCCCCAGTACGCAAACTCCGCCACATAATAGCTGAATTGAATGTAGTAGTAGCTGTTGTTTTTGGGAACGGCGGGCATCAATTGGTCACGGGATTCATTCAGCAGGTCAGCAACAGTTGTAAACGTGTAGCCTTTGTCTTTAAAATACTTGATGATACGCGGCAGCACCTTTACCGTCTCCTCACGGTTGCCGCCGGCATCGTGCAGCAATATGATGCTTCCGAGAGACTCCTGCCGCACTACCCTATTGAAAATAGAATCCGCAGTTACACCTTTTTCCCAGTCATTGGGGTCGATAGACTCGCCTACGGTCAGGTACTTATTCTCTTTTGCAAATGCCACGGGTTCCAGTTCCTGCATGGTCTCCGGTTCAGAGTCGGCATTATATGGAGCTCTGAACAATACCGTAGAGTGACCGGTAATACTTTCCAGCAGCAAACGAGTGCCATTAAGCTCCCACAACGCACGTTGCCTGCCGATCTCGGCTATATTGGGATGCGTGAACGTATGATTGCCGATCTCGAACCCCTCATTGTAGACTCTTTTTACAATAGGTATATTGTTGAGCGCGTTATTGCCGATCATAAAAAAAACGGCGGGCACATGCTCCTTACTGAGTATGTCCAGTATATGCGGTGTGTAGCGCTCATCAGGCCCATCATCAAACGAAAGCACTATCTTTTTAGGTTTCTTACCATACTTCTTAATAACAAAAATGGATGGCATGGTCTTGTACTCTTCATTGCTTACAAGATCTTCCGCAGTATCAGGGGTAATGTTTATCTGGCCTGGGCTGGGTGTGCTGATCACATCCAGTATCTCGCCCTCCCCTATATAATCTACATCATAGCTTTTTTCCACATTATGCAGCACACTATAATCGAACGTATCCACCGCATCATCGCTGAGATCTTTATTATAAAACGACCAAAGCCTGCTGTCTGCCGATCCAAGCCGCCATAGCGCGATGCCACCTACATTATACTCTGAGGCAAACCGCATCGTATTGTAGTTGGTTGCCGCATCTGTGAAATAAACAGTATGGTCGATGCCACTTTCGTCCTGGTAATAATAATGCAGGTTATAGCTGTCGGTATCAAAAATCACTTTTGCTCCCGACTCTGCGGCCACGCTCAATGCCTCGGCATAAGTGACATCGCTTCCCTTATCCCCTTTTGGCCAGTCATACCCATATCCGGCTATCGCCAGTACCAGCTTGTGTGGGTCAACCTGTTTCACGGCTTCATCCAGTGCAGCTTCTATGTATCGCTGCGAACTGACAGGCCCGGGATCACTACCGCCGTTGTGTTCGTCATAGGCCATGAGGAAAAAGTAGTCATTGTACTTCGAAAGCTCCTTATAATTGTAGTCTGAATTGAACGGCGATACATCCTGAGTCACCAGCAAGTGCAGCGTGTGCATCCGGGTATACAGGTCTTTCATAAAAGACACCAGCGGTTCATCAGAGGCTTCCTGCAGCTCCTCAAAATCTATGTTCACTCCGGCAAAATGGTTTTGCTGAATGACCTTTATGATCTCGCTGATCAGCTTTTCTTTTTTATTATTGTCATTTAGTATGCGGTGGAGCGGTGTGCCATTGAAATCATCACCCGAGAAGTTGGAAATTACTGCTACAACAGGCACGCCAGAAGCTTTAATTATTTCCCTTCCCCGTATATCTGTATTCACAATCACTGTGTCTGCTGCCGAGTCTATCGTCATCCACAGCGGCAGCAACATGTTCAGGCTGGAGATATTGTTTTTCAAGGAGAAATACGCCTGTTCATCACTGGCATCATAAAACCCCGCCCGGACTGGTGCAATTATGGCACGCAGGCTATCTGCCTTGCTTACGTACCTGATGTGCTTCGTTAGTCCTGCCCTGCCGGTAATATACTTACCAAACCCGTCATATTTATTTTCAATACTGCTGAGCGCTGCATTTTTACCGTTGTTGATGATCGCGGTATACCCGCCATTATCATTCTTTAGCTGTGGCATCGCAGGTACAAAGAGCTGTTTCATTACTGCAACGCCCAGCACCACGGTTATCACGCCAACGATGAACAATACAATACGGAATGACCATTTAAAACGCTGCCAGCGCGTGGGAGACTCAGTCAGGAATACTTGTTTGTGGGTTTCGGACATGAGTTGCAAAGATAGTTTTCAATGACCATTTTCTATTGGGCACTTCACCATAAAAAAAGCCCCGGAAACCGGGGCTATAAAATCCTTCTTTCTTTTATTTACGCCCTTCTCTTGATGCTGCATCCAACGGACTTAGTGGTATTCGGGTTAACGTCTTTCCCTGCCACCATCGCATTGATCGCGTCCTGTATATACATCCTTTTATAGCCACTTGGATCACCAGGATTGTCATTCATAGCTCCCTTGTATACTAGCTTATGCTGTTTGTTAAACAAAAATACTTCCGGCGTATGATTGGCCCCAAACATATCTGCAAGTTTTGAGTTCTCATCCACCAGGTAAGGAACGGTATAACCCTGCTCTTTTGCAAATTTCTTCATGGCCTCATAGGAGTCAGCATCCCCGCGCTGTGCTTCGTTAGAGTTGATTATTACCATACCCACATTATGGGCAACGGCATAATCCATGGTTTTCTTAGTGATCGGTTCATTCTTGATCACAAACGGGCAGGTGTTACAGGAAAACATAACCAACAGGCCATTTTCCTTTTCAGCGCCCTTCAGAGAGGTGCTGGCACCATTGGCGTTTTTCAGCTCAGATGATGCAGGAAGGTCGTCTCCCGGATTCATTTTGTCTTTCCCCTGAGCGAAGGTAGATACAGGCGCTACAGCTACCATAGCGAAAAATGCAGCAAATAGTATGGTTCTCATGTTTGTGTTTTTTTTGTAAAAATAACGGTTTGACGCAAATTAAAAACTTAAAATTACTTAACATCAAGGCTCGTGTTCTCATCACCTTCGCGATAGGGCAAATAACTAACAATGAACTGGAACATCTCATCCGTAGCTTTCATACTGCCGTTATTGTCGCGGACAAGGCGTGGCGGGCTGAACGGGTTGTTGAGGTTTTGTTTGGTATTGTCATAAACTCCTTCTGCCACAATGGTGCTACCCTTAGGTATCTTCACCATTTTTTTAAAGGTATAGAAGTACTGCCAGTTGAAATCCCACCGGGGAATGGAGATGAGCCGTATAGTGTCTCCGTTTGGCTTTAATGCATACGCTTTAAAGCTCTTGCCCAGCAGGTGCATATGCGGGTTTATGGTCAGTATGGAAATATCTTCTGGTACGGTATATTTACTATACACCGGCTTCACGGTATTGGGCTGTATGATCAGGTCGGGTAAAACCGGGGCATTACCAAACGAACTGAGTGTACCAAGTTGAAACTCCTGCAAAGGCCTTTCCGGTGGTGTTTTTGAAAAGAAGATATTAATATAGGAGCTGTCAGTAATGTCTTCTTTATTTGTGAATCCATAGTGAAGGTCATTGAGCAGGAACACCCCTTTGCGCGGTAGTTTGTATCCACCGATACCATCTGGGTACTTCTGCCCTAGGGCACCCGGCAAATAGTTGACCACAGATTTTTGCATTACGGGGTATGTGCCATCATCATTTGGCAAATCCAAGCGCTGAAATGCCTCTAATAACTTTGACGTATCCTGCTGCATATCCAGAGCCCGCTCCCCGGCAAACACATTCGTCTTCTTCTCAAATTCATAGAATATCATATCCCCGTTTACATGGTGCACTATATTGCTCTTGCCAGGCACATATTCAATGAGGCTGGCAAAGGTATCGCGGGGCAATTCAAACGGCACCTTTACTAAAAGGAACCGGTCACTGCTGTTTGCTTTTAAAAAATATGGTTGTACTGCTATGCGCATATCCGGTGTGCCCGTTTCTGATCCATTCGGATAATGCGGCAGTGCAGGCGTTTTGTCGACAGGCCCCTGAGGAGCGCCTTCTTCCGCCCATTTCTCCAATATCTTTATGTCCCGCTCACTTAGGATGCGCTCACCTTTAAAAGAAGTATAGTGCGGATCAGCGGGCCATGGCGGCATAATACGCTCCTTAGTTACATAGGCACTCGCGCCAGCGTTCTTCCGTGCTTCTTCATAAGTAACCAGTGAAAAATGCGCCGAACCCCCAGGCCTGTGGCAAATGGAACAGTTAGTATAAAGTATTGGGGCAACATGCTCTGTAAAAGTTACAGTGGCCGGGATGCTTTCACTATTGTTACACGCTACGCTTAACAACACGATCCCCCAGGCCGCGGAAAATATCATACGTCGTGCCTTGGCGAATATGTTTATCCTGATTCTACTCATTTTCATCGCGCGACAGTTGACCAAGCATCATGCTTACGTTAAGCTCATATCCAAGCAAAATGATGTTCGTATTGAGCCATACCCACACCATAAAAGCGATGAGCGAACCGATAGAGCCGTAGACCTTGTTGTAATTAAGAAAGTTATTGACCAGGAAAAAGAAAATGGCTGTTGCCATCACAGATGCTATCGTAGCGAATACAGAGCCGGCAGAAACAAACTTTATTTTTACCGTGAGCGAAGAGCCGTAAGTGTATATAAGCGATATGGCTGTAAACAAAAGGACAGTAAGTATCACAAAGCTGATCACTTTCACAGCAACAATACTATGAAATGTTTTCAGCACTATTGGGTTTAGCTTAGAGCTTTGAAATATTAAAACCGCGAACGCCACCAGGCTAACTGCGATCAGCATAACGGTAAGCTGTATAGCGGTCCACCGACGCTGGAAACCGGTTCTTTTTTTATACAGCGCGAGGCTTTTGTCGAAGCTACGCATGAGGCCCATAACGCCATTTGAAGAAAAGAATAGTACGAGTATGATACCAAATGACAGCACATTGTGATGCTGCTTGTACATAAAGTCTTTCATTACATCGCGCACGCTCACATAGATGTTGTGATTAGGCGTGATCAGCTTTATAGAATTGAGTATTGCCTGTTCTACATTCCCTACCGGCAGGTAAGGCAGCAGTGAAAACAGGAATAAAAAGGTAGGTGGCAGCGCCATCAAAAAATTATAAGTAACCGCGGCGGCACGTTCCTGCAACTTCAAAGTCCTTATTTCCCACACAAAAAACCTCGCTACGTCGTATAAGGAAGCCCCCTTCATACCGGGAAGAATTACGTTATGTGCCTTCCGGGAAAGAAAGCGCGCCAGTACCGATTTGCGAACATTCAATTCTAATCTCGTCATCCGGGTTTACAAGTTCTTCAAAATGAAATCAGTCATCCGCTTATAGAGCTGATGCCTTGTATTGCCGCCAGATATGCCGTGCGCTTTGTCTGGATAGTATTCACTTTCAAATTCTTTATCCGCATTTATAAGTGCGGTCGTGAGCATCACGGAATTTTGAAAATGAACATTGTCATCGCCTGTACCATGTATCAGTAAGAAATTACCCTTCAGTTTATCGGCCATTTTCTCCGGCGCGTTATCGTCGTAACCGCCCGGATTTTCCTGTGGGGTACGCATGTAGCGCTCCGTGTAAATGTTATCGTAATAACGCCAGTTGGTGACAGGCGCTACGGCTATTGCAGATTTGAACACGTCGTTACCTTTGAGTAAGCAGGTGCTGCTCATAAACCCGCCATAGCTCCATCCCCAGATTCCAATGCGGTTTTTGTCGACGTAAGGCAAGCTACCTAGTTCTTTTGCCACGGCGATCTGGTCGTCGCTTTCCATTTTTCCCAATTGCAAGTAGGTCTTCTTCCTGAACTCCTCTCCCCTGAACCCGGTACCCGTGCCATCTGCACAGACAATTATATACCCTTTCTCCGCCAGCATCTGGTGCCAGAAGTAATTGCCTATCGGAAAACGGTCCGCTACCTCCTGTGAGCCTGGCCCGCTATATTGGTACATAAGTACCGGGTATTTTTTTGTGCTGTCAAATCCCGGAGGTGTTATTATCCAGGCATTGAGCATTTCGTCTGTACCTTTAATTTTTGCGAAATGAATGTCGCCCATGGCGTATTCCTTCATTTTATCTTCCAACGCCTTATTATCTTCCAGCGTGCGTATGATCTTGCCCTTATCATCACGCAAATAGTAGACCGGAACTTTATTTAACTGCGAGTATTTATCTACAAAGTAGCCATAGCCTTCACAAGGCATTATTGAGTGAGTGCCTCTTTCCGGCGTGAGGCATTTATCTTTCTTTCCGCTCCACTGCACTACATATAATTGACGCTCCAGCGGCGAGTTTTCTGCTGCCGTATAATAAACAAGCTGGTTCTCTATGTCCACCCCGACGAGCGCATCCACATCAAAAAGCCCTTCGGTGAGGTCCTTTAATTTCAGCGTTTGCCAGTCCCACAAGAATAAATGACTGTATCCAGCCTTTTCATTTTTCACGATCATGGAGTGACCATCTGGCAAAAAAGTGATCTCATCGTTAATGTTGATATAGTATTTGTTGTTGTCGCTGTAGATGGTGCTGGTACCGCCGTCAGTTGCATTGGTCAGCAATAGCTCCAAGTTATTCTGCAACCTGTTCAGCCGGTAGATACACAGTTTGGAAGGGTCTGTAGTCCATTTTATGCGCGGTATGTATTGATCGGTCTCACCAGTATTGGCAATGATCGTGTTCCCGCTCTGCACGTTGAATATTTTGATCTGCACCACGGAATTACGCTCCCCCGCTTTTGGATACTTGTAGGTGTATTGCTCGGGGTAAAGGCCGGTGTATTTTGTCAGTGTGTATTCCGGCACCAGGCTTTCATCAAAACGGTAATAAGCCAGGTAGCTTCCATCTTTCGACCATTCGAATGCCTGGGTGAAAGAAAACTCTTCTTCATACACCCAGTCACAATTGCCATTGATGATCTTGTTTTTGTCGCCATCGGCAGTCACTTGCACCAGGTTATCGTTGACCAGGTCTTTATAGTATAAGTTGTTGTTTTTCACAAAGGCCACTTTTCTGCCATCAGGAGAGAAGGTTGCATGAAGTATCTTATCAGCGTCTACCAATTTCAGGGCACCGGTAGCTATTTCCAGCACATAGACATGATAGGACGCAGAATGCCTGTAAATATGCTCCGCTTCTACAAACAACAGTAGTTTTTGTTCGTCCTTACTAAATTTGTATTCGTAGATATTGAGTTCTTTCCCGCCGGTGCCACGCAAGGCGTTTGTATAGATGTTCTTCTCCATTTTGCCCGTCTCCAGGTCATACATTCGAATAGACTGATGCCCGCCATCTACATCTATCTGTGTGCAGTGGTCGCCATCCTTCATGGCATTGAAGCCGGGTACACTCTTGATATTAAAGGTATTGTTCTTATAGAGATCATCAATGGTGATCTGTTTTGTGCCTTGTGCAAATAGCAACTGTACAAAAAACAAGGTAAAAACCAGCGATAAAATTGTGCGCATAGATAAGTGTTATATCGCGTAAAAATACTACACAATATTACACTTTCACTTCTTCCAGCTCCTTTATTTCACTATCCGTCAGCACCAGATCTGCTGCTTTAACATTTTCTTCAACATGGCTCACTTTCGAAGTGCCCGGTATGAGCAGGATATTGGGGGAATGATGGTACAGCCAGCTGAGTGCCACCTGCTGTTGGGAGGCATTGTGCTTTGCGCCAATCTCTTTCAGTTTCTCTACAAACAGGATGTTGCCGGCGTTTATCGGATTCCACGGGATAAAGGCAATGCCGTGTTCATTGCAATATTGCAGTTCCTTCTCCCAATTGCGATAAACGATGCTGTATTTGTTTTGCAGCGATACCACGTTCACAAACTCCTTTGCTTTTTCAATGTCTGCAATGCTTACTTCAGAAAGGCCGATATGTTTGATCAACCCTTCTTCTTTCGCCTGCTGCAGAAAGGCGAGCGTTTTTTCAAAAGGCACTTTCGGGTCTATCCTATGCAGCTGGTAGAGGTCTATCTTGTCCACCTTCAGGCGTTTAAGGCTACCTTCCAGCGCTTTCTTCAGATGATCGGGGTGGCTGTTGATATGCCATTCATTGGGACCGGTGCGCTCAAAGCCTCCCTTTGTGGCAATAACCATACCTGCAGGATACGGATACAGCGCTTCCGCAATAAGTTCTTCAGAAACATATGGCCCATAACTATCTGCCGTATCAATAAAGTTAACACCAAGGCCGGGGAGGCTTTGCAATACTTTTATCGCCTCATCCCTATGCTCGGGTTGCCCCCAGATGCCTTTGCCTGTGATGCGCATAGCGCCGTATCCCATTCTTTTCACCGTAAGATCAGCACCTATCCTGAAAGTCTTATTTGTAGCGTTGTTCATGATGCCTATTTTAGGACGCAAAGGTAATGGTAGTGCGACAAAAGGAATCGAAGCTGAACAAATATTGCAGGCATGAAATTATTGAGCGGCGGGTGTATATCCCTTTTCTTTAAGGCCTTCTATGAAATCCAGCACCTTAGGCTTTATGTCCTTTCTCAACTGTGGTAGCAAAACCATTCTGTAGGGAAAGCAGGGCATTTTGAACCATATACTTTCTTCAATACTGCTTTCCTTAATATTTATTGACGAAACAGTGAAAGTGAATTTTATGATTGGCCAATTATATTTATTACCTAACCGAAACGAGACTTTAACCGGATAGCCGGATATTGTTCCATGCAACAATTGTTTTGTAATCAAAAGTAATTTGCGCTGATCATCAAGTTCTAGTACAAATCCGTTATCAAAAAGGGGCGTGATTGATTTTTGGGAGGTATCAATTTTAATTTTATCAATAACATTAAAATAGATAGTCCCTCTAATAACGAATACCGCCGATAAGGTTATCGAAAATATTAAAGGAATAAGAAAGGTAACTTCATGACCTTTATCGAAGATTCGAGCATGGAGCGACAAGCAGAAAAACAAAAGGCCCACAACATATATCGAAACAAACAAGAGTATCACTTTTGTTTTGTTCAGCTCCCAAAACTTTTTCATAATAATGCCGAAGACTGACTTTATCTAAAAAAATGCGGCACAAACCTGCTGGTGTTCCCCGTTATGAGTCCATCAGATTCGCGTATGCCCATGCCCGCAGGCACACCGCCTATCAGCCAACTGCCTATTACCGGGTGTTTGCCATCAAACGATGGCAGCTCGGCATAATCCTGTATCACGAACCCTTCTTCACCATACTCACCGCCCGTTTGCTCAGCCAAGACCCCATTTTTCACGATCTTCACATTGGCGCCCTCACGCGAGTAAACCGGCTTTTGCACATACTGGCCGGGCTGGTAAACAACTTCTGTAGCACTGTACTTAGCCGGGAGTATGTATTTGCAATCAGGGAATAATTCATGCAGATAAACCAAAAGCATCTTGTTACTCCACAGCGCCTTGTAGGCGGGCTCTATCCACATGGTGCTTTCCCGGGTTGTCGGCAGGTACTTGCCAAACTCTTCGTGAAACAACCACTCATAAGGATATAGCTTAAAGATATTGCCTATGGGTGTACCATCTGTTTTATAAAATTCATTCTTATCGTCCATGCCTATCTCGTCCATGTACAGGAAGTCTGTTTGTATTCCGGCCTGGTCTGCGATATCCTGCAGATATTTTGTGGTCATCAGATCTTCGAGGTTGTCCTCGGCACAGGCAAAAGTGAGCACCTTGGGATCATAAAAATAAGGCGCACATACTTTCATATGCGCCAGCATCTTTTCATGTATGGAGTTGAACTGGTCGAGCTTACTATCGTAGTCCTGCAGCCAGTACCACTGTATCACACTTGCTTCCAGCAGCGAGGTGGGCGTGTCGGCGTTAAACTCCAGCAGCTTTATATCTCCGTTGTTAAATGCGAGGTCCATACGGCCATAAAAGCTCGGCATGTCCTCCTGCCAGCTCCATTTTATCAGGTCGGCATATTCTTTGGGAATAAAGAATTTATCCCACAAATCGTTCTTGATCACGTGCTCGACGACCGCGCAGCATTTATCAAAAATATCAGCCGTAGCCGCTTCTATCAGGTCCACTTCGGCTGCAGTGAATTCATAGGCCGCCGTCTCGGTGTAGTAAGACTCGTTCTTGTAGAAAAGAAAACCCTGTTGCTTTACCTTCTCCTCCCAGTCGGGCCGAGGTGTTATCGTATGCCTTTTCAAAACTCAAAAATTAAAAGTAAAAAATAAAAAAATCAGGTCGTGCATTGTTTACTCGCCTCCCGATTCGCCACCATGCGCGGAACTGCCAAATCCACCGGACCTGATACCACCAGATGCAGAACGCGGGCTGAATGAGCCGCTTGAAATCTCAGCAGCCGAGGCAGGAATATAGCGCCCGGTGTTGATCATATTGTTCCTGCCAAGCGGGTACCAGCCCCCGCCATAGTAACGGTAATAGTGATAGCCACCGTTGCGGTAAATAGAAGTATCGTGGGTGCGGCCTGTAGCGTCGCGGCCATCAGACCATTCATCTTTGGGTGCACCACCGCCACACGACGAAATAGCTGTGAGCAATACCGCAGAAAGTATAATATTTTGTGATTTTTTCATGATTCGATAAAAACTATGGGCCTATAACGAAAAAAATGCTAAATTTAGATGAGATGCTTTTTTAGATACAGAGGCAAAGTATAAAATTAATTTTAAGCGCCTATGAAAAAGATACTGTTTTTATTTTTCGCGCTGTCTTTGTTCACCGCCCAGCATACTTTTGCCATAGACAAATCAGGCAATCTGCTGTCATTAATCAACCTTTCCCGCGAAACAGCTACGCAGGAAAAGATCACCGCCCTCCTTGGGCAACCCATGAAAATAGAGGAGCATAAAAAAAGAGTGTGGTGGCATTATAGCAAGGGCAATACGGACCTCGTCATATGCTGGAATAAAAATTCAGACGTGTTTGAGAACTTTTCTTTCACCTGCAAACCTGGCCAGAAATGCGCTTTTGATAATGGTATCCCCGGCAAATTGAAATCTGGGTCTACCGATATTCTGCAAGCCTTGGCACTTTTGGGCACACCAGCGGATATGAAGATAAAAGGGGCTACCCAGGAAATGCACTACGCTTATGCGAATAGTGTGCTGCGGTTGTTCTTCCGCAATCGAATACTAGTGGATTATACGTTACTAGGCACCCCGAGTAAATAGTTCATTCTGAAAAACATTAACTACAGACGTTACGGATCAATAATCAATAGTAGCCTGTATCCCCCGGTCTATGAGGCCCTCAGCCTGCGGGCGCAGATCATCGAAGCTGCCCTTCTTTACCCCGCATTTCCCTTTATGATGAATGATGAGCGCACATTGTTCTGCCTGCAGTGTTTCGTGCCCGCATATATCTACCAATGACTCTATTACCCAATCAAAGGTATTAACATCATCGTTCCAGACTATAAGATTGTGTAATTCTTCCTCAATGACATCCGTATCGTGTTGTTCCTCGGTCTGCCATTTCACGTTAGCGTTTATGTTCACTTCACTGTTCTTTTATGGCGCAAAATTAAGGAAGAAGATTGAATTTAAAAAAAGGAATTATGTCATCGTCTTATAAATTGCGCGAGGGACTATACTTCAACTGTGGTGAGTCCTTTTTCATGCTCCATCTCTTGCCGCTGCAGCAGCAAGTAAATAAGAAACACAAATATCCCCAGTTGCCCCTCCAGGTGCGGCTCTATCATGAGCTCAAACAAACCCATAAACCATACCATGAAGAAAAAGAAACTCTGCCGGTTTCGCTTCAGCCGGGCAAGCGGCATGAAATACCAGAACACAAAGATGAGCATAGCAGGGATACCGCAGCCAACCGCATTGACGAGAAACTGATTATGAGGATATAGCCTGTCTACCTGCTGCACATCAGGGTATACCTTAGCATAAAGGCTGTCCATCTGGTCTTTTATATCGCCAGCTCCAACACCCAGCCACGGATGCTTTTTTATAAGTTGTGTCGACAATTCATAAGACATCAACCTGGAGTTATCACCGTACTTGCCGGAATGATCACCAGCCTTGAACATGTAATAACTAAACACCGTATAAGCTACACGCTCGTGGAGTGTAGGCACCAAACGATCGACAAGGTAAAACACCACCGGCAGTGCCAGCAAGATAGCAAGCCCAACGATCTTCCGCCTGCTTACCAAAACGTAGATACTCCACCCAATGACAAACAGGTAAAAGGATATAAGGCCGCATTTCACGGCAAGTACATGCAGGTGAACTACAAGAATAACCAGGCAAATACTCACTACCCATTTCACCCATCGATCAGGCATCCGGGGCAATATGTAAATGGCTGATATGATAAAGACGGAAACGCCCATACTCGCACTGATGTGATCGCCCTTAGGTAGCGTAGGCAGTATATGCGACTGTTTGTATTCCGCAATGTAGTGGGCTGAATCTCTGACCAGGAAAGACATGCTGTAGAATGCGCTGCCCGTGAGCATAACGGCCACGACCAAAATGAACCATTGCAATTGTTTGGCTGAAAAGCGAGGTAAAAAATTAAATGCAAGCGGCAATATGAGAAATGGCAGCTTTAGCTGGAACCGCGTCTCCCAGTCGCCCTTGTTCTCGCTCCAAAACCAACTTATGGCAAACATCGCTACCCACGCTACACCCATCAGCCACCACTTATCTTTGAACCAGAGCCGCGGGTTCACATTCCACAATGCGTTTATCCCAAAAGCTATCATGGAAATAGACAATATGGCCGGCGGGAACAGATATCCAACAAACATTCCGCACATACAGAATATCGCAATATTGGATTTGTCTAACATTTTATTATTTAGAAAACTACTTTTGTCCATTGGGAGGTCTGTACCAGGGATTTGTTACTCTATAACGGGCAAAAACGAAATCTAGTGCAGCACAATATTACACAACTTCATGAGCAGATAAAAGCGGGCGATTTTCGTGCTATAGCCAGGGGCGTAACTATAGTAGAAAATTCATTGCCGGGCTATGAGCGACTGTTACTGAGCCTGCATGAAACCCGCCATGCACGTGTGATAGGCATTACCGGCCCACCAGGTGCCGGAAAGAGTACACTTGTAAGTGCACTGCTGCATCACTGGCTAAAGGAAAATAAAAAAATAGCTGTGCTCGCAGTGGACCCCTCCTCCCCTTTCAATTATGGCGCCCTGCTTGGTGACCGTATAAGAATGAGCGAGTATTACACCAACCCGAATATTTTTATACGATCGCTGGCCACTCGTGGTGCGCTGGGTGGCCTTAGCAGCAAGATCATAGAGATAGCCGATGTGGTAAGGGAGGCTCCTTTTGACATTATTCTGGTGGAAACTGTAGGTGTGGGCCAAAGCGAAGTGGAGATAGCCGGCCTTGCTGACTGCACTGTAGTAACCTTGGTACCCGAAGCGGGCGATGAAGTGCAGACCCTGAAAGCGGGCGTGATGGAGATAGCCGACATATTTGTGGTAAATAAAGCCGACAGGGCCGATGCTGAAGGACTATACCGCAACCTGCGCATACTGGCACACGAAAAGGCGAACGGACAAAGTGAAACACCTGTTTTAAAAACGGTGGCAACTTCCGGCGCGGGCATTGAAGAACTTGCTTCGGAAATAGTAAAGTTCCTGCATACACAAAAGACACAACCGGCAAAACGCCTGCACCTGATGACCGAAAAATGCTGGCAGCTCATTACCGCACAGCGCATGAAATCCATAGACCACAGCAGCCTGAAGGCGGAACTGGCAACAGCCATCAAAAAAAATGACTTTAATTTATACGCGTTTACAAAAGATTTTTTGAGCCACTTTGTAAAATGATTTATTATTGGTTCCAATAAAAGAAAGTGAAAACCGTTTAGGTACCAGATGTTAGCTTCCATACCTGTATATGTATATTACGTTGCTGCAATAGCCCTATCGGCGGTCATCAGTGCGTATTCTGTCCGTAAGATCATTTTTATCACGAAGAACCATAAGATATATGATGTGCCCGATGATATACGCAAGATACATGGAGCGGAGATACCCAGCCTTGGCGGTATAGGCATCTTTATTGGTTATGTTATTGTCGCTGCCTTCTTCTGGCCGCACGCCCATTTTTTCATGCCTTACATCCTGGCGTCATCCGCTATCCTGTTTTTTACCGGTATTTACGATGACATCATGAACATGAGGCCATCGAAAAAACTCATAGCCCAGCTTATTGCCTCATTGGTCACTGTTTTATTCGCCCATATCCGCATCGGTTCTTTGTATGGTCTTTTCGGAATAGATATATTGCCCTGGTGGCCTGATGTCATAATTACAACGCTCTGCTGTACTTTTTTTATCAACGTTTTTAATTTTGTGGATGGTATCGATGGCCTTGCAGGTGTGCTCGCTACCATGTATATGCTTATACTAGGTGCTCTCTTTGCCTGCATTGGCCATATGGCCGTGGCAGGTATTTCCTTCGCACTGGCGGGCGCCACAATAGGCTTGCTATTCTTCAATGTTGCCCCGGCAAAGATATACATGGGCGATACCGGGTCTATGTTCCTGGGCTTTAGTATTTTCACTTTCTCCTTACTGTTCCTGAATTGGTTTGGCGAACAAGGGAAATTTGACATTACCTGGATACACGGCCCGCAGAAAGCGTTGTTGCTGATATTCGCCATGCTGTTCCTGCCTGTATTCGATGCTATCCGGGTATTCATCCTCCGCGCATCTCGCGGCATCTCCCCGCTTAAAGCCGACCGTACCCACCTGCATTATTACCTGCTGGATGCGGGCTTTACGCATACGCAATCGGTAACGATCATAGTAGGTTCAAACATAGCCATCGTGGTACTTGCCTATCTCATGCAGGATTTAAACCCATACATCATTTTATTAAGCGTTACGTTGCTAACGATATTGACATTACTCATTATATACAAACTTCGACAGATAAGATTGTCCCGTCAACATTAACCTCCAGCCGCAATGGCCCTGAAAAAATATTTGCCAGTATTTAAGTACAGGCTGACGACGCAGCTTAGCCTCAACGAGGTATGCCGGCGACTACGAGAAAACACGCTCACAAAAAATGCCTCGGAATCCGACTATTTCCTGGTTTCCGGCAACACAACATTTGAAGTGAAAGTAAACGAAAATCGTTTTGAAATACGAGTTACAAAAAGCGGTCGTCACGGTTTTCTTCCAGTAGTTTTTGGCTCAATACATGAAGGTCTGGCAGGAACCAGTCTTGACATAACTATGAGATTGCCAAAGATTGTAATAGCATTTGTAGTTGTTTGGGTTTCTTTTGTAACGTTCGGCGTTGTAGCGGGCATTATCGCACTTACAAAATCTTTAATCAATGGTCATTTTCAAACACGAAACATTGCCGATCTGATGCCTATAGGTATGCTTCTTTTCTTTTATTTTATTCTTGATTTGAGCTTCACAGGTAGTTGCTTTGAATGCAGAAAATTTTTAGCGGTCACATTGGAGGGTGAGGAGGAATTATGATTTTATATGCGCATAAATACTAAAGGACGGTCATAACAACGTGCGTATTCTCATAAAACCGGACATTGCCGGATCTATCCGTTTTGGCATGAATATCGAAAGATGATGGTAAGGTATTGTGCTCATACTTTTCATTAAAATGAGTGCCGTATTTTTTGAGCAGACTGGCAAATAAAAACAAGGCTTCGTAGCCATCATAAACAGGTGCCGATATTTTGCCAGTATAAAATGACGTAAATGTATGCCGTACATACTGCCCCGCCGCGCTGGCCGGGTCAAGGGTAAAAGTAGAGGTGATATGAACGGTCGCATTTGGAAATGCGCCTTTCTTTTTTAAGGCTTCAATCGCAGCCCATGAGGGCATTCCATAGACTTCAAATTGCGTACCTGGGAAATCTTCGGCAAGGCCATGCAACAGGCTGGCTGCGAAAACAGTATCCGTTACCGGCACCACAAGGACAACGGGCTTCGCAGCATCAATGAATGTCCCAAGGGTCGTTTTACCAGGAGGTTTGCCGCAAGCCATGTACTGTAAATGCAGCTTGCCAATTGCGGCATCAGTTACATAATCATAGCAGGCATTGTCGGCAGCGCCTTTGGACCGGTATAGAACAGTGATCTTATCGTCGGGCGCATTCTTCATTACTTCAGCTACTATGCGTTCACACTGGGTTTCCAGCGATGGCTGCAGTAATGTAAAATAGGGATTATGTATAGATTCGCCGTAATAAGGGCTGGACGAAGCGGAGATAAAATTCACACTCTTTGCCTTTGCAAAAGTGGCCAGCAGCGCTATGTCCTGCTGCCGAACATCGCCGATGATCATGTCTGAAGAGTCGAGCTTTCCGTTTGAAATCAGTGTTTCGGGCGAACTACCGGCTGATGCTACGTCATGAACATATATATCAACATTAAACCCTTCTTTCCTGAGGCTGTCTGCTGCGATATTCACACCTGAATAAAAGGCCATTCCCGGCAATGCTTCTTCCGGAATTTTATCTTTCGCAGCGCCATTCTTTGGTAGCTCATCCAGGTATAGCGGCACCAAAACATCTATGCGGTAACGGCTTTTTTTATGGGGAATTGACTGATCATTCTTTTTGAAAGCGGCCACGGCATTGCCGGCTATAGTTGTTGCCAGCAACAAAGTAAATAAAAGGATAGTGAGTTTATACTTTTTCATCCGGATAACTATTCCCATTCTATAGTTGCAGGAGGCTTGGAGCTAATGTCATACACCACACGGTTAATGCCGCGAACACGATTGATAATGTCGTTTGATATTTTCCCGAGCAATTCGTACGGCAGGTGCGCCCAGTCGGCCGTCATACCGTCTACCGATGTCACAGCCCGCAATGCGCAGGTGTACTCATAGGTGCGTTCATCGCCCATAACGCCCACACTTTGCACTGGCAGCAGTATTGCGCCTGCCTGCCAAACTTCCTTGTACATACCACTGTCGCGCAGGTGCTGGATGTATATGGCATCTGCATCCTGCAGCATCTTAACCTTTTCTTCGGAAACAGGGCCCAGTATACGTATGCCGAGGCCAGGGCCGGGGAACGGATGCCGCCCTATAAATATTTCATCAATACCCAGTTCGCGCCCTACCCTGCGGACCTCGTCCTTAAACAGTGCACGCAACGGCTCTATTAGCGACAGGTGCATGATATCCGGCAGGCCGCCTACGTTGTGATGCGATTTAATGGTCTGGGATGGCCCGTGAACTGACATAGACTCTATTACATCCGGATATATGGTACCCTGCCCCAGGAAGCTAACATCCGTCAGCTTCAGCGACTCTTCGTGGAATACATCTATGAACAGCCGGCCAATAATTTTTCTTTTCGTCTCCGGGTCGCTGACGCCGTCCAGTTCACTATAAAACCTGTGACGGGCATCCACGCCCTTGGTATTAAGGCCAAGATGCTTATAACCCTCCAGCACCTGCTCAAACTCGCCTTTGCGCAGCAAGCCATTGTCCACAAATATGCAATACAGATTATCTCCTATAGCCTTGTGAATGAGTGTTGCTGCTACCGTGGAGTCGACGCCACCACTAAGGGCCATGACTACTTTTTTATCGCCAGCCTGCTCCTTGATACGGGCAACAGTTTCGGTAATAAATGCAGCGGGCGTCCAGTCCTGTTTGCACCCGCATACATCGGTAATAAAGTTCTTCAGCAGTTGCCTGCCGTCTGTGCTATGTGTGACTTCGGGGTGAAACTGTATAGCATATACCGGATGTTTTGCGTAAGTGGCGCTCGTTTTGAAAGCAGCGACAGGTATACTGTCCGTACGTGCTATCAGTTGGAAGCCATCGGGCAAGCGTTTTATGGTATCGCTGTGGCTCATCCAGACCTGCGAACCGAGGGGAATGGTTGCGAAGAACGGATCGTCTGAAATATCGTACAGATGGGCACGGCCGTACTCACGGTGTGTGGACTGCCCCACTTCTCCACCTGCCTGTTTTGCAAGAAGTTGTGCGCCATAGCATATAGCCAATACCGGCAGTTGTGCAGCCATGGCTGCTATATCTGGCGTTGGCGCGGCAGGGTCATTCACCGAGAATGGACTCCCCGAGAGTATGATGCCCTTTAAAGAACTGTCATAGTTCACCGCCTTAGTGCAGGGCTGTATCTCGCAATACACATTTAATTCGCGAATGCTGCGCGCAATAAGCTGTGTGTATTGCGACCCGAAATCGAGTATAAGTATTTTGTCGTTCATTGCCACCCCAAACCCCTAAAGGGGCTTTACCCTTGGTCCGATCTCAAATTTCGAACCTTAGTAGTTATAAATATTATTATCCTCGCGCCGATGACCCAATGAGGGAAAGTTCCCCCTTTAGGGGGCGGAGGGGGTTTTACGCCTGTGCGGTCGGTGTCCCAAAGTTGAACGGCATCGCCGTTGTTTCCTGGTCCTTGATATTACCGTATTGTGCCTCAAAACGCTTCACATTGTCTATCAGCGCCTTCATCAGCCTTTTAGCATGTTGCGGAGTCATTACGATACGCGATTTAACTTTAGCCTTAGGGACATTAGGCATTACATTTACAAAGTCTATAACGAACTCCGCAAAAGAATGAGTAATGATAGCCAGGTTTGCATATTCGCCATCAGCCATCTCCTCAGAGAGTTCTATGTTCAGTTGTTGCTGCGGTTGTTCGGGAATTAATTGATCTGCCATAAGAAGTGTTTTATCAGGCTGCGAATTTAGGCTAATTTGTGTAAAGAGGTAATGGGTTAAAATGGTAAAAGGTTAAATAGTCATAGCGCAGAGCACAATATGCGCAAATATATTAATGCAAATAATACTGCACCTTTTAACCAATTACCTTTTTAACCTTTTAACCAATCCACCTATCTTTGACTTTATGTTCCGTTACGCAATTATCATTTTCTTCCTGGTTCTTATTGCATCCTGCAGGCCTGCGGTGTACCCACCAAAACCATCCGGCTACTTCAGGATAGACACGCCGGCGGCGCATCTTTACCAGGTTTTCGACAAACCGGGCTTTCCCTACACTTTTGAATATCCCGTCTATGGTATCGTATCCAGCGACACCGTATTCAGGGATCAGAAAGGAGGAAACGCCTACTGGATAAACATCAATTTCCCCGGTCTTGGCGGTGTTATCAATATTACCTACAAAGAATTCAATTCCACAGGAAGGTTTGATTCATTGATCAATGATTCTTATGGCCTTTCGTTTGCACACCATGAGAAAGCCGACTATATAAAGGAAGACATAATTCATACGCCATACGCAAGCGGAGTACTTTATACGGTAGGTGGCAATGCTGCATCACACTACCAGTTTACACTAACCGACTCTGTGAAACATTTTATACGCGGCGCTCTGTATTTTGACGTGACCCCCAACGCCGACTCCCTGAAACCAGCCAACGACTTCCTGGAGCGTGACATAGAGCATATGTTCTGGACACTGAGATGGAGATAGAAAGCATTTTTTAGTAAGATAATTTTGAATTGACCCGTAGCGCAAATAACCCTTGCCAGTCTGTACAGATAATCTTACTTTTGCACCTCATTTTGCAGCTTGAGCTGCAAAATGGTCTCGTAGTTCAACGGATAGAATAGAAGTTTCCTAAACTTTAGATCCAGGTTCGATTCCCGGCGAGACCACGAAAACAAGAGCGGAGAAACAGAGCTAAGAGCGCCTGCTTTTCTCCGCTCTCGTTTTACAG
>CAIVEW010000027.1 GCA_903905065.1 uncultured Bacteroidota bacterium | reverse complement strand
ATGACAATGATTTTTTTAAGATAACAAATTATTAATGTTCACAGTTATGAAGTATTTATTTTATAATGCGTGTGTTTGTTGCTTGCTGAATAGATATTTTGGAATTTAAAGGCAGGAATTTGAATTTTGCCTTCCCGCTGAAGTTCGTCTACCGAAGGAGGGCCACAAATCTATGGGACATAAAAAACTGATTCGCTTTCGCGCCATTGATACTTATGAGAACGTATTGCAGTATCCTGAAAATATGAAGGGTAACTGGAATGCCTTTTTCAAAAACGAAAACCCCATTACATTAGAGCTTGCCTGTGGCAAAGGCGAATATAGTGTAAACCTGGGCCGGGAGCATAAGGACAGGAACTACATAGGTGTGGATATAAAAGGAAACCGGATATACAATGGGGCAAAAATTGCGCTGACGGAGGGCCTGACAAACGTTGCTTTTTTACGGATCCATATAGGCCAGATCACCGAATACTTTGCCCCCTCCGAAGTCGCAGAGATGTGGATCGTATTCTCAGACCCCTTCCTCAAAAAGCCAAAGAACAGGCTTACCCACGAGCGGTTTCTTCATGCCTACCAGCAAATAATAACACCCGGCGGCCGTATCAACCTAAAAACAGACTCTAAAGAACTCTACGAGTTTACGTTAGAGGTAATACAACAGCAGGGCTGTACGATTCATGAAAACATAGCAGATATTTATGGGCAAGGTAAAGCTACTGGTCCCCTCGCCATCCAGACCTTTTACGAAAAAATGCACCTCGCCGACGGCCGTACCATCTACTACATCTGCTTTTCATTACCAGTCACACCCATAACCTTAACTGGCAGATTTGAAAAAAAGGATTTGAATTAGGAACCTGCCTGCCGTCAGGCAGGTTGGAGATTAGGAATTGGGATTGATTTCGATGATTACTGTACAAATAGTATTTTATTTTAGAGCCAAAACAAACTAATCCAAATTCCCAACCTGCCTGACGGCAGGCAGGTTCCAAAAAGACAAATTCCATAAAATTGCAAGAAGACTACTACATATTGCCAAATGGTCTGCTTGTTTTTACGGCATCCTATCTGCTGCGCCGTGGCTATTGTTGCGGCAATGGTTGCCTGAATTGTCCGTACGACTACATAAAAGTACCCGAACCAAAACGAACTCAATTGTTACTAAAACGAATGCAGGATGAAAACAGGGAAAAAGAATAAACCAACTCCCGGTCAGAAAGCCGCACCAATAAGCCTTTACGACAATATTTACGAAGTAGTACGGTGTGTGCCGAAAGGCCGGGTTACCAGCTACGGGGCTGTTGCTGCCGCTATTGGTGCCGCATCAGGCGCCAGGGTGGTGGGTTATGCCATGAATACCTGCGCCGGTGTAAAACCCAAAGTGCCTGCCCATAGGGTAGTGAACCGGAACGGAATGCTCACCGGCAAGCACCATTTTTCCCCGCCAGAAAAAATGCAGCAGCTTTTGGAGAAAGAAGGAATTGAAATAGTAGACGATAAAGTCGTAAAATTCGACACCCTGTTCTGGGATCCAATGAAAGAACTGGAAATTTAATTTGGAACACTTTTTGCAATACACTACCTTGCTATTACTCCTAATTGATGCAGGCTAAATGCGAATTTCAAAATAGTTGCGGAAATGCTATGTATTAATAGGGGTAATTTAAATGCGATAAACGATAGTAGCGATAAAGCCAGGCACATGATGGCGCCTTTTTATGCCGTAGATACGACAACTAATAGCTTGAAAATAGTTCGGATGCGAAATACGATTGAGTGGCTGAATAAAGGCTATGATAGGCAGAAAACCAGCGCCATACCGTTGATTAGCGAACTGCGCAAACAGCGTAGAGCCTTTTTTTTCCGGCGGAGCCTTTGGAAAAAAACCGCCTTTTCTTTTGTTACTTTTCTTTTGGCGAAGCAAAAGAAAAGTAAGATAATGCGGGCAGGACATGTGAACGATTTCTTTTGCGTATCCACTCAGGTAAATATTTATTTTTCAAAACACCTTTAAATAATATAACAGCGGCTCAGGCCGTAACATATGTACGCTCATCGTTCCGGTAATTATTTCAAACTCCTCCTGCCAGTTTTAGCATTAGCAACACTTTTTAGTTCGTGTGAAGATGATTGGAAAGAGAAAGGCCCCAAACCACCTGATTCTTTCCTGGCGTTTTCAAAGCAGTTGAAAACGATCGTGCTGCCAGTTGATACCTTGAATAAAAAGATCGCAAAGTCCCTTGCTGCCGATATATGGCGCACTTATGAGGCTGGTAACTACCTGCCCGTCTGGTGCCGCGAAGACTATACACCCAACGACGCATCCGAAAAATTGGTCAATGAGCTCGAAGACATGCAGATGGACGGCATCAACCCGGAGCGGTACAATTTATCTGCGATTAAAATATTAAAAGAAAGGCTCGACACCAATAAGCACAATACCCTGCATGATGTCATCACTTTCGATACCATGCTTACGCGCAGCTATCTATACGCAGCTAAAGACCTCTTAATGGGCGAGGTCTTGCCAAGAAAAGCAGATTCCTTATGGTTTCATGTCAACGACTCCGTATGGAATGCGCCCCAGTTGCTGGTCGCCGCTAAAGGGGTTTACCATTCTCTAGATGATTTCAGGAGCGATGTACCCACCTATACGTTGCTTCGCAATGAGTACCGGAGGTATTATAAGCTGGCAAACGACACGGCTTTTAATAGGGCGCTGGCTGCGATACATTACCAGAAAAAGCCCGACAGCGCTTCGCTCGAAAACATAATCCTCGTGATAAAGGGAGAAATGCCGTGGGTGCAAACGGTCGAAAATGACACGATGAAGGAAGAGGCACAATTGATAGCGGCCTACCAGGACTATTGCAGCCTGAAACCAACCGGCAAGTTAGATAGTATCACGGTGGGACATCTTTCAGTAACGCCGGCTTCATATCTGCAGATACTCGGTGCAAATATGGAGCGCATCCGCTGGATGCAGAAGCAATTCGGCGACTTGTACCTTGTAGTCGATGTGCCGTTGATGGAATTGTTTCTGAGAAGGGACGGCGCCAATGCTATGCATATGCGCGTGGTTGTTGGTAAGCCGGAGCGGCAGACGCCTTCGCTATACGCTACCATGGCCAATGTGGTCATCAACCCCCAGTGGGGCGTGCCCCCCACCATCTTAAAAAAGGATGTAGTCCCCGGTTTCGAGAAAAGTGGCAAAAAATACCTCGCAAGCAAAGGCTTGAAAGCCTATGACAGGAAAACAGGCCACCTTATTCAAACGTCTTCGCTTAATATCCGCAACCTGAGGCAATATTCCTATAAACAGGCACCCGGCGATGACAATTCGTTAGGCTATGTAAAGTTTAACCTGCCCAACCCCTGGGACATCTACCTCCATGATACACCCCATCGCACCGACTTTGGCAGGCGCGATCGCTTTCTAAGCTCCGGTTGCATTCGCTTGCAACAACCTCGCGAAATGGCCATTTATATCCTCGCCGAACTGGAAAAGAAGAGATATACCGAAGAAAAACTTGACAGTATTATAGAAACCCACAAGACAAGATGGGAGCTGTTAAAAACGAAGATACCGGTGCACATCACTTACCTCACCGCCTTCGAAGACACCACCGGCAAGCACATCCGCTTCACCCGCGACATCTACAACCGCGATGAAAAGCTCATCTCTCTGCTTCATTGATAAATGGCATCAAAAGGATCGATTTTTGAGAGATTTTTGCAATACGCCTTTGCGCCCTTTGCGGTGCTTTCTTTGCGCCCTTTGCGCCCTTTGCGAGAAATAGTCTAATTGGTCGAAGATCCAATAGGCACAGTTCTCGTGCTGTCCACCACGCCGTTGTGCACATACTCTATCACGCGCACTCTCGGTTTTGGAGCTTGCTGAGATAATTCCTCTGCAAGCATATTGCTTTCTGGCAAACGGTTTATTTTTTTATTCAGCCAGCAAGTTGTAGACAGGTATTTATTATCGGGGTAGTAGATAAAAAGGCAGGTCCCGTACTTTACGGTATTGATGATCGGCAGGTACAATGCAGTTGGCACCGCAGGGCAACCCCAGCTACGGCCCAGCCGGTTATGGTTGGCAACAAATTTATTGTTCACATATTCCGCTCCGTGCAGCACAATGCCCCGGTCGTAGGCGGCGTCATTAAATCCTACATCCATTCCATTAAGCCGTAGAGATGTACCGTGCTCCCCGGTATAAATATCGCCAGTTACATAAAAACCAAGGCTGCTCTTGTGTGAATTGAAAGCGTTTGAAAAAGAATTGGCCTCGTCCTCCCCTGATCCTTCGCCATGTGCAACGTAAGTATTGAAAAGAACCTTCCGTTTGGCCAGGTCTATCACCCAAAGCCTGTTTTCAGTTGAGGGCAGGCTAAAATCGCATACCGAAAGCACTTCGGTTTCCGTATTCAGCTTACCCGAGTTCCGCAGGTTTAGGTAGCCACGGCACGCCTTATCAAAAACTTCGTAAGAAAGCGGGGTGAACTTCGAGAAATCTATTTGTTTGTAAAGCTGTGAAATATAGCTTTCTACGCGCTGCTCGGTTACCAGTGATGCACCCTCATCAGCAGATACAGCTGTGTAAGAAAAAGTAACGATAAGATACGCTCCCAGGCACATGATCATTTTCTTCATCGACCTTATTTTTTTGCATTTAAAAATGTATTTCCAGAGCTGCGAAGATAATACTGTATTGTCGAATTGCATATGCTCCTGGTCTTTTAACCGTATTTTAACGATAGTCTGCTAACGATAGCGCCAGTGATGTTAATCCCAAAGGGATGACATTTTTATATTGAAAACAGGTCTAAATAGAATGGGACGCATCTACGGGTTCACACTGATACGCCCAATATGCGGTTTATCCCTTGGACTCGCTATGATTCTGGATTCACTTAAAAATCTCTGGTGTGTTTTGTTGCCGTTCCTTAATATTGTCAAATGTTTAGTAAACGTTTTTTCCTTCTTATGCTGCTGGTCATGGTTGGTCGTTTCGCCGCCTATAGCCAGAACGATGACTTTTGTAAAGCAGTAATGGCCATCGCTAACGATGCGCCAAATAGCTTCCGAAATATAAAAGGCGCTCCGCTAAAAGGAGGCGGTATGTGGCAATGCGGCATCAAAGTGCCTGGTACCATTGCATCCCGGTTTGTTTATGTCACAGGCTTGTGTTACGAAGGCGCTTTTTTTCAAACCAAAAATAAAAATGAAGTAAAAGGGGCTTACGAAAAATACAAAGGTATTTTGGCCGATTGCCTTTCTGCAAAAGGATATACCATGACTGCTGTAGATAATTTTTATCCCGGCCTCGGCGACTATAAGAAGCTCATATTTATGCGCGAAGAAAAGGAAGAGCCAGTGAAACCAAAGTCAGGCCCGAAGGCAAAACCGGGCGCAAAATCAGTGCCTCCGCTGCCGCCTGCACACTTTGCCATGGAAGTTAACTACAGTAAGGAGGTCGGAAAGTACACGATCGGCATGTTTATTTTCGAGCATTAGTAACGAATCGATCGGATTTATTAAAAAGCAAAAGTACAATAGTGTCATCCTGAGCCCCGCCGAAGGATGGCATGCTGAAAATAGCACTTAGCTGGGGTTACTGGAAATTGGCTGCTTATGGAAGATATGGGCAATTATATCGAGATAAACAGGGCCCTCTGGGATGAAAAAACACGCCATCACATAGCGTCCGCTTTTTACAAAATGGATGATTTTCTCGCCGGAGCAACATCTTTGAAGGATATCGAATTAGCGTTGCTCGGCGATGTAAAAGGCAAGTCTGTTCTTCATCTTCAATGTCATTTTGGCCAGGATTCACTGTCTTTGGCCCGCATGGGTGCGCATGTTACAGGCGTTGATTTTTCTGGAGAAGCAATTAGAAAGGCCGAAGAACTCAATAGCCAGTTGGGGCTGAATGCTCAGTTTATCTGTTCAGATATTTACAAATTACCGGAGAAATTGGAAGGTCAGTTTGACATAGTTTATACGTCGTACGGAGTGCTGGGTTGGCTGCCCGACATGAAAGAATGGGCTAGGGTAGTATCCACTTTTTTAAAGCCGGCTGGCACGTTCGTTTTGGTCGAATTTCACCCCGTTGTGTGGATGTTCGATAATGACTTTACCAGCATTCAGTATTCCTATTTTAATAAAGAAGCCATCGTGGAGACCCTCTCCGGTACCTACGCAAACCGCGATGCAGCCATTCAGATGACCGAGATCGGCTGGAACCATGATCTTTCAGAAGTAATGCAAAACCTGCTCAGTGCAGGCCTCACGATCACTTCCTTTCAGGAGTTCGACTACTCGCCTTTCAATTGCTTCCGTAATACCGCGGAGCCCATCCCCGGCAGGTTTCAGATCAATGGGCTCGAAGGGAAGATACCCATGGTATATGCGCTTAAGGCCCGTAAATAGGGATTCTTCATCGTATTTTTTTTTCACCTGATTAAAATCATTTAAAAACATTTGCTTATTCCATTCCTTGCTGTATCTTTGCAGGCCCTACCAATGTGAGCGGGTAATTAGATGCGCACAAAAAGTTCGGAAATAATACAAATAGAATTTGGCGGTCTGCAAATGTTCCCTATCTTTGCGCTCCCAAAAAGAAAAACTGGAGGGAAAAGTTCTTTAAAAAGTTAGGTTAGCGAAAGCGATCCCGATAACTATCGGGAGTTGTTGAAAAAGTATTTTTAAAAACAATTTT
>CAIVEW010000026.1 GCA_903905065.1 uncultured Bacteroidota bacterium | reverse complement strand
CTCCTTACAGTGGATCTCACAGGCTATTTTATGCACAAGCCCCTGTTTCTAAGTGGTTTTTGTGTGGTGATTTTTGGTATCAATTTTTTGATGAGCAGGAGCGCGAAAAAGTTGACCAAGAAGGAGGACATAGAAATGTTTATCTCCAGACGTTTCGTTAGCTATGTTATTTTGTCTATTGTCCTTTTTGGGTTTCCTATTACCTCGCGAAAACCGGTGGCCCAGCTAGTTAATCAGGTCAGGGCCGGTCATGCTTTGCGGATAGCGTCCGTTGTATTGTTTCACCATCACGATCTTATAGAGCAGGTTATACTCATTGCGGTATAGCAGCAATTTGTAAACAGATACTTTCCTGTGAAAGGGACGAGGGTCTTTATGTTCGCGGGCTACAAGGTATAGCTCATCTCTTCCTTTTTCTTTCAGGTGCCACTTCTCCGGCGCGAAAGTATAGGGGTCACCGACCAGGGCAGCATTGCTGTTGTTATAGATCTTAAGCTGATAATCCATACCACCTTTGAAATACCAAACCAGTACGTCTTTTGTATTGCTGATGTTGGCCTTGAGCGGATATGCAACAATGGTATCCAGCTGGCTCATGTCTATACTAGGCACTTCCGCATACCAGTCCTGCTTAATGTCAATACCTATTTTCTGTGCCATTGAAGGCAATGTGAAAAATGTGGTAAATGCGAGGAATGTGAAAAATGCTTTTTTCATGTTTTTTCCGGAGTGTTAGTGCCTGTGTCGTTGAATTCTAAACGCTAAGTTCGCAAAGGATACGCAAAGAAGCGCAAAGATTTTAGTGATTGTTAAGCGGGTTTACTAATGGTGATTTATTCTTGTCAAATTTTGAACGCTAAGTTCGCAAAGGCCCCGAAGTTTCGGGGCGCAAAGAAGCGCAAAGATTTTCGTGATCGTAAACCGGCTTTACTAATAGTGATTGACCCGCCGCGGATTGCTGCTCCAGTTGATGGTGTCGCCTTTGGGTGTGCTTTCGGTAGTGGCATCGTAGTAGGGCCAGCCCTGGGGATTGGCTGCACCGGCCATAATGCTTTTTAAGGAATCGATAGCATCTTCATAAGCGCTGCGGAAAGCGGCATATTCTATGCTCACATTGGCCAGGCGTATGAGGTGCCAGCAGGCAATATCCTTTACCAGGTTTTTCAGGTATTCGTCCTGCACAGTAGGATCGGTTGTGTCGTTGCCAAAAAGCTGGAGCAGGTCGTAGCGGCTCAGATACATTTTGGCTTCCTGCAGAGCGGCGTCTATTGCTTTGCCAACGATAGTATTATCGCTGCGGGTAATTTCGTTGATGACCTCGGGGTACAGGTGTGTACCGAGATCGGATTGGGTGATGAGGGGCATAGTTGATTAAATAGTTAATTGGTTAACTAGTTGATTTGTTAGCTGGTGATTGTAAGAAGTGTTATTCGGATTCTACGGAGATGTCGAGGCCGTCGCTGAGGGGTTTGATGGATGTGATCTGGTGTTTTTTACGGTCGTATTTCAGCTCATACACTACTACATTGGCAGCGCCTTGTTGCTCTATGATAGAGCCGGAAAGGAAACTGTCTTCTTCGGGAGCAGCGGGTTTTTCCCCGCTGGCGGCTTTAGGTGTCGCTGTTTTCTTAGCAGGCTTGTCCT
>CAIVEW010000025.1 GCA_903905065.1 uncultured Bacteroidota bacterium | reverse complement strand
TTTTCAATGGCTCGTATAGCTGGTATTGATCTTCCGAAGAATAAACGTGGTGAGATAGCGCTCACTTATATCTTCGGCATTGGCAATAGTACTGCCCGGTACATTCTTGACAAAGCAGGCGTTTCTTATGACAAGAAAGCTTTTGAATGGAATGACGAAGAGCAGACTGCCATCCGTAATATTATTAATGCGGAATTTAAAGTAGAAGGACAGTTGCGCTCTGAAGTGCAAATGAACATCAAGCGCCTCATGGATATCGCTTGCTATCGTGGTGTTCGTCACCGTAAAGGTTTGCCTTTGCGTGGCCAGCGTACCCGTACCAACAGCCGTACCCGTAAAGGTAAGCGTAAGACAGTAGCAGGTAAGAAGAAAGCACCTAAGAAATAATCACTGTGCCGCTGCCGGATCCGTGCGGGTGCACCGGGGAGGAGTGGCATGGGGAAGGTTAATAGGTCAAAAGGTTAAAAGGTTGATAAGTGACCTCCTAACTAATTGCCCGTTTACCTTTTTAATATTCATTGACTACCTTATTTTAAAAGTAAAATGGCAAAAGCGCAACAAGCGTCCGCAAAAACAGTTGCTAAGAAGCGGATAGTAAAGATCGACACGCACGGAGATGTGCATGTAAATGCAACATTCAACAACATCATCATTAGCATTACCAACAAGGCGGGCCAGGTTATTTCCTGGTCTTCTGCCGGTAAGATGGGCTTCCGCGGTTCTAAAAAGAACACTCCTTATGCAGCGCAGGTTGCAGCTCAGGATTGCGCTAAAGTAGCATCTGATGCAGGCATGAAGCGTGCTGATGTTTATGTAAAGGGACCAGGCTCAGGCCGTGAAGGCGCCATCCGCGCTTTGAACAATTCCGGTATCGAAGTAACCTCTATCAAGGACGTTACGCCTATGCCGCACAATGGCTGCCGCCCTCCTAAGAAACGTCGCGTATAATTAGAATTAGTCAATTCGACAATTTGCCAATGAAAATCATGGTAAAGTTTCAGAATTGAACGATAATATTAAGAGCATTGGCAAATTGACGAATTATCGAATTGCCGAATTAAATTAAATAATTTCATAACAACGCTGTTCCGGATCGGATTTTACGATTTTTAAATGAGACGGAACGGCTAAAAACAAAAAATCGTAATGGCACGTTACACAGGACCAAAAAACAGGATCTGCCGCATATTCGGCGAACCGATCCTCGGATCAGGCAAAAGCCTCGGAAAGAACAGCAACCCTCCCGGCCAGCACGGCCCTACCCGCAAACGCAAAACAGCCAGCGAGTATGCAGTGGAGCTGAAGGAAAAGCAGAAAGCTAAGTACACTTACGGCCTGCTCGAAAAACAATTCGCTAATACATACGTAGAGGCAGCCCGCCTGAAGGGGGCAACTGGTGAGAACCTTATCAAGCTGCTCGAAGCGCGTCTTGACAATACGGTTTACCGTCTTGGTATAGCGCCTACCCGCCCGGCAGCACGCCAGCTGGTATCTCACAAACACCTTATGGTTAACGGCGAAGTGGTGAACATACCATCTTTCAGCCTGAAGCCAGGTGACGTGATCGAACTGAAGCCAAAGAGCAAAGCAAATAATACAGTTACCGGTATGATCCGTGGCAAGAATACCCGCATCAACTGGGTAGAGTGGAACGAAAAGGATATGAAGGGTACGTACCTGGCACATCCTGAGCGTGAATCAGTTCCTGAGAACATCAAGGAGCAGCTGATCGTTGAGTTGTATTCTAAGTAGTCGTAAGTCATAAGTCGCCAGTCGTAAGTCTGCGATTATTATTAAGTAACAAAATAGTAAATCACAAATTCAAATAAAAGATCAATATGGCCATATTGAATTTCCAAAAACCGGACAAGATAGCGCTGCAGAAAACAACCGATTTCGAAGCGCAGTTCGAATTCCGCCCACTGGAGCCGGGTTATGGCGTTACCATCGGTAACGCTTTACGCCGTGTGTTGCTATCCTCACTGGAGGGTTTCGCAATCACCGCCATCCGCATTCCAGGCGCCGACCATGAGTTTGCTACACTGAAAGGTGTACTGGAAGACGTTACCGAGATCATCCTTAACCTGAAGCAGGTGCGCCTCAAAGCTATAGGTGACGTATCTGACTTCGCAGGTGAGAAAATAGACCTCAATATTAAAGGTAAAGAAGTGTTCACTGCCGGTATGATAGGCGAATCACTGCCTAACTTCCAGGTAATGAACCCTGACCTGGTTATCTGCAATCTGCAGGCTGGCGCAGGCTTCCATATGGAGCTGCACATCGGCAAAGGACGTGGTTACGTTCCTGCTGAAGAAAACCGCCCTACAGATGCTCCACTAGGCCTGATAGCTATTGACTCTATCTACACCCCGATCAAGAACGTTAAGTACACGATCGAAAATACCCGCGTTGAGCAGCGTACTGACTTCGAAAAGCTGATCATGGAAGTGAATACCGATGGTACCATTCATCCTGAAGAAGCTGTAAAAGAAGCATCGCGCATACTCATCCAGCACCTGATGATCATCACTGATGAGAACATCTCCCTGGATACTAAGCGTGAAGAGAAAGAAACGATCGTTGACGAAGAAACTTTGCTGGTACGCAAGGTGCTGAACACGCCACTGGAAGACCTCGAGCTTTCTGTACGCGCGTTCAACTGCCTGAAAGCAGCTAAGATCAACTCACTCAGCGAACTGGTGCAATACACCCAGGAAGAATTGATGAAATTCCGCAACTTCGGACAGAAATCACTGTCTGAAATAGAGCAGGTGCTTCATGAGCGCGGCCTGCACTTCGGAATGGACATCAACAAGTTCCGCAGGGGAGAAGACAATAACTAAAAATTAAAAGGTAAAAATTAAAAGTAAAAACTGCTTTTAATTTTTACCTTTTTTATTGCAATAAATACCGGGCTTAATTTACGCTCTTTTTTTAGTTTTTATTTTTTACTTTTTTATTTTTTCACTGCCCCATAATTCCTTGACAACGGTATGGGGGATTAAAACACAAATGTCATGCGTCACGGAGACAAGATCAAGAATTTAAGCCGCACCGCCTCACACAGGGCTGCGCTGATGGCCAACCTTACGAGCCAGATAATAGAGCACAAACGCATCACCACTACTCTGGCCAAGGCCAAGGCACTGCGTGTATATGCCGAGCCTATCATTACCCGTAGCAAGAAAGATACGATGCACAATCGCCGTATCGTATTCAGTGCGCTGCAGGATAAAGAAGCCATCAAGGAACTGTTTGGCGTAATAGGTGATAAGGTTGCTGACCGCCCGGGTGGTTACACACGTATCATCAAGTTGCCACGCCGTGCAGGTGATGCTGCTGATATGGCCATGATAGAACTGGTTGATTTCAACGAGATCTACGGTAAGGATGCAGAAGCAGCAGCAGCCAAGAAAACGCGCCGCAGCCGCAGAAGCACTGGCGCCAAGAAGGCTACTGAAACAACTGCCGCTCCTGTTGCGGAAACTGCTACTGAAGTTGCAGAAACTCCTGAGGCACCTGCTGCAGAGGAAAGCACAGAAGAAACAACCGCATAATTTTCAATCAATATTTTTACTGAATGACTCCCGGTTTTCCGGGAGTTTTTTTTTATGCGTCTGGAAGTGGTACCACTTGATAATCAGTAGGGTCTAAAATAAAAACTTCCGATTTTCTTCCGCTTTCTTGCACGCCGGCCCTGCGGCAAGCTTAGGATGACTATGATAGCTTCGATTATCCTGGTTAATGCGAACGGAATGATGAATTTAGCTTACCACTGTTTTATACCGATGAGGCCAGGATTTCAAGAGCAGTGTATTGTGCTATTCGGTCAAAATCTGTGTCGTTATGCAGCAATTCGGCTTTACAGGAAATGGCGTAAAAGGCGATCAGGCAGTCATTGCTTTTACGGATAGTGATTCCTTGCTTTCTTGCATCTCGGTATAGCGAAGCTGCACCAACAGCGGCCTCAATCGGATCAATACTAAGCAATTCAAATCCAGATATGGCGTCTTTAACCAAAAGGAAATCTTTATCTTCTTTTATTCCCTGTAGAATTTCCTGTATGATCGTGGGACAAAAAACTACCGGCGCATCTTCGCTGATGAGCCGGTCCAGCATTTTTGTTTGCCAGGTTTGCTTGCCATTTAACGCATCGATCCAGACCGAAGTATCTACCAACACCTGGCTCATATTTCGCGCATTTTTTTCAAATCGCCTTCCCACTTTACTTTACCAAAAAGGTTTTTCATGTTACGGCGTTTGAGGCTGGCCACATAATTTTGAAGCGCCAGGTCAACGACTTCCTTTTTTGTACTGGTGTGGCTCAGCCGCATTGCTTCTTTAACCAATTGGTCGTTAAGCACAATATTTGTTCTCATGGGCATTCCATTTATACACAAAAATACGCAAATTTATACACATAGGTGAACTGGTTGCCGCCAAGTCCTGCGAAGGGCAGAGACCCGGCGCGGGCCTAAGATTTTTCCGGGAGCTTTTTTTGTGCTCTATTCGCCGGCAAATGCCCCTCACTTCCGTAATGCCCCATTTTCTCATAAATAAAAAACATGGCTATATGGGGCATTTTGTAATTTCAAATTGATGATCTACAACTGATTACATATAATGCCGTGCCCCGTTTATGCCCCATGTGGGGTGTTCAGTTGGCTCGTTCGGCTTCGCTCACGATGACAATGGTTGGCAGTTGAGGATACTTTCTTTAATGCCCCACTCTGTGCCCCATCGTGCCCCATAATCAGTTTGCAGCTTATGGTTTACAGTTTGCAGTTGCAGCATCTAGTTGGTCGGGGTTAGCGGCGTTACAATAAAAAATTGCTCACCGTGCTCAAAAAAAATGTTGTTGCGCAGTTTGCAATTGACTGTCAGCAAACTAAGCCAAATTATCCACATTCTTCAGCTACGCTCAGAATGACAATGTTGCTCAATTCTTGTTCACTTTTGCTCAAAAGTTGCTCACCTGCCTACTGGCAGGCAGGCTTCTTGCTCACATTGAACTGAATAAAATTTAATGTATAAAACATTACTCGTAAAGGCGCAAAGAAAAATCGCAGAGGCTACAAAAGTTGCTCAAGGCGGAAAAAGGTGAAAACTGGCACAATCCGACGCCGAAAATGGCTTTCGCGGTAATAAAGGTAGTAAGCAAAATAATGCCACCCAAGACGTTTTAGTTATGGGAGGAAATGCTTTGGCTATAGTATCTCTCCGCGAGGTTCGCTGCCTCCGCGACGGGAACTCCGAGGGAGAAGAGGTGTTGCCGTGCTCAGGTGTGGCACATTGGCTAAATGTGCCACACCGGCCAGCGCTATTTAATGATGAGTGTTTGTTTGAAGAGGTTGTTGCCAGATTTGTCTTGAATTACGAGCCAGTACATGCCGGGGACGAGGCCGGCTACGGACATTTTTTCTGTTTCATTGAGCCAGGGCAGGCTCTCTGAGCGCACGAGCTGGCCACTGGCATTTATGAGCTGCAGGCTGGTGTATGCGCCCTTTGCAGCACCGGGCCGATAAATGCTGATCTCTGTGGCTGTTGAAATGAGCATAATTTGCAGTCACGAAGTCAGGAGAATAGTCATTTATTGTTACAGGGGTAGGGTTAGGCGTAGGGGAAATGAAAACATCATCCCTAAGAAAATAACCATTCAATGAATTATCTGAATTATTATTTAGTAACGGTCCAAATGGCGGACCCCAATCGTGGTGATCACAAAGTCCACTTCCAAGATATGGCCAGTACCAGCCAAATGTCTCCGCACTAGCATCTAACCGATCAAATGCTCGTATAGCATAATATAGCTCCTGTTCTGTGCGCCAGGTATCCCAATGATTATCTTTCAGCATTCTGTACTCAACAGCAAGTGCGCCGATGTAATGGCCTAATTCAGTAGTTGCATCTTCCCATTGTAAAGATTGTCTGGAATCGCCCGCAAAAAACGGATAATTTCTTTTTTGAGCAGGGACACTCATACCACATTGGTCACCGATTATCATAAAATCATTTACCAATCTATAGCGATACCACCAATATTTTTCCATATTATGATACCAGGTTTGAGCCATCATGTCCTGTGTTACAAGACTTAGAAAAAGGATTATTAGAAATTTTTTATATATAAGTTATATTTTAATGCTATACCGAGAGATATATAATTCTTTATGCAAATATTGATCGCTGATTAAGATTTCCAGAAACCCCGCATATGCATTAATAAAAAAGAAATCATTCGGGTAATTTACCCTCACTTTGTATGTGTTAGTATAAGTCAATCCTTGGATCGTAATGCCCGAAAAATGATAGACATTTGAGTCATTATCGAATGGCATTTTATATACAAATTGAAGATCTCTGTTGGAAATTGATGATGATCGATAAGTCAAGTCTGAATAATATGGGGCTGTTAGAGTTAAAACCCATTCTATAGTGTCGCCAATTGCATTTTCAACATAATCCTTGATTACAACGTAAACATATTCGTTAGCGTCTGACGAATTGTAGTATGGTGGCGTATTTACATATTGCACTACCACCAAACTATCTGTGTGATTATTTATTGAATCATACATAATCCAATAACTTCCCACTTGATAATTAAAATAGTTTTTAAACCCTGCATTCAAATAAACAGATGTAGGGCCAGGCTTTTTACAGGCGGCTATACAAACAATAAGTATCAGCACAGTCATTTTAATTGCCTTATGCATCATAAAGTTTATTTTATTTTTTCTGTCAATTTTTTCTGCAATTCGTCAATTTGCTTTTGTTGCTGTATGACATAGAGTGTGAGCTCTTCCACCTTTTGCAGCAATTTTGCGTCCATACTTCCAAGGTCAATACCGCCATCGTCAACCACTTCCTGTGCAGAGGGCACACCGGGAAGGTGTTTGTTTGCTTTTACAAATTCCTCTACTTTATTTAACGGCATTAGCTTATAATTCTTATTAAACACAAAATCTGACCAGTAACTCGTAGTGTAAACTGCAACCTTTACATGCTCTGTGAGGATGCCATTTTGCACATAAAGGTTGTAATCGCCGAAGCGGGAATTACCGTTTGTACACATTTGTAATAAACGCGCAGCGGAGGTGCCGTTCACGCTATAATGCTGATAAGCAAGCTGTGCCGGGGACACCATTACTTATCATTATGGCTTGCCCCGGAAAAAACAAGCTGGCGGGCGGACATAAAACGAGCCCGGCACCGTCGGTACCATTGCTGCCTGAGAATATACCCAAGGCGCCAAACTCAGAGAGGCCTATAATACTGCGCAAGCCATCGAATGGGTCCCACATGGCCAATGTGCCATTGACAGCCAATGGGTAAGTGGTAGCGGGCGCACCGCCAGGCACTGCGGGCAACAACAAGCTGGAGGCTGTGCCCAAATTGACGCCAAGCGCGCTATTGATCAATACATTTGCAAAAGGCGGTGTGTCTGCATTATTCGTCTCGAGGTCTCCGTTGATATTTACCAGCCAAGGCCGCGCTGCAAGCGCGCTTGATAAAAAAATCAGCAACAAAATAGTTGCCCCTAGGGGTGAAATTAATGTCCTTTTCATAGAAACAGGTTTTTAAATGGTTATCTAAATTTATATGGCAATTTTGACATCTCATAACACTTTAGCAAAAAAAAAGTAATTGTTTATTAATTATTAAGGAATTTAATTCACTCATTACATTATAAATAATAAATTTATTGATAACAATTTTTTGTTCTATGTTTTTAGAGAAATATTTTTTAAGAAGGGGAAAGAATTTGACAATTCGGCAAATTGGCAATGTATAGAGCGAGTCGGGGCTGCTTCCCTTTCGGTAAGCTCAAGGCAGGCTTAGTTGGGTGGCCTTTGGTTTGACCACTCCCGCGAGCTACGCTCCTTCACTTGCGGGAACTCCATAAGGGATGGAGAAGTAGCGTGAGTTGTATAGGAAAAAGCGGAATAAAGATCCGAACTTGAATTACGCCGCCGCTTTATGGGCCTGATGACAAAAGCTATGTCGTACAAGGGTGCTAACGCCACGGACGGCGATAGTAGCAATACAGCCCGGACCATCCTTCGGCAGGGCTCAGGACGACAAAACTGGAATAAAGTCCTGAAATTCATTAATTCTATTATTTTTGTAGAATACCCCTGTTATGAATTTCACCAAGTTCAATTTATTGCTCACTGCCACGCTGATCGTGATCCTGTATTTCATGATCCCATTCTACAATGAATGGCTGTGGGGGGCTAATGCCAAGGTGCTGAACGTGAATAACAGCATGCTGGACCAGATGCAAAACCTGGATACGAGCTACAGGAAGGCATACCGGTTTGGCGGGTCTTATCTTGCCTACCAGGATATGAAGACCAAACTGATAAAAGCCGGCGGAAGTGTGATGCTGCTGATGCCCACCACCGACTATATGAAGGCACAAGGCATTACCGACATGAGCATGTGCGAGCCTTCCGAGTTCTATTATTTCACGGGCATAAATTCGGTATGGGCCAATAGCCCGGAGGTAGCCAGGGCCAACTGGGCGGTGGTAGCTGCAAAGGGCCGGGGCATATCTCTCAAAAAAATAAAATCGAAACCAGAGTTGGACAGCCTGATCAACTTATATAAACCATACGTAAAGTAGATGAATTTCCCGGGGCTTATATTCCTGATCCTTGCCCACTTTATTAGTGGCAGGGGCATTCTGCAGCTTTTCAAGCTGCAACTGAAGCCGGTGCAGATGGTCTGCCTTTCGGTGGTACTGGGTGTGCCGCTGGTGTCGCTGGCGCCATGTTTCATACAACTGATGCACATACCAATTACGTTCAATTCGGTATTTGCCGGGGTGGCCATTGTGACCTTGTTGTGCAGTATACCGTTGCTGATAGGATTCAAACGGCCCTCTTTCGGTAAAATAGAATGGCCGGGTATTTATGAATTGCCGTTCCTGCTGGTGTGCCTGGGCCTGGTGGTGCTGAGTGTGTGGCGATGTTACTATTATCCACCCACAGCTCGTGATATGCTGGCGGGGCCGGAACTGCTGGCAGAATTTGCCGTGCGGGAAAAAACAATGGTGAGCTCCGTATTCACCGTGGACCTGCATACCACCAACAACTATTTTAAGTCGCCGTACATCACCTGCCTGCAGATCATATACAAGTTGCTCGCTACGCCACCGTTTGGGCAGACCTGGATGAGTATACTGTTCATACCATTTATCATCTTCATGTACAGTATGCTGCGTGAACGGATCCATCCATTCCTTGCGAGCCTGCTCCTGTTCTTATTCTTAACGATACCCGACCTCTTTGCGTATTCGTTTGTAATGCTGTATGACTACAGTAACATGGTGTTCTTCTTCTTAGGGTTTTATTTCTTGCTGAGGCACCTTGAAAACAGGCGCACGAATGATTTCGCTTTTTCGGTGTTTATGTTTGGCCTGGCGACATATATTCGCGTGGAAACGGTGATACTTGTGGGTTTGGTGTCATTGCTTCCGCTTTTTGTCTTCTTCCGGGAAAAACAGGACATTAAGACCATCGCTACCCGCTGGGCAATAATGATGGCTGTTCCTACCGCTTTCTACTTTATCTGCATCGACCTGTTCGTGCGCCATTTTGTGCCGCTGCCGTTCAACGCCAGCAATGACATTAACAAGAATCTAGGTGATGTGTCTTATTTGTTTGACAGGTTCAAAGAAATAAACGACAAGCTTATTTTTGGGGCACAAGGCAAGGTGGTGTACGGATTGTTCTTGTACTTTTTCCTGGGACTGCTGATGATTGACATTGTCATTTTCCTTACCAACACTAAGAAGCAACGTTTCAGCAAAGAGGCGATGTATGCCCTCGTCGGGGTAACAATTATTTATGTAGGACTACCTATACTGGGCTACCTGCTACCACTTTTTGACGTGATGAACACCACCAAGCGCGGCCTGTTCAAACTAATGCCCATGATCCTGCTGTATATGTCCAACAGCAGGCTGCTCCAAATGATCTCTGAATGGCTGAAAAAACTGGAGAGCGGCAAGAAAGATGCACCTCCGCAACTCAGGGCACCGGTGGCTAAAGTCGCCCCTAAACCTGTCGGAACCGTTCCGGCGAATGTAAAAGTAAAAGGGAAAGGAAAGCGCTAAGCGCATAATGCGGCAAAAACAAACGTTGGAGGTTGCCGTACAACGTTTCTAAGAAATTTGTTCGGCGTACACATAAGGTAACATTTCTTCTATATACTTGCGCTCATTGTTCAGGCGCGGTACCTTGTTCTGGCCGCCCAGCTTGCCTTTGTCTTTGAGCCAGCGTTTGAACCCGTCTTTGGGCATCTGGTGTACTATGGGCATGCGCAGCGCCATGTCTTTATGCCGCTTGGCCTCATAGTCGGAGTTGATGGCCTGGAGCGATTTGTCGAGCAGGAAGGTAAAACGCTCTATAGATACAGGTAGGTATTCAAATTCTATGATCCATTCATGGGCACCAGTGTTCTCACCAGTCATGTATACTGGGGCCGCTGAATAGTCTGCCACGATCGCGCCGGTTTCGGTACAGGCAATCGCAATTGCATTATCGGCATTATCTACTATCAGTTCTTCACCAAATGCGTTGATAAAGTGCTTGAGCCTGCCGGTAACTTTTAAGCGGAACGGATCGAGTGACGTGAACTGAATTGTGTCACCCACTACATATCGCCAAAGTCCACCGTTTGTACTTATAACAATTGCGTAATTTTTGTACAGCTCCACTTCTTTAAGTGTGAGGGTGCGTGGGTTTTCTTTGCCATACTCATCCATGGGCATAAACTCGTAGAAGATACCGTGGTTGAGGAACAGGAGCATTCCCTCCTCATCCTCCCTGTCCTGTGCTGCAAAGAAACCTTCTGATGCATTATAGGTTTCCCGGTAGTACATATTGGGGGAGGGGATAAATTGCTCGAACTGCCGGCGGTATGGTGTGAAGTTCACTCCGCCATGTATGTAGAGTTCCAGGTTGGGCCAGATGTCAAGCAGGTTATTGGTGCCGGTGATCTCAAATATCCTTTTGAGCAGCACGATGGTCCAGGTGGGCACACCGGCTATGTAGGTCACATTCTCCTTGATGGTACTGTGCGCCATCCGCTCTATCTTGGCCTCCCACTCGGTCATAAGTGCGATGGACAGTTCCGGCAGGCGAAATAACTGGCCCGCCAGCGGCATATTCTGCAGCATCACCGCAGATATGTCGCCAAAGAACGAGGAAGCGTTCATCTGGTTCACCTGGTGGCTTCCGCCAAGGATCAGGCATTTTCCGGAGGTAACCATTGAAGCTGAATTTTGCCGCAAGTATAGCGCCATCACATCGCGCCCTCCCCTGAAGTGGGTATCATCGAGAGACTCCTTGCTCACCGGGATAAATTTGCTTTTATCGCTGGTGGTGCCGCTGGATTTAGCAAACCAGGTTATAGGCGATGGCCACAGGATATTCTGACTGCCTTCAAAAATGCGTTGTATATACGGCTTCAGGGTTTCGTAGTCGTTGATAGGTACCTTCTTCTGAAAGTCGGAAATACTATCTATATGTTCGAAGTCATATTTCTTGCCGTATTCGGTGAACTGTGCAGAACCTATAAGGTGATTAAAAACCTGCTGCTGGGTATCTATAGGGTTGTGCATAAAGTTATCGATCGCGCTTTGGCGCAACTTGATAAAACCTTTAAAAGCAGGACTCATTATACCCATACCATTCTCTTTTTTTGGAATTGGGAATCGGGGATTGGGAACTTGGATGAGACTGTGATAATCATCGCCGAAAAAATCCCATTTACGAGTTACTAATTCCCAATTCCCATTTCCAACCAATTAAAGCTCCCCTTTGCCACTCATAGTTATAGGCGGCAAAATAGGCGCAATGTTTTTTCTTTTCAGTTCAAAGTTCTGGCCAAGGTACACTTTTCTTACCTGCTCATCAGCGGCCAGTTCTTCCGCACTCCCTGCCTTCAGTATCTTTCCTTCGAAGAGGAGATAGGCACGGTCTGTGATAGAAAGTGTCTCCTGTACATTATGATCTGTGATCAGGATACCTATGTTCTTGAACTTTAACGCAGCAACAATACTCTGTATATCCTCTACGGCTATAGGATCGATACCGGCAAACGGCTCGTCGAGCAGAATAAATTTAGGATTTACCGCAAGCGCCCTCGCAATCTCGGTACGCCTCCTTTCACCGCCGCTGAGCACATCGCCATTGCTCTTGCGCACATGGGTGAGGTGAAACTCTTCCAGAAGTTCTTCAAGTTTGTGGTGCTGTTCAGTTCGCGACAATTTGGTCATTTCCAGCACTGCGGATATGTTGTCCTCCACAGAGAGTTTACGGAAAATAGACGCCTCCTGCGGCAGGTAGCCGATACCCATCTGGGCACGCTTGTACATAGGTAGCTTCGTGATATTCTCTCCCTCGAGGAAAACATCACCTTTGTCTGGCTTCACCAGGCCTACAACCATGTAAAACGAAGTCGTTTTACCAGCACCATTAGGGCCTAGAAGTCCAACGATCTCGCCCTGGTTCACTTCGAACGACACATCGTTTACAACTGTGCGCTTACCGTACTGTTTTACAAGCCCTTGTGTCTGAATTTTCAAAAGAAACCTTTTGGGCAAAAATAACGAATAGAAGTCGTAAGTCGTTAGTCATGAGTCGTAAGTGAGCGTGCGGATGACATGGGTTTTATGCGACTTTAACCTTTTCGCAACAGATAAGCTTTACCACTGTTTTTCTAAAACCTTCTTCTTGATATGATTAATATTAATCTTAATTAATTAAACACAAAAAGTGAACGAATGGCTTGGAAATATTAATGTTCGAATAGATAATAGTGATAAATACCGCCACCAGCAGCACACAGCGATAATTCGTTCTGTTTAATGCATTTTTGACGAGCAATTGTTTTTGTTTACTTTATTTGATGAAATTATAAACACTTTTATCATTACTTTTGTATAGTGGTAATGGCCGCGGTTCTGCAAGAAACCTAAAAGCAGGCGTTCATCATTTCAACTGGCAAAACACTATTCGGATATGGAAAAACAGACGATATTGACGCGCAACAAAAAAGAGGCACAGGGTTATCTAACGCATGAAGAAATTGGCGACGACCATATTTACCGAGGTCCAGAAACACCCATACGTCCGGATGCTTTTGATATCACCGACAATGAGAAGATAGAAAAGATCGAATACCATTTCAGGGAAATAATGACTACGCTTGGCCTTGACCTGGAAAACGAGAGCCTGGCAGGAACGCCGCTGCGCGTAGCTAAAATGTATGTGAAGGAGCTATTTTCAGGACTTGATCCGAAGACAAAACCGAAGATCACGCTATTTGAAAATGAATATAACTACAGGCAAATGCTCGTAGAAAAGGATATCAGGTTCTTTAGCAGTTGCGAACACCATTTTGTGCCCATTTATGGCAAGGCCCATGTTGCATACGTTTCGTCGGGGAAAATAATAGGCCTTTCGAAATTGAACAGGATCGTGCAGCATTTTGCAAAAAGGCCACAAGTGCAGGAGCGGCTTACCGAACAAATTGCCTTCGAAATGCAGGAGGCGTTGGGCACAGCGGATGTTGCAGTAGTTATTGATGCCAGGCACATGTGCGTTTCATCACGCGGGATCAAAGACACCGATTCATCAACTGTGACGGCATTTTATGGCGGGAAATTTTCAGAAAACAACTTCAGAAATGAGTTCCTTAAATACATAACTATATAAAGTCAGCGATGGAATCATATCAGATCAAGCAACTGGAACGAATGACCGGAATAAAAGCCCATACGATACGCATATGGGAGAAGCGTTACGGCCTAATAACGCCGCACCGTACATCGACCAACCGGAGAAGTTATGATGAGCGCCAGGTGAGAAAATTGCTCAATGTCAATACCCTCCTTGCCTTGGGGCATAAAATATCCAAGTTGGCAGCATTGACTGAGGACGAGCTGAACCAGGTGGTGCAAAACCTGGACGTCAACTTGTCAACCGACACAGCCATCTCTGGTTACATTGATGACTTGCTGCGGTCAATGCTTGATTTTAATGAGCCGGCATTTGAAAAAATATATGCTGCTGCAACGACCAGGTTAGGGTTGTATGAGGCCATGATCCATGTTTTCTACCCATTCCTGGTGAAAGTAGGTGTGCTGTGGAATGTCAACAAGGTCGCTCCGATACAAGAGCATTTTGCCTCCAACATCATCAAGAGGAAACTTATGGCAGCGATAGATGGCCTGGTGCCGGCTGCGAAAACGACTAAAAAATTCCTGTTGTTTCTTCCACCGGATGAATGGCATGAAACAGGTCTGCTGCTTGCCGACTACATCATACGCTCACACGGTTATGAAACCATTTACCTCGGCCAGAGCGTCCCCCTAGACGGTATCCATAAAGTGATGGTTTCTTTGCGCCCATCACACCTGTTATTATTCTATATCAATTCGAAGCCGAAGGAAGAAATAGCCCAGCAATTGAAATCCTTATCCGGGATCGATTCAAGTACGACGGTGCTTGTAGCTGGGAACATCGACCTGTTTAGCGAAAACAAACCAGGATTAAAAAACGTAGTGCAACTCGATGGGGTCGGCAGCCTCACCAATTTACTGAAGGAGATCAAGAAGTAGTGAAGCATGTTACCTAGAGAAACTAACAGAGTGAAAAAAACAGCAGTGATCGGCAGTGGGTTTTCCGGGTTGTCTGCAGCTTGTTTCCTGGCGAAGCGAGGGCATAAGGTTACCGTATTGGAGAAGAACGCGACCACAGGCGGGAGGGCCAGGGCGTTCGGTGAATGCGGGTTTACCTTCGACATGGGCCCGAGCTGGTATTGGATGCCGGATACATTCGAACATTTTTTTGCGCAGTTCAACAAGCGCCCGGAAGATTTCTATCAACTCGTGCGCCTGGATCCAGGCTTCCAAATGATATTTGGTAAGGGTGATTTTCTGCAGGTTCCTGCCAGCATGGACGGTATCATGGAGTTGTTTGAAAGCATTGAAAAAGGAAGCGCCACCAAACTGAAAAAATTTCTTGCCGAGGGGAAATTTAAATACGAAACCGGCATGAGGGAACTCGTTTATAAGCCTGCGTTTTCATGGCTGGAGTTTGCAAACCGCAAAGTAATATCCGGGGCGGCCAGATTTCAGTTGCTAAGCTCCATGCGCCGCCATGTGCGGGACCATTTCAAAAATGAAAGGCTGATAGCCTTACTGGAGTTTCCGGTATTGTTCCTTGGCGCTACAGCCAAAGAGATACCCGCATTGTACAGTCTTATGAATTATGCAGCACTCTCACTAGGCACCTGGTATCCGGCCGGCGGAATGACGGAGATCATAAAAGCCATGGAAAGCGTTGCCCTGTCTTTGAATGTTAGCGTCGTAACCGGGTGTGAAGTAAATAGCATTTATGTTCGTGATAAGAGCGCAGTGACGCTCACAACCGTAAAGGGTGTCTATACTACAGACGGCGTGATTGCAACCGGGGACTATCATCATACAGAACAAACCCTGCTTGAGGAAGCAAACAGGAACTACCCCAAAAGCTACTGGGATAAAAAAACATTTGCGCCGTCCTGCCTGATCTTTTATGTGGGCGTAAATAAAAAAATAAAGAAGCTGATCCACCACAATCTATTTTTCGATACCAGTTTGGATCATCACGCTTCAGAAATATATACAACACCAAAATGGCCAACGGATCCACTGTTCTATGTCTGCTGCCCCTCAAAGACCGATAGCACAGTGGCGCCGGAAGGAATGGAAAATCTCTTCCTGCTTATGCCAATAGCGCCAGGCCTGGAAGATACCGAAGCGATACGCGAGCATTACTTCCAGGTCATGATCAGCAGGATGGAGCTATTATGTGAAGAAAGTATTATGCCGGATATTATTTACAAAAAGAGTTATTGCGTAAACGATTTCGTAAGCGATTACCATGCCTTTAAGGGCAATGCATATGGCCTTGCTAATACGTTAAGACAAACGGCTGTGCTGAAGCCTAAGCTCAGAAATAAAAAAGTGAAAAATCTATTTTATGCCGGACACCTGACCGTGCCTGGGCCGGGCGTGCCGCCAGCAATCATATCCGGCGAGATTGCTGCGACCCAACTATCCAAATACCTAAATGACCGCCGATGAAACAGCTATTTGACGACGTATCCTTTGCCTGCAGTAAAATAACCACGAAGGCTTACAGCACCAGTTTCTCGCTGGGTATCCGGTTTTTAGACCGTCGGTTTCATGATCCCATTTATGCGATCTATGGTTTCGTTCGTTGCGCCGACGAGATAGTCGATTCATTTCATGGCTACAATAAAGCCGGCCTGCTGGAAGAATTTAAAACTCATACCTGGCGAGCGATACAGGAGGGGATAAGCACCAACCCCATACTCAACAGCTTTCAATCTGTTGTAAAAAAATATGGCATAGAGGAAAACCTGATAAACGGATTCTTTACCAGCATGGAAGCAGACCTAAACCAAACAACTTACACGGACGCTTCCTATGAACAATATATTTTCGGTTCTGCGGAAGTAGTGGGGCTGATGTGCCTGCGCGTATTTACTGATAACAACCCGCAGTTGTATGAACGGCTGAAACCGGCTGCAAGAAAGCTTGGCGCGGCATTTCAAAAAGTAAATTTCCTCCGGGACATGAAAGAAGACTACCTGGTACTTGGCCGGACCTATTTCCCCGGCGTCAATTTCTTAAACTTTACCCGGCAGGAGAAAGAGAAAATAATAGCGGACATCTCGTCCGATTTCGAAGAAGCCTTGCGCGGGATAAGGTTGCTTCCTGTTTCGTCAAGAAAGGGCGTTTACCTTGCTTATTTTTATTACCAGAAACTATTTATAATGATCCGGAACACCCCGGTCGAAAAATCACTTACAACAAGAATCAGGATACCCAACCATAAAAAGATAGGCCTGATGTTTCAATCAATAATCAGGCACCAATTGAATTTGTTATGAAGATATTTACGTTAACCAGGGAACAGGAACTTCCAATTTCTATAGAAGATGCGTGGGCGTTTTTCAGCGCTCCTAAAAACCTCGACAAGATCACACCGCCGGACCTGGGGTTTGTAATAAAATCGCAACTGGGAGACGACGGCATTTTTCGCGGCATGAAGATCCAATACATTGTACGGCCCTTGTTCGGAATCCCGCTGAAATGGATCACCGAAATCTCGGAAGTAAATGCGCCCTACTTGTTCGTCGACAACCAGCTGAAAGGCCCATACGCATTGTGGGAGCATACGCACCACTTCAGTACCATACCCGGTGGTGTGAAAATGAGAGATGAAGTGAAATACGGATTACCTTTAGGGTGGCTGGGACTTTTAGCCCACAAGCTTGTGGTGCGCAAAAAACTGGAGGATATTTTTAATTTCCGTAAGAACGTAATGGAACAAATTTTTGCCAAAAAGTAATTAAAAAATATGTGGCTGATCAACCTAATCGTAGTATTTGTGTCATTCCTTTCTATGGAGGGCGTGGCATGGGTGACGCACAAATACCTGATGCATGGGCTGCTATGGGGTTTGCATGAAGATCATCATCGAAAAAACCCATCATCTTTCTTTGAGAAGAACGATTACTTCTTCCTGATCTTTGCACTGCCGGGCATTGCCTGCCTGGCCACGGGGATATATACCGACCATCATATCTTCTTATATACAGGCATCGGTATTACGCTCTTTGGATTTGCCTATTTCATGGTGCACGACGTTTTCATTCATCAACGATTCAAGCTACTGCGAAATGCGGATAACTTCTATTTTAAAGCTATTCGCAGGGCGCATAAAATGCATCATAAGCACCTGGGTAAGGAAGACGGCGAATGTTTTGGAATGCTTTTTGTTCCGCTGCAGTATTTTAAAGACGCGATAAAAGCAGAGCGGGAAGCCAGGAAAAACAGATCTGCCAATGCCTGAAAAACTCCTATACCTGTGGGTTGATGCAGCCTGCATTATTTTCCCGTTGGCATTTTCGTTTCATCCCAAAATACTGTTCTACCGGCAGTGGAAATATTTTCTACCGTCCTGCGCAGTAAGCTCTTTATTATTCCTGGTGTGGGATCATTTTTTTACGCTGCAACACATCTGGAGTTTCAATCCCAGGTATATTACCCGAGCCTATTTGTTTAGTCTGCCGGTGGAAGAATGTCTCTTTTTCATTTGTGTGCCTTATGCTTGTGTATTCACTTACTATAGCGTTTCGCTTTTTGTAGATTCGGCCCGTTATAAGCAGGCAGCAAAATATTTGGCGTGGACCTTGGTTATAACTCTTGGCTTGACCGGCCTGCTGAACTTGCCAAGACTATACACATCGATCACCTTTATTTCGCTGGCGACTTTTCTCTTGCTGTTGATAGTTAAAAAAGTGACTTACCTGCCAACGTTCTTCATTTCATTTTTAATTATCCTGGTACCCTTCTTTTTATCTAATGGCATTTTGACCGGCACCGGGATAGCGGAACCTGTGGTTTCCTACAACAATCATTATAACCTCGGAATACGGATGTTTACAATTCCCATGGAGGATACCTTCTACGGGATGTTACTGATCTTAATGAATGTTGCAGGCTTTGAATATCTGCGGAAAACGGAAGTGCCAGGCAGGAGATCCCCGAAATAGTGATGCTTACGCGAATTGCGATGTCAGGGGCAGGAGTTTGGCGGCGGCGCTCCCTTATCTCTCATGCAGCGCACCGAATAGCCATAGTCTTCGGTTATCTGGTAATCAAGTTTGTCATCGTAATTCACAAAAAAAGATAGCCCGGTGCCCCGCTCATCGGCCGTCTTGCGGGCATCGCAAGTCCACCAAAAGGCCTCTTTACTTACATAGCTAAAAGTGCCTGTAGGATTACGACAGCCGGAGGCCAGGCCATTAAACCCACTGATGTTGAGGCCGTTCCAATCGTTGCTCCAGCTATGTTTTGCTTTCAACTTTTTACCTGCCTCCGTCGCACCGAGGTAGCCAACCAAACCGTCAAAATCAGCCTTTGAGGGAATCCTCCAGCAGTGCGGTGCTATGCCACGCCTGACAGCATACCAGTTGTAAAGCTTACCATACATACTGCCATAACAGCCTTCGTTATCGTAATTACAGTAACAACCTATCCTGTTCTGATTACAGATTTTCCATTCCGCCGCTGTTTTTGCTTCTTGTATCGGAGTACCATCTTGGTAATGGTCTACGTCGAGGTTTTCCGTCATCCATTCTTGGCGGCCAATGAAAACAGTTGGGTTGGGGTTTGATTGACCGGAGGATGCAATGCAATTCAATAACAACGGAGATATGGCGAGCAGAATTTTATACATTGCCCAAAGATTTATTCCTTATAAGTTCTTGGCACCTTAGGGTCGGTAACGATGATGTAGTCACCGTTTTTTTTGTAGTCGTCCCATTTTATGTTTGGGAACGCTTCATCGCTGCCCGATGAGATGATCAGCTCCTTGACTTTGGGGCGGTAATGTTTCAGCTGCGTAGCAACTGCAAAACCTTCATCGCTATGAAACCGGCCGTTCACCTGCATCACCTTCTGGCCTTTGTGTTTTTTCATATACTGGGCGATAGAATATGCCATGGTGGCGTCCCATAACGACTGTGCCAGTACAAGATCAAAATTGCCCATGCCCGGCATAGACATAGGGGCAGCTTTCTTTGACGTATCTGTCAGCGAGCCGATAGCATGCTGCGGCAAGCCCGTGAGTTTTTCGTAGTAATCTCCTGAAGCCGCGTCGTAAGGTAATGGTGCAAAATACTCTTGTGACTCTTCGGGTAGCTTCGCCAACTCATCTTCGCCTTTTCTGCCGGCAAGGTTAGTATAACGCGTTGGGGCATTGGCGCAGATCACATCCAGGCCCTTGTCCTTTGCTAATTCCACCATCGGTTTGTAGTCCCTGTAGTTGCTCCAAACGCGGGCGTCTTTTACGAAATGCTTTTCGCGAATGAAACCTTTCAGGTATTCATTCATGACGGGCTGCACATCGCGGTCGAACATCTCCATGGAAAGCGTCGTTTGTGCACCATATTTTGCATAAAGCAGTTCGAGCATGGATTTTTCCAGGAAGTGCGTGACGCTGTCGTTATGCTCTTCGCCAAAGAAAAGGACATCGGCTGCACTCATATCACTCACAATATCGTTAAGCGCGATTTCCTTTCCTGCTTTCACGGAATAAATACGGTAGTTAGCTTCTGTGAGTTTATCCTGTGCAATAACAAATAGGGGACATAATAAAAGAACAAAAACGAGTTTCTTCATAAAATTGATTTGGTCTAAAGATATGGTTTTTAGCAGATCGGCGGGATGACGTTGATCAGAATCGCTTTGGCTCTGGCCTATTGCATTGTACTTCAACTAAGCTTGTTTACTAACAGTTTCACTTCCTGCTCATCAGCAATGTGATTATCTGCCCTGGAGACTAGGCACGAGCTATGATATTCTATAGCTCCGGTCTGGGTGATCAATTGTGTGATATTGGATGACCGTACACCACCGCCGGGCATGATCACAATACGGTCACCCGCTTGCGCCATAAGGTTGACAATTGTTTCGGCACCTTCGACGGCAGTTTTGCGCAAACCAGAAGTAAGTATGCGGCTGCAACCAGCAGCTATCACGTCTTCCAGCGCTTCGAACGCATCGGGGGCCGTATCAAATACCTTATGGCAGGTCACCGACATCGGATGTGCCCATTCAACGAGACGGCGGAGCAATTCTACGCCTATCCGGCCATCGGGTAGCTGGATGCCGGTGGCTATGCCGGGGCAGCCTAACTCGCGGAATGTGAGTACGTCTTCCTTCATTATTTCCAGCTCGTCATTGTCATACACAAAGTTGCCACCGCGCGGACGCACCATAGGAAATGCCGGTATGGAAATTTTTTCAAGTGCATAGCGAACCAACCCGTAGCTGGGCGTAGTGCCGCCCTGTAAGGGGTCCATACATAATTCTATGCGGCCAGCGCCAGCTTTAGCAGCTACCAGGCACGACTGAATATTAAAAGCGCAAACTTCAAGGAGCATTTTATGGAATTAGGAATTGGTAATTAGGAATTGGGATTGCTTTGTAATCGTGTGGAACACTAGGGCGATCTATTTTTGCTGTTCTTCGTAGAAATACTTTGATTCAAATACGTCTTCCACCTTGCCATTTCTTACCGCATAAGAAAAACCTTTTTGCAGGGCATAGGCACCGTATTCACCGTTTTTATTGAGTGCGAGGAAACCAACCTGCACTTTCTTTGCTATTTCGGGGTTGCGGGCTATTATGCGCTCCACGGCTTTTTTGCAGGCATCTTCGGGCGGTAACCCTTGTCGCATCAACTCTACGACGAGGTGGGAGCCTACTATTCGTATCACTTCCTCTCCCACTCCTGTGCTGGTAGCAGCACCTACCTCATTGTCCACATAAAGCCCCGCACCTATTATGGGCGAGTCGCCGACGCGGCCATGTAATTTGTAAGCCATGCCGCTGGTTGTGCATGCCCCACTCAAGCTGCCGCTTTTATCCATAGCTACCATGCCTATGGTATCATGATTACGCACACCGCCGGGCAGCATGTTCTCAATGTTTTTCTGCGGTTCGTATTTTGATGTCTTGAGCCATTCTTTCCATTCTTCTTCGCTTTTGGGCGTAAGCAGATTTTCTTTCTTAAAACCGTTGGCAAGTGCAAATTGTGTTGCTCCGTCTCCTACCAGCATTACGTGCGGAGTTTTTTCCATTACCATGCGCGCTACAGATATGGCATGGACTACATGCTCGAGCGCAGCAACAGAGCCACACCTGAAGTTCTCATCCATGATGCAGGCATCCAGCGTTACGCGCCCATCGCGGTCCGGCCTGCCACCAAGCCCTACGGACTGATTTTCCGGGTCGGCTTCGGGTATCATTACGCCAGCTTCAACCGCATCCAGCGCCCGGCCGCCTTTTTTTAAAATGTTCCATGCTCCAGCGTTGGCAGCTTTTCCGAAGTCCCAGGTGGATATCACTATAGGTTCATCTTTTACCGTATCGTATTTTCTTTCGCCCTTATCGGTTTTTGCAAACAGATTTTTACCGGCCAGCAGGGCCGCTGAGGACAGTAATGAAAACTTAACAAACCTTCTCCTGTCTGACATGTTGCACGAATTGAATATTCAAGGTAAAAAAGTATTTTCTAACGCGTGCAGTTCGGATCATTTATTTTGTGCCGGATGCCGTATCCGGCGTGTGAATATGCTCCGGCCGCACACCAACTCCTAACACACGGGCTGGCAGTCGCTGTAAGATGGGAAATGCGTTGAGCAGACGCATGAAAATCGGCGGCTTTGTATTCATTTTATCTGTGAGGTGCACCTGGATGACTTTGTTGTGGAGGAGGATCTGCAGCTGTTGTATAAAACGTGTGGGGAAAGATCTTCGTTTTTGCACCGCCCTTAGTAAATCCGCTTCGATTAGTCCTTGTTCTTTAAAAGACTTGTGTAGCATGTTAGCGGCTGCGACCGCATCTTGTATAGCAAGGTTTATACCCACCCCACCGACGGGCGACATGGCGTGGGCTGCATCACCGATGCAGAGGAGACCGCTGGTGTACCAGGTTTCGAGATGATCTACGTCGACTGTGAGCAGCTTAATATCGTCCCAGGATCTTACTTCTTCCAGCCGACCTGCGAGAAAGGGCGCCACTAACTCTATATCATGCCGGAACATTTGAATGCCTTGCTGCCGTATGTGCTCATCACCACCTTTTTTAATTATGTAGGCGCACTGCCAGTAATCGTTACGATCCAGCATTACCATGATCCTGCCGGCATTAAAGCGCCCTAATATCTGAGCAGGATCATTGCCGAGCCTGGACACACGGAACCATAAAACATCGATAGGAACACCGGAGGAAATAACTTTAAGGTTTGCTTTCTCTCTTAGGATGGAACGACGGCCATCAGCGGCGACTACCAGGTTCGCAAGCACCCGGTTCTCGCCATCAGCGCGGGATACGGTAACACCATTTATGCGCCCATTCCCACTGATCACCCCGGTAACTTCGGCATTCATCACCAACCTGAACGTTGGGTAACGTTCGGCTTGTTTTTGCAGGAATTTCAAAAAATCCCATTGAGGCATCAGGCCAAGTGCTGGTTTTACCACATTGAGGTGGCGAAAGTTGGCGATCTGTACCGGCTCGTTATTAAATACCGCACTAAAGGTTTCTATCTCCTGGTGCGGCACTTTCAGAAATTCTTCCAGCAGGTCGAGCTCAAACATTAACTGAAACGTGGAAGGATGTATTGTGTCGCCCCGAAAGTCTCGGAAAAAGTCAGCGTGTTTTTCCAAGACGATCACATCAATGCCGGCCCGTGCGAGCAAAAACCCGAGCATCATACCGGCTGGGCCGCCGCCAGCTATGCAACATGATGTAGTTAACTCGTTGTTTTGAGCCATACCGATAACGGTACAAAAATTGTACCCAAGAAGACTGTAATGCGAATTTAAAAAGTATATCTTTTACATTTCCCTGACAATAGACGGGTTTAAATTAGTTTCAATCCTTTGATGTTGAAGTAGTTTTGCGGGACATTAATTTTTCTTATGCGTATTACTTTTACCGTAGTTTCCACTGCACTTGTCCTGGTTTCTTCGATCGTATCAAAAGCACAGCAGCAACAGGCTCCTGTGGATAATTCAACCTCCGAAAAAAAGAGCCTGGTTTATCCTGACGAGAAGCACTTTAAGAATATGCGCCAGCTGACTACGGGCGGAGACAATGCGGAGGCCTATTTCGGGTTTGACAATGAGCATATCACCTTCCAGCGCAGGAATCCGGCAGAAGGAATAATGTGTGACCAGATATTTTACGGTTCACTGCCAAAAACGGAAAACGAAAAATTCAATTATACACGCGTGAGCACCGGCAAGGGCCGCACGACGTGCGCCTACCTCATGCCCGACCACAAACACTTCCTATATGCATCTACCCACCTGGGGGGAGATGCCTGCCCGGTGGAACCAGACCGTAAGGTGATCAAGAAATATGTGTGGCCGGTGTATGATAGCTATGACATTTTTGAGGCTGACTTTAAGGGTAATATCACCAGGAAGCTTACCAACACCCCGGGCTATGATGCAGAAGCTACTATATCTCCGGATGGAAAAAAGATCATCTTCACCAGTATGCGCAATGGAGATATAGACATCTACACCATGGACATAGATGGTAAGAATGTGAAGCAGATAACCAATACGCTGGGATATGACGGCGGGGCCTGCTTTTCGCCAGACAGCAAGAAGATAGTATGGCGTGCATCGCGCCCTACTACCGCGGAAGATGTGAAAGAATACAAAGACTTACTGGCACAAGGGCTTGTTATGCCAACACATATGGAGCTGTTTGTAGCCAATGCTGATGGCAGCGATGCACACCAGGTAACCAAGCTGGGCAAGGCCAACTGGGCGCCGGCATTTACACCAAATGGCAAGCAGCTCGTCTTTGCTTCTGACTATGAGTACGAGCGCGGGTTTCCTTTTAATCTGTATCTTATCAACCTCGATGGCACCGGCCTGGAGCGCATAAGCCACGATGGCAGCTTTGATGCTTTCCCGATGTTCTCACCAGATGGGAAGAAGTTCATCTTCAGCTCAAACCGCAACAACGGCGGCGGACATGATACGAATGTGTTTGTGTGTGATTGGGTGGAGTAATTTGAAAATGTGCAGATTTGAAAATTGCCAACTTCATTGCTCCGTTTTGACTTTCGCGCATAAGAAATCGTCCGTAATACAATTATTTGTATCTTTGATACATGCAGCATATTGATAGCATTCTGGCTGAGGTGAAGCACTTGAACAAGGAAGAGCAACTAACCTTGCTTGAAAAGCTTGTTGCAATAATTCGTAGAGAACAGAAACCTGCAGATGTGAAATTAGCATCAATTTCGGGGGTAGGATCTGAGCTATGGCGAGGAGTGGATATTGATAAATATATCGAAACCGAAAGAGAATGGTAATTTCTGCGTTCAAGGGCAAAACGCTCTTTTTGGACAGCGCGCCATTGATCTATTTTATTGATGGCGTTTCTTCATTCCAGCCACTCCTTTCTGAATTATTCACGCAAAATGACCTTGGCTATTTTTCCTTTATTACATCTACCATCACCCTGCTTGAAGTACAGGTGCTTCCGCTGCGATCAGGACGAGAGGACATCGCAACAAATTATCGTCGATTGTTAACAGAATCGACCAATATTGAAATAATTGACCTGACGAAAGATATTGCAACGACTGCTGCAAGACTGCGTGCGAAATACAGCTTAAAAACACCGGACAGTATTCAAATCGCAACTGCGATCGAATACAATGCTGATTTTTTCCTGACAAATGATTTTAGACTAAAAAATATTGAGGATATTAATACGCTTACATTGCAGGATTTGCAGTAAGTGATATTCCTGGACTCGCAAAGCGTGAAAAATGTTCCGTAATTTCTTATTAGTTGGTGCCGGCGGCGCGGTGGGGAGTATGGCGAGGTATGGGCTTAGCTTTCTTGTGGGGAGAATTGTGGTGAGCCCGTTTCCTTATGGCACTTTTACTATCAATATCCTGGGATCGCTGATCATCGGCGTTTTGTTCGGTCTTGCCGGACGTTTTCATTGGTATAACGAGGGACAGGAGGGTTTGTATTTATTGCTTGCTTCAGGCTTTTGTGGCGGTTTTACTACCTTCTCTACATTTGCCCTTGAGAATGTGACCCTTGTGGGGAAGGGACAATCAACTACAGCGCTTATTTATACCGGGTTGAGTGTTATCGCCGGGTTGCTGCTGTGCAGGCTGGGGATCTGGCTCGCTGGGTGAATTTATTTGTAATCGTATATATGGCCGAAGATTTTCTCAAGAATTTCAGGGATGATATCAATTCAGCTTGGCAAGCTATGATTAACAAGCTAATACTAAAATGGCAGGATAAATATTCCGAATTGTTACCAAAGCTTCAGGATGAATCACTCAATACCAAAAATGGCGATATAATATTAGACAAAAAAGCAAGAATTTGTTTGTTTCTTAGAAAATTAAAAGTAGAGTCGAGCCCTGCCTACATAATCGCACAAAACGAGATTGAAGAAATACTAAATTGGTATTCTGACTACACCGATCCTTATAGCAAAAGCGGCATTAGAAGCATTTATGCTATGGCTAACGACATAAAATTTACTTGGTACGAAAAATATAACTCCTTAATAAATGGGCTTAATGACACAATACATAGTGGGTCTACATATTGGGAAATAGTAGGTCTGGTTAGGTCTTATTTGAATCATATAAAGAGTGCACAGCCTACTGCATACAGAGAAGCCCAAAAGTTCATCGATGAATTATTAGTCAAAGTTCCTTTTTGATTTATAGTTGGTTGTTTGGTAATTTTGCAGCCCGTAGCAAATAATACGAACAATGATAGATATAAAAGTTCCTACCGTAGGCGAATCGATAAGTGAAGTAACTCTTGTAAAGTGGTTGAAGAAAGAAGGTGATTATGTGAACAGGGACGAAGTGCTGTGCGAACTGGAATCGGAAAAGGCGACTTTTGAGCTTAATGCCGAGCAAGCGGGAACATTGCATATAGTAGCGCAAGAAGGCGCGACGCTGAATATCGGTGATCTGGCTTGCTCAATAGATGAGACTACAGCTAAGCCCTCCTCCGCTGAAAAAGCTACGGCGGGTGAGATCCGCCCGACTGCCGATGCAGCCGCACCAGCATCGAAAGCGCAAGCCCCCAAGAAAGAAGAAAAAACTGCTGCACCGGCGCCAGCCAAAGAAGCACCACAAAGTGATGTGAAAGCAACTCCCGTGGCCCAGGCCATAATGAGCGATAAGCAAGTGAAACCCGCGGAAGTAAAGGGCACAGGCAGAATGGGCAGGATCATGAAGCAGGATGTGCTGGAAGCTATAGCACACCCCGGACGTAAGGGAGGGGACGCGGCTAACACCCGTGAAGAGCGCCGCGATAAGATGAGCAATCTGCGCAAGACAGTTTCTCGCAGGCTGGTGGAGGCGAAGAACAGTACGGCCATGCTCACCACATTCAACGAAGTGGACATGACGCGGATAATGGATATCCGCAAGCAGTATAAGGACGGCTTTAAAGAATCACACGGCGTGAACCTCGGCTTCATGTCGTTCTTCACCAAGGCTTGCTGCATAGCGCTGCAGGAGTGGCCTGCTGTAAATGCATATATAGATGGTGATGCTATTGTGTACCATGACTATTGCGATATATCGATAGCTGTTTCTGCGCCCAAGGGCCTGGTGGTACCGGTGATACGCAATGCCGAGAGCATGAGCATGGCGGATATAGAAAACAAAGTAGTGGAGCTGGCTAAAAAAGCCCGTGATAATAAATTAAGCCCTGATGAAATGGCAGGCGGCACGTTCACGATCACTAATGGTGGTGTGTTTGGCTCGCTGATGTCTACGCCTATCATCAACATACCGCAATCTGCCATCTTAGGCATGCATAAAATACAGGACCGGCCCGTCGCCATTAATGGCAAAGTAGAGATACGCCCGATGATGTACCTGGCTGTGAGCTACGACCATCGTATCATTGATGGGCGTGAGTCTGTAGGTTTTCTGGTGCGCGTGAAGGAATTACTGGAGAGCCCGGAGCTGATGTTGTTTGGGAAGGATCCGGTGAAGACACTTTTAGAGATATAGGGGCCTCTCCCCGCAAGCTTCGCTCCTTCCCTGGCGGGAACTCCGAAGGAGTGGGTGTGGTGGAGTGAGTTGTGTAACAATGTCATTAGCGGTGGTGCGGGGAATTCCAGTCGCAGACTGGCTGAATTGTAGAGACGCGCGTACAAAGCTTGAACCACAAGCGGGAATTACTACTCTATATTCAAGCTAATCCTTTAACGGGGAAAATCCAGGTCATACTTTTCGCAAAGATTTGTATCTTTGTGTGACCGCAACAGTTTCCTCTTTCATTTATTCAGAATACGCAGGGCTGCGCACCGGTCTTTAAAAAACGGAGCGTTATGACAAAGTACATTTTTGTAACCGGGGGCGTTACATCTTCATTAGGAAAAGGCATTATAGCGGCATCACTAGCCAAACTGCTGCAGGCACGTGGGTTTACCACCACTATACAGAAATTCGACCCCTACATCAATGTTGACCCCGGCACCCTGAACCCATACGAGCATGGTGAGTGCTATGTAACCGAAGACGGCGCAGAGACCGACCTGGACCTGGGGCACTACGAGCGCTACCTCAACACCTACACATCGCAGGCCAATAATGTGACGACAGGCCGCATCTACCAACACGTGATCACCAAGGAGCGCGAGGGCGCTTACCTGGGCAAGACCGTGCAGGTAATACCACACATCACAGATGAGATCAAGCGCCGTATGCTGCTGCTGGGCGAAGACAATAAATTTGATATAGTAATCACAGAACTTGGTGGTACCGTAGGCGATATAGAGTCGCTGCCCTACATAGAGGCGGTGCGGCAGCTAAAGTGGGAAATGGGCACAGAGAATTGCCTGGTAGTGCACCTTACGCTGATACCTTATCTGAAGGCGGCCAAGGAGCTAAAAACAAAGCCCACACAGCACTCTGTAAAGATGATGAGTGAACATGGGCTGCTACCCGACGTATTGGTGTGCCGTACCGAAGAGCCGCTGTACAAAGACCTGAAAAGAAAGATAGCACTGTTTTGCAATGTAACACAGGACGCCGTAATAGAAGCGCTCGATGCGGATACCATATATGGTGTGCCGCTGGAAATGATGCGTGAAAGGCTCGATGTGATATGCCTGGAGAAGCTGCAAATGCCGATGGGCAAAGAACCCGACCTGGTAAAATGGAAAGAATTCCTGAACAAACTGCGCTATCCGAAGAGTAAAGTGACCATAGGCCTCATAGGTAAATATGTGGAGCTGCAGGACGCCTACAAATCAATATTGGAAGCGCTGATACATGCGGGGGCGATGAACGAGTGCAAAGTGGAAGTACGCAACATCCACTCAGAATACCTGACGAAGGAAAACGCAAAAGAAAAGCTGCATAATGTAGACGCTATACTGGTAGCACCCGGTTTTGGCAGCCGCGGCATAGAGGGTAAGATAGACGCCATACGTTATGCACGTACGAATAAGATCCCGTTCTTTGGTATATGCCTGGGAATGCAAATGGCCTGTGTGGAGTTTGCCCGCAATGTGCTGAACATGCCCAAAGCCCACAGTACCGAAATGGATCCCGATACCGACCAGGGCGTGATCTGCATGATGGAAGAACAGAAGGCCATAACACAGATGGGCGGCACTATGCGGCTGGGCAGTTATTCCTGCGCGTTGCAGGATGGGTCGACTACAGCGGCCATTTATGGTAGCACGAGCATCACAGAGCGACACCGCCATCGTTATGAGTTCAATAATGAGTACCTGGCAGCTTTTGAGAATGCCGGGCTTATACCAGTGGGCAAAAACCCAAAGGCAGACCTGGTAGAGATCGTGGAGTTAAAAGATCATCCGTTCTATATTGGCGTGCAATTTCACCCAGAGTATAAGAGCACCGTGGAGAACCCTCATCCGCTCTTCGTAGCATTTGTAAAAGCCGCGAAAGAAGCACAGGAGCAAAGGAATGGCTATGTAAAACGGCCCTTTGAGAAGAGCGCCGTATAAAGTTTGTTCACGCAAAGGCCGCAAAGGCAATATCGTATATTGTACCTGTCGCAAAGGGGGCAAAGGCTCGTGTAATCTATAATTCCATCAAGCGAAAACAGTAGCTTTCTTTGTGCTTTGCGAACTCTGCGCCTGCTTTGCGAACTTCGCGTGAAACAGTTTTACTGCTCAGAGCGTTTCCAGGCACTTACACCGCCGGAGAGATTGAAAAGATTGTGCAGGCCGAAGGTTTCGAGGCGCTGTATGGCAAGTACGCTGCGTATGCCTTTTTCGCAATACATTACTACGTCCACATCCTTAGGTATTTCGTTGAGGCAGGCTATGAGAGAACCCATCGGAATATGCAACCCACCGAGGCTATAGGCTTCACGCTCCCAGTCCTCTCTAATGTCGACAAGAAGGAATTGTCTTCCCTCTTTTATCCATTGTTTAAGTTCAGTTGCTGTCACCTGGTTCATCCCAAACTGCTTTCCAATAATCATCTTACTGTCTGGTTGCTAAGTTAATAAATATATCTCAATTTGAGATAGAAAATATTAAACCAATTAAGCGAGGGGTTCGGTCAGCGCTTTCCAAAGCATATCTTTCAGCTCCACAAGGCCCTGGTTGGCATAAGAAGCGATAAAGACGTGCGGAATGTCTTTTGGCAGGGTTTCGGCAATGGCCTGTTTCAGCTCATCGTCGAGCATGTCACTTTTACTGATAGCAATAACTATTTGCTTGTCCAGCAGTTCAGGGTTGTACTGTTCCAGCTCGTTGATGAGAATGTCAAACTCTTTGGCATGGTCGCTGCTGTCCGCGGGGATAACGAACAGTAATACGGAATTACGTTCTATATGTCTCAGGAACCGGTGCCCAAGGCCTTTGCCTTCGGCAGCACCTTCAATAATGCCGGGCAGGTCGGCCATGCAGAATGATTTATTATCGCGATAGGATACAATGCCCAGCTGCGGCGTAAGCGTGGTAAAGGCATAGTCTGCGATCTTAGGCTTGGCGGCGCTAAGTACAGAAAGGAGTGTTGATTTACCGGCGTTAGGAAAGCCCACAAGGCCCACATCTGCCAGTATCTTCAGTTCCAGTACCTTCCAGCCCTCATGCCCCATTTCGCCGGGCTGTGCATGGTCGGGCGCCTGGTTAGTTGGTGTGGCGAAATTGGCATTACCTAGTCCGCCCCTGCCGCCGCGCACCCATATCACCTGCTGGCCGTCTTCAAGTATCTCTACTTCCTCCTCCCCGGTTTCTTCATCACGGGCTACCGTACCAAGTGGCACTTCAAGTATTATGTCTGCGCCATCGTGGCCTGTGGAGTTATTCTTCATTCCGTTCTGGCCATCCTTCGCGAGCACATTCTTGTAATAACGCATATGCAGCAAAGTCCATAGCTGTGCATTACCCCTTAGGATAATGTGCCCACCACGACCACCATTGCCGCCATCAGGCCCGGCCATGGAATCGAATTTATTCCGCTCAAAATGTGATGCACCTGCTCCTCCCTTGCCGGAACGGCAAAAGATGCGGATGTGATCAACAAAATTTCCTTTCTCCACTATGTTACGGGTAAGAGATACTTGTTTATGTGCCGGGTGAGAATCTTAAATGTTTCCGGTATTGTGTGATCTCCTGTTATATGCTCTAATTTGCCCTGCGCGTTGTAATAATCAGCAACCGGCTGTGTTTTTGAATGATATTCCTTAATGCGCTTTGCAATCACCTCTTCGTTATCATCACTGCGGCCAGATGTGGCACCACGGTCCAGGAGGCGCTTTACTAATTCGGGTTCTGGCACTTCAAGTGCAAGCACAAGGTGTATCTGCGTTTGTTTAAATTCGAGGAGTTTGTCCAGCGCTTCTGCCTGTGGGCGTGTGCGTGGGAAGCCGTCAAATATGAAACCACGTGCATCGGGGGTGTCATCTATCTTACCGCTTATCATTCCTATCACCACTTCATCAGGTACCAGCAATCCCTGGTCCATGTATTTTTTGGCTTCGGTGCCAAGGGGTGTATGCCTGCTTACTTCGTCGCGCAAAAGATCTCCGGTAGAAATGTGCTGCAGGTGATAGGTAGCTAAGATATTCTCAGATTGTGTGCCTTTGCCGCTTCCCGGAGGGCCGAATAACACTAAGTTGAACATGAACTCATTAATTGGTTGATGCACAAAAATAACCATACTTGCGAAATAGCAAGCATTTATTTAATGAAGTTGTAAATCAGCTCGTAAATTAGATGTAAGGTTGTTAATTCTTTGCAAAATGCAATAGCTATTTTCTGCTCCGATAAAAACATCCAAAGCATTCAGCATTGTCGCACATTTCACGTTTTATGGCTATAAAATATGTGGTGACCTGTATATCATTCGAGTAAAGAAATGGCCCTATTTGCTAAGCAGCAGTTCTCTTACCTTTTCATCAGCAACTTTGAATGTGCCGGGGGCTATACCATCTAATGTGATCTTTCCGATGGAATACCTGATCAGCCGGAGAGTCGGGTATCCGATGGCTGCTGTCATTTTTCGTACCTGCCTGTTCTTACCTTCGGTGATTGTCAGCGCTATCCATGAAGTCGGAATATTTTTACGGAATCGAATAGGTGGATCGCGATGTGCTACCAAAGGTTCGGATGTTAATATTTTTGCGGCTGCTTTTTTTGTTTGATACTTTTTCCCATCAACACTGATCGTTACCCCCTGTTGTAACTCATGAATTGCATCATCAGTTACTGCTCCCTCTACCTGCACCCAATAAGTGCGTGGGTGAGCAAATGAGGGATCAAGCAATTGGTGTGTGAGTGCTTTATCATCGGTGAGTAACAACAGACCTTCACTATCAAAGTCGAGTCGGCCAACAGGATAAATATTTTTCGAAATGCCCGAAAAAAAATCAGCCAATGTTTTTTTATCACCCTCAGCAGAAAATTGCGAAAGCACATGATAAGGTTTGTGAAAGAAAAAATACTGCGACATAAGAAAAATTGGCGACTTGAAACATGCGCCAGTAAAGGCTTTCAGTAGGTACAAAAAAAAGTCCGGCGAGGTTGTGGGCTGCCGGACTCTTATAAAGGATGGGTTAGTAAGCACAATCCTTACACAATATTAAAAAGAAATTCTTCTACTAAGAAAAATATTTTCATTTTTTTTTAGAATGTTGAAAAGATGTTGACAACTCCACGTAGTCGTAAGTCGTGAGTCGTAAGTTATAAGTCTGCGAGTTGAAGTAGTCGTAAGTCATGAGTCGTAAGTCGTAAGTCTGCGCGCCTCAAGTGTAACTGAGCTTGTCTTGGTTATGTCGCAAGTCTGCGAGTTAAACGGGATTATATAGACAATGAAAAGAATAGTAATTGTTCTTGATTCTCGGACTTATGACTTACGACTAAAAGAAACTACCAGTCCTTCTGCATCTTCACGACGTTGCCTTTTTCCTTTTTCATTTTGTCCTGCAGCTTTTTCTCTTCCTGCTGCAATGCATCAAGGAGCTGGTCGGCCTGTTGCTTGGAGAGCTTGCTGGGCTGGCTTTCCGGCTTTTGCGGCTGCTGGTCTTTGCTCTGATCGTCCTTCTGGTCCTGGTCCTTTTTATCGTCCTTATCTTTATTCTTGTCTTTGTTGTCGTCCTTCTTTTCGTCTTTCTTGTCCTTCTGATCCTTCTGGTCTTTCTTGTCTTGTTTGTTCTTATCGTTTTTTTGCTGCTGTTGTTGCTGCTTCTTCATCATCTGCTCCGCATAGGAGAGATTATATTTTGCATCCACATCCTGCGGATTGTTGCGCAGGGTTTGCTTGTATGAGTTTACCGCGTCCTCCCATTTTTGCTGAGACATGTAGGTGTTACCGATGTTGTAGTTGGCCGCTGCAGCCCCGGTCTTATCTTTAGATAGTTTCGCGGTCTCCGTCATCACCTTACGGGAGTCATCGTATTTTTTTTGCTGGTAGAGCGAGTTGCCAAGGTTGAACAGGCCCGAAGTGTTGTTAGGATCTTTAGCTACAGCTTTGGCGTAATCATCAGCAGCCTCCTTATACTTTTGTTGCTCATACAATTTGTTGCCCTGCAGTATGTATTTATTTGTTTGCCCTTGTGCACCAAAGGCGAGGAACATGAAAGCAAGCAGTGCCGCAGCGCCACTCTTCACAGCTGTGGCATCAGCTACCGGCGCATCTACAGACTTTGCGATCAGCACTTTGCCTACCGATACATGCGGCGCCGGTTTCTTTGCTTTCTTACGGCCGGGTAGCAGCCACTCAATGATCAGTGCAAGGAAACCAGCGAAAAGAAAATACTGGAAGTAGCTGGTGAAGTCTGTATAGACCACTGAGCCAAGGCTTTTCTGTTCCATGCCTTCAAGCGAGTTGATCAGTTTATCGGAGACTTCGTCCGTATTCTGCAGGAAGTTGTAAGTACCATGGCCTGCACTTGCAATGGACTTTAGTTCATCTTCATTGAGTTTGCTGATAACCGGGTTGCCATTCTCATCGAGCTTCACGGACCTGGTGTCGGGATCATAAAGTGTGGCACCCTGTGGTGAGCCGATGCCCACTGTATGCACTATGACACCGGCATCAGCGGCTTCACGCGTTTTGTCTATCGCCTTGTCGTCGTGATCTTCACCGTCGGTAATAATAATGAGTGATTTGTACTTCTGCTCATTCTGTGTGAACGTCTGCATGGCCATCTCAATGGCATCGCCAATAACAGTGCCCTGCGCCGGCACCATATCCGGTGATACATTCTGAAGCAGCATTTTCACTGAAGTATAATCAACCGTAAGCGGCACCTGCAGATAAGACCTGCCCGCAAAGATGATCAGCGCCACGCGGTCATTGTGCATTTTGTCGGTCAGGCGCATGATGAGCTGCTTGGCGCGCGTAAGCCTGTCGGGCTGAATGTCTTTGGCCAGCATGCTCTTACTTACGTCCAGGGCAATGATAACATCCACTCCCTTGCGCTCCGCTTTTTCACTTTTATCACCTGCGCGTAAATTGGCCCAGCCAATGATAATAGCAGAAAGTGCCAGTGCCATCAAAATAAACCTGAACGTATTCCTGCCGTGTATATAGCCCTGTATTTGTGATATAACCAGCTTCTCGTCGCCAATTTTCTGGAGCTTTCTTTTGCGCCAGTATAACACGCCGATAAATAAAAGCAAAAGCAGTGGCACCACCGCGAGGGCATATAAATAACCTATGTGCTGAAATTGAAACATACGCTTAAAAACACAAATTTAACCGGATGAACCGTTACCCGAAAGCGGAAAGATATGATTTTAATTTTCTTTAACAAGGGGGCCTCTCCCTGCGAGCTTCGCTCCTTCCCTAACGGGAACCCCCAAGCGGAGAGTGGGGTGGAGTGAGTTACGTGCAATCCGGCGCGAACCAACCACTCCAGCCAGAAAACACAGCCTCGCTATATTTTCTGTCATACCCCTCCTAAAACAGAAGGTGAGGTGTAGCGTGCTCATTTTTTGTTTAGACGTTGCAGTGCAACCTCTCTACGGGAGTTTGGTTTTTATTCTGCTTCGTTTCGGCTTTTTCTCCACTTCCTCTGTTCCTATCAAAAGCGCCCATGCTTCAAGACCGGGAACACGTTCACATACAAGTTTGATGATGCCCACAATGGGTATGAACAGGAACATGCCGGGGATACCCCAAACAAACTCACCTAGTATTACTGCCACAATGGTGATAAAAGGGTTCATTTTTACCCGCCCACCTACAATTCGCGGAAACAGGATATTTGAGTCGAGGAGGTGAACAATGAATAAGCCTGCGCCCGCCTCGAGTGCCACGTTACCCGAACTATTGGCGAAAGTGACCAGCATGACTATAACGATAGAGGTATAGATGCCAAGGTAAGGAATGATGTTCAGCACAGCAGCCATAACACCGAGGAGCAATGCATACTGTATGCCCATGATCATAAACATTGTGCAGTTCACAATACTGATGACCAACATCTCTATCACCAATCCTAAGACATAAGAGTTGATCATGCTTTTTGTTTCCATGATCACTTCATTCACTTTAGGCCTGTGTTCTTCGGCAAAAAGGTAGAGCACAAACTTCATGAGCAACTTGCGGTGATAGAGCATGAAGAAGGTAAAAATGAGTACGAATACTGTAAGCAGCAAAACCCCTGTAAGCGAAACAAATATATTGCTAATGGAATGGGCGACGGAGCCCATAATACCATTAATTGATTGATCAATATAGCTTGTTTGCTGCCTGTTGTTGATATGAAGTTTGTACGATAGCCAATGCTGTAACTGGCCAAACATTTGATTAAACCTTACCCGCAATTGTGGGAAGTCGCTGGAGAAACTGATGATCTGCAGGGTAAGGAAATAGATGAAGCTGAACATAGCTGCGATAAATAACGTCACAGACAGCATAGCGGCTGCTACGCGGCCCAGGCGCATCTTATTTTCAAAAAACCTACTTAAAGGATATAATAATATGGAAATCAGCAAACCGAAAACGAGCGGGATAAATATATTGCTCGCCTCACTGAGGATAACAAATACTAATACCACTGCGAGCAGTATCAGAGCGAGGCGGGCGTAGAATGGTAGTTTTACTGTATCCATATTTAGTCGTGAGTCGTGAGTCGTGAGTCGCCCTCCTTCGCTAAAGCTCCGGCGGGTAAATAACTCTGGAGTTTGTCATCTTTAGTTTAACAGTCTAAGTTAGTCAGTATTCAAACTTAATAGAATTGTGCCGCTTTTAGTCGTAAGTCGTAAGTTGTGAGTCGTAAGTCCGCATTCGTCATCTTTAGTTTAGCATTATAAAGTTAGCTAGTATCATACTTAATAGAATTGTGCCACTTTTAGTCGTAAGTCATAAGTTGTGAGTCGTAAGTTGTGAGTCGTAAGTCCGGGTGTCACTTCTCCATTGTTAAATTGTTTGTACTCAAACTTAATAGAATTGTGCCATAAAAGACTAAAAATCAAAAGTAAATGTTGCCGAAGAAATTTTCCGAGGCCGTTTATGGATGGATTTGTATTATTTTGCCTGAAACAATGACTAAACATTGCTGAAACGTTTTTTTCAAAAGGGGCTTGTAGAGGCTGGCTGTGATGAGGCCGGGAGGGGGTGCCTTGCCGGGCCGGTATTTGCTGCTTCTGTGATATTGCCCCCGACATTCCGGCACACATTACTTAACGACAGCAAGCAGGTAACTGAGGAGGATCGCAATACGCTGCGCCCGATAATAGAGCGCAAGGCCATAGCCTGGGCAGTGGCCATGGTAGACCATGAAGAGATAGACCGCATTAACATACTTAAGGCTTCGTTTAAAGCAATGCACCTGGCTATAGACCAGCTAAACACGAAGCCGGACTTGCTGCTGATAGACGGACATATCTTCTCTCCCTATTTTGGTATAGTGCATCAATGTGTGATACAGGGCGACGCTATCTATGCATCGATAGCCGCCGCGAGCATCCTCGCTAAAACCCACCGTGACGAATATATGCTGCGGCTACATAACGAATACCCACACTACGGATGGAACGACAATAAGGGCTATGGCACCGCCCATCACAGGCAACAGATTACCGAGCAAGGGCTATCTCCCTACCACAGGAGAACGTTTGGGATCTGCAAGGGTGAACCTCAGATCAGCCAGGATTAACTGATTTACTGAAAGGGCATCGAAAAAACAGGTAAATAAGTTATTGTATGACATTTCCTAAGAAAAACAATTTTCTATTTGTCATTGTATTTTTATTCGTTTCTTCTTCTTCGATTATATCAGCCGCACAAGCATGGAAAGGGGAATAAGAACAAGTTTTAATTTTTTGTCACCCTCGAATTATACCATTTCAATAACGTTTTACGCAACGAGTCGGGATTTATCGGTTTTAAAATAAATTCCCTTGCGCCCAATTCGGCAAATTCAGCCTGGATCTCCGCATCAACTGCCGCCGTGAGCGGAAAAATGCTGATGTCCAGGTTAAACTTCCTGATCTCCTTAGTGGCCGTTATCCCGTCCATTATCGGCATCTGCACATCCATAAGTATGATGTCGAACTGTTCCGTCATTGCTTTTTCCACTGCTTTGAGACCATTGTCAGCAACAGTGACATGGGCATTCCAGTTTGTGAGCATCTTCTTGGCGAGCATTGCATTGTAAGTAATGTCCTCAACCAGTAAGACCCTCACCCCATCAAGCAGCAGATTTTCGGATCCCATATCTATTTCTACGCCTTCCTGCAAGCTGCTCTTGGGGAGCGTAAGCGTGAAATAGAACGTTGATCCGACGCCTATGGTGCTTTTCACCTTTATGTCGCTACCCATGAGTTTGAGTAGCTTCTGAATGATAGCAAGTCCGAGGCCAGTGCCACCGTATTCGCGCGATATGTATTTATGGGCCTGTGTAAACCGGTGAAATATGTGTTTTTGACTTTCATCATTGATGCCGATACCCGTGTCTGAGATCGAAAAGTCAATAACGGAATTGTCCCCCTCCTGTGCTTTCAATTGTAACTCAACAGTGATGCGGCCATTGGAGGTAAACTTAATGGCATTAGAGACAAGATTGTTGAATACCTGCGCCAGTCTTGTCGTATCCCCAACCAGGTATTTCGGGATATCTTCATCTACCATTATTTTGATGGTATTGCCGCGCTCATCTGCCATTATCTTATTGGCCATCTTGATCTCATGCAACAATTTACGGATCTCGATGTCGCTGCTGGCAAACACAATTTTGTTTTCTTCAATTTTGTTGAAGTCAAGAATATCATTGACCAGTGATAGCAGGTTTTTAGAGGATATCTGCAGGATGTCGAGATATTCAATCTGCGAGGGCATGGGGTTTTCCTGCTTCAGCAAATGAATGTACCCGATTATTGCATTAAGGGGTGTCCTGATCTCATGGCTCATCGTGGACAGGAAGTCGCTCTTGGCCCTGGCCGTTTTCTCGGCAATGTTTTTAGATTCAGTAAGGTGTTTTTCCAGTTCTTTTGTCTTCCGGATCTGCTCCTTAAGCAATGTTATTATGTTAAGAATGTCGTCATCAGAATCTGTGGCACCGTCAAATAAGCTGGCGTCAATAGCAGAGATGGCATCCTTTAACTCAGATATTGATTTCAGCCTGATCTCGTTCTGACTTTTCAAATTTTCAACTACTTCGTTGAACTCTTTTTCACTGACAATAAATGCATTTTCAATAATTTTCTTATCCCTGTCGAAAGAGTCGTAATTATCACTTATCGATTCCAGAAACTCAGTAAGCTCTTTTGCCTCATGGTAATCTTTTGGCAGGTATCGCGCTATTTGCTTCTTCAGTATTTTGTTGTACGACATTTGTACTGCTATTTTTATAATTCTTTGAAAGCTGTAATGGTCATTGTTTGATTGTGCAGTTCGCACTTAGTGTCCGACTTAAGGGGTGTGATCTCACCGTATGAATAAAAGCCCGCGATGCTCACGCCCGGGCCAAAAACATCGCCGGTAGCTTCAACTTCTTCGTCGATCCTCTTCTGTAAAATTATCTTCCTTCCCACACAGCTTATAAGGATGACGAGATCCGGTTCGTTGTCGTTTAATTTTCCAACAGATATCTCGGACGCATCAGCTGCGGCCTGAATCAGCTTGCCAAAATTTCCTTTCATGAGCTTCACTTTGCTGCCTTCCGGCATATTGCCGGCAAAAGTCATACTATCCTCTGCTTCATTAACAGCAAGGATGGTTCTTACCAATGGCATATCATTTCCCGCATTCTTAATAGACAGCGGGAAAAGCAACGCAGATCCGGGAAGCTCTTTCACATAATCGCCGAGGTATTCTTTATAAAGACTCAACGCACTTTTGCCATCAATCTGGTAAAGCACATTTTTGTGTGATTTGGTTATGGTCCGTTCGTACCCGAATTCATCCCAGCCGCCTATGGAGCCATGCCCTATCAAGAGGTTTTTACCGTAGAAGCCGACAGCCACAACGTTTCCCTCGCCAGGAATGCAGTTCAGACCTGTTGCGGTAGACTTAAACTTGTCTTCATCGCCGGCGAGACCGCCGGTGATGGGAATATTATCAAAATTAGCGCTATTGAGACCAGACACCAGGTCACTGCCATTTATTCTGATGCCATCGCTAATTACGAATAAATAGCACAGATCATCTTCGAGCAATTGCTCAAAAAGCCTTTGGCCGGCTTCATAACTATTGCAATCACTGCCAAGCGCCAACGATAACGCCCGGGTGCGTGTCTTGTCAAAGGCTATTGCTGTTGCAATAATACTGTTGTCAAGAACATGGCCATTGGCGATCTCACCTGCGGTGGACGCAAACACCAGGTCGGCGACCGGGTATTGATTTCTAAGAAAATCGAAGTTTGCCTGTTGGGTCAAGAGATCAGCGTTGCCAAATACAAGCACGAGACCAGCTTTGTCTTTATTCTTTATGCCCGATGAAGCTATGTCGCTCCACACGCCGTTGATATATGTGTGTTGTTGCAGTTTCATAATCCTTATTTAAGCGATTGTTTCGTTTTTGAGATGGTCTATTACTTTGATTATCGTGGCCGTTATCAATTTAATATTGCCGAGATTAACATCATCGAGCCCCCTTTCATTTATTTCCCGTTCTATATTTTTAAGCGGTTCCTTGATGCTGTATATATGAAGGCTGGTTACCATTCCCGCAAACTTGTGAAGCTCAGCCTTGATTATCGCTACATCCCCTGTAAGGCATGCCTCGTTGATACTATCTACCGAAATTGTTGCGTCCACGATAAAATTATTCATTAATTCATCGAGGGAGGCAACGTCGTCGCCAAAAAGGGATCTTAATTCGGTAAGGTCGTATAGCATAGTTAAAAACGTGGGTGTACAAAACAGTACCCTATGTTAAGTTCAAAAAATGAGTGTATGGACATCGATTTATTCCAACTAAGGTTAAATCGTGCTTTAAATATAGCACGTTTTACATAAATAAATCGTTATTGACTGCACCTGATAAATAAATAAAATTATTTAAATTAGGAAGATTACTCCTGCCAAAATGAAAAACTTGCTTTCAGCAATTTATTTTTAATTTGTACCCTATTCAAACAACATAGTTATGAGATCAGTAAGAATTTGCCTGTTATCGGTATGCCTTGTCGCGGCCGGAATGGCGCACGCAAAAGACAAAGGTGATGACGAAAAGTACCAATGGAAGGAGGGGAAATCGGGCGGGTATAGCTACAAATATGTAAGCAATGATCCGATGCAGTCGAGGTTTTATAAACTGGGTAATGGGTTGACCGTTATCCTGAGCCCAACTCATAAAGAGCCCCGCATGCATTTCTATATCGCTACCAAGGCGGGCAGTAAGACCGATCCCGCTGACCATACGGGGCTGGCGCACTACCTGGAGCATATGATGTTCAAGGGTACTCAGAACTATGGCTCGCTGGACTGGAGCAAGGAAGAGCCAATGCTCACGAAGATAAATGCGCTCTACGAGGAGTATAACCACACTGCAGATGACACAAAGCGCGCGGCCATATATCATCGCATAGATTCGGTATCCGGCCTGGCGGCGAAATGGGCAATTGCCAATGAGTATGACAAGATGATGTCGTCGATGGGAGCGAAGGGTACCAACGCCTTTACTTCGTTTGAAGAGACGGTGTATACGGAAGATATTCCATCTAACGCGGTCGATAAGTTCCTGAAAGTGCAGTCGGAGCGTTTTAAAGACCCGGTGTTCCGCATTTTTCATACTGAGCTGGAAGCTGTATATGAAGAGAAAAACCGCGGCCTGGACAACGACCGCAACAAGGTGGAAGAGATGATGCTTGGTAATCTTTTCCTGAACCACAATTATGGGAAACAAACAACCATCGGCACCATAGAACATTTAAAGAACCCCTCGCTGCTGGAGATAAGGAAATACTTTGAAACATACTATGTACCCAACAATATGGGTGTTATAGTATCCGGCGATTTCGACCCGGATGACATGATAAAGAAGGTTGACCATTATTTTTCCGGCATGAAGTCGAAGAAAATACCCGAGTACACTTTCAAGCCGGAAGCGCCAATTACATCGCCTGTAACGAAAGAAGTGTATGGGCCTGACGCTGAATTTGTAACTATAGGATACCGGTTGCCGGGCGTACACTCCAAGGACGCCCTATTGGCAGACCTGGTGGGACAGATACTCACCAACGGGCGTGCTGGCCTAATAGATCTGAACCTAGTAAAAAAACAAAAACTGCTGCGCGCCTCTGCCAGCGCAGATATACTTGTTGATTATGGCTACATGAGCCTGCAAGGCACCCCTACCCTGGGCCAGAACCTGGACGAGGTAAAGGACCTGATGCTGGGCGAAATTAATAATCTGCGCAAAGGCAACTTTGACAACGACCTGATGGTATCTATCATCAACAACCAGAAGAAGGCAATGATGCAGCAGACCGAAAAATATGGTTCGCGGGCAAGTGCGCTGATGGGCGCTTTTGTGGGTGAGGAAGACTGGCTGGACGATGTTTCCTACACCGACCGCCTCTCTAAACTTACGCGCCAGGATATCATTGATTTCGCAAACAAGTACTTTGGCGAGAACTATGTTTTAGTATATAAAAGGAAAGGCGCCGACAAAAATGTGGTGAAAGTGGTAAAGCCACCGATCACTCCTATTGAACCGAACCCTAACAAGCAATCCAAATTTGTAAAGGATGTGATAGAAATGCCGGTGGACCCTGTGCTGCCAGTGTGGGTTGACTACAATAAAGACATGCAGAAAGGCAGCCTGGGCCCTGCGGAGATATTGTATGTGCATAATGACGAAGACGGTTTGTTCCGCATGTCTTACCGGTATAAATTCGGTACGTGGAACGATAAGAAAGTGGCCGTTGCTGCACAGTACCTGCAGTTCCTGGGAACAGATAAAACAAGTGCCGAGGAATTCTCAAAACAATTTTATAAGCTGGCATGTAGCTTTAACCTGAGAACCGAAGGTGAGTATACTACGGTGACTATAGAAGGCCTGCAAGAAAACTTTGATAAGGCGGTAGCGCTTTTCGAAGACCTGGTAACCAACTGCAAACCGGACGAGCAGGCTCTTGCTTCGCTCAAGGCTCGCATTAGCAAAAGCAGGGCAGATGCCAAGAATAACAAGGGACAAATAATGAATGGGCTGGTGGCCTATGCAAGGTATGGCGCAGACAATCCATTTAACAACGTGCTGAGCAATGATGAGCTGAAAAATCTGACCAGCGCTGAGTTGGTGGACTTGCTGCATAATATGTCGAGCTACAGCCACAGGATCTTGTATTACGGGCCGGAGACGATGAATGCACTTACAGCTTCGCTGAAAGGCGTACACAAAATGCCGGAAATGTTCAAACCATTCGCGGCGGCAAAGGCATTCAACTTTACTACGCAGGCGCAAAACCAGGTATTATTTGCAGATTATGATATGGTGCAGAGCGAGATCAGGTGGGTGCGGAATATACCCGGCTATGACCCGGCTAAGCAACCAGCGATCAATATGTTCAACAACTACTTTGGTGGAGGAATGGGCTCACTTGTTTTCCAGACGATACGTGAGAGCAAGGCACTGGCATACTCTACCAGCTCCTATGTAATAACTCCTGAAAAGAAAGAAGACCCCTACTATATATCGGCTTATGTGGGGTGCCAGGCAGATAAGTTCAACGAATCCATAAAAGCCATGAATGAGCTGCTGAACGATCTGCCGTCGGTGGAGAATAACGTACTAAATGCACGGTCTGAGCTAAAAAAGGGCATTGAGACTGAGCGTATCACGGAGGATGATATTATCTACAATTATCTCGCAGCAGAACGCAGAGGGCTAAATGAAGATATACGCAAGAGCATATACATGAATGCTGATAAACTTTCGTATCCTGAACTTAAGAAATTTCATGACGACAATATGGCCAGCAAGCCCTATACTTATTGCATAGTGGCATCTGAAAAGAAAGTGGCCACTAACGATATGGAGAAGATAGGCGCTGTGAAGAAATTATCGCTGGATCAGATATTCGGTTATTAGTCGTTTTATCGCTCTTATTGAAATAGCTTATGCGATCATTTAAAGTCGCATAAGCTATTTTGCTTTAAAACCCCATAAATTTGCGGCAATGGAACAACATGAACAACTGAGTGAAATAGTGAACCAGATAGTGGTTTCGGACGAAATACATGCCAAATGGCTGAACAGTCTGTCAATGATGGAGAACACAGGTGCAAGGAAAATATCCAAGTACGAACACCCTGTACACACCGGGATCATAGTGCTGAAACATGCGGCGGAGGAAGCACGCCACGCCTACTATCTAAAACGGCAAATCGGCAAGCTAAACGCGGATGCCTGCCCAGATTATTCTTACCCTTACTTGCTTGCGCCAATAGAAAGCTATCACTACCTGAACCAACTGGATGTAGACGCATGCCGGTATGTGAAAAACAAGCTTAACCTGAGCGGCAGAGAAATGAAACATGGTGCTTACCTGCTGGTGACCTATGCCATAGAGGTACGCGCAGATATGCTGTACGGCATATACCAGGACGCGCTGACAAAATACGAGTCGAGGGTAAATGTAAAATCTATTATTGCTGAGGAAGAGGGTCACCTGGAAGAAATGCAAAAGATGCTGGAGGTTTTTCATCCGCAATGGGAATCGCTGGCAAACGATATGTGTGTGGTGGAAAACAGGCTGTTTGAAAAATGGGTTTCTGCAATAAATACGATATTGAAAGGTACTACTGTGAGCCAATCCTATTAATCCCGGCTTTTGCCTGCTGGTCTATTGAATTTTGAAAGTCGTGGGCAGGCATATCGAGGCATTCATGGTATTTATTGAGGGCCTCTTTGTTCATGCCTATTTGCTCAAACATTTTACCTTCCTGAAGGGCTGCTCTTGCGGCATATTGTTCGGGCCGGCCTTTTCCCGTGGCACTTGCGTCGGCATAGTTGTTGATGGCAGAAACGAAATTTTCTTTCCGGCCGCTGTCATCGTATCTGGCCTGATAAGCGCGTCCCAAACGAAAATAGTATTCGGCCTTATCTCCGGGAAATTTTATTTCACACACTGCTATACTATTCAAAATGGTTATTGCTTGGTCATTATAACCTCCGTCTATAAGCAGGCGTGCCTGCAATATATTTTTTTGCGGCCAGGTCTTTATTTTTGCAAAGCGTAACGCCTGCTTATCGGCATCCAGTTTTGTGCCGCCTCGTGTAATCACCTGATTCATGCAGTACGTTGCCTTGGCGTCATTTCCATTAGCATACCAGCCGAATGCCATCTTTTGCCAAGCGTCTTTTATATAGAGCCCACTTTTTGTTTTTTGTTGATAGCTGTAAAAATAGTTGGTACACATAGTATCCAGCCTGGTGAGGAGGGCACAGCCAAACTGGTAATTGAAGATGGGATACTTGCCATACTCAGGGCTGGAAGCAGCTGCCCTGAGGGTTTCAATGGCAGCGTCTGATTTATGGTAGTCGAGTGCAATATTCACTTTTACGAAAGTATTCAACAGGTTGGATTGTGTGGAAAATGCGGGGCTGTTGAGCAACGCCCATGTCTCTTTTTGCTCGGATAAAAGATAAAACCGGGTAAATGCATAGTACAATACAGCCTCAGCATAGATAGGCTGTGCACTGGTATGTCTATTGACAAAGGCCGCGAGCAGCGCTGTGCCCTTCGTAATATTGCCCTTTAGCCCGAAAACGGACGCGAGCCACTTATAATTTCCAGGCAAGGCACCTACAACGGCTTCCTCCAGGCCGGTGAACACCCGGTTGTATTCAAAATCTGGGAAGAGGTGCTCATTCTCTTCCAGGAGTGTGAATGACTTACGAAAATTCAACGCAGCATGATACTGTTCGCCAAAACGGGTATTTACAATAGCCTTGTGCAGGTATATACCCGCAAGACAAAAGCGGCACCATGGAGAATTGCGGTCCCCTTTTTCCAATGTCTTAACCCGGTCATCAAAATGAGCTGCGCGTAATTTGTACTCGTCGGCGTCACAATTCATGAGCAGGGGAATGCAATCGGCATAATCTGAAATGTATTCAGCCAACAGATTACCAGGATTGGCTTTCTTTTCAGCGAGAATGTGATCGTTGCCTTCTTCAAAGTGGAGGGACATGAAATTTATGTAAGCCAGCCTGCAGTTTTCGTCGTAATCATAATAGCCCGATGCCCAGCCCCGGTAGGGGGCAGAATAACACAATAGAAAAAAAATGAGCGCTTTGTATCGCATACTTGGGTAACTGCACGTGCGTAATATTACTAAAGAAGTTTGGCATGTGACCGCAAAATAGCAGGCATGGTTATTGTATTAATTTGTATCGATTGCCGTTAAAACTTATCTTTGGCAAAACATTTACTCACTAAAAAAACAGATTTATGAAGTCAATTAAGCACATTTTGTTAGCCACGTTCGTGACGCTAGGCGTATTTTCAGCGGTATTGTACACATCCTGCAGCAAGGATGCCTGCAAGGATGTTACTTGTAACAATGGCGGTACCTGCAGTGGCGGTAATTGTACCTGTGTAACCGGATACTTTGGTACAAGTTGTGACAGCGTTTACAGGAACGGGTACGTTGGCACATATAAAGGAAATGGTTATGATAATGCAACACCCCAAGGCACATATACCGGCTGGAGTTTCGTGTTCACTGCACCCGGCAGCAGCGTTACCGCTATGAACCTGGTTATTGAAGACAACACAACAGCACCTGTTGTATCGTTACCAATCACCCTCACCACCCTTGGTTCCAACTCTGTATTTACCGTATCATCTACTGTTGCTAACGGTAAAACTTACACAGGAACGGGTAATGTAAGCAATTCTATTGCTTCAATAACATTAACAGAAACGGACAACACTACTTCTGCGATAGTTATTTATACCTTCACCAATATGGCAAGGCAGTAATTTTTTAAAAAATAATTAAAAAGGCCCGTTTAGCTTTAATAGCTGAACGGGCCTTTTTAATTTTCGGAACGCGGTAAATAATGATTGATTTTTTATCTCAAATAACGATCTCCCTGCCGCGCAGATATGGAACGCAGGGGTGCAGGTCTGGGGTCACACAATATTTCATCTCCTCTTCGAGCCCATAGGCGGCCAGGCGCCGATAATGTGAGCTGTCTTTCAGGAACTCGATCAGGTGCTGACCTTTGGCGCATTCATACAGGTGCCTTGCAGCCCGTGCGCTGTCATCCTTTATTTCAAAAGCATGCTGCAACTCGTTGGCCACAGCGCCCGCAAACAGTGTGTCCTCCAGGTTAAACCTGTCCTTCCAGGAGGCGCAGCCCAGTATCACTCTTTTTTCCTGCAAGAGCAGGTGGGCGCACAAAGCATGCAAGTTCAGAAATGACCCAATAAGTATCGCGGCCGCATCCTTTACCATATGCAAAAGGCGTGTACCATTGGTAGTGGTTAGCACTAGCGTCTTACCATTCACGAAAAGAGGTGGGTATTCTAGCGGAGAATTGCCATATTGCAGGCCTTCGGCAATCTTCCCATCGCGCTCGCCTGCGGTGAGGCTGTTGGGCGTCGATTCTCCTATAGCGATACATTCGGCCACAGACGCCACCGGTATCACACACCTGGCACCGTTATGCAGCGCAGCGGTGATGGTAGATGTTGCCCTGAAAATGTCAATGATGACCACTACTGCATCACTGGTATCGTATAAATGCAACAATGCAGGCGAAAGGCATACTTCCAGGCTGGGTTTTTCCACATTCATCATCGGCAGAGATTGTTTTGCAAGATAATACTGCGATCAACAATAAAGAAGCCCCCGATCGTATCGGAGGCTTCATATAAAACAATGTTTTGCTTGACTTGTTCCTATCGGGTTATTAATAAACCCACATATCCACTTCCTTATTGAATATTTCTTCAGCCACATGCTTACCTTCAAACAAAGACTCCATAGGCGTAAGGTTATCTTTAAACTCAGAGCCAAACGGATTGCTTACCTTGGTGATCTTAGAAGAAAACTGGCGGCTTTCAAAAAATTCATCCCATGTATAGCGCGCAATATCGTTCTCGGGGTTGTACACTTCATATTGTGCAAGCAGGTTGCGGATATCCGGGTAATACAGCCAGAACATAGCCTTCGAACCACGAAAAACCCCATCATCACCATACACATCTATTATGGGCGCAATTCCAACAATCCTCACCACCATTTGCCCCTGGTTACGGTCAAAAATCCAGTCTTCTTTGATCCTAAATTTCCTAATAGCTGTAGGGTCGAAATCCCTCTGGATGATCTTCTGTATTTCTTTGTTCTCGATCGGGTCAAGGATGGTCTGGGTGTCCGGTTTGCTTGCTACGGTCTCCATAACGTCCTCCTTGCTCATTACCTGGGTAAAACGGTCATCAAATTGCTTATAACCTTTTATCTTACCGGTCTTCAACGCATCTATCAGTATTTCTATGAACATACCGCCACCGGTACTTTCATCGCCTGCGTAACGAAAAGCCACGTTTTGTTTCTCACGGGTATCAATTTCACGCCAAACGCGCTTTTTCCACAGGATGTCGCTTTCACGAATCGGCTGCCATGGAATCGGCACACTTGCGTGCGAAGAAACCCGGTCATAGGCTCCGTCATTTGTTTTGGACGGCATCCAATCTTTGTTCACGCCCTTCTGCGTGGCCGAGATTGGCTGGTCTGTTGCTGATCCGCCCTGGGCAAATGCTGTACCTGTGGCAAGCAACAATACCGTCGCGGCGGTTAATCTGTATGAATTCAGGATGGTCATATCCTTCTGGTTTTTTTGTACTAAATTAATTAATTTAAACTAAAGCTTATTGGGGGTAACGCCCTTACCTGCTTATCAGGCCCTACGGCTTTTATCTCATCAATAAACACACGGTCATTAGGCCTAAGCTGTGTCATACTTTTTTCTATGTTAGTATTTGCACCAATACCGGTAAGACGGCAACCATTAGGATTCTTGACTTCGTATGGGCCAATAATTTCCCCCTTATGCAAAACGGAATAAGTAAAATGCGTGATCACAAATTTAGTATCAAAGTCGAAGTTATCAAGCGCGGCCTGTGGAGCGATCTGCGCACGGAACAATGCTGCACTCATGCCACCACCGGGTGTTCCACCAATTTTTGTAATCGGGTTCGGAATACGTTTTACGCGAACGGGCATACCACCCACCACTTTCTTTGACCCTTCTTTCGTTTTGGCAAGAATCTTTACATCAACATTTCCAACCTTGTCTACGGTGATAGAATAATGCCCTTTTGAACCGGTAACAACGGCGCCCGGAATATCCAGTGATACGTCTTCCACCGAATATCCTGCAGCAGCTACGGTTACAGGGTTTTCAACACCGATATAAAATACGTTCATTTTGTCCAACTGCATGGAAGCACCGGTGGTACCCACCATGTATTCAAACTTAAACTGCCTTTTAACCAGGCCTTGTTCAGCGGTATTCAGTTCTATCGTTCCGTTAACCGTCTGCAAACCAGTACCATGGGCAACGGTTTCCCAGGGAATTACACCAGCAACGGCGGGTTTAGTGCTTCCACCGCCAGTCATACCGGCAATAGTAGGCCTTTGTTCCCTGTTAAATGCTGCAAGCAGTATCGACGCTTCAACCTTGTCACCTTCCAGTACATAGCTCTGTTTAGGAACAGCCACGGCAGCTATTGTATCGAACTTGATATCCTTTCCATGTGCTTCTTCAAACAGCTTATTAATTACCAGTGCCTCACTCGCACGAACGTCGTTCTGGTATTTGGAGAAAAGCGCCAATGCTGCAATTGCCGGCATGTGCTCAAAGTTCCCGATATTCCAGTCGCCTGTAGGATTATGATCATTCTTTTTGGCTGGAACTACTTTCAAAGGCATAAGCGGGTTAATATCTGCCTTGTCTTTTTCAAAAACCTGGCTCAACATGAACGTACGCATATCTTCGATCCTCTTCTTGATGGTGTCCCCGCCTTTCCTTTCCACAAGCAGCGAGGTTGTTGCATCAATGTTATCCATCCTGTCCGGGAAATGTGTATCTTCCGAGTCATCCTTGTACTTAGCATACCCTCCGGCTTCCATCACTATCCTCTTTTTCCAGTCATCAAGATACTTAACCAGATCATCGGCCTGTTTTACTACCTCATCCGCTTTTATACGGAATGGTTTCACCTTAGCCTCTTGCCCAGGAGCATGCTCGTTCGCCTTTATCGCGTCGTAAACATCCTTATTCTTCTGATCAATGGATACATTAGACCTATCAATGCTCGAACTTAATGTCCGGAAGGCATTAAGGATCTCATTAGATACGTTTAGGGCCAGCAGGGCGGTCAACACCAGGTACATCAGGTTGATCATTATCTGTCGCGGCTCTTTAGGTATAGACATTCTTTAATTTTTACTATAGTTAGACTAAAATTGTTTACTAGCTATTACTTGGCATATATTAACGGCCCTGCATTGCAGACAACATGTTGCCATATATCTGGTTGAGCGTAGTCAGGTTCTTGGCAAGCAAGCCAATCTGTGTTTTAGCAGCGGTCGCGTCAGTAGCGCTCGCAGCCATAGCTTCAGAAGCGTTTACGAGGTTGCTGTAGAACTTGTTCATTGCTTTCAGGTGGTTATTTGCATCCGCCAGTTCCACTTCATATATCTGGTTCAGCGTACCGAGGTTCTTAGACAATACAACAACCTGCTGGTGGAACTTAGTAGTATCTTCAGCAGCAGCGTTGAATGCGCTCATTGTTTTTGTAGCACCCTGGAAAGTGTTTTTCATCTGGCCCAAAGCATCAGCAGCTTCGCGGGCACTCTGTGAATATACACCTGTAGCAGCTGTAACATCAGTTATGTCCTTCATCTGCTCCACGGTCTGGCCAAATTTCTGGAAATTATCACTCAGGCGGCGCAGGTTAGCTGGGTTGATCTGTGCTTCCTCCATCATCTTATCCAATGATTTAGAAGGCGCATCACCGGCTTTATGTGGCTCCTTAAGGCCTTTTTCGTAAGCTTCTACATGCGGGTTAGTAGTGATATCCGGGTAAAAACGCTCCCAGTAGTAATCCGCATGCGGAGGAAGAAGACCCAGCAGCGCAAAGATGAACACTTCGGTGAACATACCGCAGTTAAGCATGATACTTGCACCGGGATAGTGCTGTATCTTAAAGAGAGCGCCCAACAGTACCACCGAGGCACCAAGGCCGATGATCAGGTTCTTAATGTACTTACCTTGTTTCTTCTCAAAAAAGAGTGCTATCGAATTCATTTTGGCTGATTTTTTCTTTGTTGTTTATAAAAAGTCTGATAAATTTCTTATTTTCTTACAGGACGCCTGTTACTCAGAGCGGGCACAGTCTCCGTGTATACGCAACGGAAACCGATGTATGCTTTTGCGGTATCCTGGAACTCATAGTCGCGGGTACTTACCTGCAGGAAGTAAGCCACATCGCGCCAGCTTCCACCGCGTACTACTTTGCGGGTCATATAGGGCCTGTCTTTACCCTCATTTGGCTGTGCATTATAGGTAACGCTTGGGTTGATATCCGCCATCTGGTTGTAAGTGCCGCCGAAGTATGCGGACTCCGTCCACTCAGATACGTTTCCTGACATGTTTTTCAGGCCGTAGTCATTTGCTGCGTACCAATCAACCGGTACAGTATAAAGGCCTCCATCCGCTGCATAGTTGCCGCGCTGTGGTTTAAAGTTAGCCAGGTAACAACCTTTCTTGTTGATGATGTAAGGTCCGCCCCATGGATAAGGAGATTCGTTACGGCCACCGCGTGCAGCCCATTCCCACTCTTCCTCAGTTGGGAGACGGAACCTGCTTTCGGTATATAACCTTTGTTTCTGACGCTCTCCTTTCCACATATTTGTACGCCAATCGCAGAATGCATGCGCCTGATTCCAGGTAACACCTACGACAGGATATTTGTTAAAGCCCTGGAACCAAAAATATTGCTGTGCAATAGGTTCGTTGAAAGCATAGTTGAACTGACGAACCCAAACCGTAGTATCCGGATAAGCTGATTCATCGTGAGAAATATTGTATTTTGATTTTAGCTCGTTAGGGTGTTGTACAGCACCGGCATAATCGTAAGTAACATAGTGGTACCTCAATTTGCTTGCGTCCAGTTCTTTCACGCCCCAGCCTGACTGCTCAGCAGGCAAATACATTGCAGCCAACTGGTCCTGCAATTCCGGGTCTCTCCAGTTGATATGCTTGCTCATATCAAGGCGCTGGGTACCATCCGGGTTGTCTTTAAAATTACCAAGTATCGTGTTGGCGATAGAATCCCTTACGTAATTAGTAAACTGGCGATACTCCTGGTTGGAGATCTCGGTAGCGTCCATGTAAAAACCTAAAAGCTGGACGGTGTGTATAGTCGCGTCATTTCTGCCACGTATATCCTCATCACTTGCTCCCATCTTATAGGAACCGGACGGAACGTACACCATTCCTATCGGCAGTGGCGCCCTATAATTAAGTCTCGATTGATCACCTACTAACTGGCCATTGGAGCCCGCTTGTCCACAGCCTGAAGCAAGTGCGAGCAATGCTAAAGCTGTGACCTTCAGGGAAGTTTTTTTCATACTACTGTGTATTGTTTTTGCAATTTTGCAAGTAAATATTTTCATCTTTTCCTCTTCACACTACAGAACGGACGCACAATATTCAAAGTTTTTTCCAAAAATACAAGTTTCGGCAAAAATTTGTTTGCACGGCTTACCGCTCAAAAGTATAAAAAAATCTCAATTTTTTATAGCGATTCATAATTTGTTGATAAGGCGAAGCGCCTCCGCAACGCTGCTCACAGGCGATAGGCAGGCCTGTTCTGTGCAAACAAATATATACATTTTATCAGCAAAAATTTTTTTTTCAAATATCGGCAAATCAGATATTTCTTTTTGTGAAGTGAGGATGTAGGCTTGCGGTAAAGAGGTTTCCTGTATTTCCCGAAGGTATGCACTTGCTTTGGCGCCCGTGCAGACCACTGTTTTAAGCCCTTCCGCCTGCCTTTGCAGCATTAGTGCCCAATAACCGAATGACTGGCTGTACCTCACTGCAGTGCCGTTCATGTTGCGCCACATGCCTTGCGCCATTTCTATCCATCCGCTCTTCTCCAGGCACATGCCGCATATCCACAGATTATGCGCCATTACCGCATTGGCAGAGGGTGTAGCGCCATCATACAGGTCCACTTTACGTACAGGTATATCCTTTTGAGTTTCAGCGGTGTAATAGAAGAAAGAATCCCCGGGAGCACTACCAGCGTTGAACTCGCTGATAACCGTTTCAATCAACTCGCCGGCTTTCAATACGAATTTGTTGTCCCCTGTCGCTGATGCCAACTGCAATCGGGCCTGCGCCAGGTATGCGTAGTCATCCAGTTTGGCTGGTATTTTCGCTGTGCCATTTTTCCAGGTGTGCAGCAGCCTTCCACTGTTTTCAAATTGCGCGCTCATCCATTGCATATGAGCAGTTGCCAGCTGCAGGTATTTATCGCTATGAAAGACCACCCCAGCCTTGCTTAGAGCGATATTATACAGTGCATTCCAGGAAAGCAGGCATTTATCATCTGTCATTGGCCTTATTCTCCCGCTACGCTTCGCCAGCAGCTTATGTTTTGCGGTGTCTATGCGGGCTTCGACTTCTTCAATACTCAACCGGTTTTCCGCCGCCACCTCCGCTATACTCATAGCCACGTGCAGTATGTTCGTCTCCTCCCAGTTGCCGTGTTCGCTGACACCGAAATATTGCGCAACTACTGTATCGTGCTCACCCAATGCACTTATCCATTCATCCCATTTCCAGGTGTAGAATTTACCTTCCACTCCCTCGCTATCCGCATCGAGTGCGCAGTAGTAGCCTCCGCTCTTGTCTTTTAACTCCCGCTCTATAAACGCTATTGTTTCTTCAGCAGTAGCTTTATAACGCACATCTTTTGTAATCGCATAGGCATCGCATAGAGTGCCGATCAGCAATGCATTATCGTAGAGCATTTTCTCGAAGTGCGGTATCAGCCAGTTCCTGTCGGTGGCATACCGGGCAAAGCCGCCACCTAGCTGGTCATATATGCCGCCCTCCGACATTGCATCAAGGCTGCGCAGGGCATGCTGCCGTGCAGGCTCATAGCCGGTAAAATGATAGTGCTCCAGTAAAAAACTGATTGCCATTGTACCGGGAAACTTAGGTGCGCTGCCAAATCCCCCCTGCTCTTTATCTGCCTGCTTCAGCAGATTGTCTGCTATTTTCCGGCAGGCATCTTTTCCCGTTATTGCGCCATCTTTATGAGAAAAAGTCATGCGCTGAGATGCCTGGCGCAGGTGCTGTATCATCTGGTCCGCCTGCTGTGTAACCTGGTCGTGTTCGTCTTCCCATAGTTCGGTCATACGCCGCAGCAATTGCGTCCATGACGGCCGGTTGTATGCCGCACGTGGCGGATAATAGGTGCCCCCATAGAATGGTGCTCGTTGTGGTGTTACAAACACATTGAGCGGCCATCCGCCGCTGCCGCCGATAGCCTGCACTGCATCCATGTACATGTGGTCTACATCGGGGTGTTCTTCGCGGTCTACTTTTATGCACACGAAGTGTTCGTTCATGTATGCAGCCACCGCTTCATTTTCAAAGCTTTCATGCTCCATAACATGGCACCAGTGACAGGCTGCATAGCCTATACTTACAAGTACCGGTTTGTTTTCCGTAGCTGCTTTTTCAAATGCTTCGTCGCCCCATGGATACCAGTTCACAGGGTTATTGGCATGCTGCAATAAGTAAGGGCTTTGTTCGTGGATCAGTCGGTTGGCCATAATGTAAAACCCCTGTCCCCTAACCTGCCTGTCGGCATAGGAGGGGTACCAAGCATTTAGCTAATGCTATACACTGGTCTTGGGGATGCTAATTTAGCTAAATTTATCAGGTGTGTAAGGAATGACCCCATAATTAAGCCAACCCCTTAACTAGTTTCTTTACTTAACGAATACGGGTATCCAGCAGTCCATGTTGAAATTACGTTCCGGAATCCTGTTGTGGAATCTGATGCCGGGGACGAGGTCATTGCGACCTATTTTATAGATCATGTTGATCGTAAAAGACGGGATGTGTTCGATGTTAACGACAAATTCAGTGCGTTTATTCGTTTCTGAAAGCTCGTAACGATCCGTGCCGAGGTAAAGCGACACCATTTCTACGCCTTCATTAATACGCGCTTCAAGCTCCCTGCTCTTTTCGTTAAAGGGCTTGTAAGTGCAGTCAAAAAATAAAGTGGTGTTGTCTTCCTGCCCGCGCTCTGTGAAAAGGTTATTCTTGCTTATCAGGCAATTCATACTTCCTGCTACTCCCTCATAAGAATAATATTTGCTGGTGTATTTGTCGAGATTCACCTCCTGCAATTCGGGCATAATACCACAATATACCCAGTTGATCAGAACAGCATCGTATAAACCGCTGCCTTTTAAGACGGCAATGTCATAAACGCTGTGGCTATGGGGACCTACGATCACTTCCTGCACGACGGTGTCTGTGAGCAAGTGAAACCGGCTGGCAAGCATTGCCTTTTCAGCGGGTTCAATTCCGCCACGGGAATTTGTTTTTTTAACAATAAAAGAAACCGGCTTATTGCTTATGTTGTAAACCAGTATTTTGGGTTTTGGCGTACCACTGCTATCTACCTCCCAGAATCGCCATAACAAGACATCCTGTGAAAAATACCCAAGGCTGATAGTGCCTGCGTTCGCAGAAAAAAATGTAGCTGTTATACAGAGGAATAATAGTACTTTTTTCATTTGGTCGTGTTACACATCAAGGCAAAACTTTGCCAATGATCTTTTACATGCGTCGCTTACTTATTTTTTTATGGCAGATAAGAATAACTCCAGCGCAGACACCATTGATGGCGCATTTACTGCAGGGGCTTTAATATCCAGGCGCAAGCCACTGTCTTCAACAGCTTTGGCTGTCGTGGGCCCAAAAGCTCCGATCATGGTGCCATTTTGCTTGAATGCAGGGTCATGATCGAATAAGGTCTGGACGCTGAAAGGACTGAAAAAAACGATCATGTCGTAAGACATTTTCATTACAGGACCGATATCGTTCGAGACCATGCGGTACAGGGTAGCTTCCGCATATTTTATGTTATGCTTTATCAGGTACTGCGCAATATCATTTTTTGCTGTATCGGAAACGGGAAGGATATACTTTTCATTCTTATGCTTTCCGATTACTTCCAGCAGGCCTTGCGTGCTTCCATCTGCAGAGTAGAAAACCTTGCGCTTGCGGTAAAGAATAAATTTCTGCAAGTAGAGCGCCACTGCTTCAGTTATGCAGAAATACTTCATGTCCTGCGACACCTTCAGCTTCAGTTCCTCACATATTCTGAAAAAATGGTCGACAGCATAACGGCTTGTAAAAATTATTGCGGTAAACTCTGTAATGTCCACCCTTTGTTTGCGAAAATCCTTGCCGCTGAGCCCTTCCACGCGAATAAACGGATGAAAATCAAGCTGTAAACTGTATTTTTTGGCAAGGTCAAAATATGGAGATTTTTCCGTTTCGGGGCGCGGTTGCGTAATCAATATACTGCCTACTTTCAGTTCCTTTTTTTCAGCACCCTTCTTTTGTGAACGAACAACTTTGGCCATATACAAGGATTATCGGAATATTATCGGAAAGTGGCTGTTTTGGCTTCGTAACTAGTTAATAAAACATTAATCCCTTAACTAATAACTTCATCAAAACTGCCAGCGGCAATAATTCCGAGGCGCAAAGGTACATAAAAAAATGGAATTTACTATACTGGAAGAATGACCCGAACACCTGCCACGACCGTATATACCGGTTAAGTAATAGGATACCTGCACTAACAAATGAGATGATAACAACCTGCTGTGCCCACTGGTGGTCAGCAAACGCGAGGATGATAATAAAAGGGATCAGTGCCATTGCCAACACCTTGTTGATCAGGAAAACATTGAACAAATAATGCTCGGTAATACCTTCCACCCGGAAAGCCCAGCCACTAAAGCGCACGGCCGCATACTTAGCCAGGTATATAAGCCCGGTGCCCGATATCAGCATCATGATAAGCAGTGAGGGCGGAATAACACCAGAATGATGTGGTGTAAAAAATTTAACCACATAGTAGATATAAGCACCACCGGCGAAAGTGAAGAAAATATTCATGAGCAGGTTTGGCAGGCCCGCGCCTTGAAGCTGCTCCTTTAGTTGCCTGTTGCTTAATGTTGGATTCCAGAAGGCCCGCCAAAGGTTAATAAAATAGCGGGTATCCATAAACCGTATAAGCCCAAGTATAAGGCACAGAGAAAGTAATAGGTAAAAGTCAGCAGTCTGCGACTCGGCGATGTGGGGATGTTCTATATCACTAATGACATAGGTGCTGGCCATCATTGGTTGGGTGTCGATGATGCTGTCGGCCAGCGCCTTTGCACCCTGTGCTAACGCTGTGCTGTCGGCAAATTCGGTAATGCCGTAAGTCGCCGGTTTTACGGTTGCCTGCGCGGTCGCGGCAAGCACCAAAAACATCAAGCCAAAAAACAAACGGGAAAACCACATAGCTACTAAGGAACTATGCAAAAGTAGCTTTTAAACCGCGATGCGTTGCTTAGCGTTCCGTTAAAAGGGTGAATATTTATCCACGGAGCTGTGTATAACTCTCCGGAAGATGGTTTTTACGAAGCACTTCCTACCTTCGTTGCGGAAGGCAGATGTTGCCGCCTCACAACTTATTTTCCTTCGAACAACGGCTTCCTCTTTTCTAAAAACGACATGACGCCTTCTCTGAAATCTGCGGTACTGCCCGCCTCTATCTGCACTTCTTTTTCCATGTCGAGCTGCTGACGCAGGTCGTTGCTAAAAGAACGGTTGAGCAGGCGCTTGGTGAGGCCGATCCCTTTTGTGGGCATTTGGGCAAGTGTCGTCGCCATTTTTTTGCTCTCAGCTTCGAACACATCGTCCGGGAAACATTTGTAGATCATCCCCATCGCTACGGCGTCTGCTGCCATTACTTTTTCGGCGGTCATCATCAGCGCTGCCGCCCGCTGCATACCTACCAGCCGCGGCAGAAAGAAGGTACCCCCACTATCGGGTATCAAGCCTATTTTGCTAAAAGCCTGTATGAAGGAAGCGCCTTCATTGGCCAGCACTATATCGCATGCCAGGGCAATGTTGGCGCCAGCGCCGGCGGCTACGCCGTTTACGGCCGCTATCACCGGCTTTTCTATTTTCCGTATCCGCAGTATCGTAGCATTGTAGTGCTCCTCCACCATTCGTGCAAACTCATCGGGTGTTGGGTTCATGGCCTCACCAAGGTCCTGGCCAGAGCAAAACCCCTTTCCGGCACCGGTGAGATAGATACACCTCACTTCATCATCCGCTTCGCAATCGTCGAGATGGCCCTGAAGTGCGAGCGCCATCTCCCGGTTATAACTATTATACTTATCCGGGCGATTGAGGGTAATGTACCCTACACCATTTTCTTTAAGAAGAAGAACGCTGCTCATAATTTTAGTTAAAAGGGTAATTTGGTATTAGTAATTGGGATTGATTTCTAAAGGTATAATTCCTTCTTAAACATTTCAATCCAAATTCTTAATTCCCAACTCCAAAAATACATTAATCAATAGTCGCTATACACTTCAATTCTATCGCTATGGCAGTAGGCAAAGAGTTTATGCCTACCGTCGTGCGGCAAGGCTGGTTCTGCTTAAAATACTCGGCATATACTTTGTTGTACGTCTGGAAATCACGTTTCATGTCCACGAGGAAAACAGTTACATCTATCAACTTGTCCCAACTGCTGCCGCTTTCCTCCAATATTATCCGCACGTTGTCAAACACGCTCCGGCACTGTTCCGCAAAATCGAACTCTATATAGTTGCCCTGCTTATCGGTTTTTAACCCGGGTATTTCGTCTGTACCCGCTTTGCGCGGGCCAACGCCTGAAAGGAATAAGAGGTTTCCAGCGCGCCGTGCATGAGGATATAGACCAACCGGCTTCGGTGCTTTATCTGTAGAAAATTGCATAAAATTTCATTGACGAGTAAAGGTAATAAATATTATCGCACCTATGAGGAGTGGCCCGTTGGTTCAACGGGTGCTGTAATTGCTTTACCTTTGCATTATGAACTATGTGCGGGGAAAAATTTTGGTTGTAGCAGCAGGCGCACTGTCGTTTTTATTGTTTACCTCTTTCGTAAGACAGCGATTCGAAAAAGAGCTTCCACCGCTTACCCACACGGGTGAAAATATGATGGCCTGCAAGATCAACGGCAAAGTGATAATAGCCGGACAAAACCTGACTAATGCATCTGGTGTGGTCAACTTCAGTTCTTCCCCGGACAAAGACCTTTTGTACATCTCCTGCGAAATAACTTCGCCCCATTACGAGATAGAGCTTAGTATCGATTATGACGATACGCTAGGTGTATACCCCATCATCTGCAGTTACCCTTATTTCGGTTATTTCTGGGATTATACGCACTCGATATCCCCGAACGATTCGAACCAGTTCCAACCGGATATTTCACATCCCGGATCTGTAACCGTTACCTATAACGATGGCAATATCATCGCGGGAACATTTGCTATGGAAGCTGTAAACCGGCAGGGTAAAGTGGTGCACCTGACTGATGGCAGGTTTGATATTATGGCGCATTAACCCGCCAGGAAACCCATAACCAGGAAAACGCAGCCTACCGCAGCCAGCAGCATGCTTCCGTACCATACCAGCTTCTTACGGGTAAGTATAGCCACCGCCGACAAGGCAACGGCGATCTGGAAAATAGTGACCGCCCGGGACAGCACCACGTGCTGGCGCATGTGGCTCTCTGAGCTTTTTTCTGCTTCTTCGGCTGTGGCCTTTATTTCCGCTTTGTCGTCTTCGTATTTCTTCTTCTTATCCTCGCTTTCCTTAGGCAATGGCTTGTCCATGGCGGCTAACACTTGTGCAGTGCCTGCCGCGATCTCCGCTTTTATGCTTTTAGATTGGTAATACGCCCACCGATCGGATGCCTTGATCTGGTCCAGCATGGCCTCGTTAGCGTGGTGGTTGCCATATAACCCGGCGATTGCTGCTAATACCGCTATGATGGCTGTAGACAAGGCTACATGCATTGTCCAGCGTTCTTTTTTCTCTTCCGCGGCCTCCATTGTTTCCTTAAGGCTTTCCGTAGGATCCTCTAATTCTTCCATGAGATAAAGCTACTATTAAATATGCGCGGTTTTGTTACTGCTTGGGACAATTGCTTAAGGTGTAATAAATAGTTGGTGTGATGTGCGGGTGGGGAGGTACAGCGGTCAGGTTCAGCGAAGCTGAGGTGCTGCTCACACTGCCGTTACCGCTAACCATAAACGTATCGCCTGGCCCGCCAAGCGTTGCCGGAATGGAAAAGGTAGACCCGGTTGCAGTGTTGTTCTGCAAGGCAATGGTAGCGGTAAGCATCGGGTTAGCACCATCTGTCCATGACAGCCCCATCTTATTGAAAGTAGTATCGGTGCCTATTGAAAAAGTGATCGTATTACTGTCGTCAGTATGATTAATATAACCACTGTCTAATGCCAGGCTATCAAAGTGTGAATAAGTAATAACCGCATTTCCCTTGTAGTTATTTTTGTATAGCAATCTATAAATGATCTCGCAGTTCGTTCCGCCGGTTCCCGTGTCAGGGCATGTACAACTTCCCCGGTTGCAAATTCCATAGTTCAGGCAGGTTACGCCCTTGCATGCATCCTTTGAACAGGATGAAACATACGTTGCCGCGCCAAACAATGCCAGGGCAAGCAGCAAGCCAAGCGTCATATACTTAACTGATCTCATAGGTCTCATTTTAGCTGATGTTTATATTTCCGTGATACCGGGATTTATTTTTCATCCGGGCAAAGGTATGTTTTAGTGGCAATTACAGCAAATCGTACATGTGTCTCGCCTGAGATAAAACGCATTCGTAAAACAAATAGTATTTAAGGTATGAAATACTTCGTTTGCTAAACAACGAAAGCAGTACAACAAAGGGCGCAATCTTTTTTGAAAGAGATCATTGTACCGGAAAACTATTACAGATATAGGTGGTATCTGTACCGGAAGTAACTGTTTTGTATAGCGTAAGGGATGCATACTTAGCATACAATATACCATTGCCGCTATAAGTGGCCCCATTTATAGTGGTAGTAGGAATGCTAAAGTTGCCAACTGTGGCCGTCGGGCTATTCAAAACAACCCGAAGCAACGGTATGTTGGTCGCTCCACCCCCTCCTGTTTTCACCGTCAACGCCATGGTAGTAAAATCGACTGGAGTTGGTGGTATGGAGAAAACCAGCAAGTAGGGGATATGTACTGTATTTACACCGGCGCTGCCGCCATAGGTGTTGGCAAAAGACTCTTTGAATATGCTCTGGCAGGTATCGCCACCCACTCCTGCAGGGCATATGCAAAAACCATCTGAACAGGTGCCTTTGTTCTGGCAGTTCACGCCGCTGCAGTTATTATTTTTCTTACATGATGTATACAGCGAGAGTGTCACGACACCCGCCGAAATAACCAGGCAAAAAACAAAACGAACGAATGGCCTCATGATCGATTTTTATTTTTCAAAGGTAAGGAAGGATGACAGAAAATAAAGATTTGCCGGTGGCCACTAAATATTTTAATGTTAGTTTGATTACTTCTTTCAATAATAACAATATTTTTGCAGCAACCAAAAAACGTACCAATAATGAAAAAGCAATTCTTATTCTTAGCCGGATGCGCTGTTATGTTCGCGTCTTGCGGCAGCAACAATAATAACCAGGCGCAAACCCAGGCGCAAATTGACTCCACAGTAAATGCGAAATTGAACGAGCACGACCAGGCAAATGCCGCTAAGAACGATTCTACTATAAAGGCCATAGAAAAAGAGAAAGCCGAAGCTACGCACAGGGAGCATGAGCACACTGGCAAAAAAGAAGAAGGAAACAACGCAGCGCCCGCACCTACGCCTACTGTGGCACCCACGCAGCAGCAGCAAGGCGGCCTCCGCGGCCACTCTGATCAAAGCCAGAACCAGAAGGGAGGCAATACTGCGACAAGCACGGCTAAACCACAGGGCGGCGGCCTCAGAAGCCACTCCGATCAAAGCCAAGGGCACTAATATAATTCGTTGACCAAAATAAAAAACCCCGGAATCCGGGGTTTTTTATTTTGCCTGTATTGAGAAAGCCTATCTCATTCTTTCAAGAATTTCTTCACATCCATTCCATTTACCTTAACGAAGTAAACACCTGCTGGCAGCGCTGAAACATCCACCTGCACTTTTTCTGAGTTATACTCATTGTTATATACCGTTTTGCCGAGGAGGTTGATAATGGAGATGGTACTAATCGTTTCCTCGGTTTGTTTGAATAATAAAGATACCAAATAAATCACCATATTATACCGTTCCCTTCTGCTTTCATTCTCCCCCATTATTGCGTAAGTTTGTTACACGTAATTTTTTAAATGACAGAACAGCAAACCATATTTCTTGCCAAGAGCGAGGTAAAAGCGAATGACCTGGAGCATAAACGCAAACTGGCGTTCAATATAGGGAAGTACAACACCAGTGTCGTGAAGGGCAAGGAACAGTTTGCCAACCTGGACATTGCCCGAAAGAAGGCTAAGAATGTGAAGTGGAAGGTAATGGAGAGCCTGGATAAATACCTGGAACAATTTGAAAAGAACTTTACAGCCAAAGGTGGCAAACTAATATGGGCAGAGACCGCTGATGAAGCCCTGCAAGCCATACTGCAGATATGCCGCGAGAAGAATACCACACAAGTGGTAAAAGCCAAGTCGATGGTGACGGAAGAGATACACCTCAATGATTTTCTACACGAGAATGGAATTGATTCGGTAGAGACAGACCTGGGCGAATATATACAGCAACTGGACGGCGAACCGCCTTACCACATCGTAACGCCAGCCATGCACAAAAGCAAGGAGGATGTGGCTAAGGTGTTTCATGATAAGCTGGGCACACTGCCCAACCTGACGCCTCCAGAGATAACCAAGATCGCCCGCCGCAACCTGCGCGAAAAATACATCACTGCTCAGGTGGGCATAACTGGGGGTAATTTCCTGCTGGCTGATGTAGGTGGCGTTTGTGTAAGTGAGAATGAGGGAAATGCGCGCTTGTCTACATCATTCCCGCCAACGCAGATATCCATAGTGGGGATAGAAAAACTGCTGCCGTCTATTAACGACCTGCAACTATTCTGGCCGCTGCTGGCTACTTATGGCACGGGGCAGAACGTAACGGTGTATAACACCATTTTCACAGGCCCACGGCAGGCGGGCGAGACCGACGGCCCTGAAGAGATTTACGTGATACTGCTGGATAATGGGCGCACCAACCTGCTACGTAAAGAAGTACGTGAGAGCATGTACTGTATACGCTGCGGATCGTGCCTCAATGCCTGCCCTGTTTATAAGAACATTGGGGGGCATGCTTATGGCGCAACTTACAGCGGCCCCATAGGTTCGGTAATAACTCCGCACCTGGAGGGCATAGCAGAGTTCAAGCACCTGAGCTATGCATCGAGCCTGTGCGGTAACTGTACCGAGGTATGCCCGCTGAAAATAAACATACACGAAATGCTGCTGGAAAACCGCAGCATAGCAACGGATGAAGGGCTGAACGGATTTAAAGAAAATACGACTTGGCGGCTTTGGGAAACCGCTATGCTGAACCGCAGGCTGCTGAATGTGGCCAGCCCGAGTATGAAAACGAAAGTGGTTAACAAGCTGTTCAAAGACACGTGGGGCAAACACCGGGGCGAGTTGCATTTTGCCGAACGGTCGTTTAACAAGATGTGGAAGGCCCGCTTAAAGTGATGCCTGTATGGAAACAATAGTGGTATATAGCGCCGACAACAGTACCCGCCTGAAATTTGTTCTGGACTGGTTGCTACAGGAGCGGTTACACCTTAAATACACCATTACCACAAACGAGGCCGATACGGCCAACCTTCCCTTTTTTATCTCTTATGGGAAGCATCTGCCAAACAGCCTCTGCATACCGGATGAAGGGTTGTTGTGGAAAACCGGCACCCCAAAGATAGAGCCATCAGCAGGAACATGGAACGATACCCCTACCCTGTTCTCTGCAGCCAGCGATGCCTATATTTTGCCATTCGATTTTTTTTCCGCAATATTCTTTCTGTTATCGCGCTACGAAGAATATTACCATTATCACCCTGACAAACATGGGCGATACCCTGCCACAAAAAGCATCCTGTACAAAAACGGCTGGCTGATGCGGCCTGTAGTGGACGAATGGGTAGCTGCATTCAGAAAATTATTGCAGACAACTACCGGCATACATCTTGAACCTACGCCCTTTCTTTTCCAGCCTACTTACGACATTGATATGGCTTACTCTCACCTGCACAAGGGCGCTGCGCGTATTATTGGCGCCTATCTGCGGGCACTGGTAACAGTAAACCTGAAGGAGATAAGTGAGCGAACAGAGGTACTGAAAAAAAAACAGAAAGACCCGTACGATTCATTCAGGTGGCTGCGGCAGATGCATAAAGAGTACGATCTAAAACCGCTTTACTTTGTTCTGTCGTCCCTGAAGACCACGCCATTCGATAAGAATATTCATCCGCGGCATCCTGCAATGGTACGGGTAATCAAAAACCTGGCAAAGGAAAGTGCAGTGGGGATACATCCATCTTATTTTTCGGAGCGGCATGATGCGATGAGCAAAGAGAAGAAGGTGCTGGAAGAGATTTCCGGGCGGCCTATACATTTCTCACGCCAGCATTATATCCGCATGAAGCTGCCGCGCACTTACCGTACATTGCTGGAGCATGGCATTACTGAAGACTATAGCATGGGTTATGGATCCCACCTCGGCTTCAGGGCAGGTACGGGCAATTCATTTTTATGGTACGACCTGGAAAAGGAAGCCATAACTACGCTGCGCATCTTCCCGTTTTGCTTTATGGATACTACCGCACACTACGAAGCAAAAATGTCGGCAACAGAAGCTTTCGATAAGTTGAACGGGATGCGCAAAAGGCTGCATCAAACCGGAAGTACTATGATAACCGTCTTTCATAATTTTTCGCTGGGTACCAGCGCGGAATGGAAAGGCTGGCGGGCAGCTTACGAGCAGTTTATGCAGGAACAACATGGATGAAATTCCAAAAGTTAAATTCCAAATTTCCAAACAATTAATTCCTGAAAAATGAACATAAAAGCAATAGTGACGGGCGCTACCGGCATGGTAGGAGAAGGAGTGCTGATGGAGTGCCTGGAGCATCCTGATGTGAGCGAAATTCTGGTGATCAACAGGCGGCCATGTGGTGTAACCCATCCTAAGCTCAAGGAGATCATCCACAGCGATTTTTTCAATGTAACACCTATAGCGGCCGAACTTAAGGGGTACAACGCCTGCTTCTTTTGCCTGGGTGTATCATCAATAGGCATGAAGGAAAAAGAATACACCCACTTCACCTACGACCTCACGCTGCACGTGTCCCGCGTGCTGGCTGGCCAAAACCCGGACATGGTGTTTTGCTACGTTTCCGGTGCGGGCACCGACAGCACAGAAAAAGGCCGGAGCATGTGGGCTAGAGTAAAAGGGGAAACAGAGAACCACCTAATGAGGTTGCCGTTCAAAGCGGCTTATATGTTCCGGCCGGGAATGATGAAAGCAACACCGGGACAGAAAAATCTGTTGAAGGCATACAAGTATTTTGCATGGCTTTACCCTTTCCTGCGCGCAGTATTTCCTGCCTCGGCGTGCAGGCTATCGGAAGTGGGAGAAGCGATGATCAATGCCGCGAAATATGGCAGTGATAAAAAGATACTGGAGGTAGGGGATATTGTGGCGCTGGCCAAGAAATAAAGAAGCTACTTCCTGATAAACACCCTCGTGCCGACAGGCACTAAAGTATATAGTTCGTCTACGTCTTTATTTTTGAGGGCTACGCAGCCATCGGTCCAGCAAACACCTAGCTCTATCATATCATCGCCACCCTTCCATATTCCATGTATGCCTACATCTCCGCCTATTGTCGCCGATTGCGGGATACTGCCCGCCGCTTTCATTCGCATGAATACTGCAATCGCCGAATCGTTGGGATAACTGAGCAGCATAAATTTATTGTACTTGGAACCAGCGTTTTTGTTCTTTATCGTAAACCAGCCCTCTGGTGTGCACCTGTCCCCTTCCATCTTTTTATTCTCCAGTGGCTTAGGACCAAAAACTGCTTTGAAGGAACGCACCTTCTTTCGCCGGTAATAAACATCGAGCGTGTATTTTGACTTGCTGACCACGATCATCAGTGAGTCTTTGTTGAGCGTATCAGGGTTGATGGGCACATGAAGGCTTGCATAAGATGGAATGGTCTGTGTCTCCGTGATTCGCTGTAAGCCTAGATAATACTGCAAAGTGCGTATCGTGTTTCCGTTCTTGTCTTTGTGCTCCTCCAGTATTTTTATGTCACGCGGGCGGGGAATAGTATCCGTTTTCGCTTTATCTGTTTTCGCTTTTACCTGGGCATCTGAGGCAGAACACAGCAAGAGGAACGGGAGCAACAATATCAGGTGTTTCCAGTAACAAATACTATTAGCTAAGCGACAGTTCCCCATTATAAAATTACTTCTTTGGAATTTTACGAAACTATCTAAAAAATCTGAAAACTAGCTTGCGATTTATCAAAGAGCCTTGCTTATTTGCTGAGTTCCTTATATTCTTCGTAAGAGATCATTTTATATTCAGGAGGAATCCGGAACACGGCATTCTCAACGGGCTCCAATAATAGCTTGTCTGTCTCAAAGTCCATACTTATGCCATGCTCATCGGTGTACGAATAACTCATTGGCAGAAATTTAGCACCGGGAAAACGCTCATAGGTAATAGACTGAAGCGGGTACCAATCCTTAGAATAGAATATTTCTGCAGAGGATCCGTCTTTATAACTCACCTTACCTTTACTGACGGCGAAACCGTCGATCTCCTGCCGGTCGCTTTCCTGGTCACTGACAGTAAAGCCCAGGAAGGCATCTTGCTTCTTTACGATCTCTTCCATGCTCAGTTGGATCGCAAATTTTTTGCCATTCCTGTTCTGGAGTGAATATACTTTTCCCGTTCCACAATCAATGAGTACCACGTCCTCAAATCCATTATCCAGATTGAGTTCCTTTTTTACATGCGGCCCTTTAAACGTAAATGTGTAATAACCCTTGTATGTCCGGTTATCCGGCGACTTCAATTTTACTTTGTAGCGGAGTATACCTTCGGTAAAAGGTTTTTGCGCACCAGCAGAAACACACAGCAGAATTAGCAATACCAGGAGCGAATACCTCATTTTGTTTAATACTGAAAGCAAGAACTATATTTTGATACAAAATACCATAATTATAACAATTCTCTAAGGGTTCTGCGATGATTTATTATTTTATCACCCTTTTTGAGACTCCTAAAATTCGTACATTGCTTTGATATAAATTTAATAAGGAGTGCTATGGAATTGCTGAAAAAACTGAAAAGGTCGAAGGGATTTATTGCGGGTGTTGTGCTTACGGCTACCGCGTTCTTATTTATCCGTGCTAGGACCAACGACCAGTACTTTGAGATCTCGAAGAACCTGGATGTTTATGCCAATATTATGAAGGAGCTAAACACATACTATGTGGACCCGATAGAGCCGGGAAAACTGGTAAAAACAGGCGTGGATGCTATGCTGGAAGACCTGGACCCGTACACGAATTACATCACCGAATCAGATATCGAGGAGTATGAATTTATGACCACGGGTAAGTATGGCGGCATTGGCGCTAACATGCACCGGAAAGGAGACGATATATACATAGGCGATGTGTATGAGAACAGCCCGGCGCAGAAGGCTGGCCTGCATCCCGGCGATATGGTAGAAACCATCGACAATCAAGTGGTAAAGGGTAAGAGCATCGACGACCTTGGCTTGCTGCTGAAGGGATCTCCCGGCACACAGATCACGATGAAGATCAAGGATGCGTTTACCCATGCTGTGTCTCAAAAGATCATTACCCGCAGCGAAATAGAAATATCGAGCGTACCGTACGCGAGCCTGATAGGACCGGAGACCAATATTGCTTATGTGCGCCTAACGCAGTTCACACAAGGATGTGCGCACCAGGTAAAGGATGCCTATGACAGCCTGCAGAAAGTGCAGCCTAACCTGAAGGGGCTTGTGCTGGACCTACGGAATAATCCCGGCGGATTGCTGGAAGAAGCTGTGGCGATATGCAACATATTTGTGGATAAGGGGCAGCTCGTGGTGAGCACCAAGGGCAAAATCCCCGACCTGGACCGGGACTATAAAACACAGGGACCGGTATGGAATAAGACGCTGCCGTTGACCGTGCTCGTGAACCATTCATCTGCATCGGCATCAGAGATAGTGGCCGGCACTATGCAGGACCTCGACAGGGGCGTGATTATAGGAGAACGTTCTTATGGCAAAGGACTGGTACAGGTGCAGCATCCGCTTGGGTTTAACGCCCGCCTGAAACTGACCATAGCCAGATACTACACGCCCAGCGGCCGCTGCATACAGGCACTTGATTATACACACCGCAATGCGGATGGTAGCGTAGGCTACATTCCGGACTCCCTTAAAAAGTCTTACAAGACTAAAGGGGGACGCACGGTGCTGAGCGGTGGTGGCATAGCTGCAGATGTGGGCGTAAAAGATGAGCCGGTAAGCAGCATTGCAATTACGCTGTACACAAAGAACTACCTGTTTGATTATGCGACAGATTACGCCAGTAAGCACACCTCTATAACACCGGCAGATAAATTCACCCTGAGCGATGGCGAGTTCAACGACTTCGCAAAATGGCTGGAAAACAAGGATTACTCTTATAAGACAGAAACAGAAGAAGGTCTGGACTCTCTGAAGAAAATGGCCATCAAAGAAAAATATTACGACGATGCAAAAGACCAGTTTGAGGCGCTTAAGAGCAAACTATCGCACGACAAAAAGCAAGACCTGATCAAGAACAAAGTACAGGTGAAGCAAATGCTGGAAAATGAGATCGCTTCCCGTTACTACTATACGCGTGGTCGTATAGCCCAGAGTATGCAATACGATAAGGAAGTAGACAGGGCGCTGGCGCTGATAGCACAGCCAGCGGAATATGAAAGCATATTGAAGCCAGGAAAGTAAGGTCGATAGAGTTTCAAAATCTATAGGTTTGTTAGAGACGCCATGCATGGCGTCTCTAGTTTTTTCAGGTGATATCCGCCCAATTCTTTAATAGTTGCAGCCCAAATTCAGTGCCGACAGACTCAGGATGAAACTGCACGCCAATGCAGGGAAATTGCTTGTGCGCCAATGCCATGATGGTGCCGTCGGCAGTAGTAGCCAATACATCAAGCGGGGTTTCGTCAAAACCATTTACTGCAAGTGAGTGATACCGCATTGCTGTAAATCGTGAAGGTATCCCGTCAAATATTGCGTGCCCATTGTGTGTTATCTCACTTGTTTTTCCGTGCATAGGGTAAGGCGTATGCACCAGTTTTGCGCCAAAGTACATGCCTAGTGCCTGGTGGCCGAGGCATACACCAAGAATAGGAACATGTTTGTGGAAATGGTCTATTACATCCATGGTGATACCTGCCTGCAGCGGCGTCTGCGGCCCCGGGGAAATGATGATGCGGGTGGGATTAAGGGAGCTTAATTGATCAACGGAAGTCTCATCATTCCTGTAGACAGCGCATTCGTTACCTGTCTGCTGGAGGTAGTCGTGCAGTATGTAGGTGAAGGAATCGTAGTTGTCAATGAGCACCCACATCGGCAGGAATTTTCTGATTTACAGTGTCGAAGAAATTTTCCAGCTTGCTGAAAGTGTCTTTGAAAAATGGCAGCAGCTTGCCTACCTGCTCAAAAAACCATGGAGCTATTTTCGTGAACCAGGAATACGTCTTGGAAGCGGCGATAGTTTCTGCGCTTATGATGTGCATATGCCCACCGATCCATAAAAGTGTACTCCACAATATTATGGCTACCAGCAGGTAAACCAGCCCACCGGCCAACCTGTTCACGGTGCCAAGCAGCAGGTCTTCTACTGCTTTCTGTATGAGCTTAGCGATGAGATTCACGACGATCACCACTCCCACAAACAAGATGAGATAGCTCACGATCTGCACCCATCCTGATGTAACCCAACCCTTGGCCAGCAGCCACGCGGCAAATGACTGTGATAACTTCAGCGCACAAAGGATACCCAGCAATATGCCTAATACAGAAAACGCGGCCACAATAAAACCCTTTGTGTAGCCGCGTATGAAAAATAAAATGATCAGTAAAAGGCCGATGACGTCAAGAACCATTTTGCGGAATACCTATTTTGAAACGTACCATTTGGTATTTGTATCACGTAGAGACGTTGCATTGCAACGTCTCTACTACAATATGCCGTTGTCGTAATGCATTATATAAACTGCTACGACGCAAGCAATTGTTTGACCATTTCGGATATTGCTTTGCCATCGGTCTTTCCTGCAAGCTGCTTTGACGCTACGCCCATTACCTTGCCCATATCAGCAGGTGACTTTGCACCAACCTGGTCGATGATCGCTTTTACCTCAGCCCTCAACTCATCGGCCGACATTTGTTTTGGCAGAAACTTCTCAATGATCGCCAGCTCTTCTCTTTCCTTTGCAGCCAGGTCTTCGCGGTTCTGCTTTTCGAAAATATCCAGTGAGTCGCGGCGTTGCTTAGCCAACTTCTGCAGCATCTTAAGTTCAGTGGCTTCGCTGATCTCACCATTGGCCCCTTCTGCTGTTTTCTCAATGATAATCGCGGCCTTGATGGCCCGTAGTGAACGCAGTGCCGCCTCGTCCTTGGCACGCATGGCGTTCTTCAGTTCGTCCATTACTTTTGTTTCGAGAGACATGTTGAAAAGTTAAAAGTCAAAAATTAAAAGTAAAAAGTCTAATGTTGATTGCGGAGTTCTATTCCGCCGGTGTTGCTTCGGAGGCCTTTTTGAGGAATGCTTTTGCGAACTCTTTCATCTCTTTTGCGAGTTCCCCATTTTTTGTAGCGCGGACGTAAGTGTCGGCCATGCCGTATAAAGTCTGGTAGAAAAAGTCATTCATTTCATCCACCATCATCTTGCTCGTCCACAGGTCAATGCGCAGGGCTGATTTTTCTTCTCCGTCCCACAGGCCCAGTAATATTGCCTTAGCTTTTTGCCAGTCAGCTACTCCTCCATCGGGTGCAGTCCATTGTATCGATTCCGGCATTTTGTCTTCCGCTAACTCTATTTGTATGTTTATTTGTGATGTCATTGATCTTGCTTCTCAGTTTAAAGTGTTTCAAATATTTTGTAAAACTAATGAGTTCGTTGCTAAATCCCAACTGACTATTCAGCCTCCGCATCGGTATGTGGAGTCAGCGGTTTCGTCCACTTATTCAATTGCTTCACACAGGCGGCCATATCTCTGGGTAGCGGTGCTTCAGCAACAATGTGTGTGCCATCTTCCTTGTCAAATTCCAGTCGGTAGGCATGGAGCGCCAGCCTGCTGAGCAGGGGCTTTTCCTGCTCATCTTTTTCGGAAAGGCGGTATTTGCGCTTGATGTTAGAGAGGAGGAAGGGATCACTGTCGCCATACAACTCATCGCAAACGATAGGATGGCCAAGCGACGCCATATGCACGCGTATCTGGTGGGTGCGACCGGTATGTATCTGGAACTGCACCAGCGCATAAAGTGGCCATTGTTCTGCGACTTTGTAATCAGTAACGGCAAGTTTTCCTTTTTTTGCTACGATCATTTTACCGTTCACGGCAGGGTGCTCAGCAATATAGTTTTCGATCCGTCCTTCAGGTGGTTCCACAATACCATACACAAGCCCTGCGTAAAATTTATTTACATCCCGCTCCTGGAACAGCATGGAAAGGTAGCGGTGGGCCTCCTCATTTTTGGCAAAGCAGATCACACCGCTCGTTTCACGGTCCAGCCGATGCACTACCCATATTTTCTGGCCCAGTTTTGCTTCCAGCGTTTTGTTGAGGCTGGGCAACTCATGATTAAACCGGTCGGGAACTACGAGCATACCGGCAGGCTTGTTTACTATGATGAGGTCATCGTCTTCGTATAGTTTTTCTATATTCATTTGGCTAGTTCCTTTTTATAATGTTCCAGGCAGTAGTCTTCGTTCTCCCGCATTACTTTCTGGTCCTTCTCCTTTTTGTCTTTAAATCCGCACAGGTGCAGCACTCCGTGGAATATCACCCGGTGCAGCTCGTCGGTGTAGGTGGTCTTAAATATTTTTGCATTTTCCTTTACCCGCTCCACGCTTATATATATTTCCCCTTCCAGCGCTTTTTTGGATTCGCTGAGGTCGAAGGTAATGATATCTGTAAACGTATCGTGATCCAGGAAATTTTTATTCATCTCCAGCAGGAAAGCATCAGTGCAAAAAATCACATTCAACTCGGCAGTTTGCACATTCTTCATATACTTGCTGATGATCACATCAATAAATATAGACAGCTTGCGTTTTTGCTTTAGTCCGGATGTTACGTCCTGTTCGTAGAAAACGGCTGGCATGGGTGTTTTTTTTGCAAAGATAACCCCAAACACCTAAACGGGGCCTCGTCCGGAAACGTGTACACCGAACCTGATTCTTTTTAGATAAATGCTCGCTAATTCAATATGACCTCAATCATTAGATCGTTGGTCAATATTTCCTTACTTTGCTACTCACTGTTTTTGATATTACTTTCAATTTTTTGATTCTATGACAAGGCATGTTACAATACTGGGTGCGGGACTGGTTGGTTCGCTGCTATCTATCATTCTGAAGAAGCGGGGGCATGAGGTCTCTATTTACGAGCGCCGGCCGGATATGCGCGATGCTAACATATCGGCAGGTAAGTCTATAAACCTGGCAATGAGTGCGCGCGGGTGGCGGGCACTGGAACTCGCCGGATTACGAAACGAAATGGAGGCATTGGCCATACCTATGTATGGCCGCTATCTGCACCAGCCAGACGGGCAAACTGCCTTTCAGCCATATAGTAAGAACAACGAAGCGATATACTCCGTAAGCCGCGGTGAACTGAACAAGAAGTTAATGACCCTTGCGGAAAAAGAAGGTGTACACATACACTTTGAACACCGCTGTACTCACGTGCACGTGGAGAATAACCATGCTCACTTCCACTACAACCACAAAGAGAAAATAGTGCATGCTGATCTGTTGTTTGGCGCTGATGGCGCATTCTCTGCATTGCGGGAAAGCTATACCCATATGAACAGGGTAAACTGTGACCAAATGTACCTGGAATATGGCTATAAGGAGCTGTGCATTCTTCCTGGCAAAAACGGGGAATGGCTCATGGAAAAAAATGCGCTGCATATATGGCCCCGTGGCAAATACATGATGATAGCCCTGCCCAATACGGATGGAACGTTTACCTGCACTTTATTCATGCCGTTTGAAGGAGAAGTATCTTTTGAGAAGCTGCAGACAAGAGACGATGTAACCAGCTTCTTTGATAAACAGTTTGCCGATGCAAAGGCGTTGATGCCCGGCCTGCTGGATGATTTTTTTACCAACCCCACTTCTTCGCTGATCACCACGCATATTTTTCCGTGGCATTATAAAAACAAAAGTGCACTTATAGGCGATGCAGCCCATGCCATAGTTCCGTTTTACGGCCAGGGTATGAACGCGGGCTTTGAGGATGTTACCATATTATCTGAATTGATGGGCATTTATAAGGACGACTGGAATTCAATACTGAGCACATACGAAGCAAAAAGAAAGCCGAATGGAGACGCTGTAGCGGCACTTGCATTACTTAACTTCACTGAAATGCGTGATAAGGTCGCTGACCCAATGTTCCTGGAGCGTAAGAAAATAGAGAAGGAACTAGGCAAGCGATATCCACACCAGTTTGTATCTGTATATGAAATGGTATCCTTTAGTCATACACCCTACAACACGGCCATACAATGTATACAAGCGCAGGACAAGCTACTGGAGCGCATTATGCATGAAGGCGATTTTTTTGCCAACATAGAGCATGCGGAATTTAGTGACTCTTTGGGCAAGTGGATAACGGAATATAACAACGCTGTACAGCAACTGGATTTTGGAAATGAAGCGTGAAAAAAGATGGACGTTAAGACCGGTAGATGAAACAATAGTTGCCAGGCTGAGCGAAGAACTGAAGGTGAACCCAGCTATTTGCAGGATACTGGCGTTGCGTGGCATTAAAGATTACGCTGGCGCCAAACTTTTTTTTCGCCCCCAGCTATCCCAACTGCATGACCCCTTCCTGATGAAGGGGATGAAGAAAGCAGTGGACCGGATATGCGAAGCAATAGAATGGCATGAACGCATAATGATCTATGGTGACTATGACGTAGATGGCACCACTGCAGTTTCCCTTGTGTATTCCTTCCTGAAAAAGAAGTATAATGGCGAGTTGGCCTATTATATTCCGCACCGATACCGCGAGGGCTATGGTATATCCAAACAAGGCATAGACTATGCGCACGGCAATGGATACACGCTAATGATAACACTCGACTGCGGTATCAAGTCGGTGGAGATGATCACCTATGCGCAATCGCTGGGGATAGATGTCATTGTATGCGACCACCACCTTCCCGATGCTCATATACCGCCCGCTTTTGCCATACTCAACCCCAAACAAACCGATTGTAAATACCCCTACAAGGAATTAAGCGGCTGCGGTATCGGATTCAAACTTGCGCAGGCGCTGGCAATGCATTGGAAGTTGCCAGCAGAAAGCCTGTTTCAATACCTTGATCTTGTGGCTACCAGCATCGCCGCCGATATTGTGCCTATAGATGGAGAGAACCGGATACTGGCATATTATGGTGTAAAAAGAATAAACGAATCTCCCTGCCTGGCGATCTCTACGCTGAAAGAACTGGGTGGGGTTACGAAGCCTTTATCAATTACGGATCTTGTTTTTGTTATTGGTCCCAGGGTAAACGCAGCAGGACGAATGGACGATGCCCGGAAAGCCGTTGAATTTTTTATTGAGACTGATCCGGAGAAAATAGGCGCCCTTGCAGCCGCGCTGCATTCCGATAATGACGACCGAAGGGAAGTAGACAAGAGCACCACCGAGGAAGCACTGGCAATACTCGACGGCAGCGCAGAATTACAGCAACGCAAATCAACAGTACTGTACCGGCCACACTGGCATAAAGGCGTGGTGGGTATTGTAGCTTCCCGGTTGATAGACCACTATTACCGGCCTACCATAATGCTCACCAGCGCAAATGGCAAGGCCACTGGTTCGGCAAGGTCTGTATCTGGTTTCAATATCTATGAAGCCATCCATGAATGCCGCCATCTGCTTGAAAACTATGGCGGACACTTCTACGCAGCCGGTATGACGATGGCGGAGAACCACGTAGAAGATTTCATAGCTGCGTTTGAAAAAATAGTGGCTGCTACGATCACAGAAGAACAACAGGTGCCGGAAATAGTAATTGACGTAGAGATACCTCTCTCTCTGGTAAAACCTTCATTTTACAATTTGCTGAAACAGCTGGAACCCTTTGGCCCAGCGAACATGCGACCGGTGTTTATTACGCGTGGACTATATGACTACCAGGGCTCGTCAAATCTGGTAAAAGAGCAGCACTTGCGCATAGTAGCGCACCAAAAAAACGGATCCATTATTGAAGGTATCGGATTTGGGATCGGTGACAAGTATGAAATCGTTCGCAACGGCCCCTTTGATATGGTGTATAATATTGAGGAGAATGAGTATAATGGCAACGTCAAGGTACAGGTGAAGGTGATTGATGTGCGCCGGAGCGAATAAATTAACATCTTGGCTTCAGGATATCTACAGATTTAGCGATTACTTTTGATCAATAATTTCAACCTCAAAACAGCTTTATGAAAAAAATGATTATCGCAGGCCTGGTGCTTTTATCGGTTTCTGCTTCTGCTCAGCAAATGAATGCCGCCAAAGTGCCAGCATCGGTAAAGGCTTCTTTCAGCAAGAGTTTCGCTAGTGTAAAAGATGCCAAATGGGAAAAAGAAAATGGCAATTACGAAGCAAATTTCCTGCAGAATGGCAAAAAAATGTCTGCGACATTTGATCCAAACGGCATCTGTATGGAGACTGAAAATGCAATTGAAATAAGTGCGCTCCCGGCGGCTGCTACCGCCTACCTGGCTAACAACTATAAAGGAGAAAAGATAAAAGACGCAGCCATGCTAAAAATGGCCAATGGTGAAACACATTATGAAGCGGAAGTTAAAGGAATGGATGTTATATTTGATGCCAACGGCAAATTTATCAAAACACAAAAAGACTAAAAATGAGATACCTCAATTTAATGAGTGCGGCTATGATAGCGTGCTCCATTTGCAACACAGCGTCTGCCCAAACCGGCGGTTACCATGTAGTTAATACCTTCCACATTCCCAGCCCAGGCGGATGGGATTATATAGCGGTAAGCCCCGTAAATGGCAACATCTACGTCTCTCACAGCACTCAAGTAAATATCCTTAACCAGAATACCGGCGATTCTGTTGGCGTAATTCCTAACACTACCGGGGTACATGGTATTGCTTTCGCACCTGAGTTTAAAAAAGGCTTTACCAGCAATGGCAAGCTGAACACGGTTACTGTATTTGATATAAATACAAACGCAGTACTGGCGCAAATAAAGACCGGGGAGAATCCAGACGCCATTATGTATGACCCTTTCTCTAAGAAAGTATATACCTGCAACGGCCGCAGCAAAGACTTATCTGTTATAGACCCTGCAACCAACGAAGTTGTAAAAACCGTGGACCTTGGCGGCAAGCCGGAGACGCCAGTCAGCGACGAAACTGGCAATCTGTACATAAACATTGAAGATAAGAGCGAGATAGCGGTTGTAAACACAAAAACGTATACGGTTACCAACCGCTGGAAAATAGGGAACGGCAAAGAACCATCCGGACTGGCGATAGATGTTAAAACAAAAAGGCTGTTTGCAGGCTGCGATAACAAACTGCTCATCGTGATGAATGCAGAAAACGGCAAGGTGGTGAAAGAATTGCCAATAGGTGATGGCTGCGATGGCGTGGCTTTTGATGCGGAATTGCAAAACGTATTCAGCTCAAATGGGGAAGGGACACTAACAGTGATTCATGAAAAATCGGCTAAGGAATTCTCAGTGGTGGAAAATGCGACGACAAAAAAAGGCGCCCGTACACTAGCTGTTGATGAAAAGACACATCACGTGTACCTGCCTACCGCCGATTTTCTGCCGGCAGATCCTAACGAAAAGGAACACAGAAGACCCGGGATTGTGCCCGGTTCGTTCCAGGTACTGGTTGTAAGCAAATAAACCATGTCCTAAAAATTGCTGAATGAAAATTTACACAACCATATTATTACTGATTTTATCCATTGCCTCGCAAGCACAAAACACTTTCAAGGCTATTGTAAAAGATTACGACAAGCACGCCCTGCCAGGTGTCGTCGTAAGTGATAAACATGGTCATGGCGGAGCTACGGACGATAGCGGACGGGTAACTATAGCCAATATTAACATTAACCCAGACACATTCTACTTCACATTTATCGGTTACCGGCCGGATACGCTGATCGCGAAACTAAATGACGAGTGGCATGAAGTAACGCTTGGCGAAAATGGTAAGGAACTGGAAGAAGTAGTATTTGTGTCTACAACGCGTACCAATGAACGGATCGAAAATGCTCCGCTGAAAGTAGAAGTGCTGGGCAAAGAAGACCTCGAAGAAGAAAATACCATAAGGCCGGCAAATATCGCCAGCATCCTGGGTGATGTAAGTGGTGTGCAGATACAGCAATCGTCGGCAACTTCGGGCAATATGAATGTGCGTATACAAGGACTCAACGGGCAGTATACACAAATACTTAGGGACGGGATGCCGCTCTATGATGGCTTTTCGGGTGGCTTTGGGATATTGCAGATACCACCGCTGGACCTTCGGCAGGTGGAATTGGTAAAGGGCTCAGCATCTACCCTTTACGGCGGCGGCGCCATAGCGGGGCTTATTAATCTTATCTCTAAAAAGCCTTCGTATGACCAGGAAGCGATCTTTACCATCAATGCTACGACACTGCAAGAGCAAGATGTAAATGCCTACTTTGCCCGGCGTAACAAAACATTCGGCTACACTTTATTTGCCGGCTATAACCATCAAAATGCGGTGGATGTAAACGGCGATGGCCTTTCCGATGTGCCGCAACTCAGTACATTTACTATACACCCCCGGCTATTTTATTACCCTGATGAAAAAACGACTTTGACCGTAGGCTACAACGGCACTTTCGAACAACGCTATGGCGGCGATATGCAGGTGATTGACGGCCTGCCGGACAGCACCCACCAATACTTTGAGAAAGACAGGACGCAACGAAATACCGGGGAACTTATTTTTGAGCACTCATTGCCTGGATCCATGAAGCTTACTGTAAAAGGCAGTGTTAGCTCATTCAACAGGGATGTAGCCTCCAATACAGATGATATAAAAGGCAACCAGCTAAATTATTATTCGGAAGCCTCTTTGTTCATACCACAAAAGGAAAATAGCATAGTTGCCGGCATCAATTCGACCGGCGACCATTTCAAAAAACTGCCGTCCAGCGACAGCCTTTCGCTCAATGACTTTCAGAACAATGTTATCGGGGCGTTTGCACAGTACACGCTGCATTTGCCGGCACAAACAACAATGGAAGCCGGCCTGCGCGGCGACCATACTGATCATTACGGGAATTTTATTTTGCCTCGCCTCGCACTGTTTCACAGGTTCAATGAAGTATGGGCTATGCGGGCGGGCGTTGGTTTTGGATATAAGATACCAAACCCACTCGAGGTGCAAATAATAGACTACCCTATTGAAGACCTTCAACCGCTGCCCTCAAACATTAAGGCGGAAACATCGCAGGGGTACAACCTCGAAGGGAATTTTAAAAAAGACATCGGCAACAACATTAACCTGTTCGTTAACCATGCATTCTTCCTGACACAGATCAATAGCCCGGTTATCGCAACACAAGCCGCAGACCAAAGTGTTAGTTTCGCCAACGGGGACAAACCGGTGATCACAATGGGTTTTGACACCTATGTGAAGCTTACTATCGAAAAACTGGAATTATACCTGGGCTACACCTATACCGACGCAGAAAGAAAGTACCTGGACCACGACCAGTTCATGCCTCTTACGCCACGCCACCGGGTAGCCTTCACCGCAGTGCGGCAGATCATGGAAAAATGGAGAGTTGGACTTGAAGGATCGTTCATCGATGCCGAGTACCGGGACGGAGATGTGAATACACAACCATATGTGCTGGCTTCCGTAATGATAGAGAGAAAATTAGGTAAGAAATTCAGCATAGTGCTGAATGGTGAAAATCTGTTCGACTACCGCCAGACGAGGTTCGAACAGATATATACCGGGTCTATCACCAATCCCACCTTCAAGCCATTATGGGCGCCAATCGATGGACGGGTAATCAATCTATCAGTACGGATAACGCCGTTTAACAAATAGCTTTTCCTCAATAATAAAGTCCCGCGGTGCGGGACTTTATTATTAAGGGTATCTATCGTAGCTTCTATTGTTTATTGATCTTTATCACCTCGGTATGCTTCGCATCTGTGTATCTGAGGAAGTATATTCCTGATGGCATGCCGCTCATGCTAATAGTAAGTACGCTGGCATTTGCATCGGTTACAATAGTTGTGATCAGCTTTCCTGAAATATCCATAAGCTGCAACTGGCCTAAGCAATTGTGGGTACCGTTAATATTCACGGTAAGCTCATTTTTTACTGGATTAGGAAACGTAACAATACTAACGCTACCCGGTTTTGTATTGCTGATACCTGTTGACGTTGCAGTAGTCGTGAATGTTATGGTTACCCATGCAGAAAGGTCGGTCGCACAACTGTCACGTACGGAGGCGTAGTAAACAGTAGATGGAGTTAACCCGGTTGGCGTAGCTGTGAGCGCAGTAGTTTGAGTTCCTGATCCAGCCGGTGCTCCGGGAGTAGTGGTCACAACATACTCCGAACCGACAGTTCCACCCGGTTCAGACCAGTTCAATATGGCACTTGTACTTGTAACACTGCTGGCAGCAAGGCCTGTCGGTAAACCGCATGAAGATGTTGTAGCGGTCGTAGTAAATGTGATCGTCACCCACGCAGAAAGGCTGCCGGGGCCGCAACTATCACGTACCGACGCATAATAAACACTGGAAGGAATTAAACCGGTTGGGCTGTAAGTAAGTGCCGTCGTTTGCGTACCCGGCCCTGTTGGTGTGCCCGGTGTTGTCGTCACAACATATTCAGAACCTGCAGACCCAACCGGCTCAGACCAGTTCAGGATAGCGCTAGTGCTTGTAATACCGGTTGCCGAAAGGCCAGTGGGCACGTCGCAGGAACTGGTAACTGTACCGGAAATAAGGGCATCATAGTCGTGAACTTCCCCCGTCGTAGAAGTACCTCCCCCGGTGAGACTAAACGAGGGGCAAGGGCTAACCGACGGATAAGTTGCATCACCAGAAGATACAGCTCTCATGCGATGAATTCCTGATGCAGCTGTGACAGGAATGGTAATAGTAAAATTAGTACTTGCACCAAGCGCGCCCATTGCGCCGCCGCCCACGCTTTCCGTTGAAGGATCGAACGTGCCATCATCATTAAAATCAATAAATATCTGCAGATTTGTGGTAGTTATGCTGGTGGCGGACGTATTCGATACCACGGTATAGGTACCTCCTGCAGCCATTGTTACTGACATAGAGCTGTGCATATCTCTGTAGGCCGTTACCGGTGGCGTACCGCTTCCTCCCGAACAACCTGTTCCCAGGTCGGAGATAGATGTTCCGGCATCTCCTGAGATCGAGAAGTCATTGATCTCGCTACTTAGTATGCAGCCCTGAAAAAAAGTAGGTGTACAATATGTTTGCGCGTTTACTCTGCCGGCAATAATTGAAAAAAACAAAGCGCAGACAACAGCGCTTACTCTGTAAAGTATATTTGATTTCATAAAAAAAAATTGAGTGTGAATATTGTAATTTTACTAAGGTAATACACTTATATTAGATTGCATAATGTCAATTTCATTCTTATTTTTTTGTCGGAATCTATGTCTGCCAGGCTACTATTTCCGCCTGTACTGAATACGCCAGTTGTTTTTCCAGGTCTTGCCGTCATCGGTGGTCGCTTCCCAGTCCCAGGTAAAACTATCGGGGGTTATGTTGTAAAACACCATGCGGCTCTGCGTCTTAGTACCATCTGGTTTAGTAACGGGTTCCGTATGCAATATCATTTTGCCATCTTTATACTCACCAGTGAGCACTATATAAGCACCCTGGTCGTCTACCCACGTTTGTTGCCATAATTTCGACTGTGGGTTGTATACTGACCAGCTTTCCCCTTTGTACGAATGAGCGGGATCATCGAAGTGCTCATGAATAAGACAGCCGCCCATCTCCTTTGTGATCCGGTTAGTAGCATGCACGGTATCATTATAGGTAAGGTTCCACTCGCCAACCCAGAAATCAAACTGGCTGCACCCGGCAGCTGTACAAGGTTTGCCCGGCGACTGCGCAGATGTATTATTTGACATGGCTATTGAAATAAAAACGAAAAAGAGAACACGCATCATCGCGCCAAATTATCCTGAATTACCGTAGCCCTTATCCCCCGGATAGGTGGATAATCCTTTACTCTAATATCTTCAGGTTGATACTGTTGCCTTCAGTTTCGCAATCACCCATAGTGACATCAACTGAGTAAAGCCCTGGCTCATACTCACTCAAATCTACAGCGGTTATTTTTCCACCTAGTGCAGCATAGTTATTTACTTTACCATCATCATCGGTGATCGTGAAATTAGTGACAGAACCGCACCCCTTTATAAAAAAATATTTGTCTTTTGCTTTACTGAGCTTGATATATTGCAATGTAGTTACATTGTTCCGGTCGATGTGAGCGCACCATTCCGAACAAATGATCTTGTAGGTGAAACGCGCGCCCGCCGTGGTTATCAGAATAGTATCATAAAAACTGTAGGTGGCGGCCTCAGGCGTACATTCAATCGTAATTGGGTAAGTCTCCCGCCTGGAGAGTTTTAGCGGCAAGCTTAATGGTTGATTTTTCCTGTTCAGTATATTGAGACTATTGTTCGCGGAGATATTAGTGATGGTTACATCAGTATCAGCGGTAATCTTAATAACTGCTTTTGCAGAAGGCTTCGCGAGGAAGTTGACATTCAACTCCGGCGCTGCATCGGAGAAGTGCAGTGCCTCGTTGGGATAGTATTGCGTTATCTTGTTGTTCAGATTCCCGGGCGGATAGAATTCCTTTTTGAAAACACGGTGATCAAGATAGGTAAGGTAAACAACGGAATCAGCGTCGTAGTTGGTGTAGGAATATTTAACCAGGTCGCCGGACGAGGCATATTCCTTTCTACCGAGTACGACACCGTTGTAATAGATCGTCGTTTGTGTCAGTTTTCCTGTTGCGGTATCATAGTCATTCCATGTACCATCATTTACAGAAGCCGAATCGGTGTTGAAATTATAGGTAATGATAGCGGCCTTACTTGATTTGTACTTTACGTCCAGGTGGCCGATCGTGGTGCCATCTTCCTGTTCAAAATGGGCGCTGTCAAATTGCGCGATAGAAACGATCTTATAATCGCCTTCTGAAATAACCCCATAGGTGGCTTTATCGAATTTCCAGTGGCCGTAAGGCTGGCCCTTTTCATTCAATTTATTCTGCGCCATGCAGACCGACGAAAAGATCATCAGGCAAAAAAATAAGTGATATTTTAGTTGCGCGCTCAAGTTACCGATACTAACTGAAGTTGACGCGCTGGATATCGGCACCCAGTGCATTGAGGCGCTCGTCTATGCGTTCATATCCCCTGTCTATCTGGTGTATATTCTGAATGATACTTTTGCCGGATGCAGATAAAGCCGCAATAAGCAGTGCGACACCGGCGCGTATATCGGGAGATACCATGTTTATTCCGCGCAGCGGCATCTGCTTATCCAGGCCTATTACTACAGCCCTGTGCGGATCGCACAAAACTATCTGGGCGCCCATTTCTATCAGTTTATCCACGAAGAATAACCTGCTCTCAAACATTTTCTGGTGCACCAGCACAGTACCCTTTGCCTGCGTTGCCAACACCAGCACTATGCTCAGGAGATCGGGCGTAAATCCCGGCCACGGATGATCGTACACAGTAAGGATCGATCCATCGATAAATTTCTGAATCCTATAATGATCTTGTGCGGGTATGTATATATCATCCCCGGTTATTGACAACTCAATACCCAGGTTTTGAAAAGTTTCGGGAATAATACCCAGGTGCTCGGCATCTACATTTTTTATCGTCAGTTCGCTTTGTGTCATCGCCGCAAGGCCAATGAATGACCCAACTTCTATCATATCGGCAAGCAACCGGTGCTCGCAGCCGCGAAGTTTAGCGACACCTTCTATTATAAGCAGGTTAGTGCTGATACCGGTGATGTTAGCACCCATGCTGATGAGCATGCGGCAGAGTTGCTGTATATATGGCTCGCAGGCAGCATTGTATATACTGGTAACTCCCTCTGCAAGTGTTGCTGCCATGATCAGGTTTGCAGTGCCGGTAATAGAGGGCTCGTGCATGAGTATTTTTGTACCCTTCAGCTGATCGGTGTCCAGGGTGAACATTTGGTTGTCTATGTCGTAGACAAAATCGACACCCATTTTTTCGAACCCCCGTATATGGGTGTCCAGCCGGCGCCTGCCTATTTTATCGCCACCCGGTTGTGGAATGTATGCTTTGCGGAAACGAGCCAGCAAAGGTCCAGCCAGCATAACCGTTCCACGCAGTTTTCCGGATTTCTTCTTGAAGGCATGAGTCGTAAAATAGTCAGGATCGATATTGTCCGCTTGTAGGATAATTGTATTCTTTGCCGGGCGCTCTACTTTCACGCCCATATCTTCCAGCAGCTCTATCAGCGTATTTACGTCTACAATATCGGGTACATTCGTCAATGTCACGCGCTCATCGGTAAGCAATGCAGCGCATAGCACCTGCAATGCTTCATTCTTCGCTCCCTGCGGGGTAATAGAACCCTGTAGTTGTCTGCCGCCGCGTATTTCGAATGCGTTCATAAACCCCAAACCCCAAAGGGGCTTTTACTTGTGAATATGTTTTCAACTTTTGCCTCACTGTTCAGCAATAACTCTGCTTAATTATTATCCTTTGCCTGACAGCCTGTATTGATGCTAAATCTTTGGTTCCCCTTCAGGGGGCAGGGGTTCTTACTTACCCTTGTTCTTATTAAACTTGCGGTTTTTATTAAAGTTGTTGCCATAACCGCTGCCGCCACCCTGGCTGCCATCCCTGTTGTCCCTGAAATTGCGCGGACCGCCGCCACCCTGGTTATTGTTGTTATTTCCCTTAAAATTACGGTTGTTGTTATTATTGTTGTTATTGCGCTGTTTGAAGTTTCGGTTGTTCTCGTAAGGCACCCGGTAACCGCCGGTCTCATACTTAAGTTTGCCGCCCGATATTTCTGCAAGCTCATTTTTTATCATGTCATCATGCACCGGTTCTTTGTGCCAGTTGGCATAGGCCAGCTTCATATAGTAGCCTATAGCCTGCGTGAGGCCGTGTTTGGTCTCTTCATTAGTTTCCTCCATCGCCCTTGTTAAAAGCTCCTGTATGTTTTTACCGAGGTGGCGATGCGGGAAACTCTCCTGTGGATACGGCAGCACTTCAGGTTTCTTAAAGACAGCCTCCGGCGAAGGGCACGGATACGGAGAGTCCACATCAAGGTTAAAGTCGGTCATCTGGTACAAGTGGTCCCAGAGTTTGTGCTTGTAGTCCTCGATCGTTTTCAGATGCGGGTTCAATGTCCCCATCAGTTCTATAATTACCTCGGCCTGGCGAAGGCGCTTTTCGCGATCGTCAACGGTTACCAGGTATTCAATCATCTTTTGCACGTTGCGCCCATATTCAGGCATGAGCAGTTTGCTCCGTGTAGTATTATATTCCATCAAAATGTAAAAAATTCAAAAATGCTAAGGAAATGATTTGAAATCGTAGCTTAAAAAGCGTGCCGCTGAAGTGCACAGGGTGAATAAGCTATGGCAAATATAGGATAAATGAGATAATAAATACAATGCTTCTTAATTATTCTTGGTAGTAGTAAGTAGCAAGCCAGTAGTGCCCGAACCAAGCTGAGTGCCGGTAAGCAGCACTGTATATATCTTCCCCGAAGTAAAAACCAGCGAATCAGTTGTTGTGCCGATGCTATCATTAGCCGGGTCAAACATACCTAGCGCATACTTCCCCGCCCTTAGGAGGAAAAAAGCCGAAACGCTATCCGGGCCTATGCCTTGTGTAATGATGCTGTCATTGGCCGTCATCGTCTCACTGATGTTATCGAGCGATAGATTGACAAAGCGGAGCTTTGCATTGCCTTTTGAGGGCGGCGTGAGGTCATCGGTTGTAAATACGTAAACTGGATTAGCTACATCGCCTCCGACAAATGCACTATAATGGTTGGGGGCTGTAATGTTTACAGCCCGATTAGCAAACGCTACTCCTGAACTAAGGAAAGTCAGGTTAATCCCGGAACCGGCGGTAACAGACTGGTACCCGCTATATCCCAGGAAAGGGATAGCTGATCCACCATTAACCGGGACACTATTTGCTTTAACAGTTACAGAAGATGCAGATAAACATCCATTTATAAACATCACATTTGCGCTGTTAAGCGGCGCTGAGCTTTTTGTGCAGGCCGACAAACAGCCGACGATCAGCAACAAAATAAATGATACGTTTATCCGTTGGTTGCGCATAAACATCGATGTTAGTTATTACCGATAACGGTCAGTTTAAGACCCGAACCACCAGATCCGGCAGTATAAGTACCCGTGAGCATAATAGTATATATCTTACCGGCACTGAACGCTTGGCTAATAAGCTGAGCCAGATAAGCTGATTGAGGGTGTGCCGGGTCTTGCACCAATACACCCACACCTGAAGTTGCTGCAATTTCGGAGTAGGACGTGTACTGCCCATAGCCGATATTTGAGTCAAGGGTTGCGGCTCCAATCGAAAAACTTTCATTTAAGTTGTCGCTTCCAAGGTTAATGAACCTTACCTTGGCATTCCCAGAAGATGGAGCCGTGAGGTCGTCGGTTGCGACTACGAAATCAGGGCCGGTAACTATGCCACCAACGAATACCGAGTAATGATCGCCAGTTGTAAATGTGGGTGATCCAGCTGTTAAAGGTGTACCTGCCGGGCTGACCAGATAGAAATTAATGGCCTGTGCAGTTGTCGCATTCATAGTCAGGTATCCAGAGTTACCAGAATAAGCAATATTTGAAGGGCCGACATTTACATTGTTCACCTTGGCATAAATACCTGTAGTGCCATTGCATCCATTTACGAGCATTACACTTGCTGTTGTTGATGGGCCATTATTTTTTTTACTGCACCCGGCGAAAATCAGGGCAAGGGCAACTGCGGGAATTACGAAGAACAGGTTTTTCATTTAACTGGATTGTTTTGAATGGTCAAAAATACGGAAACTGCTTTAGAAAAGGTGATAGGTACAATAACTGTGCCTGCGCGGGCAAATAGTTACAACCATCATTTTTTATGGATGGAAGACTTAAAATAAAAATTCTCAAGAAAAATTTGCGTAACTCAAAAGTTACCTATACATTTGTGTAACTTAAAAGTTACGCAATTATGGAAAAGAGTATCAATCACAGGTTGTTTTTCAACCAGGCACCCAACGAAGTCTGGGAATACCTCACAAGGGCAGAATTAATAGAACTATGGTTAATGAAAAACGATTTTCAACCTATAGTAGGACATGAGTTCCAATTCAGGCACAATCCGCTGCCAAATTTTAACTTCAGCGGCGTTGTCTATTGTAAAGTGCTCGAGATCGTCCCTTTTAAGAAACTTTCCTATTCCTGGAAAGGTGAAGGAATGGATGGAAAAATCTCGCTGGACTCAGTCGTTGTCTGGACGTTGCATGAAAAAGACAATGGCACTGAACTGCAAATAGTGCATACGGGGTTCACCGACCAGCAACACCCAATGGCATTCGCCGCAATGAACAATGGCTGGCTGCAGAATATGCAAAAGATTCCCGTACTGATAAACAAAGCAAAACATGGCCAATCCAACACTTGATACCTTCCAGGTGATCGCCGACCCAAGCAGGAGGCAGATGCTGTGGCTATTGTCGCAAAACAGTTTGACCATAAACAGCCTGGCCGAAAACTTTGATATGAGCCGGCCCGCCGTATCGAAGCATATCAAAATTCTGGAGACAGCGGGCTTTATCGCGATACAGGATATAGGCAGGGAGCGGCACTGTACCTTGAAGCAGGATGGATTCAAAGAACTGCAGGAATGGATGAATTACTTTGACAAGTTCTGGATAGGAAAACTTAAAAATCTTGAACATCTATTAAATAAAAAAAACAAACACTGATCATGGAACAGAAAAATTATCACAACAGCATTGCCGTAGCGGTTTCGCCGGCCACAGCTTTTGTGGGCATTGCCAATGTAGGCGGCTGGTGGGCGAAGAGTTTTCAAGGAAGGGCCACAACTGTCGGCGATAAGTTCACCGTTCAATTCGGGGAGACAAAGGTAGACTTCGAGATCACCGAGTCCGTTCCTGAAAAAAGGATTGTGTGGCATGTGACCGATTGCTTCTTGCCATGGCTGAACAATAAAACAGAATGGACGGGAACAAACGTGGCATGGGATATATCTTCTAAAGAAGGCATTGCGCATATCGATATGACGCATGTTGGCTTATTTCCGGGTGTAGAATGTTATAAAGCCTGCGAAGATGGTTGGAACGGCCATATAACCGGAAGCCTGCAAGATCTGCTAACGAAGGGTGCAGGGCAGCCACAGTAAGAAGGGTGCGGAAATTCAAAAAATTTCGAATCCTCCCGAAAATCCAATAGTTTCGCCGAATAAATCATTTACAGATGAGTGATATTCGCCATAATTGGACAAGAGAAGAGATCAGTGAAATATATGAGCGCCCGTTGTTGTCGCTGGTGCTGGATGCAGCAAATGTGCATCGCCAGAACCATGTTTTCGGGGAAGTGCAGATAAGCAGCCTTCTTTCTATAAAGACGGGCGGATGCTCTGAAGATTGTGCTTATTGCCCGCAGGCCGCACGTTATCATACCGGGGTACAGGTACACGCGCTCATGAAAGTGGATGAGGTATTGGCAGCGGCGGAGAACGCCAAGGCCGGTGGGGCTTCCCGATTCTGCATGGGCGCAGCGTGGCGCGAAGTGAGGGACAACAGGGATTTCGACCGCGTAATAGATATGGTAAGGGCCGTAAACAGCCTGGATATGGAGGTATGCTGTACCCTGGGAATGCTCACACCGCACCAGGCGGAACGCCTTGCCGAGGCAGGTCTTTATGCCTACAATCACAACATAGATACATCTGAAGAGCACTATAGCGAGGTGATCACCACACGCACTTACGGTGACCGGCTGGACACATTATCCAATGTGCGCAAGGCGGGTATCAGTGTATGTAGCGGTGGCATCATAGGCCTGGGCGAGACTACCAATGACCGCATCGGCATGCTGCAGACACTTTGCAACCTGCCGGAACATCCGGAATCTGTGCCGATAAATGTGCTGGTACCTGTCGCGGGTACTCCGCTAGCTGACAACAGCCGTGTACCGTTCGATGAACTGGTACGCATGATAGCTACTGCCCGTATTGTGATGCCACATTCGGCGGTACGTCTTTCTGCCGGAAGGCTGGAGCTTTCTGTGTCAGAGCAGGCAATGTGCTTTATGGCCGGCGCTAACTCCATATTCGCCGGAGATAAACTGCTTACTACGCCCAACCCGGAATACAATGCAGACAAGGATATGTTCCGCATACTCGGGCTGACGCCAAAGGCTGCATTTGCAGATGGGCAACCAAAAAGCAAGCAGAAAGCGATGCAACATGAACCGTCTTGAACAGCACCTTGCGGATAAGCTGAATGAAAGAGCGCAGGCCGGCAATCTCAGGAGATTGACCACGCAGCGCGCATCCATTGATTTTTTTTCAAACGATTATCTCGGGCTCTCATCAACCGGAAGACTAGCAGGGTTGATGCGCACGAATAATGAGCACAGTACCGGCTCAACCGGCTCTCGCCTGCTTTCCGGCAACAGTGAGCAGGCCGAAACACTGGAACACACCATAGCATCCTTTCACAAAGCCGAAGCGGCGTTAATCTTTAACTCTGGCTACGATGCCAATATGGGCTTGCTCGCCGGTATAACGAACCGACATAGCACTATCTTATCTGATGAACTGTGCCATGCCAGTATCATTGACGGCATACGGCTGAGCCAATGCAGTCGCAAATACAGGTTTAATCATAATGAACTCACGGACCTGGAGGAAAAACTTAAAAAACATGCAGCGGAAGGACCAGTTGTCGTTGTCGTTGAATCCATCTACTCGATGGATGGTGATATGGCCCCACTCGCTGAGATAGCGAAGCTTTGCAAAGAATATAATGCGCAGCTTGTAGTGGACGAAGCACATGCCACCGGCGTTATCGGAAAACATGGGGAGGGGCTCGTCTGTTCGCTTGGGTTGCAGGACAAAGTATTTGCGAGGGTGCACACGTTCGGCAAGGCGCTGGGTTGTCATGGTGCAGCTGTGGTGGGCAGCAAAATACTGAAGCAATACCTTATCAACTTCGCGAGGCCATTCATATATACCACCGCCCTGCCTGGCCATACTCTTCATGCTATCAGCACCGCTTATCAGTATTTGTCAGAGCATAGTTTCAGCAATGCGCCGCTACACGATCTCATAGCGCATTTTCGCACTTGCATCACGGAAACAGGAATGGAAGGATGGAAAAATAGTGTAAGCCCAATACAGGCATTGGTAGTAAGCGATAATGAAAGATGCCGGGCGCTTGCATCGAAGCTGCAAAGTGCCTGCCTTGAAGTAAGGCCTATACTTTACCCTACGGTTCCATTGGGAATGGAAAGATTAAGAATATGCCTGCATACTTTTAACACCAACGAGCAAATTGATATCCTGGCCAATACCCTGCTTTCATAAATACTGCATTTGACACCGGTGTTTTCAAATCCCGGATAGTGTAATTTTGCCACGCTTGAATAAACGAACTAATGACAAGATCCATTGCAATAGTTGGTATTCATACCGGCATAGGGAAAACAATCGCATCTGCGGTAATGGCCGAGGCTATGGACGCTGACTACTGGAAACCCGTGCAGGCGGGCACCGAAGAACGGGATACACTCGTAGTGGGCCAGTTGCTTACTGCAGGGATAAACAGGGTGCACGACGAGGCAATGCTCCTGTCGCAGCCCCTGTCGCCACATGCTGCGGCTGCGATAGATAATGTTGAGGTGGACTATACAAAATTCGCCTGGCCCAAAACGGATAATGTGCTGCTGGTGGAAACCGCAGGCGGCATTCTGTCCCCTATGTCGGCTCATGCATGTATGGCCGATTTTGTTGCACATTATAAGATGCCCGCCATTCTTGTCTCACAAAATTACCTGGGCAGCATTAATCATACTTTAATGAGCATAGAAATACTTAAAACCAGGGGCATTCGCTTGCTGGGGATAGTGATGAACGGAGTTCCCAATAAATCTTCCGAAGATTTTATCACACAATATTCCAGTATCCCGATCATTGCACGGATACCTCATTTTGAAACCCTGGACAGGCCTTTGATACAGGCCTATGCATCCGACGTAAAACATTCACTTTTAGCATTACAATTTTGAAAACGATCAAAGAACGCGACCGCGAAGTGATCTGGCACCCGTACACACCTATGAAGGCGTGGCCGGAAGCCATAGCCATAGTAAAGGGTGAAGGCGCCTGGCTGATAGACGAAGACGGAGACAGATATCTCGACGCTATCTCTTCGTGGTGGGTAAATCTTCATGGCCATTCCCATCCTTACATAGCGCAAAAAGTCAGCGAGCAGGTAAGCACATTGGAGCATTGCATATTTGCCGGTTTTACACACGAACCTGCCGTGCGGCTGGCAGAGCGGCTATTGGAGATACTCCCAGGTGAAATGCGGAGAATATTTTACTCCGACAATGGATCTACTGCGGTAGAAGTAGCGATAAAGATGTCGCTGCAATACTGGAAGAACAAGGGCATAAAAAAGAAGAAACTGGTGGCCTTGCAAAATGCATATCATGGCGATACATTTGGGGCAATGGCAGTCAGCGGCAGAAGTGTATTTACAGAGGCTTTCGCAGATTTTTTATTCGATGTTGTTTTCATTCCGTTCCCAGCCGCTGCAAATAGCAGCGAAAGCGTTGCCGCATTGGAAAACATTTTAAAACAAGGCGATGTCGCAGCTTTTATCGTTGAGCCGCTGGTGCAAGGTTCTGCAGGAATGTGCATGTACACGCCTGATGTGCTGGAACAGTACTTTGCCCTATGCCGGAAGTATAATGCGCTGATCATAGCAGATGAAGTAATGACGGGCTTTGGCCGTACAGGCCCATTATTTGCATCTAGTCAAGTCAATACCACGCCGGACATGATATGCCTTTCCAAAGGCCTTACGGGTGGTTCTATGCCCCTTGGCGTTACCGCCTGCACGCTGGATATTTTTGACGCGTTTTATGACGAAGACCGTACGAAGATGCTATACCACGGGCATTCATTTACTGCAAACCCCACCATATGTGCCGCTGCACTTGCCAGCCTTGACCTGCTATTGGAAGAAAACTGCACAGAAAGCAGGAATATGATCATTGATGCCCACCAAAAATTTGCGGCTGCGATCCGCGGGCACAGCGCACTCTCAGACACCAGGCAAACGGGTACTATCCTGGCATTTGAATTAAAAACGGATACCGCCTCTTATCACACCAGTATCCGCGATGTGATGTATCGTTTTTTCCTCAGCAAGAAGGTAATTATGCGCCCCTTAGGTGGCATCATATACATCCTGCCGCCCTATTGCATCAGCAACGATGAGCTACAATACATTTACGCTTGCATCAGAGAATTCCTGGAGACGGCAGTACTTAACGGTGCTACTCCTTGCGCATGATCATTTCGCAACTGGAGCCAGCTATGCCGCCGGAATAAGTGGTAAAGTGCAGAGATATTTGTGTTACCCCGTTCGTAATGGTCAGGGATCCGGAAGCATCAGTGCCTGTACCGCCGGCGCCGCTGATAGTGATTTGCTGACTCCCGTTAGCTGCTGCAGTATCTACAGTAGCCACAACCGTTGTATTTGAATTATTGAAATTGGAAATATCCACGGTATAGCCGCCATTAGTCGCATCTTTCGTTATGGAACTCTGCCAGGTATTGACACCAGTGACCGCAGGTGTGCAGGCCGAACGGACACATGTATAGGTGCCAATGGCAGCATCTGCCCAGCCGGTCTGGCAGGAATTGCCCGAATAACCTACGGGGCAAACACACTTATTATTGTCGCACGTACCCCCGTTTTGGCAGGTAGTACTACCGCATTTGTTTTTGCAACTGGAATACATAATTGCACTAACGGCTAATACGACAACCAATGCAACAGCCGGGAAAAAGCGGAATGATATCACGAAAAGATTTTAAAGTTTTACCGAAAGCAGTAAAATTAAGCTAAGCACGCTGCTTTATCCAAATCTATAATAAGAGTTTAACAAATAGTTGCATTATATCAGATACGGCAATGTGGCGCATTTACATATTCGGGAAATTCTCCTTATTGAGTTCCTTTTAAAGCAGAGAACTGTGTGTAATCAGTACCTTTGCGCCCTGCATGAGTCGCCAGTATACGATAGCGTTGGTGGGAAACCCCAATAGCGGTAAAAGTTCCCTTTTTAATGCCCTTACCGGCCTCAACCAGAAGGTGGGGAACTTCCCTGGCGTTACTGTAGACAAAAAAACCGGTGTATCAAAAATATCGGAAACACTTACTGCAAATATCATTGACCTGCCGGGCACATACAGTCTTTACCCCAAGAGCGCTGACGAACAGGTCACTTATGAGGTGTTACTGAACCAGGAAAGCGCCGACCGGCCAGACCTTGTCATCGTCATTGCCGATGCCTCTAACCTAAAGCGGAACCTACTCTTTTGTTCCCAGATCATAGACCTAAAAATACCTGTGGTCATCGCGCTGACCATGATGGATATAGCTCGGCAAAAGGGAATCACTATAGATACCGAGGCGCTTTCTGCAATGATGGGCGTACCAGTAATGACCGTAAACCCACGACGCAACCGCGGAATGGGGTTGCTGAAAAAAGCGATCATTGACCAGCAACAGGCAAAGCGCGCTAATCTCCCTGATTTCATTGATCTGGCTGCATTAACCGGAGAGTGGCTGCAGGAAGTACGATTAATATCAGCACTATATAGCAACTATGGCGCGCTGCACGTGGCGTGCAATTTTAACGAACTGAGATACATAAACGCCGCACAACGTATCAGAATTGCAGCCCTGCTGGGCGAGTCAGGCTTTCAAAAGTCTAAGGTGCAGGCTGAAGAGATCATGCAGCGGTATAAGAAGATAGATACCATAATGCAACGATGTGTTGTTACAGACAGCCCCATGAAGAGAATGGTAGTAAGCGACCGGCTGGACAAAGTACTGCTTCATCCCATTTACGGCAACCTCATCCTGCTTTGCGTTTTATTTCTTTTGTTCCAGAGTATTTTCTGGTTGGCACGCTACCCCATGGATTGGGTGGAACAGCTTTTTGTATTTGCGGGTAACGGCCTCAATGCGGTGCTACCGGCGGGCATCTTTAAAGATCTTGTCGTAAACGGTCTGTTGGCAGGAATTAGTGGAATTGCAGTCTTTGTGCCGCAGATAATGATATTGTTCGGGCTAATAACAATACTGGAAGACAGTGGTTATATGGCCCGCATCAGCTTCCTCACAGACCGCATCATGCGCAGCGCCGGGCTCAACGGCCGTTCGGTAATGCCGCTCATCAGTGGCATGGCATGTGCAGTGCCTGCTATCATGGCTGCGCGAACCATTCAAAACAAGAAGGAACGGCTGATAACTATAATGGTAACGCCACTTATGAGCTGCTCTGCCAGGTTGCCCGTTTACACCATGCTTATAGCCCTGGTGATACCAAGCCGCACTTTTCTGGGCATCTTCAATATGCAGGGCCTTGTGTTAATGGGACTATACCTCCTCGGATTCTTCATGGCCTTACTTGTGGCACGTGTAATGAACTTCCTGATAAAAACAAAAGAGCGTACTTTCTTCCTTATGGAGTTGCCCGTATACAGGCAGCCTCGCTGGAAAAATGTGGGCACAACGATGATAGAAAAAGGTAAAATATTCATCCGGGATGTGGGTAAGGTGATCATAGTGCTGGCGCTGATATTATGGGCCCTGGCTGCATTCGGCCCACCTACGCAAATGAAGGCCGTGGAAGAGAAGTATGCGACAATCGTGAAACTGCACCCGGAACAAAAAACTGCAATAGACCGGGAACATGCCACTTCAAAACTGGAGCATTCCTTCGCCGGTATCATGGGCCATGGTATAGAGCCGTTCATCCGCCCGCTGGGGTATGACTGGAAGATAGGCATTGCCCTTATTACGTCATTCGCTGCCCGCGAGGTTTTTGTAGGCACCATGGCAACATTGTATAGCGTAGGGGATGCAGCGGCCGGCCAGGAAACACTGCACGAAAAAATGAAAGAAGCAAAACGCGATGACGGCACTCCTGTATATACGCTGGCGGCCGGACTCTCGTTACTTATCTTTTATGTATTTGCCATGCAGTGCATGAGTACCCTGGCTATTGTGAAGCGCGAAACCAGAAGCTGGAAATACCCTGCCATACAGTTCGCGTATATGTTCAGTATTGCGTACCTGAGTGCACTGCTCGTGTACCAGGCGTTTAAATGATTTTTTTTAACGCTAAGACGACGCTTCTCCTTTAATAATGTTTGTATGTTTCACAGCATAGCTGATCGCATTCTTCACAAAATCGTTTAAGCTCACGTTTTTTTGCAACGCTACAATTGCAGCATCTCTGTGAAGATCCGGAGTAACACGCACATTGAAACTTCCCTTATAAGTTTTCTCCGGCACTTTATCTAATTCTTTGCAGGTTTCAATATAATCTTCAACGGCCTCTTTAAAGGATCTTCGCAACTCCTTCACTGACTGTGCCTCAAATGTTACCAGATCATTAATGCCTAATATTTTTCCGAAAAAAACATCGTCCTCTGCACTGAATTGTACATTGGCATAATACTCTTTATATTTAATTATGTCACTCATCTTGTAGTTTACCTTTTTCTATCAACTGCTCAACAATCAATTTAATAGCATATGCTTTTATGATGTTCCCAGGATGTGGTTTGTGGATATTAATAACATTTTTGTCTCCGTCCACAAAGTTTCGCCTTGAGCCACCAGTCTTCCCTTTACCATGTTCGTAGTATCCGAAATGAATTAACAGCTTTACCAATTCATCCCAGGTAAAATCCTTAGGACTTGAAAGAAACCGTTCTAAAAGTTTTTCTATTTTGCTCACACCGATAGTTTGCATGCAACTGACTTTCAGTTGCAAGTTAGTATTTTCGGTGAAAATCTACAAAAATATATCGTTAGTCTTAGCTGTTTACTTCTGTAATAAATCCCTGCACGCCTGCATATCTTTATCCTCTGCCAGCAAATTGATCTGCTTCATAGCATCGTTCTCATTTGGGTATTTCTGCTTTATTTTCGGAATGACACAATTACAATACGCAGCAGCCTGTTCTGGTGAGGAAGCCCAGGTCTTTGCATCATCCAGGCAGGCATTGTAGAATGTTTGATCGTTGGTTTGGTTCCACGCGCTGCGGCAGCATGCAAACCCTGCAAAAATCAAAAGTAAAATGAAAAGTTTCTTCAATCGGATGCGATATTTGATCGAAAGATATTGCTTAAAGTGAAAGTCGCCAAACGTTTATCTTATGAATATGTCACCAATCTAAATTCCCGGTTGGTCAAATCCAAATTCCATTACCTTTGTCGCCCCGATGAATCTGGATGTGCTGCAGGGTTTGTACCAAAATGACATCCGCTTAAAACAAACAGCGGCTGGGATCACATTGCCCGGCCACAAGATCAGGGTCTATCTGGACAACCTCCGCGGGTCTTCTATCAACTTTATTGCCAGTGCTTTATGGCGCCTCACAGATGCAAATCATGTCTTTATTTTAAATGACAAAGAAGAGGCCGCGTACTTTCATAACGACATAGAACACCTCACCCAAGGGCTTGATATCTTCTACTTTCCTGACTCGTTTAAGAGAACCGGGCATTTCAACGAACTGAACAGCAGCCATGTAATGTTGCGCACAGAGGCGTTGACGAAATTCACCGGCAAAAAGGTTAATAAAAAAATATTGGTCACTTATCCGGAAGCGTTGTTTGAACGGGTTGTGAATCCGTCGTCGTTATCTGATAACATGATCAGCATAAAGGTGGGCGAGACGCTGCAAGTCGATGCGATGCTGGAAGGGTTTGTTTCGCTGGGATTCAGGCGTGAGGACTTTGTTTACGAGCCGGGACAATTTGCCATGCGTGGAGGCATACTGGATATTTACTCTTTCGGAAATGAGCATCCTTACCGCATAGAGCTGTTTGACACCGAAGTAGACAGTATCCGCATCTTCAACCCGGAAACACAACTATCTGAACGTAAATTGCTGCAGGTATCTATTCTACCCAACATCGAAACGAAATTCGAAACACAGGAGAAAATATCACTGCTGGATTACCTGCCGGAGAATACGGTGATATGGGCAAAGGACCTGTCCTTTACCATAGGGCGGCTGGCTAAAATGGAAGCCGAGCTTCCTGAGAAAATGGAGATAGGCCAGGTAGCAATAGACCATGAGGAGGAGATGCTGAAAGAAATATCCAAGGCTGATTTTGAAACGGGCGGGCAATGGCAGGAAAAAATAAAACAACGGCACCTGATAGAGTGGTACAACCACTCGCTCGAAAAAATAACTGGTGATGAAATTGACGCCAGATTCCTTTTTGCGACAGAAGAGCAACCCGTCTTCAACCGGCAGTTCAACATGCTGATTGCCGACCTGCAAAAACGCCTGGCGGAAAAATATGTAGCCTACATTTTTGCTGAGAACCCAAAACAGTTGGAGCGGTTACGAAGCATTTTTGATGACGTCAATGCGAATATCATTTTTGTTCCGGTTGCCACGTCCATCAGCAAAGGTTTTATAGACCATGATAAGAAAGCGATCTGTTACACGGATCACCAGATATTCCAGCGTTACCATAAGTACAATGTAAAGCAGGCCTACTCAAAAGGCAAAGCACTTACGCTGCGCGCGTTGCGCGAACTGACTCCCGGCGACTTTGTAACACATATAGACCACGGTGTGGGCGTGTATAGCGGGCTGCAGAAAATAGAAGTGAATGGCAACCTGCAGGAAGCTATCCGCATATTGTACAAAGACAATGATGTGCTGTATGTGAATATTAATTCACTCCACAAAATAAGTAAGTACACCGGTAAGGAAGGGGCGGCCCCACGGGTAAACAAACTGGGCAGCGACGCCTGGCAGAAACTAAAAAACAAAACCAAGAAGCAGGTAAAAGACATTGCTGCTGACCTGATAAAACTATACGCCAAGCGTAAGGCGTCGCAGGGATTCGCGTTTTCACCGGACAGTTATTTGCAAACCGAATTGGAAGCATCATTCTTCTATGAAGATACACCAGACCAGGCCAAGGCAACCGCAGACGTAAAACGTGATATGGAAACACCTGCTCCCATGGATAGGCTGGTATGCGGCGATGTAGGCTTTGGCAAAACAGAGATAGCAGTGCGTGCTGCGTTTAAAGCCGTGGGCGACAGCAAGCAAGCCGCTATATTGGTTCCAACTACAATCCTCGCCTTCCAGCATTATAATACATTCAAAGAGCGTTTAAAGGATTTCCCGGCGAACGTGGATTATGTGAACCGCTTCCGGTCTGCAAAGGAAAAGAAAGAGATATTTAAGAAACTGGAGGAAGGTAAAATAGATATCGTCATTGGTACGCATGGCTTGTTGGGCAAGGATGTGAAATTCAAAGATCTCGGTATCCTGATCATAGACGAAGAACAAAAATTCGGGGTGTCATCAAAAGAAAAACTACGGGAGCTGAAAGCCAGTGTGGATACACTCACCCTCACAGCGACACCAATACCGCGTACACTGCAATTCTCATTGATGAATGCCCGTGACCTGAGCATCATCAACACGCCGCCACCCAATAGACAACCCGTCCAAACGGAGGTACTGGTTTTTGATGAGTACGCCATCCGAGATGCCATATACTATGAAGCAGAGCGTGGCGGGCAGGTGTTCTTTGTACACAATCGCGTACAGAGCCTGCCTGAGATGGCAACACTGCTCCGCAACCTCTGCCCTGATCTTCGCATAGGCATGGCACATGGACAGATGGAAGGACACCAGTTAGAGGAAGCCCTGTTTAATTTTATAGAGAAGGAATTCGATGTACTGTGCTGTACTAACATCGTGGAAAGCGGTGTGGACATAGCCAATGCCAATACGATCATTATCAATAATGCACATCAATTTGGGCTCAGCGATCTCCATCAGCTGCGCGGGCGTGTTGGCAGGAGCAATAAAAAGGCGTTCTGCTACCTGGTAGCCCCACCTATGAGCATGTTGCCAAGCGACAGCCGTAAGCGGTTGCAGACCTTGGAACAGTTCAATGAGTTAGGCAGCGGCTTCCAGATCGCCATGCGTGATCTGGACATTCGTGGAGCAGGCAACTTGCTGGGCGGCGAACAAAGTGGGTTCATCGCAGAGATCGGCTTTGAAATGTACCAGAAGATACTTGCCGAGGCAATGCGGGAACTCCGCACTACCGATTTCAAAGAAGTGTTCGCAGACGAAATCAACCGTAAGAAGGACTTCGTAAGTGACTGCACAATAGATACCGACCTCGAAATACTGATACCTGATTCGTACGTAACAAATATCACAGAGCGTCTGTCGTTGTACACACAGTTGGATGATATTGAAAACGAGGAAGACTTAAATAAATTCGCCACTGAACTTACCGATCGCTTTGGGCCAATACCGGAGCAGGTCAAGGACCTGTTTACCACGTTACGTTGCCGGCAGATAGCACAGGAACTGGGTTTCGAAAAGCTTATCCTGAAAAACCAGCAGATGCGCCTTTACTTTGTGAGCAATCCCGAATCGCCTTACTTTGAATCAGACACCTTCAATCACATCCTTAAATACATCCAGACGCAAACAAAAAATGCCCGCCTGAAACAAGTAGGTAAGAATTTCCTGCTGGTGGTGGACAGGATGAAAGCCATGAACGATGTGCTGGCGTTTTTGAAAGGGATGGCTAAGCAATAAGCAGTATTTTCATTATCTTGTTAGCCGGAAAATGGCAATTTGTTAGTTATGGAAAATAAAGCTGCAAAAAAATGGCTGTTTTACTTCTTGTCTTTGATCATCGTATTGCCGCCGCTGGAACGCGCCTTTCCTGTTATTAAAAGCAAGGGGCTGACCGGCGTATCAATGCCCACTGAAAATATTAAGTTCCGCCTGTCAACATGGTTCGATGGCAGCTACGAAAAACAAAAAACGCTTTACATCAATGACAATATTGGCTTCCGGCCAGACCTTATCAGGATGAGTAACCAGATAGAATTCTGGCTCTTCAAAAAGCTGCACGCGGAAAATGCTTATATAGGTCACGACAATTACCTTTTTGACAAAGAGTATGTTGATGAGTACGAAGGTGTAACCTATATGGGAGCGGAAGTGGCACGGAAAGAGCTGATAAAAATGAAATGCATACAGGATACACTGGAACGGTTGGGCAAGACATTCGTTTTTGCTTATGCGCCGTCAAAACCATATTATATCCCTGAAAAAATACCCGATCTGCTGAAGCCGAATCACAAAAGAACAATTAGCGATTATGAAACATTCAGAGCCATAGGTGATTCACTGAAGATCAAACAACTGGACTACAATGCTTTGTTCATGGCTATGAAAGACACTACCCGAAATCCAATAATATTAAAACAGGGTTATCACTGGAGTGTTTATGGTAGCCTGCTTGCAGCGGACACAATGATAAAATTTATTGAAAAGGAAAGGAAAATAAAAATGCCGGAGCTTAAACTTACGGCAATGCATTATTCGGAGACAGCAAGAGATGAGGATAATGATTTCGTGAAGTTTGCCAACCTGATGTTCCCGATCACAAAAGAAACCTATTGCTATCCCGACTTCCTTTATTACAATGACGGCACAAAAACGAGACCGAAAACTATCTATATAGGAGATAGCTTTACGTGGCAATGGATACACTTCGGATTTATGCAATCCACAAACTCAGAATGGGAATTCTGGTATTACTTTAAGTCCGTCTGGAACCAGAAAATCATTGATGTCAACGGAGAGTCTTTGAAAATCGCAAACTATAACTGGCAAAAACAGTTATCAGGCACGGATTGTGTTGTGGTATTGTTTACACCACGTAACCTTCATCTCCTTGCCGAAAAATCATCTTTTGTTGAAAAAATGTACGATTATTTTTATCCAGGAAAGCAAATTTAATTGGTGCACGTTTACAATTCCTTCCTTAACCTGGCTACAGGAATAAACAGCTGCTCCCTGTATTTGGCAACGGTACGACGGGCAATGTTGTAACCCCTTTCTTGCAGTAATTCGGTAAGATGCTCGTCAGAAAGTGGCTTGCGCTTATTTTCTGCGCCTATCAGGTCATTGAGTATATTCTTTACTTCCCGGGTAGATACTTCTTCCCCGCTTTCGGTTTGCAGCGCTTCAGAGAAAAAGTACTTCAGCTTATAGGTGCCGTACTCGGTTTGCACATACTTGCTGTTTGCAACCCGCGAAACTGTTGATACATCCAGGCTCGTCATTTGGGCTATATCTTTCAGGATCATTGGCTTTAACAGGCTCTCGTCACCGGAAACAAAAAACTCGTTCTGAAAATCCAATATAGCCTGCATGGTGTGCAGCAACGTGTGTTGCCGCTGCTTGATAGCATCTATGAACCACTTCGCCGAATCCAGCTTTTGTTTAATGAAAATTACTGCCTCCTTTTGCCGTTTGTCTTTCTTTTCTCCGCGCTCGTACGCCCGCATCATATCCTTGTAACCTTCGGATATTCTTAGTTCCGGCGCATTCTTCGAATTGAGCGATAATTCAGGGACCCCATTATTATTAAAAACAAAAAAGTCAGGTATAATATAACTCTCTGCCTTATTGAGCACTGCGAAAGCCGCGCCGGGTTTTGGGTTTAGCTTAATAATGATACTAATGACATTTTTCAGGTCTTCATTATTAAGCGCAAGGTGCTTCTGGATCTTATCGTAATGCTTTTTTATAAACTCGTTAAAGTACTTATCCAGTATCTCTACGGCATCCTTAACCGGTTTTGTTTGCGGCATCCTTTTCAGCTGCAGGAGCAGGCATTCCTGCAATGTCCATACACAAATACCAGGAGGGTCAAACAATTGTATCTGTTGTATCAATGCCGCTATCTCTTCTGCATTGGTATCTATGTTTTGGCCAAAAGCGAGGTCGTCCACTATCGACGTTACTTCTCGGCGCAGGTAGCCATCTTCATCCAGGCTGCCTATTATCTGTTCTGCAATGCGGTGTCTCCGGTCGTCCAGTTCCAGCATGCCGAGTTGATCCAGCACATAGTCATGAAAGCTTGTTTCCACGCGCGCAGGCGTCACCAGCTTTTCGTTTTCATTGCCACCGTAATAGTCGTCACCATATTCATATCCGCCGCTATCATCGTCTTCACGCCTTAAAAAATCATCAAGATCAATTTTTTCAGCTGTATCGTCACTCAGTTCCACTTCATCACCGGGCGCTTCTGCGTCCTCGCCTTCCGGAGCGCTTTCTTCCAGCTCATAAGTGTCCTGCTCTGTGTTATTGTTTTCCAGTTCAGATTCGAGAGCGGGGTTTTCCTCCAATTCTTCTTTTATCCGCTCTTCGAGGTTGGCCGTGGGAATCTGTAGCAGCTTCATTAACTGAATTTGCTGTGGTGATAGTTTTTGCAGTAGCCTCTGCTGGTTCGACTGTCTTAACATGAGTAATTCCCTTTGCCTCAATTGCAAAAATAAAATTTAAAGCCACAAAACAGCAAGATAAAGCCCTATGGCTCAACAATATTTAATTTACTCTTGTTTTTGTTCCGAAATGCTTCTTTTATAAGAACATAAATTGTATATTGTCCTATTAAACGTACCCATGCGGGCATGACCAAAAAACCATACATATCACCTTCCTTTTCCTACGTTCCCCTGGAAGAGACCTTGCAGATAACTCCTAAAAAGAAACAGTTATTTATTGGGATACCCAAGGAAACTTCGTTCCAGGAAAACCGCGTTGCACTTACACCGGATGCTGTCTCTGTTCTGATAAATGACGGGCACGATGTCGCTGTCGAACATGGCGCAGGAGATGGTTCGTTTTATTTTGATAACGATTACAGTGAGGCAGGCGCACACATAGTTTACGATAAAGCGCAGCTATTCAAGGCCACAACTATCATCAAGTCTGCGCCCATATCCGATGAGGAAGCAAGCCTATTGCAGCCAAACCAGGTAGTGATCTCCCCCATCCATATGCCGCTACTTAAGGCAGAGATCATGGAACAGCTGATAGCTAAAAAGATAATCGCAATAGCGTTTGAATCAATAAAAGATGATGCGGGAACCTATCCTATCGTGCGCTCTATGAGCGAAATAGCGGGCAACTACGCAATTCTGGCTGCAGCCAGGTACCTTGGCAACCCAGACAATGGCAAAGGTGTATTGCTGGGTGGCATCTCCGGGGTACCACCAGCTCAGGTGCTGATCATAGGTGCAGGAGTTGTGGGTGAGTTTGCTGCGCGTGCGGCGTTTGGACTTGGCGCTTCCGTAACTATATTCGATAACTCCATCTACCGGCTCATGCGGCTGCAAAACAATATAGGCAGGCGATGCTTTACTTCGGTGCTGGAGCCGGTGGCCCTTGCTGATGAATTGAGAAGCGCAGATGTTGCTGTAGGCGCATTGAAACCTGTAAACGGCATAACACCCGTTGTCGTTACTGACCAGATGGTGAGTAATATGAAAGCGGGCTCTGTGATCATAGATGTGAGCATGGATAGAGGCGGTTGTTTTGAAACATCGCGGGTTACTACCCACGAAAGGCCGACTTTCAAAAAATATGATGTGATCCATTATTGTGTCCCCAATATCGCATCCGGGGTTTCCCGTACTGCATCCAGGGCTATTAGCAACGTGCTGATGCCCATATTGCAGCAGGCTGCCGATATGGGTGGGGTAGAAGAAATAATACTGGCAAAAAGTGGTATCAGAAGAGGCGTTTATATGTATAAGGGATGTGTGACGAGTGCCGCCATTGCCAAGCGTTTTAACTTTAAATACACTGACCTGGATCTTTTGCTTGCATCACAAAGCTAAACCCGGTTTAAACTCATATATACTCGTATGCCTAACAAGCGAATGAATAAAGCGATCGCGGGATATCATTTATTAATGATACTTTCCGCCGTAGATTTCAGGATCAGCGCGGAGAAAGATATGGTCATACGCCAGTACCTGGTGAACGAATTCCCCTTCAATGTAAACCTTGATAAACAGATGGAAGTGATCAGCCGACTGAAACCTGATGAATGGGAGGGTCATTACCTGAAGATGATGGATGATTTCTATGACGATGCAACGATAGAAGAACGTAAGAACCTCATAAAATTCTCCATCAAGCTTACAAAGGCGGATAAGGTGATCACCAAAGAGGAAAATTATTATCTTAACCTTTTGTTCGAAACCTGGGAAGCAGCATAATAATGTGCAGATGTGACAATCTGGAAATGTGCGAATAGCCCGGATAATGTGGCTTCAACGTGTACACCATGGAAAACTATAACATCAATCTGGATACCAAATTTCGGCATCTTGAGCTGATAGATGTCCCTTCAGTTGTTGCTGCATGCACGGAAAAATGGCAGAACTATACACTCACACAAGTAAATGACAGCGTAGTGCGTATAGGTATTGTGGAAGGCGAATTTCACTGGCACAAACATGATAATGACGACGAATTCTTCTTCGTGCTGGAAGGGCAATTGCTGATAGACCTTGAAGACCGGACGATCGAACTTAACCCAAACCAGGGCACTACAATCACTAAGGGCGTCAAGCACCGCCCGCGCGCACCAAAGAAAACCGTGATGCTGATGGTAGAAACCAGTGCTATTGCGCCAACAGGGGACTAACTACTTTAGTGCAACTGTTTTATCTGTAGTATGATAAACAGAGGCTGCGGCTTTCGAGGACACTGGCGCTCCTTCCTTCTTAATGATCCCTACGCTGATCATTATAAATACAGCAATACCGGCAAAGATGCGATATACACCAAATGCGCGGAAGGAGTGTTTTTGAACATAGGTAATAAATGTTTTGATTGCGATCAAAGCAACGATAAAGGCGATCAAGTTGCCCACAAGCAGCATACCCATTTGCCCGTGCTCAAAATGAAGGCCGAGCTTATGAAAATCCCACAGCTTCTTAGCTGTTGCTGCAGCCATTGTAGGTACCGCAAGAAAAAACGAAAATTCGGCCGCCAGCTTGCGTGTAAGCTTTTGCTGCAATCCTCCCACAATAGTGGCAGCGCTCCGGGACACCCCGGGAATCATCGCAATCACCTGGAAACAGCCAATAAAGAATGCCTTGGGGTAACTGATCTCGCTATCCCGCTCAATATTGCCGCGCTGGAACAGATGGTCGACGAACAGCAACACAATACCGCCGATCAGGAAACTGAACCCGACAGTCAAACTGCTTTCCAACAACGCATCTATTTTCTTTGAGAACAAAGCACCAAAGATGGCGGCAGGAATAAAGGCAACGGCCAGTTTCAAATAAAACTCCCACCGGGCAAAGTCAAGAAATTTACGCCAGTAGAGCACCACCACCGACAGTATTGCGCCAAATTGTATGACAACCTCAAAGAGCTTGGTAAACGCTTCTTCGTTGATACCCATTATAGAACTGGCAATGATCATGTGTCCGGTAGATGAGATAGGGAGAAATTCCGAAATGCCTTCAACTATACCGAGTATTACGACTTGTATCCACGTCATGTTATGGGATGTTTATGTATTTATGTGCCTGTAAAGATAATTGCCATTGCGGATGTTGCTTGATATATTCTATGATCAGCGGCGTTATGGCTTCTCTCTTGCTCCATTCCGGCTGCAGGTATAGTTTACATTCCGGCCCCACACCTGAAGCATGGAATTCTGCCCACTGAAAATCTGATTTGTGATACACTACTACTTTTAATTCGTCGGCTGCCGCCACCGCTTCCGGCAGCGGGGCCTTAAATTTTTTTGGCGAAAGTGTTACCCAATCGAGATTGCCGCTTAGCGGGTGTGCACCCGATGTCTCAATATGTGTTTTAAACCCCGCCCTGTGCAGTGCATCACAAAGAGCGGTCAGGTTGTGCATGGCAGGCTCGCCACCAGTAATAACAGCAATAACTCCTTTATGTTTTGCTGCTTGGCCTACTATTTCAGCCGTACTCATCAATGGATGTTTCGAGGCATCCCAACTGTCTTTCACATCGCACCACGTGCACCCTACATCACAGCCACCCAGCCTGATGAAATAGGCTGCTCTACCCGTATGGAAGCCCTCACCCTGCAGGGTGTAAAAATGTTCCATTACCGGATACGAAATAATATGTTGTTCCGTTTTTATCAAAAGAGTCAGGATATTCGCTATTTCGTGACACCTCCCTCTCCTTCGGAGACGGCCGGGGAGGGGCTTCTCTTTGCTGCCTGCAGCGTATTCTTCATCAGCCCGCATATCGTCATCAGCCCCACGCCTTTGGGCACTGGGGTAATGTAACTGCATAAAGGCGCTACGTTATCGAAATCCACATCACCCACCAACCTCGAGCCGCTTTTCTTTGTCTGGTCGTCTACCCGGTTAATACCTACGTCAATAATTATTGCGCCAGGTTTTACCATATCAGCTGTCACATATTTTGGCCTGCCGATGGCGGCAATGATCATATCTGCGGTCTTTGTGATCTCTTTGAGGTTCTTTGTCTTCGAATGACACATGGTCACAGTGGCATTGCCCGGGTTAGAAGCACGACTCATCAAAATGGTCATCGGCGTACCCACGATGTTGCTTCTGCCAATGATCACGCAATGCATGCCGCTGGTATCTATCTTATAGTATTCCAGCATCAGCATGATACCGTATGGCGTAGCGGGAAGAAAGGTTGGCTGGCCCAGCAGCATCTTGCCCAACGATATGGGATGAAAACCATCCACATCCTTTGCAGGACTGATCGCATTGATCACAGCATCTCCCGAAATGTGGTCTGGCAAAGGCAATTGTACCAGTATACCATCTATACTGTCGTCACTATTTAGTCGCTCTACTTCGCCGATAAGAAATGCCTCGGAAATATCTTTTTCAAACCGTAGGAGTGTCGAATCAAAACCTAGTTCATCACAGTGCTTCACTTTGGAGCCCACATAGGCTTCGCTTGCAGGGTTGTTACCCACCAAAATGGCTGCAAGGTGTGGCTTTTTTCCACCCGCCGCCTGGAAATCGGTTACGTCCTGTTTTATCTGCTCCTTGATGTGGCCAGATACTAATACTCCATCCAGAATTTGCATAGCACAAATATAAACATTTGCCCGTTTCGAACGGGATTTTGGGTGCCAATAAAAATGCCCGGAACCCCGGGCGCAAAAAAAAATTATTGGTCGAAGAAAAGATTATCAGGCTCCTTGCGGGTGATATAAAATTTCGCCCCGATCGACATGATCGAGTACACGCCGGTATGCTTATGCCCTGCAAAAGGAGGGCTATAACCATCTATATAGTCCGACTGGCAGTCATTTAGTTGGATATTGCCGTTAAAAACAAACCCGTTATGAAAGAAAAGAAACTGTCGCACCCTGTAGTTATATCCCGCATTGAATGGGAAATATAAGGCGGCCGTGTTCTTTTCGATGGTAGGGTTATCCGTTAAGGGAGTCATGGTAGATAACTGATACCAATCAACATTAGCTATCCGTTTAATATCGTTATTGATCACACCAATGCCTATGCCCCCGTAAACCCCTCCAATAATGCGCTTTAATAAATTGTCATTATAGTTCCTGTCGAAAATATAAAATAGACTTCCGATGGACACATTCAAGTGTTCGTCTAAAGACGTAAAATGGTTAAAGCTGAACAAGTGATTCCTTGGCCACCTGCTGGAGAGGTCGCCTACAGTTACCTGTAACCCGATACTCAGAAACGGCATCAGGTTCTTTTCCAAATAACCGATGTAAGCAGGTTGCGGATTTGAGTACGGGAGGTTTGCGTACATCTTGGTAGAGCCTAGCGCAAACCCAAGGCTGTAGTCATGGCCGTTATACCTGAATGGTGCTTCCTCGTCTTCCTCGGTCTTGGGCTGCTTATGCACACCAGCCTCGTCATCGGCCCTGAGCTGCGCAAAGGCAGGAGAGCAGGCGATGATACACCCCAATAAGAGAAGAATAAATTTATTTTTCACAACTATAACAGTAATGGCAAATTTACTGATTTTTTAACCAGAACAACACATGCATAATAATAAAATAATAATTATGTACGGTGTCGAAAAATGCTATGACTCCTGTGCTACATCCGGGTTCGGAATGTGGTCTTCGTGTTTCAGCTCTATTTTACGGTAGGCCCATGCATAGATCAACGGGAACACCCAAAGGCTAAAGATCATGGCGCAAAGTATTCCCCCGATAACCACTCGGGCCAGTGGCCTGCTGCTCTCCGAGCCTATACCATGAGATACAGCCGCCGGCAATAACCCAATGGCTGCCATCATAGCCGTCATCATTACTGGTCTTATCCTGGAGTTAACACCTAGTTTTATAGAGGCGTATAACGAGCTTTGTCCTCCTTTTATATTTTCGAGATTCTGTTTAAATACCGTGATCAGTAGCACACCGTCCTGTATGCAAATACCAAACAGTGCAATAAAACCAATTCCTGCGGAGATACTGAAGTTGGTACCCGTTAGCAGAAGAGCGATGATGCCACCAACAATAGCAAAGGGAACGTTGAGGAAGACGAGTAACGCATCTTTGAAGTTCCCAAACATAGTGAATAGCAATAAAAAGATAAGCAGCAAGCTTATGGGCACCACTTGTGCCAGTCGCTTAGTAGCCCGTTGCTGATTCTCAAAGTCTCCCTGCCAGGCCATGGAATAACCTCTTTTCAACTTCACTTTCTCGTTCACTTTTTTCTGAGCTTCGGCGATTGTACTGCCCATATCTCTATCCCTTACTGAGAATTTAAGCGCGGCATATCTCTCATTGTCATCCCTGAATATAAGGCAAGGCCCTGTCTTCTGGGTGATGGTTGCCAGCTCTTTTATCGGCACTTTTGAACCGCTTTGCGTAGGCACCAGAAGATTACCTATGTCATCCGGCGTCTTTCTGAATTCCTCCGGCAGCCGTATCCGGATATCGAAAGTCCTGGCTCCCTCATAGAGAGTCGATGCCGCCTGCCCACCTATCGCCATCGCTACCACTGCATTGGCATCTGCCGTAGCCACGCCATAGAGAGCCATTTTTTGCTGGTCCAGGTTCACATCCAGTTCGGGCTGGCCGATATTATGAATTACACCGAGATCTGATACACCATTTACATTCCTAAGTATATTATACACATCGTTTACCCTGTCCTCCATATACTTCAGGGAGTCGCCGTACACCTTCACGCAGATCGATCCTTTTACGCCGGAGACCGCTTCCTCCACATTGTCCATGATGGGCTGCGAAAAGTTCAGGTCTGCACCTGGAATCACAGAAAGGCGCTTACTCATCTGGTCTATCAGCTCATCCTTGCTCATTCTCGGTTTCCAGTCACTTTCGGGATAGAGCATCACGGAAAACTCATTATTGTAAAATCCCGCAACATCGGTGCCATCGTCGGGGCGACCGGTTTGTGATACCGCATATTTCACTTGCGGAAATTCCATCAGTATTTTTCTTACTTGAGTAGACACTTCCACAGATTTTTCCAGCGAAATGCTGTAAGGCGTCTGCACCCTCAGCCATATCGACCCTTCATTCAGTTCGGGTAAAAACTCCGACCCTAAGAATTTAAAAGAGAACAAACCTATCGCCATAACAACCAAAGCCACAGGCACAACAATTCTCTTATTTCGATATGTCTTGGTAAAACCACCGAGCATAAATCCGGTAAGATGATGAACAAAGGGATTGTGGCGCTCGTGTACATTCTTTTTTAGCAGTATGCTGATAAGCACCGGTACCAAAGTAAGCGTAGTGATCAGCGCCCCAAGCAATGCAAAACCAAGGGTAAACGCCAGGGGTGAAAACATTTTACCTTCCACTTTCTCGAATGCAAAAATGGGCAGCAGGCCGGTAATGATAATGAGCTTCGCAAAAAATATAGCCTTGCCCAGCTGAGCGCCGTTCTTCTTTATCAATCCATACTTGGCCAGTTTATTGAAACGCGACATGCCTACTTCGTTGGCCTTGTGGTCTAGTATCACAAACATTCCTTCCACCATTACTACAGCACCATCTATGATGATACCGAAATCTACCGCTCCCAGCGACAGCAGGTTTGCCGACATCCCCATCAGGTGCAGGCAAATAAAAGCAAATAGCAGCGCCAGGGGTATGATGATAGATACGATAAGAGTCGTACGCCAGTTGAACATAAACAGGGAGACAAGCAGGGTTACAAGTATTATTCCCTCCAGCAGATTATGCGTAACCGTATGCGTAGCATATTCAATAAGGTCCGACCGGTCGTAGTAAGGCACTATGTGCGTATCTCCCGGAAGGATACTATTGTTCAGTTTTTTTACCTTCTCCTTAATGGCGGCCACCACCTCGCTTGGGTTGGCGCCTTTGCGCATTACTACAATAGCCTCCACCACATCTGGCTGGTCGGTAATAGTCCGTTTGCCTGATGAGTCGGTCAGCCCATTAGCGCGGGCCACCCATCCCAGCCGCGGTACATTTGATATTTTTACTTCCGCCACATCCTTTACCAATACCGGTACACCATTGGTGTTATTTATAACGATGTTGGCTATTTCATTCACGTCGTTCAGCAGCCCGATACCACGCACCACAAATGCCTGGTCATTCTTTACAATGATGTCACCACCGATATTAATGTTCGTCTTTTGAACCGCAGTAAATACATCAAGCGGAGTAATATTGAGCGACGTCAGCTTACCGGGATCCACCTGTATTTCGTAGATCTTTGTCTTACCACCAAACGCAGTTACATCACCAACACCCGGCACCGACCGCAGCTGGCGGTCCGCCACCCAATCCTGGATCGTCTTTAGCTCCCGTACATCTCTTACATTGCTTTCCAGCGTATACCGGAATATCTCGCCGGTGGGCCCGGTAGGCGGCTGAACAGCTGGCTGAACGTTGGGTGGAAGTGCCGCATTTTGAAGCAGGTTCATGACTTGCTGCCGCGCTTCCGGGTCTTTCACATCATCGTCAAAGATCAACTTAACATAAGACAGTCCGAAGATACTTGTGCTCCGCAGGCTTACTTTACGTTGCACCGGGTTCATGGCAATTTCGACAGGTATGGTGATAAACTTTTCCACTTCTTCGGCACTGCGGCCCGGCCACTGTGTGATGATGCTTATCTCCGTATTCGTCACATCCGGGAACGCCTCAATCGGCATGCTTTTGTAGGTAAGGATGCCTGCTACTACAAGTATCAGGGAACAGAGTAAAATAAAATTCCGGTTCTTTAGCGAGAACCCTATAACTTTTTTGAGCAGTTTATTCATTGCTGATTTCTTTAGCGCTTATCAGGCTTGTAAAATGATAGGCGCAAAGAAATGCCTGGCGTATTTGAACGCGATTAGAACGGCATTAAAATGAGATTAGAATCAGGCGGTTTGGTAGAATGCTATGTTAAAAATACTGCCGGCGCCAGGGCTGGATCGTACAGTAATATCTCCGCCCAAAAGCTCGATTATTTTTTTAGCAATATACAGCCCTATACCATGCCCTTCGAATTGGTCGGTGTCCACACTCCGGAAAAAGGGTTCGAAAATATTTTGCAGGCTGGCCGCATCTATACCAACTCCCTTATCCGAAACCCGGATAGAAATGGAATCTTCGGTAAAGTGCAGGCTGCAAATTACAGGCTGACCGGTCGAAAACTTGATCGCATTTTGAATAATGTTGCCGATAACATGAATAAGGAGTGTCTTGTTCGTTTTAACATACAAACGCCCTTCGTCGTCCGGCAATTCATCCAGTCGTACATCAATAATAGCGCCCTGCTGCCTGCTAAAATTTTCTCTTACTTCCCACAACAATTCATCAAACCTCACAGGTTCCATTGCCTGCATGGCAATATTATTTTCGGCGCTTGTCAGCATAAGAAAATTCCTGATTATACTATGCAACCGTTCCGCTTCTGCTAGTACAGATTGCAGGGTTTGTTTGTATTCCGCTTCTGTGCGATCCAAACTGACAGCGACCTCAATCTCACCGATCATGTTAGTCACCGGCGTCTTTAATTCATGGGAAGCATTTGCGACAAACATTTTCTGAAGGTCAAACGATTTCTCAAGTCGATCCAGAAGGTTGTTAAAATTAGCTGCGAGGAGGCCCAACTCGTCTTTTTCATTATTGGTATCAACCCGCAAATGCAAGTCTGTAGCGGATATTTTTTGCACCTGTGCATTTACCAATTGCACAGGCAGCAGTGCCCTTTGCGCAAACCACCGACCAGCGGCAAACTGTATTAATATCTGTATCCCGAACAATGCAGCCATTATCTCCAGGAGGTTCTTCCTCTGTTTTTGACCTTCAACATCCACCGCCGATGCCAGGATCACAAAATTCCCCTGGTTGTCTTCATAGTAAATACCAACAACTTGCCGGTCATTTTCCCGGTAGGTCATGTATTTTTTTTGTCTCACCTGGTCAATAATATTTTTACCCCAGTTACCTTCCTTATCACGGGCGAAAGATTGCTGGTCAGTGCTGTCGTATACCCTTATTATTTCCTGTGGCAGCGTGACAACAAACTTTTCTTTTATCTTTTGCAAAGACGATGCAGATATTTCATCGGCCTCGAGATAAAGCTGAGCTGCCACGATGGTTCTCTCATGCAATGAGCGATAAAAATTATTTCTTGTGAGATTGGAAAAGAGCAAGTAAATAAATACCATGATCACCAGCATTAGCAAGGAACTGGTGATCGTAAAATACAGCGACAATTTATTCCTTATCTGCATGACTATGGCTCTCTCATTATGTAACCCATTCCAACCATCGTATGGATCAACTTGGAAGAAAACCCTTTTTCAATTTTATTCCTCAGATAATTTATGTAAACGTCTATCACATTGCTGCCGGCATCAAACTCATAGCCCCACACCTGTTCCGCAATATCACTGCGGGAAAGCAAACGGTTCGTGTTCTTCATGAAGAGTTCAAGCAAAGCATATTCCCTTGCCGTCAATACGATCTCTTTACCATCCCGCTGTGCAAATTTTCTATTGCGGTCCAGCACCAGGTCTGCAACCTGTAGCGTACTGTTGGAAATAAGCTGTTGGTGGCTGCGGCGAGTAAGCGCTTCTATTCTGGCAACGAGTTCCTTAAAATGAAATGGCTTTACCAGGTAATCGTCGGCGCCCTGCCTCAATCCGTGAACCTTGTCATCAAGTGTACCTAAGGCTGTAAGCATTAATACCGGCGTGTTTATACCACCAAGTCGTACTTGTTTGCAAATATCCAAACCGCTTAGTGCCGGCAGCATGATATCCAGGATGATCAGGTCATATTCTCCCTGCAACGCCATTTTCAGTCCCAGTTTGCCATCGTAAGCAATCGTCAGGCCGTACCCGTTTTCATTTAATCCTTTTTGAATAAATGCGGCTATTTTCGGCTCATCTTCTATCAGCAGCAATTGCATATCTATCCGGGCAATAAAAACTTCAAAATGTTCTACGAATCCTGGGCTACGTCCTGGTTCGGAATGTGGTCTTCGTGTTTCAGCTCTATTTTGCGGTATGCCCATGCATAGATCAACGGGAACACCCAAAGGCTAAAGATCATGGCGCAAAGTATTCCACCGATAACCACGCGGGCCAGTGGCCTGCTGCTCTCCGAGCCTATGCCATGGGATATGGCCGCAGGTAAAAGACCTATTGCTGCCATCATCGCAGTCATTACCACCGGCCGTATCTTGGCATTGACTCCCTGCTTTATTGAGGAGTATAGTGATCCCTGGCCACCTTTAATCTTTTCAAGGTTCTGTTTAAACACAATGATGAGCAAGACCCCGTTTTGTATACAGATACCAAACAACGCAATAAAACCAATGCCGGCAGAAATATTAAAGTTAGTGCCGGTCATAAGCAGTGTGGCAATACCGCCCACTATGGCAAACGGAACATTTAAGAAAACCAGAAGGGCATCTTTAAAATTGCCAAACATGGTAACGAGCAACAGAAGTATCAGCAGCAGGCTGATAGGTACCACCTGGGCCAGACGCTTCGTGGCACGTTGCTGGTTTTCAAAGTCTCCCTGCCAGGCCATCCGGTAGCCACGCTTCAACTGCACCTTACTTTTCACTTTCGCTTGCGCTTCAGCAATCGCGCTGCCCATGTCCCTGTCTCTCACAGAAAACTTAAGCGCAGAATAGCGCTCATTATCGTCTCTGAAAATAAGGCAAGGCCCCGTTTTTTCGGAGATAGTTGCCAGTTCCTTGATCGGCACCTTCGATCCGCTCTGTGTAGGAACAAGAAGGTTGCCGATATCTTCAGGCGTCTTTCTGAACTCTTCCGGCAGGCGTATACGGATGTCAAATGTTCGCGCCCCCTCATAAAGCGTGGAAGCGGCGAGCCCACCAATAGCCATCGCTACCACTGCGTTGGCGTCTGCCGTAGCTACGCCATAAATCGCCATTTTTTGCTGGTCCAGGTTCACATCCAGTTCCGGCTGGCCTATGTTATGGATCACGCCAAGGTCAGTAATACCCTTTACACCCCTGAGTATATTACATACTTCGGTCACCTTATCTTCCATATACCCCAGTGAGTCCCCATACACTTTTACACAGATAGATCCTTTTACACCAGACACAGCCTCCTCCACATTGTCCATAATGGGCTGCGAAAAGTTAAGTTCTGCTCCGGGTATAACCGAAAGCTTTTCATTCATTTTCGCGATCAGCTCATCCTTACTCATTTTAGGGTTCCAATCATCTTCCGGGTAAAGCATTACCGAAAATTCATTGTTGTAAAAACCCGCAACATCAGTACCATCATCTGGGCGCCCCGTCTGCGATACCGCATACTTTACCTGCGGAAAGGTCATCAGCTTTTGGCGGACTGTTGTAGAGACCTCAACAGACTTTTCTAACGAGATACTGTAAGGCATCTGCACCCTCAGCCAGATGGAACCTTCATTTAATTCAGGTAAAAACTCAGAACCTAAAAATTTGAAGGAGAACAAGCCAATAGCCATAATGAGTATCGAGAGAGGGATAACGATCTTCTTTTGCTTGTATGCCTTCTTAAACCCTCCCAGCATAAATGCAGTCAGATAATGCACAACGGGATTATCGCGCTCACGCACATTCTTTTTCAGCAGAATGCTGATTAGCACAGGCACAAGGGTAAGCGTAGTAATGAGTGCACCAAGCAGTGCAAAACCTAGCGTAAAGGCAAGCGGTGAGAACATTTTTCCCTCCACTTTCTGAAACGCAAATATGGGAAGCAACCCAGTGATAATGATCAGCTTCGCAAAGAAGATCGCCTTGCCTAGCTGTGCACCATTGGTTTTTATCAACCCATACTTCGCTATTTTGTTAAACCGCTCCATACCAAGTTCATGCCCTCTATGATCGAGTACCACAAACAAACCTTCTACCATAACCACCGCGCCATCGATGATGATACCGAAATCCACCGCACCAAGTGACAGCAAATTGGCAGACATACCCATCATATGCAGGCATATAAAGGCAAACAGCAACGACATGGGGATAATGAGAGAAACAATAAGAGTGGTGCGCCAGTTGAACATGAACAGCGATACCAGCAGCGTAATAAGAATGATGCCCTCCGCAAGATTGTGCGTAACCGTATGGGTTGCGTATTCGGTCAGGTCAGAGCGGTCATAATACGGAACGATATGCACATCACGCGGTAGTATGCCATTGTTCAGTTTATCTACTTTTGCTTTCACGGCATCGACTACTTCAGTGGGATTACCGCCCTTGCGCATAACGACTATCGCCTCAACAACATCTTTAACGTCTGTAATTTTCCGTTTACCGGTAGAGTCTGGCAAATCATTTGAACGGGCAACCCACCCCAGCCTCGGCACATTGGATATCTTCACTTGCGCCACATCCTTCACCAGGACAGGAACGCCATTGGTGTTATTGATAACGATATTCGCTATTTCATTGATGTCATTCAGTAGCCCGATACCGCGCACAACGAACGCCTGGTTGTTCTGCACAATGATGTCGCCACCAATGTTGATATTGGTCTTCTGAACAGCAGTAAAAACATCCAGCGGTGTAATGTTCAAAGATGTCAGTTTCCCCGGATCTACCTGTATTTCATAGGTTTTGGTTTTGCCGCCGAATGCCGTAACGTCCCCCACTCCCGGCACAGAGCGTAGTTGCCGGTCCACAACCCAGTCCTGTATGGTTTTCAGTTCACGCACATCGCGCACATCGCTTTCCAGAGTGTACCTGAAAATCTCGCCGGTAGGGCCGGTAGGCGGCTGCACCGAAGGCAACACATTTGGCGGCAACGTGGCATTTTGAAGGAGGTTCATTACCTGCTGCCTTGCCTCGGGGTCTTTTACGTCATCATCAAATATCAGCTTCACGTATGAAAGGCCAAAGATGCTCGTGCTGCGCAGGCTTACTTTTCGCTGCACCGGGTTCATGGCTATTTCTACTGGTATCGTAATGAATTTTTCTACCTCTTCAGCGCTCCGGCCCGGCCATTGGGTAATAATGCTGATCTCCGTATTTGTCACGTCAGGAAAAGCCTCGATAGGCATACTTTTATACGTGATGATACCGGCCACTACCAATATCAGTGCACAAAATAAAATGAAATACCTGTTTTTAAGCGAAAACGCAATAATTCCTTTAATAACCTTATTCATTATAGATCCTTTAGACTGCTGATTCGACTAGCTATTTAGTGCGCCGTAAATAAGAATGGCCTGCGACCCAACTACCATTTCGCCGGGCTTCACACCATTTTTTATGTAGGTTGTTTTACCATTGGAACTGATAATGTCAACTGACCTTATCTCAGCATTCTTATTGCCTTTATAAACGATCACGAAATACTGGCTGTGGTCGAATATGAGCGCGTTGTTCGGAACGGATATCGCTTCTTCAGGAAGATCGTTGTTCACTGTTACCGTAGCAAACATCTGTGGTTTAAGCAGGTAACCCGGATTAGGCAGCTCGACGCGCATTTTCATTACTTTGTTGGTAGGGTCCAGCACATTCATCAGCTTATCTATTTTCCCTTTGAAGACCTTATCAGGATAGGTAATGGTGGCAACATCTACTTCGTCGCCTTCATGTACATTGTTTATGCTCGCTTCATATACATTTGCCTGTACCCAAACTTCCTTAAGGTCGGAAATGGTAAAAAGACTACCTCCATTATCAGCACGAATAGCCATGCCATTGTTCACATTCTTCTGCACTATAAACCCATTGATCGGCGATTTTATCAGGTATTCGCCATGCGGGTTATTTCCGTTGATGCTGAGAATCTTTTCAGCGGCTAACTTGGATGCAACCGCCTGGTCGTAATTTACTTTGGCGGTAGTTACATCCACCTGCGAGGCGAGGCCGCTTTTTGCCATCTCTTCACTCTTTGCAAGCAGTGCCGCCGTGAGCTTTACATTGCTCTCCGCATTGGTTAGCGCAGCATTGTAATTGGCTATCTCCGAACTTTTAATGGTTCCCAGTACTTCTCCTGCGGTCACGTAATCCCCAAGCTGCGCCTTTATCCCTTGCACATTTCCGCTGATCAATGGAAATATGTTCGCCACCTTATCCGGGTTGAAATCAACAACACCATTGAACTTAATGGAGTTAGTGATCTTAGACATTTTCACTGTATCAATGGTCAATGTCCTTAACAGTGAGTCAGGTATGGTATAAGCCGTGCGGGTATCTTCTGTTCCTGCTTCCTTTGACTTGCACGCCGACAGGTAAACAAGCCCCCCTGTGAATAGTAGGCTGCAAACACTTAACTTGATAAAACGAGAAAACATGTCTAATGATTTATTTGTTGAATATTCTTGTTCCGGTGGTGAAATTGAGTTGCTCGAGCTGGCTCACCCGGTTATAACGAAGGTTATTAAGCTGAACAACATTTTGCTTGTATGTGTCGTAAAAATCCGTGAATTCCAGCAGGCTAATATTATGCGACTGGAAGTTTTTCGTCACTTCACCTATCAGGTGACTGATATTCCCAGCAAACCTAGGGTCAAATGAGTTAAGTAACCGCTCTGCGCGCACCGCTCCCAGGTAAGAGTTGGCGATCTGGCTTTCCACTGCATCCTGGGTACTCTCCAATTGCACCTGGCTAGATTGAACACCTATTTTTGCCTGTTTGATATTACCCTGGTTACGGTTGAAAAAAGGCAGGGGGAAATCAATGCCTATGCTGTTGTAGTTATTTACATAGCTACCCAGGCGGTCATAACCCAGGTCTATGTTTATGTCCGGTACCGCCAATGCCTTCTGCAAAGCCAGGTTTTGCTGATTGAAAGTAACCGCCGTTTTTGCCATTTTCAGGTCCGCCCTGTTTTGATAAGCGCTATCCACCAAAGATTGAAGAGGTACTTCTGTTAACACTTGTTGGTTATCGCCGGCACCCTCGTATTGAGGCACTATATAAATGGTTGCCTTCGCCCGAAGCAGCAGTTTTAATTCGCTCTCTACATCGTCTATGTTATTTTGCAGCGTAGCTAGTTCCGCCTGCAATGTATATTGCTGCGACTGTATCCGTATCAGGTCCAATTCAGACACATTCCCCTTCTGCAATTGTTCCGCATAGGCTCTGTTTGTAGTCTGTAAAGAACCGATCTCAACGTCATACACTTTTTGTGTCTCCCTTAAATAATAAATGTTGAAGAAATCATTGCGCAGGGTATATTCCAATGTTCGCAAGAGATCGGCGAACTGGTATTCCGTTAACGCGACACCGGTTTTGGCCAACTGAATATTTTTATTCCGCTTGCCGGCAGTTTTTATTAACTGGCTTAACTGCATCGCAACTTCCCCATTTCCGTTGCTGTAATCAAAGAACTTGCTGGTAGTTGGATTATACAGGCCGCTACTCACCCCAAATTGAGGATTATCAAACAGTTTTGCTGTAATTATCGTTGCGCGGGCACTATCAATGCTGTATTTCTGAGCCAGCAGTTGCAGGTTGTTTTCCAGGAACATTTTTTCGGTCTGCCTCAGGTCCACACGTAGTGTATCTGTGGGTGGCAGCGGTTGATGTTCCTGAGCAAATATTATGTTGGATTGCAAAAAACAGATGCAACAAAGCGTGCATATATTTTTGGCAAGCTTAAGGTCAAGCATGCAGATTATTTTAAGAAATTAGTTGATTGTTTTTAGCGCGGATGCTCCGTAACAGCAAGTCAACAAACTTTAGGAGGAGGCGGATTTATCTCTTCGTAAAACAGGTAAGCATAATCTTCCGTCAGTGGAAAATCATAGACAACATTGTTGATCGGAACAAAACGGTATGTGCTTTTAGGCAACAATACCACTTCAAAAGAAATGAATTTCGGAACACTGGTTTTCCGGGTAGGGTTATTTTGAGACGAAGTACATACCTGAACCGGCGAATTGTCCGCACTTTTAGTAGCCTTCAGGAATACTACCGGACAGGATGGATTAGGATTAAAATGCATTTGCGACAAGCTATCAGGCTGGTCGCTAAGGAAATAGCCGCAGAGTATCACAAGGATACCCACAATCTGCACTATATATATATGTGTCTTCCGCATTTCTTTTAACAGGCTGCAATATTAGTGATAGAAAAAATAAAATTCTGTTAATCCTTGCCCCTACTGCAAAAACTTTAAGTTATTAATCGTCAAAAATCGCATAAAAACGTTGCTAATAAAAATATTATAGGTTAATTACGGTTAAAGCAGAGTAAATTAGCCCCTCGTTTAACACTGCAAATATGCTCGTAAAAGACATCATAGGCGCGATCGAAGCGGCAGCCCCCACCATCTACCAGGAAAGTTACGACAATAGCGGCCTGCAGGTGGGCAACCCCGAGGCCGAGGTCACGGGCGTGCTTATCTCGCTCGATGTGACCGAGGCCGTACTGGACGAGGCAATGGAGCGCGGCTGCAACATGTTAGTATGCCACCACCCGGTTATTTTCTCTGGTATAAAGAGGTTAGCAGGCCGCACTTATGTAGAACGCATCATACAAAAGGCAATAAAAAACGATCTAACCATTTATGCTGCCCACACCAACCTGGACAATATGCGGGCAGGAGTAAATGCCAAATTTGCGGAAAAACTGGGGTTGACCAACACCAGCATCCTGGAAACCAAGGCTGGTACCCTTAGTAAGCTATATACCTATGCACCGGTGGAGATAGCTGATAAAGTGCGCAATGCCCTGTTCGCGGCCGGAGCCGGACAAGTAGGCAATTATTCCGAGAGCAGTTTCAACACCCGCGGCACCGGTACTTTCCGGCCAGGGGAAGATACCAAACCCGCTATTGGCAAGTCGGGTGGTGAGCGGGAGCAGGTGGAAGAAGTGAAAATAGAAGTGCTGGTAGAAAAACACAATGAAGGCAGGGTGCTTCGCGCGTTGTTCGACAGCCATATATATGAAGAAGTGGCGTATGAACTCATTCCTATTGGCAATGCTAACCAGCAGATAGGTGCGGGTATGGTGGGTCTGCTGCCCCACCCCATGGATGAAATGGACTTCCTGGCATTCCTGAAGACACAAATGAAAACTGATTGCATACGGCACACCACCTTAAGGGGCAAAAAGATAGAAAAGGTGGCCCTTTGCGGCGGGTCGGGGAGTTTTTTGCTTGGGAATGCCATGCGGACTGGCGCAGATATATTCATTACAGGCGACTATAAATACCACCAATTCTTCGATGCAGAAGGAAAAATTATTATAGCTGATATAGGCCATTATGAAAGCGAGCAATTTACCTCGGAAATATTTGAGGCGGTTCTTAACAGAAAATTTCCTACATTTGCAATCCTTTTATCAAATATAAATACCAATCCTGTAAAATATTTTTGCTAATGGCTACTGTAAAAGACTTTTCTGTTGAAGAAAAACTGACCGCTGTCCTCGCGTTGCAAAAGATCGATTCTAAGATAGATGAGATCCGGACCATGAAGGGCGAATTGCCTATGGAGGTGAAAGACCTTGAGGACGAGATCGAAGGCCTACAGACGCGTATCAATAACATAGATGCGGAAATAAGCAGCATAAACACCTTTATCGACACAAAGACTACTGCGAAGAAAGATGCACAAGCGCTTATTAAAAAGTACGAAAAGCAGCAGGACAACGTTAAGAACAACCGCGAGTTTGAGGCGATCAATAAAGAAATTGAAATGCAGGAACTGGAGGTGAAGCTGAACGAGAAGCATGTGAAGGATGCTACTTATGAGCAGAAAGACCGCATGAATGCACGGCTGAAAACTGAAGAGAAGATGGCCGATGTAGAAGGCGCGCTGAAATTAAAACGCAAAGAACTGGAAAAGATCACCGCGGATACCGAGAAGGAAGAAAAGATATTATCGGCAAAATCGGAAGAGGCAAAAGAAAAAGTAGACCCACGCCTGTTGTCTGCTTATGACCGCATCCGTTCCAGCTACCGCAATGGCCTTGCCGTTGTGCCTATAGTACGTGATAGCTGTGGCGGTTGTTTCAATGTGATACCACCCCAGCGCCAGAGCGAAATACGCCAGCACAAGAAGATCATAGTTTGTGAACATTGCGGCCGTATACTAGTGGACAGCGATATGAATGATAAAGTGAACGCCGCTAAATAAGAACAACCAAGACAAATTTTGCTAAGAGGAGCTTTCGGGCTCCTTTTTTATTGTCGGTAGCTTCCGGTTTATTTTGGCCGGGCATAAAAAAAACAGAGTATGCCTAAAACACACTCTGTTTCTCTAAAGTCACGCCAGGAGCGCTTAGCCCTCACATCGGCATTATTAGTTTCTCATCGCCAAACGAAACCACGTTATCATAGATCGAGACCGCGATGACGAGGCATTACGTGGTGCACGGCACTATGACCCATAGATGCAGCCCGTATCGCAGAGTTATTGTGATGGTGCGGATGGTTAGGATCCACCTCCGCAGCGTCCGTATTCTCTGACGCTTGCTCACTACTTGCTTCTGCCATATTAGCTGCTTCGCTGGTCATTGTATCCTCAACGTTGCTGGTTGGTCCGGAAGCCGCGCTGTCCATCGACATTTCATTCTGAGTATTTGTGTCCATATATACTTTTTATTGGGTAAACGATAATTTCAGTAACTAAAGATAATAAAAAAAAGTGAAATTGTTGTATTTTATGCTCTATATCACCTTTTTACTCCCCCATAAGTCCCATTTTCTTCCCCTATCATCTATGGTCCCGGTAAATAATTAGTCAACCAAAAGGCCGCTTGATCCATCGCGTTCGCAGCACCAAATCATTTTTGGTATGCCTTGTCATACCGCACAAAAAATGCGATCCATACGGACCTTGCCAGGCGTTGTATTGGCGGTTGCAGCAAAATAAGCATCGCCGCATTTACACCTAGCCACCATAATACCCTGTTGTCGCGAACGGACATTCCCAGCGTGAACCACCATATCACAAACGTAATACCACTGAACAGCACGGTGAGCCCATAGCTTACAAATCCTGTCCCGAAGTAGAAGCCTGTTTGCAATTCAAACTTCTGCCCGCAAACCGGGCACACCTCGGGCATTTGCATAGTGCTTCGCAAGTCGTATGGATTAGGGTTGATAAACAGGTTGCCTTGTCTGCAGTGGGGGCATTTATTTGTGGCTATGCTCCACAAGAGCCCGGGATGCGCATGTTCGGTAGTCATAAGATCAGTTTTAAACAATATTGCCAGAAGCCTTTCTGAATTCTTCCGGTGTTGTATGTGTGCATTTTTTAAAAAACTTTGTAAAGTGGGAATTATCAGAAAAGCGGAGTTGGAGTGCAATTTCCGAGATGCTCATTCCCGCATTTATCAAGAGACGTTTTGCCTCAAGCAGTACCCTGTCTCGTATTATTTCTCCCGCTTGTTTCCCCAGAAGGTCCTTGCACAAAGCATTAAGATGATTGGGCGTTATGTACAGCATAGCTGCATAATCCTTTGGCAATCTCTTTTCAGCGTAGTAGGTATCAACCAATTTTCCGAAGTTGGATAATATAACCTGGTTTTGCTGAGGGGCACGACTGGATCGGGTTTCCGGGCTAGTCCGGAACACGGTGATAAACAATTTGATGAGGCACGCTCGGATAAAGTCGGCGGCAACGTCATCATCTCTTTTTATTTCTTTGATCACCTTTTCAAAGAGTTTTCTCGCCTCTGCGTTAGCATCTTCCGGCAATTGGCAAACACTATCACGCGCTATGCCTCTGAAAAAGGGATATTTCTGCAGGTATACATTGTTGGAAAGAAATGACCGAAACAGATCGTCTGAAAAGTTGATCACGAAGCCATCAACACGGCCTTTAAAATTCCAGCTATGTACCTGGCCGGGTACCATAAAATAGATCTGTCCGGCTTTTACATCAAACCGTTCAAAATCGATGGTGTGATACCCGCTACCATCCGTGAAAAATACAATGTGATAAAACGAATGCCTGTGCGGCAGATGCAGATTGGGGTGAACCTTTAAGTAAGCCGCAAATGGCTCCACAATGATCTCATGAAGCACCTGGTCATGACCGCTTAGTGAGCACATATCATAGACCGGAATTGTATTTTTCAATTGTTTCATTGCACAACAAAGATACAACGGCAACGGGCCTCACAACAGTAAGAATCAGGGTATTATTTGTACTTTTTACTGATGCCGCTATTTTTTTACCTTATTTGCCCTGAACATGACCTTCTTCAGGAAACGAGACACGGGCATCTCTACCGCACGATAAAACAACACGCTAAACACACACAGCACAATAATAACCAGCAACGGAAAGAGACCGGATAAACGCTGAAAATAGCCGCCATAGCGATGAACAAGCAGTACGCCTATATTCTCATGGATCAGGTAAAGGAAATAGGATGCAACTCCCACTTTGTTTAACGTCCGGAAAAAGCCGTGGGCAAAAACTCCTGGATACTTTATAAACAGGAAGAAAAACAAAAGCGAAGCTGTATAAATGATGACCGCCGTGTAGCCCAGCCACAGTATGCAGGCACAGAAACCCAGCGCAACGGTAATAAACAGGCACCCCCAAATAAATTTTGTCGCTTTGTGAAAGAATACCTCATGCAGCAGTACTCCGGTCAAAAACCAGGGTATATAAAACGGTAAATTAAAGACGGAGGCGCAGAATTTATAAGCCCCCATAACTATGCCAGGAAGCTGAATGGGGAGTTTTTGTTGGTCTATGGCATACATCAGCAACCAGGCGAGAAACACGCTAATGCTGAGTAAGGAAAAGTTTCTTGTAAAGCCACGTTTGTTTAAAAAGTAGATGAGGCTGGCAAGAAAGTAGAATTGTATTTCCGGCCATAACGACCAATAAGAACCGCTAACGTAATTGCACTCAATGTGAAACGGTGCAAATAATTTGTTCAGAAGGTCAGGGGGTAAGAAAGTTACGGAGCAAAGAACATTTAAAAAGCTGTGGCCATGAACGAATACTTTATCCCTGTCAAGCATCAGCATCAGCAGATAAGTGATCAGCGAGGCAAATACCATTGCAGGGAACAGGCGAATAAACCGTCTTTTCCAGAAGTCGGCTATAGTGTTGGTGGCATGAAGGGTGTAGGTGATCACAAAACCAGAAATTATAAAAAAGAACTCTACTCCATACCTGCCCCACTGGAAGAAATTATATGTTGACCCGAACGGATAAAGACTGGCACTGCTTTCGGGTGGGTTCCATCGTGAATAGTAATGGAACAACATAACACTGAGTATAGCGATGAACCTGAAAAAATCGAGAGTATCTAACCTTTTAGAGTCTTCCAAGCCGTCGGATTTGCTGTTGCAAAATAGGATATTGTATGGTATTTTTTTCAGCAAATGAATCAATTGCAGTCAAAAGGAGCCGGCTTCGGGTGAGCTGGCTGCGGTTTATAAACTGAAAATGCCTCCATTTTTTTACAGAATGGAGGCATTTTCAAATTCGCAAATTTTCAAATTATTTTGCATCTGCCGCTGGACCAGCTTTGCGTGGGTTGCGCTCCAGCACTTCATCCACCATACCATACTCTTTCGCTTCATTAGCCGTCATCCAGTAGTCACGGTCACTGTCTTTTTCTACCTTGCTCAGCTTTTGTCCACTATGCAGTGATATGATCTCGTAAAGCTCTTTCTTCAGCTTCCCGATCTCGCGTGCAGTGATCTCAATATCACTAGCCTGTCCTTCTGCACCGCCCAGTGGCTGGTGTATCATAATGCGACTATGCTTCAGTGCCGTCCTTTTGCCCTTGCTGCCAGCACACATCAGTACCGCAGCCATTGATGCTGCAATGCCGGTGCAAATAGTAGATACATCCGGATTGATGATCTGCATAGTATCATAGATACCCAGGCCGGCGTAAACACTGCCACCGGGGCTGTTCAGGTACATCTGTATATCCCTGGCGCGGTCTGTGCTTTCGAGGAACAACAACTGGGCGGTAACAATGTTAGCCACATAATCGTTGATGCCCTCACCCAGGAAGATGATGCGATCCATCATCAAACGGGAAAACACGTCCATAGAAGCTACATTCATCGGGCGCTCTTCTATGATGTAGGGTGTCAGCCCCACCGGCATCTTTTTATTCATTGACGAAGTATAACTGTCTACAGTTAAACTGCTGATGCCATGATGTTTTATGGCGTACTTGCGAAATTCGTTCTGATCCATAAATTGTTTTTGTTTGTTGTATAAGAGTAACTATCAAAATCTAAACCATGTTAAATGTAGTGCCATTACGGCACATTTTCCATACCAAACCTATTCAATTTTGGCAACCTGTCTGCCGACAGGCCGGTTTGGCAATAGAGAATGTATTATCATCTCAAAAAAGTATCCGCAACTTGAAAAACGATAGAAAACTGGTAATTTTCAGTACTTAGAAGACATTTTCAATTCCACAATATGCCCACACTCACGCAAGAACAACTGCTTAAGATTTTCAACGCAGTCAAAAAAGAAATGAAGCCATACGAAAAAGGCTATGTCAAAGCCCGTTTCGACATACAGGGCAGGTACGAGTTGTGGACCGAAAAGCCCAAAATAACAATACAGGGCCGGCTCAGGAACGAACTTGCCTTCATTGGCCTGATACTGCAAAGCAGTTATGTGGGCTTTTACTATACACCCATCTATACAAACAGTGAAGATGTAAGCAGCAGGTTGTCAACCGACTTGCTTAAATTGCTGAAAGGAAAAGCATGCTTCCACATCAAAGCCGTGGACAAAAACATCCTTACAGATATAAAACAGGCAATGAAAGTAGGCTACGAGGAGTATAGCAACAACGGCTGGCTATAAATCACTTGATTGTACTGTCCGCCTTTTTTCTGGGATAATAATGGCCGTAAGCATTCTGAATAAAACCATTGCCCAGGTCGCAAAGGTTGAACTCAGTATACAATATCACAAAGCAATCCGTCTTATCGAGGGCTGCCTGCCAATCATATTGATGGATGTATGTGGCCTTGTATTCATTTACACCGTGCACGTCGTCAAAATAGCCCCAGTATTCACAATTTGCGTTCATTCTGCTGATAGTACTGGTTAGCACCATTTTAAACGCATAACTGTCTCCAAGGTAGATCACATTCGGTTTTTTGTATCCGCTATCCGGAACATCCTGGATCACCGGGTAAGCGAAGGTCTCCGTAGCCACCGGAAAAATGAGGTTCAGTCCGCACTGCACATCATCGTCGCCAGACCTGGGTTCAGTAGTGTGCTCAAGTTTAGACCAAATTGGGTGTGGAACGTGGATATTTCTAAGCCTTTCGATGTACCTCATGAGGCTGTCGCCGGCAAGTGTAGCGCCATAAACGGTCCAGTGAATACCCTGTTTGGCAAAAAGTAATTCCTTGCTTGTATTTTTCATAGAAATGAACCAGGCATTCATATCGATCTGGTTAATGCCCAACGAATCTCCCATTTGTCGATAGGCCTCCAGATTGGTAACACCCTTCTTATCACGCATGCGGTCCCTAGGAAAATACTCCGGATAAAAAGCAGCCTTATTGGGCGCATAGACCAGCACAAGCGTCTTACCCATGCGGGCAAAAGTGTCTTGTATGGCCTTTAGCATTATTGACCGCTCGCGGACAGTTTTATATCCGGCAAAGTCGCGGCCATAGTACGCGTTGATATAGGGATTCTGATACAGGTAATGATGAGTGCCCAATACAGTCCATACCGCATGGCACTCGCCGAACAATGAAAAATCAACCTGGTTATTTAACCGGAGCAGGTCGGGGCGAAAGCCGGTATGGTCGTTGCAAAAATCGGTTTTCCCTTTCTGATAGGTTCCATCTATCCATTTTGCCCAGGAAAACTCAACATCCTTCGCATCCGTATAGTTCCCAGAAAGGGGGCCGCTGGTAATAAAAGGGAAGCACTGCTGCAGAAACGGCAACATAAGGATCACAAAAACAAAAGAAAATAACCACCTTTTCATTTTCTGCCCCATTATAAAATCTACAGGATAATTGATTAGACTAAAATCCTCGCCGCCGGTTTGTATGATGATGAAAATAAATAATTATTTTTTGGACGGGAAATAACGGTTGTTTAGTTTTTTGCCCCATAATTTAAAACCTGAAATAAATGAACGGATTAAATGACGAAACAGTGATCCGCCCAGCCGACAGGAAACATAGCAAAAGGGCCACTACAACCATTGCAATATGCATCTTCAAAGAATGGTCTTCGTAAAAAACTTTTTCCTGTATTTTTTTGCCCAGCTCAGGTATCGTGAAAAAAGAAAAGAAAGCCGCAATGGCAAGGAAGGTGAAGTATTCAGTATCCGGAACCCACGCGTCACTGTCACTGTGCCAGGACAACATCCGGTGAATATAACCCAGTGACGCATGCAGGTGCTCTGTTTTGAAAAACACCCAACCGATCATCACCACAGGCAGTGTATATATCACTGCAGACTTACCCATCTTCGCCAGCCATTTTCCCAGGAAAATACGCTCGATCACCAGGAAAAAGCCATGATACGCCCCCCATATCACAAAACCCCAGGCTGCACCATGCCAAAGCCCCGAAGCCAGGAATACCAGCCACAAGTTGAAATACAACCGACCTTTGCTCTTCACCCGGTTGCCACCCAAGGGGATATACAGGTAATTTCTCATCCAGTTGCCCAGTGTCATATGCCACTTCCGCCAGAAATCAGTGATGGACACAGCCGTGTATGGGTTATTAAAATTCTCCGGAAACCTGAAGCCCATCATCAATCCCAGGCCAATGGCCATATCAGAATAACCGGAAAAGTCGAAGTATATCTGGAATGTATAGCTCAATGCACCAAGCCATGCTGTACAAGTTCCCAGTTGCGCGTGCGGCAGTCTAAAAATAATATCCGCGCTGGCGCCAAGCACGTTGGCGATCAATACTTTTTTTCCCAGTCCGATAAAGAATCTGTAAATACCTTTTAGCCGGTTCTCTGGTGTTTCAAAATTGGTATGGTCATATATCTGATCCGCAAAATCATGAAACCGGATGATGGGGCCGGCGATCAGCTTCGGAAATAGAATTATGTAAAGCTGGTAATCCCAGAAGTTGCGCAACGGCTTGTGAATGCCCCGGTACACATCAACCACATATGTTATCGTTTCAAACGTATAAAACGATATTCCTATTGGCAATACGAGTTTTACCCAGGCAATTTCCTTTACACCAATTCGTAGAAGAAGGTAATTTATATTTTCAACGAAAAAATTACTGTACTTAAAGTAAAAAAGCAGGCCTAGATTAATGGATAAAGAAATACACATAAGCGCCGTTCGTGGCCCTTTCTTTGTCCTTGAGGCCATCAGCCGTACTATAAAAAAATCGACGACAGTTGTACCTAAAAGAATAAAAATGAAAACAGGCGCGCCCCAGGCGTAAAAGAAAACACTGCCACATAAGATCACCAGATTCTTAAGCTTCTTATCTGCGAGGTAATAAATAAGAAAGAACAGCGGCAGAAAGTAAAAAATAAATATAATACTGCTAAAGACCATAAGAATTGTATATCCCTGAACGAAAGATGCGAAAAATATACCGATTCTGAAAACAAAATCTGAAAATGTCTGATTACCGATTATTTTTGCACCACCTTATAAGGATAACATGAAGAACACACCGTTTACACAAAGACACTTAGCCCTTGGCGCTAAAATGGCAGGATTTGCCGGCTACAACATGCCCATATCTTATACAGGCATCAATGAAGAGCATCACTGCGTGCGCACAAACGCCGGTGTGTTTGATGTAAGTCACATGGGTGAGTTCATATTAAAAGGGGCAGGCGCGCTTGATCTCATACAGCGTGTAACCAGCAACGATGCGGCCAAACTTAAGGATGGACAGGCGCAATATTCGTGCCTGCCGAACGAAACAGGCGGTATTGTCGATGACCTGCTCGTATATTGTATCGAGCACGACAAAACTTATATGCTGGTTGTAAACGCGTCCAATATTGAAAAAGACTGGGAATGGATCAGCAAATTCAATACCGGCAACGTGGAGATGCACAATGTATCAGATAAGACCGGCCTGCTGGCGGTGCAGGGGCCGCATGCTACAAAGTTTATGCAGCAGCTTACAGATATGGACCTCACGGGACTGAAATATTACACTTTTGTAAAAGGAAAATTTGCCGGTGTTGACAATGTACTGGTGAGCGCCACAGGCTATACTGGTGCCGGCGGTGTAGAAATATACTTTGAAGATAAAGGCGATAATGCCGATAAAATATGGGACGAGATTTTCCGCGTCGGCACTCCGCACGGCATGAAGCCTATAGGCCTTGCCGCCCGCGATACCCTGCGCCTGGAAATGGGATTCTGCCTTTATGGAAATGACATTGACGACACAACCAGCCCCATAGAAGCCGGCCTGGGATGGATCACTAAGTTCACTAAGGATTTTACCTCACGCGCAACATTTGAACAGCAGAAAAACCATGGCACCGCACGTAAGCTGGTGGGCCTGGAAATGGTGGATAAAGGCATACCCCGTCATGGTTACGCGTTACAGGATGCCGAAGGAAATGAAATCGGCGTCATCACTTCGGGCACGCAATCACCCAGCCTGGGCAAAGCCATAGGTATGGCTTACATAGCTACCGGCCATACCGCTATGGGCACCGATGTGTTTGTAATGATCCGCGATAAGGCTGTAAAAGCGCAGGTGGTGAAAATGCCATTCGCATAGTATATAAGTTTAGGATGGCAAATGAGTTGGATTGGGAATAAAAAATATTTCCCTGACAACCGTTAGCCAGCTATCCCAGTTCCACTGCCATTCAGGGCCGTCAAAACCACGCCCCAATTGCATGTATATCTCTGAGAAACCTATAATGTAGTAACAGAAAATAAATATCATAGCCAGGAGCGATACCCTGGCGTAGCTATTCCTTAACCGTAAAACCCCTTCCATTGCTACGGCAACAGGTAAGGCTAGCAACGGATAGTAGTCTACATAACAGCGGTGCCCGAAAGCCCCGCCAAACCACCAGGCCCACCAGCTAGCAAACAAATAGGTAATAATGATCAGCACTATGCTTGTTCCCCAAAAATTCGTTCTGGGATCCTTCCTCCTTTTTACCAGGGACCAGAACAAAAATAATAGTACCGGTGAGTATAATAACCATCCATTCTGCGTATCAAAAAGCACGGAGAGAATTTTCGGTTTTGCCCAGTAAATAAATCCCTCTCCTTCGTATGAATACTTGATCCAATGGCCGGTCATTGCTTTCCAGTACAGCAACTGCGGTATCCAGATAGCCAGGAAGAATACCGCTGCAATCACTACATGCGACCAATGCAGCCTGAAAAACCGCAGCCGAGCTCTCAGGTCATCCATGCTCACCACTCTGTACAAAAACAAAAAGAGCAACATTACAATATTCGTTGGCCGGGACAATACGATCCAGCCCGTTAATAAACCCAGGATGATAGCTTTCCCTTTTCCCGGGTCTTTGTAATACAGGTCTGTCATCAGTAAAGCCGCCGCAAATAAAGTGAAATTGTACACGTGCGACATGCCTACATCCAGTGTAGCATAGTTAAAAAAATTGGTACCGGCTACGATGCAAAACAGCGTAAGCCATGTTACCCCGCGACTGAAATATTTTAGCAGCAATGTTTTCAATAAAAAAAGCCCGACCACAGCCCAGAATACACCACACAGCATTATCGCATAGCAGTAAGGGTCATCAAACGGAGTGGTTACAGAATGGGTTAAATGCACATATAAATGTGCCCCCAGGAAGAAAGGCAGGAAGAAATAAGCAGTGCCGCAAGAGTACTTCGTATACCGCTCTCCTTTTGCATTTTTAACTTCACCCATGAAAAATTCATCCGGTAGCTTGTGTATATCCTTATACACAAACACCGCAGGCAGATACATGTAATAGCCCTTGGGGTCTGAACAGCAGAGAATATTCTGTACATCACGGCCGCAGTTATAACGCCAAAAACTAGCAAAGAAGAAGATAATAAAGAGGCACAAAAGGATACCGTTGTCGGTAATGCTTTGCTTTTTTAACGGCAGCATAATGCAAATAGTTGGTGGTTAATGCTTAAATTATTCGTCCAAATGTATGGCACCAATGTATAATAATGCGTGATAACGCCGGCAAAAAATGATGATACTCGCAGCGAAGTCAGTTTAAACCACTTTCTTACCAATGTAAAGAAAAATATCTTTTATCGCTTTATTCATTAAAACCGCTGCTTTTTTTCTTTTCTTTGCAGTATCACACTCAATAACGTAAAATATGTTGCCAAAGTACAGTCGTATCCTTTTAAAACTTTCCGGTGAATCCCTGATGGGTGATCGCAATTTTGGTATTGACCCTAAAATGCTGGAAGTGTATGCAAAGGAGATCAAAATGATCACCAACATAGGCGTACAGGTAGCGATAGTGATAGGCGGGGGCAACATATACCGCGGCATGAATGAGGCCGAAACCGGCATTGAGCGGGCGCAGGGAGACTATATGGGTATGCTGGCAACAGTGATAAACGGCATGGCGCTGCAGGCAGCCCTGGAAAAAGAAGGGGTGACCACCCGCCTCCAAAGCGCGATAAAAATGGAGCAGGTGGCTGAGCCATATATTCGTCGTAAAGCAATACGCCACCTGGAAAAAGGCCGCGTAGTGATCTTTGGTGCAGGCACCGGCAATCCATATTTTACCACTGATACCGCAGGCTCGCTCCGGGCAATTGAAATAGACGCAGATGTGATACTGAAAGGCACCAGGGTAGATGGCATCTATAGCGCCGACCCAGAAAAAGATAAAGATGCTGTACGCTTTGAAGTTCTGTCTTTCACTGAAGTTATTGGTAAGAACCTTAAAGTGATGGACATGACCGCCTTTACACTTTGCCAGGAAAACAATCTGCCGATTATCGTGTTCGATATGAACCGGTCGGGGAATCTCCTTGCAGTCGTTACAGGTAAGCAGGTGGGGACATTGGTAAATTAACCCCCCTGCCCCTAAAGGGGAGTGCTTGAGAATAAATCTTCAGCTTTGTCCCCATTCTCAAAAATAAATTTGCCTAATAGTGGTTCTGAGCTCAAATTTTTGATTCAGCCAAATGCGTGGTTCCCCTTTAGGGGACAGGGGTGAGGCAGGGGTTATCACCTCACTGTCTTCCTCTTGTTCCTTTCGTAGTCTTCAAAGATATAATCGCCGAGGCCATCAAGTGAGGAGTAGAATGCCTTGCCATTGTTCACCTCGGTAAAATCACGTACAAACTGCTGCAGGTATGGGTCCTGGGCTATCATAAAGGTAATGACCGGTATTTTCATACGCCTTAGCTGCCCAGCGAGGGTGAGCGTACGGTTCAGTATTTTGCTATCAATGCCAAAGCTGTTCTTGTAATAACGGCCACCTTCCTTCAGGCAGGTAGGCTTGCCGTCAGTGATCATGAATATCTGCTTGTTAGGGTTCTTCCTGCGGCGCAGTAATTCCATCGACAGCTCCAGTCCGGCAACCGTATTGGTATGGTATGGACCTACCTCCAGGTAAGGCAGGTCTTTCATTTGTATCTGCCAGGCATCGTTACCGAATACGACTATATCCAGCGTATCCTTTGGGTAACGGGTAGTTATCAGTTCGCTCAGGGCCATGGCGACCTTTTTAGCAGGAGTTATCCTGTCTTCTCCATACAGTATCATGGAGTGCGAAATGTCTATCATCAACACAGTGGACGTCTGCGCCTTAAAATCTGTTTCGTGTATCTCCAGGTCATCTTCGTGCATGGATAAGCTGTCGATGCCATGATTGATGAATGCATTTTTCAGGCTTCCTGTATAGTCTATAGTTTCCGGCGAGTCCCCAAACGTATAGGGCCGTATCTCAGGGTTTGGTTCGTCACCCTGACCTGTCTTAAACGTGCGGTGGCTGCCCTGCTTCGACTTCTTCATCTTCCCGAAGATCTCTTCCAGCGAGCGTTTGCGTATGCTCTGCTCGGTCTTGGGTGTAATCTTGAATGTACCATCCTGGTCATTTTCTTTGATATACCCATTGGTTTTCAGGTCTTCGATGAAATCACCAATACCGTAATCTTTGTTAGTCAGCTTATACTGCTTGTCCAGTTGCGAAAGCCAACTCAAGGCTTCACCTGCATCACCGCTGGTGTATTGCAGTAGCTCGGTAAACACATCAAGCAACTTATCAAATGGCGCCTTGCCATCTGCATTCGGATCAAACTTCGAAAACACAAAACCGTTCATAAAGACAAATTCAAAAGTGAACACTTGCCTGCCGTCAGGCAGGTTCAAAAATTCAAAAAAACACCGCTGCAACATCCCTAGTTCGCTAGCTCTTCCTTCAAAAACACCCCCGTATAACTCTCCTTTATAGCAGCAATATCCTCGGGTGTTCCTGCGCCAATAACCGTTCCGCCGCCGCCACCGCCTTCAGGGCCCATGTCTATTACATAGTCTGCTACCTTTATCACATCCAGGTTATGCTCTATTACCAGCACCGTATTGCCACGATCTACCAATCTGTTCAACACAGCCAATAGATGCTTTATGTCTTCAAAATGTAAACCTGTTGTCGGCTCATCGAGAATGTATATTGTTTGCCCTGTATCCCGTTTTGATAATTCAGTAGCCAGCTTCACACGCTGGGCTTCGCCGCCGCTGAGTGTCACCGCGCTTTGCCCCAGGGTCACGTAGCCCAGGCCCACATCCTGCAGTGTCTTTATCTTACGATGCAGGTAGGGCACATTGATAAAAAACTCAACCGCATCATCCACATTCATCTTCAGCACGTCAGAGATCGACTTGCCTTTGTAACGTATCTCCAGTGTCTCGCGGTTATACCGCTGGCCATTGCATTTCTCGCACAGCACATATACATCCGGCAGGAAATTCATTTCTATGGTGCGCATACCGCCGCCCTGACATTCCTCGCAACGGCCGCCCTTTACGTTGAAGGAAAACCGGCCCGCAGTATAACCCCTTATTTTAGCCTCTGGTACCTGGGAGAATAGTTGCCTCACCTCGTTAAAGAAACCACAATATGTAGCCGGGTTACTACGTGGTGTGCGCCCTATCGGACTTTGGTCTATCTCTATTACCTTGTCTATATGCTCCAGCCCCTGCATTTTTTTATAAGGCATGGGCTGCTGCTTGAAGTTGGGATAACAATGCTTTGCCAGCAGCGGGTACAACGTTTCATTGATCAGTGTGCTCTTTCCGCTGCCCGACACGCCGCTTACACAAATAAATGTGCCCAGCGGTAGTTTCACCGAAACATTTTTCAGGTTATTGCCGGTTGCACCATCCAGTTGCAGTTTCTTGCCTATACCTTTTCTTCTTTCCTTCGGAACTTCTATTTGCAGCGTATGATTAAGATACTTGGAAGTGGTTGTGTCCATCTTCAGTATCTGTTTCGGTGTGCCGGCGCTTACTACTCTGCCCCCGTGCATACCAGCGGCAGGGCCTATATCTATAAGATGATCGCTGGCCAGCATAATGTCCTTGTCATGCTCCACTACCAGCACAGAATTACCACCATCGCGCAGGCTACGCAATGCCTTTATCAATCGTAAATTATCCCTCTGATGCAGGCCTATGCTGGGCTCATCAAGTATGTAGGTGATACCCGTAAGCTGTGAGCCTATCTGCGTGGCAAGCCTGATGCGCTGGCTCTCGCCGCCACTCAAGGTGCGGGTTGGCCTATCCACGGTTAGGTAGTGCAGCCCAACATCCAACAAGAAGTGCAAGCGGTCGCGAATCTCTTTAAGAATGTCTTTAGCTATTTGGTTTTGTTTATTGCTCAGCCGCTCTTCTATATTCACAAACCATTCCATCATTTCCTGCAGCGACTTCGCAGATAGTTCGGAAATATTCTTCCCATCCAGTTTAAAGAACAGGCTTTCTTTTTTCAGCCTTGCGCCATTGCATACCGGGCAAGAATTGAGCTCCATAAAGTTCTCTGCCCACTGTCTTATCCCTTCTGATGTTGTTTCGTTGAACCACCGAAGCACCATGTTTACAATACCTTCATAGTTATGTTGCACCACCACTTCGTGGTAGGTTTCCGGTTCATCATTCGTATAGGTGATCACGCCCTCTTCATTACCATAGAGCAAAATATTCAGTTGCTTCTGAGGAATATTTTTCAGCGGCACATTCAGCGGTATCTTGTTTTTCTTCGCCAGTATCGTAGCCTGTTGAAACGACCACGAATCGCGCTCACCGCCCAGGGGAGCAATTCCGCCGTCGGTTATGCTCTTCTCCATATCCGGCAGCACCTCGGCCATATTTACCTGGTACACCGCGCCCAGCCCCTTGCATTTGGGACAAGCGCCATAAGGCGAGTTGAATGAAAAGGTATTAGGCGAAGGCTCCTCATAAGATATACCGGTATCCAGGCACATCAGCGTTCTGCTATACTGGCTTATGGTGTTCTTCTCTACGTCGGCCACAAACATCAGCTCCTTGCCTACCTGCAGCGCTTTCTGCACACTCTGGCCCAGCCTGCTCTCCCCTTCCTTCTGCACGATGAGGCGATCCACAACCAGCTCTATGTCGTGTATTTTGTATCGGTCCAGTTGCATCCGCTCTTTCAGGTCGGTTACTTCCCCATCAATGCGCACCTTCACGTATCCCTGCTTACGAAGCTGCTCAAACAGCTCGCGGTAATGCCCCTTGCGCCCGCGCACCACCGGAGCCAGCAGCATGATCTTCTTACCCTCAAAATTCTGCTCTATATGGGCGACAATCTCCTCTTCGCTGAACTTCTGCATCTTCTTGCCGGTATTGTAAGAAAATGCCTCGGCAACCCGCGCAAACAACAGGCGCATAAAGTCGTAAACCTCCGTCACTGTGCCCACTGTAGAACGAGGATTACGATTGGTAGTTTTCTGCTCAATGCTGATAACCGGCGAAAGGCCAGTGATCTTGTCCACGTCTGGCCGGTCGAGATCGCCCATGAACTGGCGGGCATAGGCCGCAAAGCTCTCCATGTAGCGCCGCTGCCCCTCGGCAAATATCGTATCAAAGGCCAGCGACGACTTACCACTGCCGCTGATACCCGTGATGACCACTAATTTATTTTTGGGAATGCTTACATCTATGTTCTTCAGGTTGTGCACCCTTGCCCCCATCACCTCTATATTACCCGCTTCTGCCACAGGCTCCAAAATATCCATACTCATTACCTGCAATTTACGGATGAATTTTGGTATCCTTTTTATGGGGGGATTGATTGTTTCTATTATAGCATATACTAATAATAACTTATCTCTCTGAGTGTAGTAGTTAACTCCCCAATTTCGTTTTCATCGGAGACCTCTGTCTTCCTGATCCAGTTGCCCGCCCGGTCGAAATCGGCATAAGTTATTTTACGGATTACGGCAGTTTTATCATCCCGGTGATATTCAAGATATTCTACCAGGTTGTTCTTGTCGTCAAATTTATAGTTCCCTTTCAACGGCACATTTCCCATCCCCGGCAGGTTGCCGCAATCGACCTCTTTTTCTACCAACAGGCTGTGGTGATATTTGAACACTGACTTACAATTAAGCTCTCCCTTGAAATTATAACTGGTTTGCCCTGTTTTGTTACCACCAGCGTCATTTGTATAGACGTACCGCTCTTCAAGCGAGCCGTCTCTATGGTACCTGTCTGCCTCAGTGAGCAGGCGGTTCTTATCGTAAGTAAAAATGGTTTTCCAGGATAAGCTGCCATCCGGGTTGTAAATATTCTCTTCCGTTTTGTCGCCATTCGCATTGTACTTATAATCCCATCTGAAGTCGGGGAAATTGTTGCTGTCATGCGCATCATACGATCTCATAAGCACCTGGTTACCTTTGTCGTCATAGGTATAAACTTTCTTTCCCAGTGTCACCTGTCTCCCTTTTACAGTCATACTTTCGTATTCAATTATTGACTTGACTCTTCCCTTAATGTTTTGATCGTTCAGGGTATTGTTTTTTTTGCGGGTAAAGGAGCAAAGCACGAGCCCAACGAGCAGTAGTGTTATGGCTTTTTTCATTCTTTATTTTCGGAGCGTAATTAACATTAACCAAATAAAGCTACTTAATTTATCTTCAATTTTGCAACGTCGCCAACCTGACCGACCTTTATAACTGTGTTGTTAGATAATCACGGACGAAAAATAAACTACCTGCGCCTTGCTGTCACCGACCGGTGCAATCTTCGTTGCTTTTACTGTATGCCCGAGGAAGGCATAGACTGGCTTTCCCGCAATGAGTTAATGAGTTATGAAGAGATGATCCGCATTTGTACCCTGGTCATTAAAATGGGTATTGATAAGATCCGGATCACGGGAGGTGAGCCATTCGTGCGAAAGGACCTTATGCCGTTCCTTAGGGAACTCTCGGCGCTGAAAGGCCTGAAAGAACTTACAATCACCACCAATGGTGTGCTTACTGCACCGCATGTACCTGAACTAAAAAAGCTTGGCATTCGCTCTGTAAACCTGAGCCTGGACACCATAGACCGCAACCGTTTTTTTGCCATTACACGCCGTGACGAATTACTCCAGGTTTTAGAGACCATGAACCAATTGCTGCGCCATGATATAAATGTGAAGCTAAACGCGGTAGTGATGGAAGGAAAAAACACCGAGGATATTCTGCCATTAGTAGCGCTTACTAAAGACTTGCCCGTAAGCGTTAGGTTCATTGAAGAGATGCCATTTAACGGAACAGGGACCTACCACCCCATGAACTGGGACTACGTGCGGATTTTGCAAACGATAAAAGATCGCTATCCGGATATTCAAAAGATCGCAGACCCGGCTTATTCGACTTCTTATAACTACCATATACCCGGCCATAAGGGCGATGTAGGCATCATAGCTGCGTATTCCAGATCGTTTTGTGGCACGTGCAACCGAATCCGTATTACACCACAAGGTATGCTCAAAACCTGCCTTTATGATAATGGCGTATTGAACATAAAGGATCTAGTTCGCGATGGACAAAGCGATGAGGCAATACAAACTACATTACTTAACGCTATCAGCCACAGAGCGAAGGATGGCTTTGAAGCGGAGAAGAACAACATCCACGAATCGATGGCAGCGATAGGGGGGTAAAAATCCTATAATCCTTTCATCCTAAAAATCTTAGTCAATGACGACAGTTAAAGACGCAGAAGAAATAATCCTAGCCCAAGCCAGAGACTACGGCTCAGAGCAAGTTCTGTTTGAACAGTCCCCGGGCCGGGTACTCGCGGAAGATCTAAAGGCTGACCGGGATCTACCACCGTGCAATAGGGTAACGATGGATGGTATTGCCATAAAATGTGCGGCATTTGAGTCTGGAATAAAAACGTTCGCAATAAAAGGTGTCGTTGCCGCAGGCGATGAACCAATTGAAATCGATGCATTCAATGAATGCGTGGAGATCATGACGGGCGCTGCCTTGCCGGATTCTACGGATACAATAGTGAGGTATGAGGATGTGGAAATAAAAGATGGAATTGCCACCGTGATCACAAACGATATCAGAAAGGGACAGAATCTGCACTATAAGGGAAAGGACAAAAAAGAGGGAGAAACTGTTGCCACGGCTAATGAGAATATCAATCCTGCACACATAAGTATGGCGGCTTCTGTCGGAAAGAGTACGCTGTTGGTAAAAAAGATGCCAAGGGTCGTTATTATTTCTACAGGAGATGAACTGGTGGACGTGGACGCTACGCCTACACCCTACCAGGTTCGTCGCTCGAATAGCTATGCCGTAAAAGCTGTGTTGCAACAGCATGGAGTATTGGCGGACACACTGCATATTCCCGATGAGCCGACAATTACCTGCACACAAATTGAATCGTGCCTTGCCAAGTATGATGTGATCCTTCTGAGCGGTGGTATCTCTATGGGCAAGTTTGACTACGTACCGCAGGTGCTGGAAGAGCTAAGTATTCAGAAACTTTTTCATAAAGTGCAACAGCGACCGGGTAAACCTTTTTGGTTTGGCAAACATAAAAATGGTGTGCTCGTTTTCGCGTTTCCCGGAAACCCGGTTTCCACTTTCATGTGCCTGCATAGATACTTTCTGCCGTGGCTGCAGCGGTCACTTGGCGTGACTTCAAGGCCTGCCTTTGCCGAACTAAATGAGGACATTAGCTTTACACCGGCACTGCAATACTTTGCCCAAGTAAAACTGAAAATATGCAAGCATGGCCACCTGCATGCTACGCCCATGGAAGGCCATGGCTCCGGTGACTTTGCCAACCTGCTGGATACTGATGCGTTTATGGAACTTCCGCTGGAACAAAGTATCTTTAAGAAAGGTGAAGTGTACCGCATATGGCCGTTCAAAAATATTATGTAGATGAAAGAACTCACACACATAAACAAGAAAGGACAGCCTACAATGGTTGACGTAAGCGAAAAGAAGGTAACGCTACGCACGGCGACTGCGCGGAGCGTTGTGGTCATGCCTGTTGAAGTAATGGAGCAATTCGCCGGTGACGACATAAAAAGTAAGAAAGGCTCAGTGTTTCAGACCGCGATCATAGCAGGGATAATGGCCGCGAAGAAAACTGGGGAGCTGATTCCGCTATGCCATCCACTCGGCCTTGATAATTGTACAATCGACATCCACATAAATAAGAAACAGGAAGTAATAATCGACTGCACGGCCAGTCTCACTGCAAAGACAGGCGTGGAGATGGAAGCACTTGTAGGAGCAAGTATTGCGGCACTGACCGTTTATGATATGTGCAAAGCTATGAGCCACGATATAGTGATAAAGGAAACGAAACTGATGGAGAAAACAGGAGGCAAACGTGATTTCAAAAGAGGAAAATAAACAACCGCAGCTTTACGGGCTTGTGCTTGCCGGAGGCAAGAGTATGCGCATGGGCCATGACAAGGGCATTATTAAATGGCATGGTATAGAGCAGCGCTATTATATGGCTGATCTTCTGAAGAGCGTGTGCGCCAATGTCATCATTTCCTGCAGGCCAGAGCAGCAAAATGAGATAGACCCAAAGTATCAAGTCATTCCCGATAGCGTTACCGGCGCGGGACCTATGACGGGCATAATGTCCGCGTTCAAAGCACATACTGATGTGGCATGGCTGGTAACTGCCTGCGACCTGCCGCTGCTGGATGCCGCAACCCTGCAATACCTTATTGAGAACAGGGCCCCCAATGGTATCGCCACAACCTTTGAAAGCCCTTTTGATTCTCTACCGGAGCCGCTTATCACCATCTGGGAACCGGCAGGATATGACATACTATCGTTCCTTGCGAATGACGTTACCTGCCCCAGGAAGGTACTGATAAGAAATAGTGGGCAGGTGAAAATGCTGAAACCTCCGGACCCGGATGCCCTCATGAATGCAAACACACCAGAGGATGCAGAAAAGGTGAAACTGATTATTCATAGCATCAGTAAACCCCTTTAGAGGCTGGGGTTACGGGTGAGCTGCTACCCAGTGCTCACCATCTTCAAACACTTCCTTCTTCCAGATAGGAACTGTTTCCTTTAAAGTATCAATAGCATACCGGCAGGCTTCAAATGCTGCGCCCCGGCGGGCAGCGGATACCACTATGATGACTGGTATCTCTCCGACTGCAAGAACGCCCGTACGGTGATGGATCAATATCTTATGAACAGGCCATTTTGTGAGCGCATATGCAGCTATCTTCTCCATTTCTTTCAATGCCATACTTTCATAGGCTTCAAATTCCAGCCGAACTACACTCTTGCCCTTAGTCATATTCCGGACAGAGCCGATGAATACATCTATGCCTCCAGCTTCAGGCGCCCTAGACCATGCTATACAAGACTGCACATCCAGAGAAGCCGACGAAATTTTTATGTTGGTCATTGGTCCATGTTTGTTAAAAAGCGCAACACCATTGAGGTGTGGCACACTCACCCACCGCTTACCGGCGGTATTATCGCCACTTCATCCCCCTTGTGAATTATCGTGCCTGGTTGACTGTACTCGCCGTTCACTGCTATCATAAAAGAGGACAACTGTTTAAGCCTGGGATAGCGCTCCTCGAGAATCGCTTGCAAACCTGCAACTGAAAGCGTGGTATTTTCCAACACCTCCACTGAAGCGCCTCCAAATATCTCTTTTGCAATTCCAAACGCCAGAACTCTCATAACTATTGCAAATGTAGGTGCTTTGTCAAAACCTCGACCCCGGCGGCGAACACAACCACTGCGGTTACACGCCGAACCACTAGTTGATTGAATTTCACCGCACCCAGGCGCGAACCGATCTGCCCACCAATAAAGACCGCGGCGCACAACAGGCCAATGCGCGTATAGTCAACGCTACTATTTAATGCGGACAATTGCCCTGCAATCCCGGAGATAGAATTAACCAGGATAAACAAGCTGGCGGTGGCTGCTATTTTCTTGGGTGTATCCCATTTCATAAGGTTAAGAACAGGAGATAAAAAGATACCGCCGCCGATACTCACTATGCCCGATAAGAACCCTATAGCGCCACCGAGCGACCCATCTTTAACATAATTGGCCTTATGTGTGATCGCCTCTTCTTCGCTAACGTACCGATACCTGATCCAAAGCAGAAAAGCGGCAAGCATCAGGCTGCAACCAAGAATAATGAAAAACGTATCCTGGCTTAGTTTCATCTTCGCACCCACATAGGCCAGGGGCACGCTTACTACAACCAGCGGTAGAACTTTCTTCCAATCCACCTGTTTACTCCTTATGTAAATAATGGTACCACCTGTAACGACAATTATGTTACAGATCAAAGCCGTCAGCTTCATTTCAGGGATGGGAAGATTGTACAAACTGAGTATGGCAAGATAGCTGGAGCCACCGCCAAAGCCTACGGAAGCATATACAAATGCGATAACCAAAAAGAAAATAATGATCTCCCAGTGTTGCATAAGCTATAATTGAAAAATCAGCGTTTCTACTTACAAAGGACTTCCTCCGCCTCTTTATACAACTTGTCCTTTTTTATTGAAACTACACCCACCTCCTCACATACCAGTCCGCCGGCAAGGTTCGATATTTCGGCCATAAGGGCTACGTCTTTGGTAATTGCATATACCAATGCAGCAGTAGCCACCACCGTATCTCCCGCTCCAGATACATCAGCTATATTGCGGATGTGCGATGGCAGCACAGCCGATGAAAAACCATTATTATAAAACACTCCTTTTTCAGACAATGTAATGAATGTAATATCGTGGTGCAGGGCTTCGTTCAGCTTGCCGTGTGCTTTATCCAGTTCGCGCTCGTTGACATCATTGAGCTCCATATGCAGCCCTTCCCGCACTTCTTTAAGATTCGGCTTAAATACGGTCACGTTCTTATAAGCAAGGAAGTTCCTCTTTTTAGGGTCCACCACTGTAATAATGCCTATCTTCTTGCAATGTGCGGTTATCAGCCTTATAACATTTTCCTTAAGCACCCCTTTGTTATAGTCCTCGAATATCAATACCTGTGGCTTTACCACCTGCAGGTACTTGAGTATGTTGTCTATAAACGGATGTTCTTCGTCTGTGTATAGCTCGTCTGTCGCCTCATCGTCCAGGCGCAGCATTTGCTGGTTGCGGCTAAGTATGCGCACTTTAGTGGTCGTGGGCCGGTGCCAGCTTTGCATGATCAGGCTGCTGTCTATGCCTGCTTCTGTGGCCAGTTTTATCAGGTTTGCCCCCTCGCTGTCATCACCTATTACACTCGCTAAGGTTACTTTTGCACCCAGCGCCTTACAGTTGAGCGCTACATTAGCAGCCCCACCCAGCCGGCTTTCGCGGCGGCTCAGCGCTACTATAGGCACCGGGGCCTCCGGAGAAATCCGATCCACATTGCCCCACCAGTAATTGTCCAGCATCACATCGCCCACCACCACAACGTGGACGCTACTCATGTCATCAAATATTTTTTTAAGCTCTGTTTTATTCATACCCCAAACCCCTAAAGGGGCTTTATTGTTTGGTCAAAAATATACAATTTAAATGCAACGCGGTTCGGCCGCCATCATTACTGTACTTTCTTCTGTGTCACAAAATAGATCGGTATTCCTATCAGTACAATTGCAAGGCCAAGCCCGGCATAAAGCGTTTGTGTGAAGAGCAAAATGATGCAGATAAAAGCCGCCAGCAGAATATAGATAACCGGTATCACCGGGTAGCCAAATGCTTTGTACGGCCGTGGTATATCAGGTTGCGTCTGGCGCAGCTTTATGATGCCTGCAATGGTTAGTATATAAAATATGAGGACGGTAAAAACAATGTAATTCAGCAGGTTGCCATATTGCCCGCTCAGGCAGAGGCCGCACGCCCAGATACATTGCATCCACAAAGCCTTTGCTGGTACGCCCTTGCCATTTAACGTGCCCGCTGTACGCAAAAACAAGCTATCCTTCGCCATGGTATAATAAACACGCGCACCAGAAAGTATAAGGCCATTGTTACATCCAAACGTGGAGACCATTATGAGCAGTGCAATGATCTTTGCGCCATCGCTGCCAAATATCTTAAGCGCAGCCGCTGTTGCTACCCTATCGGATGGCGCGCCACCTATTTCGCTTACGCTCATCACGTTCAGGTACATAAAGTTCATACTGACATAGAGCAGGGTAACTACAAAGGTGCCTATGAACAAACTCAGGCCTATGTTGCGTTCCGGGCGCTTTATTTCACCCGCTATGAACGTAACACTGTTCCAGGCATCGCTGGAAAACAGGGCACCAACCATGGCCCCGCACATAGCCACTACAAGCGCGCCGGTACCCAGGCTTTCGTGGGTTATCATGGCACCGGTATTCGTTATTTTGATCGCTCTCCATGCGTCCTGCCAGTTACTACCCCATATACTGTGATCCTTGAAGAAAATAAAACCAAAAATGATAAGCGCTGCCATGGCCGCTATCTTGGCAAAAGTGAACACGAACTGTATCCATTTTCCACTCTTCACGCCCCTGGTGTTGATGAACGTAAGAAAAACGATAGTGCCTATTCCCACCAGTTGGGCTGCCGTGATATGATACTCATAAGGCGTACTGAAGTTAAAGGTCTTGCTAAACAGTACATTCCCATCTCCGAGTTGCGGCACCAGGTAGCCTAAGAACTTGCCGAAAGCCACGCCTACAGCAGCGATAGTACCTGTCTGTATCACCGCGAAAAAAGACCAGCCATATAGGAACCCGTAGAATTTCCCGAATGCCTCCCGGAGATAAACGTACTGTCCTCCCGCCTGGGGATACATGCCGCTCAGTTCGCCATAACTGAGAGCTGCAGTAAGTGTGATAAAGCCTGAGATTAGCCAAACCGCTATGAGCCAGCCCGCACTCCCCACAGACCGCGCAATGTCTGCACTAACAATGAATATACCAGACCCGATCATGGAGCCAATAACGAGCAGGGCCCCGTCCAGTAATGTAAGCGAACGTTTAAATGAGCATGTACTTCCGGCAGTATTATTTTCCAAACGAAGTGATTTTCAGAAAAATACTATTTATTTCTTAGAAATGTTGAGTTTGGTCAATCGGAATTGGACGGTGCGGAAAAACATCCCCCTAGCCCCCTTCGCCCACTCACAAGCTCTCGCTAAAGGGGGAATTCTCCTCGCGAGTTAATGTCAACTGGACCTTTGTTTAGTTGACTATTTACTTTTGCCTTTGTCGTTCTTTGCTGCATCGTTCATACCGTCTACTACATCTTTCGTAATGTCGAGCGATTTGTTAGCATAGAGCAATGGTGAACCTCCGGAGTTGCTGTACGTGAATATGAAATCGAAGTGTTTATCCTTGTTATAATTATCCAGGAATGCATCAAGGTGAGATTTCAGGTCTTTGTTAAAATCGTCTTTCGCTTTCAGCAATTCATCGGTGAGCGACTGCCTGCGGGTTTCCAGGGTTTTCTGCATCTGCATCAGGCGCTTTTGCGCTGCATCATACTCTGCCTGTGTCAGGGTACCTGCCTGTGCTTTCTTTTGTACTTCATTGGCATCGCCTTGCATTTCGCTATAGGAGCGTTGCAGTTCATCGTCCATATCTGCCTGCCGTTTCTTAAATTCATCCTGCTTGGTTTTCAGCACTTCATACTTTGACTCAAAGCTGTCTATATTGACGTAGGCGAATTTACCGGTGACCGGCGCTGCCGCCACTACTGATTCTTTGGCATGTGGTGTATTGCAACTTACCGCAACTGCACATACCAGCAGGCATCCTATAATAAAAGTGCTATTTTTCATTGATCAACCGATTTTAATTGTGTAGTCTCAAAAGTAATATCTAAAACCGCAAATTCTACTCCTGCTGTTTCATAAAGTTGTCATAAAAACGATCTGAATGCACTCGTATAAATAGACCGTTTGCGTATCCGTCTAAAAAAATCGAGGACCGACATGAAAATTTGCATTACGAGACACCATCCGGCTCTTTGCCCTTTTCCCGGTCCTCTTCTTCTTTTTTCAGCTTCATATCCAGCTCCCTGGTGGGATCGCTCCCGCCGTTTTCTAATTCGCGTTTCTGCTCCAGCTCATCATGGTGGGCTTTGAGGAAGGCGAGTTGCTTTTTGCTGTAGGCGACCTTTGAAATAAGCACAAAAAGCACAGGAACGATGAAGATAGCCAGCGATGTGGCTGCGAGCATGCCACCGAGGACCGTAAAGCCTATAGTGCGGCGGGCAACAGCACCAGCTCCCTCGGCCAGCACCAACGGCATAACTCCGAGTATGAACGCCAGGGAGGTCATAATGATCGGACGAAGACGAAGCCTTACCGCATCAAGCGTTGACTGTATAATATCTTCGCCACTGTCCACACGCTCCTTAGCAAACTCCACGATCAAGATCGCGTTTTTTGCAGCAAGCCCGATAAGCGTAATAAGACCTATCTGTGCATAAACGTTGTTGGTAAGTTTACTATTAAACCAAAGTGTAAGAATGGCGCCGAACGCCCCAATAGGTACCGCCAAAAGCACCGAGAACGGCACAGCCCAGCTTTCATATAAAGCGGCGAGAAACAGGAATACAAAAATTATGGACAGGAGAAATATGTAAACGGTTTTACCGCCTGCCTGCTGCTCTTCGTAGCTAAGGCCGGAAAATTCGTAGCCATAGCCCTGCGGCAATGTAGTTTCGGCTATCTGCTGCAATGCGGCGAGGGCCTCACCACTGCTATGGCCTTCCTTAGGTGAGCCGTCAATTTCGGCAGAGCGGAAGATATTGAAGTGGGAAATAAGCGGGGCCGTCTCTACAGGCTTGTAGCTGATGAGCGTTCCCAATGGCAGCATCTGTCCTGTTTGGTTGCGCACATAGTATTTATCCATGTCGGATATCATGGTGCGGAAAGCGGTATCTGCCTGCACTACCACATGGAAATTACGGTTGTACAAGGTTATATCATTTACATAGAAGCTGCCCATGTACGTCTGAATGGTAGCAAAAGCATCAGCAATAGAAACACCAAGCCGCTTGCATTTTTCACGATCAACGGTGATGCTGTAGCTGGGCGTGTGCGCGCTATAGAAGCTGAATGCTTTGCCAATAACCGGATTTTTATTGGCCTCCGCTACAAAGTTCTTTACCACTTTCTCAAAAGCCTGCACATCGTCAGTCGTTTGCCGCTGCTCTATCTGTATACTAAAGCCGGCGGTTTGTCCAAGGCCGGGTATTGGGGGCGGCGGTATCACCACTACGTTGGCCTCTTTCACACCGGCAGCAGCTATGCGCTTATTCAGTACAGCAATTATCCCTGCGTTACCATCTTTCACCTGTTCCTCTGGTTTGCTTCGTTCATCCCAGGGTTTTAGCTGACAGAAGATGGTGCCACTGTTTGATTTGGAAGAGAAGGTAATCACGTTAAGGCCACCAAGTGCCGCGTAATGGGCTACGCCCGGAGTTTCGCCCACCGCCTTCATTATCCGGTTCAGCACATCGAGCTCACGCGCCGTAGACGCAGCTTCAGGTAATTCGAAGGTGATATATATACGGCCATCATCTTCAGTAGGGATAAATCCGGTATTCTTCGTTTTAAACAACATCACGGTGCCTACGCAAATACATACCAGTATAATCACAACAAATTTAGATCCGCGGATACATTGTTTTACCCAGCCGGTATAGCCGGCCGTCACTTTTTCAAACCATGTGTTGAACCTGTAAAAAAGCTTATTGAGGCCTTTAGCATCCTTTTTGGCATGACTCGGTTTTAGCAGCAGGGTACACAGCGCGGGCGTCAGCGACAATGCTACGAATGCGGAAATGATCACCGAGATTGCTATTGTAATGGCAAACTGCTGGTAGAGCCTGCCTACGATGCCGGGAACAAAACCCACGGGAACAAACACCGCTGCAAGAATAAGCGCAATAGCAATTACAGGGCCTGATATGTCCTGCATGGCTTTAAAGGCCGCTTCTTTTGCCGTCATGTGCTGTTCATCCATATAGTGCTGCACTGCCTCCACCACTATGATCGCATCATCCACAACGATACCAATGGCCAGCACAAAACCAAACATCGTCAGTGTGTTGATGGTGAAACCGAGGGGTATGAAAAAGATGAATGTACCTATTATCGACACGGGAATCGCAAGCACCGGGATCAACGTAGCACGCCAGTTTTGCAGGAACAGAAACACCACGATCGCAACCAGTCCCAGCGCTTCCAACAACGTTATCACCACTTCGTGCATGGACACCTTCACAACGGTAACAGACTCAAAGGGTATGCTGTAATCAATATCTGCAGGGAAAGATCTTTTCAGCTCATCCATCTTTTTCGTAATAGCCTCCGCAGTAGCGAGGGCATTGCTTCCGGGGGCCTGGTACACCAGCAAATAGGATGCGCGCTTGCTATCTACGAATGAATTGCTGGAGTAAGAAAACTTACCCAGCTCGAGGCGGGCCACATCTTTCAGGTACACCAGCGCACCGGTGGATGGGATGGTTTTAACAATGATCTTTTCAAAATCGGCAGTCGTAAACAAACGGCCATTTACCAGCAAACTGTACTCAAACGCCTGCACATTTGTTTGTGGCGGCACACCAACGGAGCCAGCAGCAACCTGCACATTCTGCTCGGCTATCGCATTGTTCACATCGGTAGCGGTAAGGCCATAAGACGCAAGTTTGTCTGGTTTTAGCCATACGCGCATACTGAAGTCATCAGTTCGGGAAAACACATCGCCGACACCATCCACACGCAACAAGGCATCTCTTATAAATATGTTGGTGTAGTTGTCAACGAACTGCACATTATGGCCGCCATTGGGAGAATAAAGCGCCACCAGCATCAATATGCTCGGATTCTTTTTTCTCACTATCAGCCCCAGACGTTTCACCACATCCGGCAACTGAGGTGTTGCAATGCTCACCCTGTTCTGCACATCCAGTGTGGCCACGTTGATATTGGTACCTATGTTAAAAGTCGCATTGATGGTTAACTGCCCATTACCTGTACTGTTACTTTGCAGGTACTCCATGCCTGGCGAGCCGTTGATCTGTGTTTCCACCGGAGTAGCCATTGTTTGCTCTACGGTGAGGGCGTCGGCACCGGTAAACTGCCCGGTAACCGAAACCACCGGCGGTGTTATCTCCGGGTATTGCCCTACTGACAGGTTCATAATGCAGATGGCACCCACGAGCACCAGCACCAGGGAGATAACTATTGCCGTTACCGGCCTTTTTATGAATGTATCGGCGATCATCTTTTTAAGTTAAAGGTTAAAAGTCAAAACCCTTAAATTCATTTAAGTCAAAGGTTATACCACTTCTTTTAGGTTTCAACTTTTGACTTTTAACTTAATGTGCGGCCGGTTTGGGGCCACCCAGTATTATAGGCGCACCCGGGCGCAGCCGCTGCACACCGTCTATTATTACTTTATCACCTTCGCCTATGCCTGCCAGTACAATCACCTTGTCTGCAATAGTCTGGCCAAGGGTCACCTTCCGTTGCACAGCGTGTAACGAAGGTCCTTGTGGTTGAGCGTCCTTGTTCTTAGCGGTGTCGGTGCTTGCTATCAAGGTATCTTTGGCTACGTACATAAAGTATTCGCCCATCTGCTCTACAATAGCCTTGCTTGGCACCAGCATTTGTGCGGTAGTGTCTCCGTTGCGCACGCGCACGGTGCAGCTCATTCCTGCCCTGAGTATTGATGCATCGTTCTGAAAAACAAGCCTTACGGTAATTGTTCCAGTGAGCGGGTTAACGCCTCGGTCGATAAACGATATCTGGCCAGATCCTGCATACAGGCTGTTGTCCGGAAGCAACAAGGAAAAAACAGAGTCTGATGCGGCAGGAGGGTGCTGTTTCAGGCCCAGGAATCTGGGTATCTGTTTTTCATTCACAACAAAGTCGACAGCCATGGGGTTGTCGGAAGAAATAGTATTGAGCACGGTTTGGCCAACATTTACAGTGTTGCCCACTTTCACCTGAGATATCCCTATGGTGCCATCGAAGGGCGCCCTGATCACTGAGTAGCTAAGATCGGTCTTTGTTTTTGTGAGGTCTTGTTTTGCTGCGGTTACCTGGTCTTTTGCATTCTGCAAGGTTGTCATTGCATGGTCGAGTATTTGCTTTGCTACGGCATCATGTTCGTTAAGATACACGTAACGGTCGGCGTCTTTTTGTGCCTGCTCAAGGTTGGAATTGGCGACCTTAACATTTGCCTGTGCCGAATTATAACTTGCCTGGTACTTGCTGTCGTCAATCGAATACAACTTCTGCCCCTTGGTTACATGGTCACCTTCTTTGAAGAAGATGCCGGTGACATATCCTTCCACTTCGGGATGGATGTCCACCTGCATGAGTGCGGTCACCGTGCCGGGGAATTTATCAAAGTAGGTTGCTTTTCCGGCATGTGCTTCAAACACATTTACCGGCACCGGCATATTTGCCGGGTTTGGCGCAGCTTGTTTTGTACCCCCACAGGAATACAAAATAATGCTGACGGCTGTTATAGTAATGATCTTCAATAAAGACCTGTTCATGGGTAATTCGTTTTTATATTTCTGTGGGAATATCTCCCATCGCTTTTTCCAGGTCTATCTTGCTTTCTATCAACTGGAAGAGCGCATTCAAATAATTTATTTCAGACGTCTGCAGATCAGATTCCGCTATGATCACATCCAGGTATGCCTTCACACCTTCGCGGTATTGCAGCTTCACAATATTGTATACTTCGCGCGCCATCTCCACGTTCTCACCCTGTTCACGCAGGTAGTACAGATTGCTTTTGTAACTGGCCAGCGCCTGGCTGTATTGGGCATATATAGCTAGTCTCAGGTTCACTTCATCCCAGTCTGTGCGTTGCTCCTGGAGTTTGGCTTTATGCACATTTTCCAGGCGCCGCAAACCGGTAAAAATGGGTATGTTCAACTGCAGGCCAAACAGGGAATAAGGGTATGCCTTCGAGTATAAATCAGAAAAAATATTGCTCTCAAACTCATAGTTGTAGTTGTAGTAAGCAGAGAGAGAAGGTAAAAAGCCGAGCTGGTAATAAAGTGTGGTTTCCCGCTGCATCCTTTTGGCGGTCTGCAGTTCCTGGTATTCTATCCGTTTCTCAAATTGAAGGCGAGCATTGGTATCGATGTATATCTCCTGCATCACCTGGGCCGTATCAAACTGCACCGTGAAGCGTGTGTTGTAGGTGAAACCCATTAGCTGTTTCAGCAGGGCGTATTTTGCGGTTACCGCTTCTGTGGCACTTTTTAGTTGGGAAAGGGAATTGTTCAGCGATATAGTAGCTTGTTTATAGTCCACTTTGTCAACGATACCACTTTTATAGCGGTTGTACGCGTCTGACTGGTTCTTTCGAAGGCGGGCGGTATCTTCTTTATAAACACCTATCTGCTCTATTGATAACAAAAGGTCGTAAAACGCCTTGCTCACACCGGATACCAGGTTTATTTTGGTGCTGACCGTATTCTGTTTCGCTTCGAGCGTATTTAGTTTTGCGGCCCTTGCAGCCAGTAATACGTCTGTGTTAAAAATGGTTTGAGAAGCGGACACGGAGGGAATAGAATAATTGTAAACGCCTGAAGTCAGCGGCGTTAACACACCATTGATCGTAGAAAAAGCTATGGGCAACTGCAAGTAGTGCTGGTAAGTGGCAGCGCCCGTTACCTGTGGCAGCCAGCCTGATAAGCCAATAGCATTGTTCGTGCGTGCAATAGATTCGTCGAGCAAGGATTGGTTGAGCGCCGGCTGGTTTTTCAGTGCGAACCGGATACAGTCGGCAAGCGTAAGAACAGTAGTGTTGGAGTCAATCCCTGATTCTTTACCACCTACTAAACCAGGTATTGCGCTCATATTATACTGCTGAGCAAAAGTGCCGTGTGACGCCAATAAAAAAAGAAACAGAAATATGGATTTATAACAAGGGCGGATCGACATAATACTTACTGCTGCTATTTTAGCATGTTCAAATTATGAACAAAGGTATTTATGTGAGCCTATATGTATGTATGTACCGCCATTATTTTTATCGATTGCGGCTTAAGAAAAAACAGGAGATTAATAAAACGGGCTTATTGCTCTAACAATCAGCGATTAATAAATAGTGCAAGTCCAAACTTCACCCTTGATCGTGGAATCGTAGTTGCTGCATGTTTTTTTTGCATTTTTGTTCGTCTGGTCGCCGAGGTCAACATTGTACATCACCGTATTATTATAAGTGCAGGAGCAATGGTAGTCCTTTTTGCAGGAAAAAAACGATAACATAGCCACAAGAACAATAACAATAGTATACGTTGCCTTTTTCATTTTTGCAGTATTGTTTAGGAATGATAACAAAATAAACTCCACCAATTTACTCGTTCTTTTCCATTTTTCGGCCTTGCAAAATCTTTAAATATTTCAATATTCTCAGTTTTTACTCCTTTAAAAAAAGAAAAAATAACTTCGCAACTAGATACACTTAATTTCGTTAACGTTCCTTAATTAAAAAACGGTTTAATTTTAGGGCATGAAATTCCTCATACTTTCCCTGTTGCTTATGCCCGTGGCATCAAAAATAAGTTTTTCGCAGGAACATAATATACATCCGGTAAAATATATTTTTGATCCGAATGCCAATGCCAAAGTTGATCTCAGCAATGCCATAGCCACAGCCGGCAAACTGCACAAACACGTATTTATTCTCGTAGGTGGCGATTGGAGCCCGGAAAGCGTACAATTTAATCTCGCGCTGACGAAGGACTATGTTCAAAAAGCGCTTCTGGACAACTATGTTTTTTTAAGGATCAATTTTAGTCCGAGCAGTAAGAATGAAGATGTGCTGAGAAAACAACTGGATTGCCCAAAATATGACGGTTACCCGATACTCCTTGTACTGGATGAGAACGGCAAAAAAGTGCTCGCGAAAACCGCAGGGGAATTTAAGATCGGGGCCAATAACTATTTTGCTCCTAAAATAGAGAAGGCACTAAAGGATTGGGCTGTATTAAAAAACGTTAACTAGACCATGTTATCCATAAAGAAGGCCGTAATGGCCGATATCCCTTTAATTCGCGAATTGGCAATGCGGGTATGGCCACAGACTTACACCCACATAGTAGGTGAGGAACAAGTAGCCTATATGCTACAGCTGTTTTATTCTCCCGAGGCGTTGCAGCAACAGATGTTGCGAGGGGATGAATTCATTATTTGTAATGATGACGATGGACCAGTGGGATTTGCGGCATGGGCAGAAAATGAACCCGGCATTGCAAAACTGCACAAATTATATGTCGTTAGCAGCCAGCAAGGCAAGGGAGTTGGCAAAGCTATGATAGGCCATATTGCAAATGAATTGACCGCACAAGGGACGACTACAATTCGGCTAAATGTAAACCGGTATAACTATCCCGCCATAGCCTTTTACGAAAAAGCAGGATTTACCAGGTACCTGGATGAAGACATAGATATCGGCAACGGCTATTTTATGAACGATCATGTGCTGGGTAAGAGCCTCACCCCGGCCCTCTCCCAGGGGAGAGGGTGAACTAGATTGAGTTACGTGCAGCCCTTTTAAAGAGCCTGTGTTTCAGCAAAAACAGCCTAAAACACGTAGAGACGTTGCAATGCAACGTCTCTACAAAATATCGGAATAAACAAATAACTAACTACTCAAGTTTAAACTGTATAGGCAGGGTAAAGTAAACCTTTACTGCCTTGCCGTTTTGCTTTCCGGCCTTCCATTTAGGCATAGCTGCAACTACACGCTTTGCTTCTTCATCACAGCCGCCGCCTATGCCGCGCACAATGGTTACGTCACTAACGCCGCCGTCTTCATTTACCACAAACTTTACAATAACGCGGCCTTCTGTATTGCTTTCGCGGGCTGCATCGGGATAATGGAGATGGTCCTGAAGATATTTCGGCATGTCGAAGCTAGGCTCCGGTTGCTGCTCCACATAGCTGAATATGGTAGGTGCAGCAGGCGCTGCAACTACACCAGTACTTGGCGGCGCTACAATACCAGGATCAATACCATTTGGATCACCTTTTTCGTCCTTTGGCCCGGATGCAGTAATTTCTTTCTGCGGCGGCGGCACTTCTTCCTCCTTCACTTCCTCATCCTTCTTAATTACCGGCGGTGTAAACTTTACCATCGGTTTTACAGGTGGGGGTGGTGGTGGCGGCGGCGGTGGTGGTGGCTTCTTCGGATCTATCGGAGGCGGTTCGGCCAGCACCACCTGCTTTGGTGGCGGTGGTGGCTTCTTGACTTCTAAATGAAGATTCATGATAATGGCATATACGGCTAAAACAAGCGCTATCGCACCAAGCACCGTCAGAGAACGATAGACTCGCTTTGGATAATTCTTGCGCAACTCATACCCGCCATAAACTTTATTACGGCCCTCGAATATGATATCGAGATAGTCGCTGGTTAGTATTTTATTTACTTCCATTTTATGTTTTTTTAGCCGAATGCTTAAAATCGAATTGCCTGCTTTTTACTCCCGGCTTCTTTAATTATAGACTCAATAACTAATAAATTGCATAAACTTCCTGCCAATGACATGAAGTCTTCACTATTTTATACCATTCGCAACCTCGGTCTCCTTGATAAATCCCTGCTCGATATCGGTGATATCAATAATCGCATAAACTTTAACATCATCTATAGTCATTTCATCAAGCATACCAACTAGATCACCGTAAGTGCTGGTGGTATCTGGTTTAATAAGAACGGTGGTTTCATCCTTCACACCCAATGCGCCGCTGGCTTTCATATCGGCCACTGACTTCATTTTATCGATAATCACCTGCCTGAAGGCCTTTCTATTGGTGCCTTTCAGCTCTGGTGGCTTGTTCGGGTCGTCTCCGATCCCCTCGTAGTAATAAATGTGGCCGTTCTTGCTGAGCAAAACGGTGAGCGCCACACTTGCCTTCAGCTTGTTCTGGTCTTCCTGTTTGAGCTTAGGGTCCTTGTACGGCATGTTTATTTCCATGGTCTTGGGCCTGGCCAGCGTAGTTGTGTACATAAAAAATGTAATCAACAGAAAGCCCAGATCCACCATTGGGGTAAGATCGATACGTGTACTTAATTTTTTACCTTTTTTGACGCCGGGGCCTTTCTTCCCCCCGCTACTCGAGGTATCCATTTCTGCCATAACAAATCAGTTTTACAGTTTACAATTTTCAGTCGGCAGTTGATCAACGACTTTTATCTTATTAACCTATTTATCAACCATTTACTTCTTCACTTCTGCCGAATGAATATCGGCATACCGGGCCGTTCCCGGAGGCACTGGCTCCAGGTCGGTAATAAGATTGAACTTGAAAATCTTATAACCTTCCAGCGTTTTAATGATCTTCTGAACACTTGGGTAAGACGCTTTTCCATCGGCCTTGATACATATACGCAGGCCGGGGTTTGTTTCCCTTGCAGCCAGAATCCATACAGCCAGGTCATTATTTGGCGCCAGTACGGCAGTATCAGCCGGGATGCCGGGCGCATTTACCTCCGCAGCTTTCTGCTGCTCGGGTGTTGATCCGAGGTAACCTTTCAGCATGGAAAAAGGAATACCCTCTGATGCATCAACCGTAAAAGCTGCCTTTTCTTCCTTTGTCAGGTTTAGCGCCTTCTTAGAATTGATGCTTTCTATCAGGTCGTTGCGCATATTCCTATTATCAATGGCAAAGAATATCCGCCCCCTTGTATCAACCGTCAGCAGCATGATGTCTTTATCAGGCAGTGGTATATCAGATATAGATTTGGGTGTAGACACTACTACGGGCTCTGGTGGCTTGAACTTGGTTGCCAGCATGAAGAACGTAAGCAGCAGGAACGCCACATCGCACATCGCAGTCATGTCAATGTGCGTACTTTTCCGTGGTAGACTTGCGTGAGGCATTTTACTAATTCAAAAGTTAAAATTCAAAATCAAAAAGCTACATTAGTGATAAATGGAGCTGGTTTTACATAGACACAAATTCAGGTAAATTCCACAAATTCTATTTATGGCAAAAAAGCCAGCCCGGGATACCCGGGCCAGCAGTTGATTATCTGTAATTAGCAGCGAAGCTCTGGGTCAATGTAAATCCGCTTTCGTCGATGCCGTAGGTAACACCATCAATAATTGTGGTGAAGAAGTTATAAGACACAATAGCAAGAAACGACGTGCTGATACCCAATGCCGTATTGATAAGAGCCTCAGAGATACCCTGTGCAAGCGCAGTAGCATCGCCGCCGCCGCCGCTGGAGCCAAGGGCCGAGAAAGAACGAATCATACCAAGCACCGTACCGAAAAGACCGAGAAGCGTAGCGCATGATGCGATGGTAGAAAGGAACACAAGGTTCTTTTCCAGCATTGGCAATTCGAGAGCAGTAGCCTCCTCTATCTCTTTTTGGATGCTCAGCACTTTCTGATCCGTATCAAATTCATTGCTGGTGGTCATTTCGCGATACTTAACCAGACCAGCGCGCATTACGTTGCCTACAGACCCTGCCTGCTTGTCGCACTCTGCAATAGCCGCGTCCACGTTCTTATTCGCCAGGTGGTATTGTACTTTACGCACAAACTCACCCGAGTCCATCTTGCCTTTTGCCTTAAAGATCGTCAGCGCGCGCTCTACAACAAAGGAGATCAGCGTAAGCAGTGTGGCAAGCAATATCGGAACCACAAAACCACCCTGGTACATCAGCCCGAGGAAATTTCCTTCTTTAGCATGTTTTTTCTCAATGTCCTGGAAGTTATTCCCGTTGCCCATCACAAATTTCCAGGTAAGGTATCCCACCAGGATACAGGCTACCACTACAATAAGATTGACCAAAAAATTGTTTGAATTCTTTGGTTTGCCGGCTGTGTTTCCCTGTGGAGCTGATGGTCTCGCTGCTGCCGTTTTTACGTCTGCCATAATACTGATTTTAGTTTTTGTGTTTTCTGAATATTAGTTAAAGAAAAAATTTGTGCGTTTGCAAAGATATAAGTACCCGCCAAAAAAACAATTTTGGCGGTAAAATATTTCCAAATATAGGTTTTTAGGGTAACAAGGGTAAACATTTCACATTAAACTTTCATTTCCTCACTCTCTGATGCAAAAAGGGTCTATTCAAAGAACGTTGCGCTATTGAAAAAATTGTTTCGTAACCGATCGCTGATTTTCCTACTGCATTGAACCGCAACTTCCGGGCACCTTATTACTATAGACGTATCCCGCGGCAGTTTCCTTGGGAATTTTCAAAAAAATAATTTTCGGATGATAACAAGGTCACGCTGCCTCGCCGGATGCTTATAGACGGACGTAAATAAGGATAGTTTAAAGGAGCCGATAATTTACCGTATACTCATTACTTTTGACTAAAGTAACGATGATGAATATGAGCGCTACAACAATTATTGGCCTCCTGGCGATCGGGTTGGCCGCAGGTATGCTGAGCAGTGTGGTAGGTATTGGCGGCGGCGTATTGGTGGTACCGGCACTTGTGATCCTGTTTGCAATGAGCCAGAAAGTAGCACAGGGTACATCACTGGTTATGCTGCTGCCGCCTATCGGCATATTTGCAGTCATCAACTATTACAAGGCCGGCTATGTGGACTTTAAAATAGCCGGAATACTTTGCGTAGCCTTTATTGTGGGCAGTTACTTCGGCAGTAAGGTGGCTTTGAATTTGCCGGAAAGCACATTAAAAAGGATATTTGGAGTTTTTTTGATGATATTGGCAGTGAAATACCTGTTTTTTAATAAATAAAAGTAGATGTGAATTAGGTGTGGCACACCGGTGAGGGTTGCCATACCTGCAAATCAAGCAAAATGAAACGTACAAAGATCAAGGACATTTTAGCAAACGAAGCAAGCGATTATAGAGTAAATGTAAAAGGATGGGTACGCTCATTCCGTAACAACCAGTTTATTGCGCTCAATGACGGCTCATGTCTTGGTAATATACAGGTAGTAATAGAACTGGGCACGGATGATGCGATAGTAAAACGTATCACCACGGGCGCGTCTGTAAGTGTTGATGGCACCGTAATACCGTCGCTGGGCAAAGGCCAGCGGGTAGAAATAAAAGCGGATAATATCACAGTGCTCGGCGATTGCGACACCGAACAATTCCCTTTACAGCTAAAGAACCGCCCCAGCCTGGAATACCTTCGCGAGATCGCGCATCTGCGTTTTCGTACCAATACATTCGGAGCGGTGTTCCGTGTGCGCCATACGCTGGCGTATGCCATTCATAAATTTTTTAATGACCGCGGCTTTGTGTACCTGCATACGCCAATATTAACCGCATCTGATGCAGAGGGTGCCGGTGAAATGTTCAAGGTGACTACCTTGCCGTTTGATAATGCACCGCACAACGAAGATGGGAGTATCAATTTTAAAGAAGATTTTTTTGGGCGTGCTACCAATCTCACCGTTAGCGGGCAGTTGGAAGCTGAGCTCGGAGCTATGGCCTTGAGCGAGGTATACACCTTTGGCCCAACATTCCGTGCGGAGAATTCTAATACCGCCCGCCACCTTGCGGAGTTCTGGATGATAGAACCGGAAGTAGCATTCAATGATATATACGACAATATGGACCTCGCCGAGGACCTGCTGAAGTTTGTGATAGATCATGCTTTGAAAAACAACCGCGAAGACCTCGAGTTCCTGGCACAGCGCTTGGCAGATGAAGAAAAGCAAAAACCGACAAACGAGCGTAGCGATATGCCGCTGATAGAAAAGCTGGAATTTGTGCTCAACAATAAATTTGAGCGCATCACTTACACCGAGGCGATAAATATACTGATCGAGTCACCCGCGTATAAAAAGAAGAAATTCAGTTACGATGTGAGCTGGGGCATAGACATGCAGAGCGAACATGAACGCTACCTGGTGGAAAAACATTTTAAAAAACCAGTGATCGTCACGGGGTATCCAAAAGAGATAAAAGCCTTCTACATGCGCCAGAATGATGATGGTAAGACTGTAGCAGCAATGGATATACTGGCACCGGGGATAGGAGAAATAGTAGGCGGCTCGCAAAGAGAAGAGCGGCTGGACAAGCTAACACAGCGGATGCAGGAGATGCACATACCTGCCGATGAAATGTTCTGGTACCTGGATACCCGCCGTTTTGGCACGGTGCCACATGCAGGCTTCGGGCTTGGGTTCGAACGTATGGTATTGTTCGTTACCGGAATGACTAACATTCGTGATGTAATACCTTTCCCGAGGACGCCGAAAAATGCGGAATTCTAGGTGATTACTCCCTATTAATTGTACTACCTTTAAGATGGTAATCCGCCACACGTTATGTTTAAAAAGCAACTATTGTTTTCCATTTTATTTCTGACATCGTTTCCGGTCTTTAGCCAGGAAGTAAAATACCCTTATTATTACCAGGTCGTGAACAATGGGGACAAGACTGTTGACTTCGTTTTCGGCCTTTACCCCGCTACCATCCATTATACTGAAGGCAAGGACTTCCCCCCATATACGTCGGTGAGAACTGCAATTTTCAATAAGTCTTCTAAAGATACTTTGAAATGGAGGGATTTCAAGCTGGATATTTTGCTTAAATCAGGTAAGCTGATCAGTAACTATGTCCCTTTTTCGAAAACTGCGCCCTATGGCTGTAATTATGCTGTTGCGGCAGACTCGACGGCTTACCAATTGTATTGCTTCCATACCCGGTTTACCAGGGAGGAGATTGACAAAGTATGGCTACTGATGAGCGAAGACGAGATATTTAGCCTGACCTACGATAAGAATGAGTAGGATAGTCTTCGTGCTCCGGCATTGGTTTTGTTTACGTTCGGCAAAACCTCCTGAAAACCAGCCGCATATTCCCCAGGGAAAAACCGCCGGAAAAATACCCATCGTTTATATGCAAGACTGATTCACCGGCCTGATTGGTTTTCCCGATAGAATAGAATATATTTATAGTTGAAAGAATACGGAATGTATATGAGAGTCATTTTGGCGGCTATATCCATACTATATTTTATACCCTTGTATGCAGCTCCTGTGGAAAAGGACAGCCTGCTGCAAAAAGGTATAGACTTATATCAGCAAGGGGAATTTGAACAGTCCATTGCAGTACTGCAATCGCGGCTGAAGACCGCTATCGAACAAAACGACAAAAATACCAGGAAGGTCATCTACAATAATCTCGGAAATGACTACTGCAATATCGGGAAATCGGTAGAAGCGCTAAAGGCATACCAGGACGCGATATCTATAGCCGAAGAACAAAAGGACAGAAAAAGCATAGCCAAATGCACCAAAAACATTGGTGCTTTATATGCCGAAACGAAGGACTTTGCGAAAGCCCTTCAAAAATATGATGAAGCGGAAAAAATAGCCGCATCCATAAATGATACTTTTATCCTCGCTGATTGCGCCAATAATAAAGGCGTTGTTTTTGAGCAGCAAAAAAAATACGGCGAGGCGATCAAAAGCTATACCACGGCGCTGGCTTTATACCAGCAACTGAAAATGGAAGATAGAATAGCTATCCTGTATAACAATATTGGGATCGTGTATAAATACCTGAAAGACTATGACAAATCGATCGAGTTTTATCAACAGTCCCTCGGTATATCGGAAAAAACGGGCGACAAATTCATGATTGCGGCTAACCTTATAAACATCGGGAACGTCTATGAAATGAAAGGCGATTACAAAAAAGCTATAGAGTTAAATGAGCGAGGCCTGAAAACCGGCCTTGAGATAGACTCTAAAGACCTGATCATCAATGCATACGAAAGCCTTGCAAACGACTATGCCAAAAGCGGGGACTACCAAAAGGGATTTGACCTTTACAAAACTTATACTTCGGTGAAAGACAGTTTTATCAGCATTGAACGGTCAAGACAGTTGGCAGATATGCAAACAAAATATGAAACCGAGAAAAAGGAAAAACAGATCATAAAGCTGGAAAAAACCCGGTACCAGATGCTGGCCATAATCGGCATCATGGTACTGGCATCGGTGATAGCGTTCTTGCTTTACAACAGGCAGCAAGTGCTTCAGAAACAAAAACGGGAACAGGCAATTGCAGAGGCCGAATATAATGAACGTATGCGGATAGCAAAAGACGTTCATGATGATCTGGGCTCCGGGCTTTCCAAAATTTCACTTACCGCAAATGTTGCAGAACAAAAAGCGCTGAACAACGGCAATACGGCTGCAGACATCCGCCAAATAGCTTCCATGTCCAAAGACCTGGTGGACAATATGCGTGATCTTATCTGGGTACTAAACCCTGAAAATACAACGCTGGACAACCTTGTGGCCCGCCTACGTGAGTATTGCGCCGATTACATAGAAGGCACGGGCATAGTACCCGTTCTTTTATTTCCGGAAAATGTACCCGGCATAAATATCTCCCGCCAAACGCAACGCAACATATTCTCTACCGTTAAGGAAGCAATTAATAATGTTGTAAAACATTCGTCAGCCCACAAAATCCTCATTCAATTAAAACTTAATGAGCAGGGACTCAATATGACAATAGAAGACAATGGGAAAGGTATGGGCACCAGACTAGCGAACAGTGGTGGCAACGGCCTTCGCAATATGAAACAGCGCGTCGAATCAATTGGCGGGAAATTCTCTGTCGAAAATGGGCCGGTACAAGGAACCATCTTACAGATAACAGTCCCAACAAACAAACTGCGATCAGCGGTAATTGCATAGCAAGCAGAGAAACTCCAGGGAGAAATACTACTAATGTGTAATTACGGGGAAAATTATACTATTTATTTTTACCGTTTATCCCCTGCCTATGAGTGCCATACAGGTTGTAATAATAGAAGATCAGCAACAAACGCGGGAAATGCTGTCCGTCCTTGTGAACGGGACGGACGGATACCAGTGTGTGGCGGCATTTGAAAATGGGGAAAAAGCTATTGCTGCAATTCCCGGTCTAGATGTAGATGTGGCATTGGTAGATATACACCTTGCCGAGGGGATA
>CAIVEW010000024.1 GCA_903905065.1 uncultured Bacteroidota bacterium | reverse complement strand
TACCACACTCAGCGATGCAACAGCAGGCGGCGGTATCGGAGTATGGAGCAGCAGCAACACCGGTGTGGGAACAGTTGATGCTGTTTCAGGTATGGTGTATGGGGTAAGCGCAGGAACAACCACGATAAGTTACACAGTGTCAAGCGCGTTCTGTGGTACTGTTACAGCGACACAAATAGTTAGCGTAAATGTTACGCCAGTGGCTGGCACGATAACCGGCGCAAACGCTGTATGTACTGGCGCAACGACCACGCTCAGCAATGCTACGGCAATTGGCGGAGCAGGGGTTTGGAGCAGTGCGAATACGGCCGTTGGCACAATAAGTGGTGCAGGTGCGGTATATGGCGTAAGTGCGGGAACAACCACGATCAGCTATATGATCACTACTCCGTCCTGCGGCACCGCGACAGCTACGTCGGTCATTACAGTTAATACCACCCCTGTCGCTGGTTCCATCACTGGCGCTTCTCCGGTATGTACCGGCACAAGCATCACACTGAGTGATGCAACAGCAGTTGGCGGTGCTCGTGTTTGGAGCAGCAGCAATACGGCAGCCGGAACAGTTGATGCAGTATCAGGTATTCTGCATGGAGTAAGCGCAGGAACCACCACCATAAGTTACACGGTTTCTACCGCTTCCTGCGGCACCGTCACAGCGACAACTATTGTTACCGTTAATACTAGCCCGGCGGCAGGTTTCATTACAGGCGCGGGTTCTGTATGCAGCGGTACAAGTATAACATTGAGTGATGCAACCGCTGTCGATCCCGGCGTATGGAGCAGTAGCAATACCGCGGCCGGCACAGTTGACCCGGTTTCAGGTGTTGTGCACGGAGTAAGTGCAGGAACAACAATAATCAGTTATACAATAGCTACTGCCTCGTGCGGCTCCGCTATGGCAACCTCAGACGTTACGGTTAACGCAACTCCGGTTGCGGGAGCTATCACTGGCCCTGGCTCGGTATGTACAGGCACAACCATCACGCTTACTGATGCTGCTGCTACCGGTGGCGCAGGAGCATGGAGCAGCAGCAATATTGCCGCTGGAACAATCGACCCATTGTCGGGAATACTTGATGGCATAACCGCGGGGACAACAGTGATCACTTACACCGTTTCTACCGCATCCTGCGGCACCGTCACAGCAACATCAGTCGTTACAGTTAATACCACACCGGTTGCCGGAACTATTACAGGCCCTTCGAGTGTCTGCGTGGGAGCTGCGATTACACTAACCGATGTTATAGCAGGCAGTGGCGGAACATGGTCCAGCAGCAATATGGCAGCGGGTACCGTCAGTGCCGCTGGGGTGGTTTCAGGACTAAGTGCAGGCGCAACAAATATTACCTACACTACCGCTGACATATGTGGTACCGCAGGTGCCAGCTATATAGTGACAGTTAATCCGTTGCCGGATGCTGGTACGATCAGCGGGCTATCCAGTGTGTGCGTAAATAGTACTATTTCTTTGACTGACGCTGTATCTGGCGGCACATGGAGCAGTAGTAATGTTGCTGTAGCCGCTGTGGGTTCTACAGGTATCGTTACTGGCGCGTTAGCAGGAAATGCCAGCATTGTCTACACGAATTCAAACGGGTGTGGGACAGCGACAGCGGGTTATTCGGTTACGGTCAATCCATTGCCGGATGCAGGAGCTATCAACGGCCTGATGGCTGTATGCCTCGGCGGAAACATTTCTTTGAGTGATTCTGTATTAGGCGGGGTATGGAGCAGCGGTAATACATCGGTAGCGACAATAGGCTCAGCAGGACTGGTTAGTGGCTTGAGCGCCGGCACCACCAGCATTTTTTACAGCTATACAAATGTTTGCGGAACCGCTGTTGATACGATCTCGATGTCGGTAGACAGTGCGTTTGTTGCAACCGTGAATGTTTACGCAACTCCTGGCAATGCAATATATTTTGCACAGGCTGATACTTTTATGGCGGTCGTTACAGGAGTAAGCGCCAGCGATATCAACTACCAATGGTTTATTAACAGCGATATGATACCCGGTGCTACCAATTCGACCTTTACTTCAAGTGTTTTGGCAAACCATGATTCGGTTAGTTGTTTTGTTACAGGAAAACTTCCTTGCATTTATCCCTCATTTAACTCAGTGATCGTAGCCGTAAACGTGGAAGGAGTACCGCAATGTGCGTCGGGTGGGGATAATGTGAGGCTGATCCCTAACCCTAATAACGGACAGTTCACGATCAAAGGCGCCTTAGGTATTTCAGACCCTAACGCATTTATTGAGATAACAGATATGCTGGGACAGGTTGTTTATAAGAGCAACGTGGCCGTGAAAGATGGTGCTATCAGTGAACAAATACAGTTAAGCAATACAATGGCAAATGGCATGTACATACTGAACCTTCATTCAGGAACCAAAAATGACGTGTTCCATTTTGTCATTGAGCAGTAGGTGATTGCGGAATGACCGTTTGAGTATTATAGGGGAGGGCTTCAATGAAAATTGAAGCCCTCTCCTATTAAAGGATAGTTACTTTCCGATACAGAACTTACTAAAAATATAGTCCAGTTTATCCTCCGTCGTCACTTCTCCGGTGATCTCACCGAGATAGTATAAACATCTGCGGATGTCCAGCGAAATGAGGTCGCCCGGTATGTTGTTGTCCATTCCGGTTTTTATATCGATCAACGATTTGAGCACTTCTGTCAGTGCACCGTAGTGGCGGGCATTGGTAACTATAGTGCCTTCCTGTTTTATCTTCCCTTCTGCCACCAGGTTGTATAAGGCCTGTTTTAGCGCACCTATGTTTTCTTTGTTTTTGGCAGAGATAAAAAACATTTTTTCACGGATGCTTTTGAATGCTTCCTGTGCATGTGCTTCGCCGGCCTCATCTACTTTGTTGCCTACCAATACATATTTTATCTCTGCTTTGTCAAACGCATCTTTTTTACGCAAAACCTCATCGCTCACCTCTTTAGATTTCCGGCTTTCGACGAGGTCAAACAAGTACACAACTACATCTGCTTTGTTCATAGCATCCACACTTCTTTCTATGCCTTGCAGTTCTATCACATCAACACTATGTTCGCGGATGCCAGCAGTGTCTATCAGGCGGAATAGTATGCCGTTTATGTTCAGTGTTTCCTCAATGGTATCGCGTGTGGTGCCTGCTATGTCACTTACTATAGCGCGTTCTTCGTTGAGCAGCGCATTGAGCAGTGTGCTTTTGCCGGCATTGGGGCGGCCTATTATCGCCACACTCACACCATTCTTTATCACATTGCCCAGCTGGAAGGAATCCGCCAGTTGTTGTGTAGCTACAGTGAGCCGGTTTATCAACGCATAAAACTTTGTGCGGTCGGCAAACTCCACATCTTCCTGGCTGAAGTCGAGCTCCAGTTCTATGAGTGCGCTGAACTGTATCAGTTGTTCGCGCATCTGCTTCAGGTCTTCACTGAATCCGCCGCGCAGGGTGTGTATGGCCGCGCGGTGTGCGGTAGCGCTGTGGCTGGCTATCAGGTCCGCTACTGCTTCTGCCTGGGCAAGGTCCATTTTACCGTTCATAAATGCGCGGAGTGTAAACTCTCCGGGCTTTGCCATTCTGGCGCCATTGGCCATGCACAGGTTCATCACTTGCTGTAGCACATAGTCCGATCCGTGGCAACTGATCTCAGCAATGTCTTCGCCGGTATAGCTCTTCGGCCCTTTGAACAAGCTCACTACTACTTCATCAACAATGGTGTTGCCATCCATTATTTTTCCGAAATGCAGGGTGTGTGTAGGCTGCCGGGTGAGGTCTTTGCCGGCAAATATTTCATTCGCAACAGCGATTGCCTGGCTGCCGCTCAGGCGTATCACGCCTATAGCGCCTTCGCCCGGGGGTGTGGAAATAGCAACGATGGTGTCTGAGTAGTCGTAAGTCATAAGTCGTAAGTCGTAAGTCCACGAGTAAGGGTAGCGGCCTGCTCCTGTTTCTTACAAGGCACAAAGTTCACGAAAATATTTTTGGGCTATGACTATTATTTGCACATTTGCATATTCTCCTATTTGCACATTAATAATGAGAGCGGTTATTCAACGAGTTTCCACGGCAAGCGTTACGATAGATGGCGATTTAAAATCGGCCATCGGTATTGGTTTCATGGTGTTGCTGGGCATCGAAACAGAAGATACAAAAGAAGATGCGGACTGGCTGAGCAGCAAGATCGCGCTGCTCCGTGTGTTCGGTGATGAGAACGGACTCATGAATAAAGACATAAAGGAGGTAGATGGCGATATACTGGTGGTGAGCCAGTTTACGCTGCATGCCGCCTATAAAAAAGGCAACCGACCGTCGTTCATTAAAGCAGCGCGTCCGGAGCAGGCAATACCAATATATGAATACTTCAATGCCGTTCTTTCTGAAAAGCTTGGCAAGCCTGTAGCCACAGGTGTCTTCGGTGCTGATATGAAAGTGGCACTGGTGAACGATGGGCCGGTGACGATCATAATGGACACTAAAACTCCTGCGTGACGCCACCCAGCTATTAACGGGAACTATCTATTGAACGACATACTAACGTTCCACTTTCCCATAAACCCAGCTAAATTAATAAAAATGCGGCTGATGATAATTCAATCGCTAAATGCCTGGTCCCCCTTTAGGGGTCAGGGGTTTAACAATTGCGGTTTCTCCCTATACACCTTCCACACAAATTCCCCAAACAATGTATTAGCCCACGCAAACCACGGCCTGGTGTATTTTGTCGCATCATCTTTATGGAAGGCTTCGTGCATAAAGCCGGTGCCTGCGTGTGTGTGCTGCAGCATATCGAGGCACTTTTTTATTTCCGCATCGTCTGTGCTGGTGAGGCCGCGCATGATGATGCTGATTGGCCAGATATAGTCGGCGCCTACATGGGGGCCGCCAATACCTTCGCCTGCCTTGCCTTTATAGAAAAATGGGTTTTCCTGGGAGAGCACAAATTTCCGGGTGTTCTTGTAAGTTTCGTCTTTGTGCATGGTGGACATAAGGTAGCTCATCGATAGCAATGAAGGTACGTTCGCATCATCCATAAAGTTTACCCCGCCATAACCATTCACTTCGTAGGCAAATATCTTCCCGAATTTGTCATGTTTTATTTTGGCGTCATTGTCCAGCCCGGTGACTATCTGGGTCATTAAAGAATCGATCTGGTCTGTGTCAAAGGTCAGTTTTGCCGCACCCACGATGGTTACCAATTGCCCGAGGCTTTCGAACGCAAAGAAGTTGCTGGGTACCAGGTAGGGGAAAAGTGTAGCATCGTCACTTGGCCGGAAGGCTGAGCATATGAGCCCGTTCGGCCTTACCGGGTAGCCATAGCCGCCCATTGGTTGGGTATCGGTGGCATTGTCCGTCTTTCTGTTGAAACTGTAAGGTCCTTTATTGTCCGTTCGTTGCTGCTCTTTGAATGTTTTTACCACAAGTTGCATAGCAGCAACCCATTGCGCATCAAATGGGGAGGTGTCACCGGTCTCTTTCCAGTAGCCATGTGCCAGGCGGATGGGGTAGCACAAACTGTCTATCTCCCATTTGCGCTCATGTACACCATGCTGCATTTGGGTATGGTCGGTATGCCACTTACTTTTTTTATGTTCGTTCTTGTAAAATGCATTGGCATAGGGGTCTTTGAGTATGCACTTTGTTTGCCGATTTATAACGCCCTTGATCAGTTGTTTCAACTCCTCGTCTTCTTTACAAAGAGGTAAGTAAGGCCATACCTGTGCCGATGAATCGCGAAGCCACATTGCATCTATGTCGCCGGTGATCACATAGGTATCAGGCTTGCCATCTATTATGTCAAAATCAACAGTGGTATCCAGTGTATTCGGGAAGCAATTCTCGAACATCCATGCGATCTCCTTATTCCCTATGTTGGCCTTAACTTCTGCAATTAACTTTTCCACCGCTTTGCTGGTGAAGTTTCTGTCCGCGGGCGCCGTGCGTACCACTGGAAAGGGTAGTGTATCCTGTGTTGCAAAAGTATATTTTGATAGCAACACAGCAGTCGCGGCCATTGAAGTTTGTTTTACAAATAGTCGTCTGTTCATAAACTGAAAATTATTGCGTGGCGGTCAATGCCTTGTTCAAATGTATTCGTAAATCTATCGATTTAAAGTTGATTTAGGTAGGGGCCTGTGGCTGTGGAAGAAAAAACTTACTTTTATCGCTCTTAAACAGAGCTAATTTTTTATTTTTTATAACTCATAAAATGATCATTCTTTCTAAGAAAGCACTCAGCGTTTGCCTGTTTCTTACGATTATCAACACAGGTGTTTTTGCACAACATTTGATCCGTTATGTTGATCCGTCCATCGGTACCGGAGGGCACGGGCATACTTATCCCGGCGCCACCGTTCCTTTCGGTATGGTGCAGCTTAGTCCCGATAATGGTACCGAGGGCTGGGACTGGTGCAGCGGCTATAATTACGGCGATTCCGTAATCGCTGGCTTCAGTCATATGCATCTTAGCGGCACCGGCTGCGGTGACTGGTGCGATATATCTGTGATGCCGAGCACGAATCTTATTCCCGATTCCGCGACGCATTACAGGGCAAGGTTCCGGCACAAGGCCGAAGACAAATGGCCTGGCTATTATGGCGTACAGCTCAATAATGGAATAAAGGTTGGCCTGACAGCCACAGAGCACTGTGGTTTTCATTCCTACACATTTCCCGCCGGCAGCCGGCCTGTGCTGCGCTTCAACCTGGCTTTTGCGATAAATTACGACAGCACAACGCAGACGCGTATTTACAAATTGGATGATTCTACGATCATGGGCTATCGTTACTCTACCGGTTGGGCCAAGGAGCAGCGGGTGTATTTTGCGGCGCGGACATCGGTGCCCATGAAGAAGCTGCATATTTACGACAATAAGACACATGCAGAAGTGAAAGAAGACGACGAGAATGGCGATGTATATAACGGTGAACTGGAGTTCAATGATCTGTTTGCCCACGCACTGCTGATGAAGGTAGGTCTGTCGTCAGTGAGTGCAGATAAAGCGTTAGAAGCTTTGCAGGAGATCAACGATTGGGATTTTGTGGGTGTTATCAATGATGCTACACAGAAGTGGGAGAATGAGTTTAGTAAGATAACAGTCCAGTCAGCAGATGACAAGCTGAAGCGTGTTTTCTATAGTGCACTCTATCATACGTGCATGGCACCGGTACTGTACTCAGATGCCGACGGCCACTACAAAAATGCTAAGGATGAACAGCATAAAATGAAAAAAGGCCAGCGTTATACGGTATTTTCTTTGTGGGATACCTTCCGCGCGTTAAATCCTTTATTTACGATCACTCAGCCCGAGCGCAATACGGATATACTCAACAGTATGTTGGCCTTCAGCGATGAGAATGGGTTGTTGCCAGTATGGGACCTCAGTACTTACGAGACCAACTGTATGAGCGGCTACCATGCCGTGCCTGTGCTTGCCGATGCTGTGCTGAAGAACACACCGGGCCTGGACCCCGAAAAAGTGTATGCTGCGATGAAGAAGAGCGCCTTCCAGAATGTGCGGGGAACGCAGGATTATATCAAGTATGGTTATTTGCCGCAGGACAAAGAAGGAAGCAGCGTGACGATAACATTGGAATACGCTTATGACGACTGGTGCATTGCGCAGGTGGCTAAGAAGCTGGGTAAAGACAAGGATTACGAAACCTTCATGAACAGGTCGCAGGCGTATAAAAAGTTATTCGATAAGTCAACTGGCTTTATCAGGGGCAAGAACTCAGATGGCAACTGGGTTGTTCCTTTTGATCCATACATGACATCTACGGAGCGGAGTTCTATGTATGAAGAAGGCAACGCGTGGCAGTATACTTTTTTTGTTCCGCATGACGTGCGTGGGTTGGCAAAAGAGTTTGGCAGTTATGACAAATTTATTCAGAAGCTGGATTCTTTATTCACAGTGTCGTCAAGTGTGAAAGGGGAGAGCGCGCCACCTGACGTAAGCGGGCTCATAGGCCAGTACGCACACGGCAACGAACCCAGCCACCACATAGCTTATATGTACACATTCGTAGGTGCTCCCTGGAAAACGCAGCAGAAGGTGCGGTTCATAATTGACTCCATGTATCACGATGCGCCTGATGGTTACGCAGGTAATGAAGATTGCGGGCAGATGAGCGCATGGGCGGTCTGGAGCATGATGGGTCTTTACCCGGCCAACCCCGCAAACGGAGAATATGTTTTTGGCAGTCCCGTGTTTGATGTTGTTTCTATCAAATTACCCGAAGGCAAGCAGTTTACGATAAAGGCTAAGAACAATGCTAAAGATCATCCTTATATACAGAGCGTCATGCTGAATGGCGCACCCTACAGCAAAACGTACATTGATCATGCTACATTGGAGAAAGGCGGACTGCTGGAGTTTGTAATGGGCGCTCAGCCTAATAAAAAATGGGGCACCGATCCGAAGGATTGGCCAGCCTCAGTGAATAATTAATGGGATGCGGATGCTTCAATAAAATATTTGGCAAAGGAGTAGTGCTAGCCCTTCTCCTGTTATGTAATTATTCCTGTGTTTCCGCTCAACAACAATACGAGCTAAACTCCGGCTGGAAATGTATCCGCGCTTCATCGGTCCAGAAAACAGGCGAAGAAATATCAAAACAAAACTTTCCGCTCAAAGACTGGATGCCTGCTGTAGTGCCAGGCACTGTGCTTACATCATTGCTATACAACCATCTTATTCCAGATCCTTTTTACGGGACGAACAATGAGCAAATACCGGACATCTTCAAAGTTGGGCGAGACTATTATACCTATTGGTTTGTAACGGATTTTACAGAGAAAATTACCGGAAAAGGTGAGCATGTATGGTTGCATTTCAGAGGGGTAAACAATAGCTGTGACGTCTTTCTTAATGGACATAAAGTAAGTGTTGCTCAATATAAAAGCATGTACCTGCGGCAGGAATATGATATTACCTCGTTTATCGCAAAAGATGGTCATAACCGCCTTGCTGTAATTGTTTATCCACCCGATCCGGTGGGCAATCCGAATGGCGGGCAGGGTGGGGATGGAATGATAGCACACAACCTCACCAATCAATACACCGCAGGTTGGGACTGGATACAACCCGTGCGCGATCGCAATACAGGCATATGGGATAAGGTTTTTGTAAAAAGAACCCGGGAAGTAACCGTAACAAATACCCGCGTTATGACACTTGTGCCTGGTAAGCGGCTTCCTGGTGACAAGCAGGAACCTGCTACGATCAAGGTGACTGCAGATGTCGAGAATAAGGCGGCGAAAGATATTGATGGTTTACTTCAATACGAACTGACCGGTAAAAAGATTTCTGTAAAAGTACATTTGCGTGCGAACTCAAAACAAGTAGTCTCATTTCCCGATTATACACTTCAGCGGCCACAACTCTGGTGGCCTAATGGATATGGCAAACAGGCCTTGTATAATATTAGGGTGAAGTTCCTCGTTAACGACACCTTGGTTTCTGACGACGAGAAAATAACCTTTGGTGTACGCGAAATAAAAGGCGTTTGGAATGCACATACACAGAGCCGGGAGATACAAGTGAACGGCCAAAAAATATTTATCAAAGGCGGCAACCGAATACTATCGGACGAAATGCTGCGCTTCTCTCCCGAGCGATATGATGCCGAGGTGCGTTATCACCGGGATATGAATCTGAACCTCATCAGGGTGTGGGGCGGAGGAATAACGGAGCGCCCGGAGTTTTACGATGCCTGCGATAAATACGGCCTGCTGGTAATGCAGGATTTCTGGGCGTCCGGCGATTGCAACGGCCGCTGGGATGATCCGCTAAAACTGGAAGACACGAATGCCCGCAGAAACTATCCCGACGATCACAAACTGTTTGTTACAACACTTGCCGATCAGATCGAGATGCTGCGCAATCATCCGTCGCTGGCTATATGGTGCGGTGGCAATGAGATACGTCCGCCTGCCGATGTATTAAGGCCCCTTCGTGATTCTTTATTGCCGCAACTGGATGGCACGCGCATATTCTTCGAATACTCCAATGATGACAGTATGTCCTACCAGGCATATGACGGGCCTTATACCATTCAGCCGGATACTTTTTTCTGGAGCCATCGTTCCTGGGGGTTCAATTCGGAAGTAGGGTCAGTCGGCATTGGGGATTACGAATCTTTACAGCGGTTTATTCCTAAAGAAAATATGATAGTGCCCGTGTATGATACCGCCGCGCACAAATGGCAGATAGATTCTGTCTGGCGTTACCACAAATATGTTAGTTACGATTCAGCCATTGAAGCATACGGCCACCCTAAAGATGTAAAAGACTTTGCAATGAAGGCCCAGCTTGTGAACTACAACCAATACCGAGCACTGATGGAGGGTGCAACCTCCCATATTTGGGACTGGTACACAGGTGTCATTGAATGGAAAACGCAAAACCCATGGACTGCCATGGTGGGGCAGATGTACGATGTCTACCTCGATCCGAACGCATGTATGTATGGGATCAGCGAAGGTGCAAAACCGTTGCATATTATGTATGACCCAGTAGATAAGTCAATTAAAGCGGTGAATAATTCTTTTGAATCGGTAACTATAATGCCAGGCATACATCTTTATAAACAAAAGCAGGAAGAGGAGATCAAGTTAGGGGAATTTGCATTGCAGCCCGGCACTGTCATGACAATCTATACATTCGAAAAAAATGACCGTCTTACCCCAAATGACTTGAATAAAGGTGTTTTTCTTGGCCTGCTGCTGGTCGATTCTGCTACAGGAAAATTTGACAATAACATTTATGCGCTGACGGATTCTATGGGTGGTTTCAACTGGCTTTGCGGGTTGGAAACATCAAATCCGGAGATCACGGCTTTCTTTAAAAACGATAGTACAGTAACCATTTCTGTAAAAAATGGTCAGAACAATACACTTGCATTTTTTAATCACATTTCATTGATGGATAAAAAAACACAGAAACGGATATTACCTGTTTTCTGTAATAATAACTATATTTCCGTTCCTCCGGGTGAACTGAGAACAGTGTCTGTCTCGTTTACTCCCCATACGGGTGTGCAGCCAATAGCCTGCATTGAAGGCTGGAACGTGCCCAAACAATTTATTGAAATAAAAAAATAACATGCATGAAACATACAATCCAAATTCCCAATTACAGATTCCTAATTCCAGGTTTAATATTTCTTTTTCTCAGTAATGCTGCATTCGCGCAAAATGATCCCTACATGGGTATCATCCCCGCACCGGTTTCAGTAACCAAGGCTAAAGGTGAATTTAAGCTCACGCCGGAAACGATCATCCTCGTCGATACTCCCGATAACAAGGCGGTTAAATTCTTCAATAATTATCTGAAGAAAGCGGGATATGTGAATACGGTGATCGACATGGGCCAGGTCGACCGGAAGAAATATTCGCTTAAGAATACCATCACCTTGTCGCTCAACTTTAAAGGTGAAATGCCGCTGGAAGGTTACCACTTGCAGATCAGCGAAAACCAGGTAATACTGGAGGGCAGGGGAGCGGGCATGTTCTATGGTATTCAGACGCTCATCCAATTGCTGCATGGCAGCAACGCTGGCTACGGTAGTATTCCGTGCGCGGTGATCAAAGACCATCCACGCTTTCCTTACCGTGGCATGCACCTGGATGTGGCCCGCCATTTCTTCGATGTCGACTTTGTAAAGAAATACCTGGACCTGATGGCTATGTATAAGCTCAATAATTTTCACTGGCACCTCACAGACGACCAGGGTTGGCGCATAGAAATAAAGAAGTATCCCAAGCTCACAGAAGTGGGTGCAATGCGCGCTCAGACCAAGATAGGGCGCGCTGCCGGACCAGATTCTATGCTGTATGATGGCACTCCATACGGCGGTTTTTATACGCAGGAGCAGATTGCCGACGTGATTCATTATGCCGAAGACCGCTACATAAACATAGTGCCGGAGATAGAGATGCCCGGGCATTCGCTGGCCGCTATTGCCGCATATCCTGAGCTGAGCTGCGATCCGGAAAAAGGCTACAAGGTGGGCGAGAACTGGGGGGTGTCACAGGATGTCCTTTGTCCTACCGACGAGACTTTTAAAATGCTGGATGGCATATTACTGGAAGTAATGGAGTTGTTTCCCGGCAAATACATACACATAGGAGGCGATGAGTGCCCTAAAATAGCCTGGAAAAAATCGGACTTCTGCCGCCGTCTCATCAGCGAGCAAAGCCTGAACGATGAAAATGGCCTGCAGAGTTATTTCGTCGGCCGCATAGAGAAATATGTGAATTCGCAGGGCCGCTCTATCATAGGCTGGGATGAGATATTGGAGGGTGGCCTTGCTCCCAACGCTACCGTAATGAGCTGGCGCGGCGAAGGTGGAGGTATAGCCGCTGCTCAACTGGGGCATGACGTGATCATGACGCCTGGCAGCGGTGGTCTTTATTTAGACCACGCACAGAGCAAATCACCACAAGAGCCGCTTTCCATTGGCGGCAATGCGCCATTGTCGAAAACCTATGCTTACGAGCCGGTACCGGCCGTGCTCAATACAGAGCAGCAAAAACATGTGATCGGTGTTCAGGCTAATGTATGGACGGAGTATATAGCCACGCCGGAAAAAGCAGAATACATGGCACTACCGAGAATGATGGCCGTTTCTGAAGTAGGATGGACACCCCCCGCCAACAAGGACTACACGAATTTCTCGCAGCAGCGTTTACCCAACCATTTAGGAAAGCTGGATGCCGCCGGGTTCGATTTTCGGGTTCCGATTGCGTATGGTGCAGAAGACACCACTATCAGTGGTGGTAACTTCAAAGTGGAATTGGTGTCACCAGTGGCGGGCGCCAAAATTTACTACACACTCGATGGCTATGCTCCCCGCGAGACCGACCTTGAATATAAATCGCCGCTGACCTTAACGATTCCCGAGCACCAAACAATGCACCTGAAGACAATAACGATTACCCCGTCCGGTAAAAGAAGTATTGTAAGCGACATAAAAATGGAGAACTAATTTTGAAGTTCCAGTAATATACCCCGGCGTATATATTATATATTGATAATTTTGTTATGTAAGTTGGGCGAATGTGTAAAAAGGTGGGGCAAGATTCCCTAATAATCGTTTACGGGAACAATTTCACTTTTTTAGTGAAAAAACTCATTATTATTATTCTTTTCTAAATTCGCAAATGCTATATTTACGTGATAAATAGCCCGTTAATATATTAGTAATTGATTAGTGTTACTATAAAAACGTTTTATCCCAACGTTTTTGTGCAAAACATCGTCTTTTACTGTAGCTATACCCTTAATAATACTAAAAGTTTATGAAGCATTTTACAAGACTCCCCCGGATATTGACGATCATTTGCCTGTTTCTGTGCGTAAATTCATTTGGCCAGGGACTTGCAGGCATCTACAGGATGACCGACCATTCTACCAGTGGTACAGGAGGAATTAGTCCTGAGGAACCTGTTTCTTCGTCAGCTTCTGTAATGGCAAAGAATGGCATGACGGCGGAGCCATTGAACTATAGAACATTTACAAAACCTTTCATCAACAAAAGTGCAGAAGCGGCAAGGGAAAATGCCGGGTTTGAAAATCATCCAGAGGCAGGGATGTTGTTCCCCGGTACGCCGTGTGATCATTGTTATGAAGTCATTGGCAAGCGCACGGAGATCACAAAGACTTTCCAAAAAGAAGGAGTTACTGCGGACGGCGGCAAAGATATCCTGGTACAGACATCCACTATGCCGATGCACTATCGGGATGCTGCCGGTAACTGGAGGACGATCACTACAAACCTGCAGCCGGATAACGAGCATAGAGGGGTATACTCAGCTACCGAACAGCCGGCACCGGTGGTTGTAAGCGCCGCCGATAGGTATTCTTCAATCGGGAAAGGTAATGAGCTGATTAAGTTCAACAACAACCTGGAGCTTATTTATGTAAAACCCGGTGGCGGCGAGGTTTCGCTCGGAAAAGCCGATTGGAGCAATCATACCGCGGGTGACGAAGGTGTATATGTAACAAATGCCTGGCCGGGAATCGACATCGAAATGCATACATTCCGTGGCGCGGTGAAAACAAGTTTTAATATCAACCATTCCTTACCTGCCTACGCAGATGGCAAGTTATTGATCAGGGATCATTTGCAGGCAGGTAGGCTATCGGTAGTATCTTCAGAAGGGACAAAAAGCACTTTTGGTTCACTGGAATTCAGGGACAATACAGGCGAAGCAAAATACCTGGTGTCAGCCGCAAACGTTTACGAACATGCCAATCTGAAAAACACGATCAAACTGTTAGAGTATATACTGGGAGATAACAACACGCTGGACATTTCTTTACCCGGCAGCTATCTCAACAGACCTGTGTCATCTTATCCTGTTGTAATTGACCCATTGGTTTCTCTCGCAACTACCACTGCTCCAGCAGTGAACGGGTGCTCTTACAATGCAACCTGGGCTGCGCTCAGTGGTTGTATGTATACGAACGCAGCAATGACACCTGCCGGTTGCACATTGACAGATATTCAGTTTTCATTTGCTTACACGTCCACTTGTGACATGGAGTATGTAGGGTTTAGTTTTTACCTGGGTACATGCAGAAGTCCGGGCACGGCAGCTGCTGGTTTTTCATGGTCGTGTGGTCCTCCGGGCGGAGCGGCGCCTGGTACATGTACCTCTACAGGAGGTGCCGCCTACTCTATCTGGGGAACTCCGGGGGCAGGTACTTCCGGCTTAGGGCCATGTGTTCCCGCGCCTTCGTGTCCATCTATTCCATTGAATATTAAAATGTATTTCTACCAGAACTGGCTCACTACCGGTGCTTGTGTAACTACTTGGGCATCTGCAAGTGCACCCCTTATTATTACGGTCATCGGCCATACAGTAGAGTTCGTTTCTGCCACGGCTAGCCCCACAACTATCTGTGCAGGTGCCACGTCTACGCTTACTGCTTCTGGCACGTACGGAGTTCCTCCCTACACATTCAGTTGGACGCCGGGACCTGTTATTGGGTCGCCTGCTGTTGTCTCACCCGGTTCCACCACTACCTATAATTTGACGATTACCGACGCTTGCGGAAATACAGCTACTGGCAGCACCACAATTACAGTGAACCCAACAACCCCCATTACGGGCACATTATCCCTGTGCTCTGGAAACACGACTACACTTGCTGACGCAACCGGGGGAGGAACATGGAGCTCTGGCACGCCGGGTGTCGCCACAATTAGCGCCGGTTCAGGCCTTGTTACTGCGGTTAGTGCAGGTACCACTAATATTACTTACACTACTGCCGGTGGATGCCAGGCGTTCGCTGTGGTAACCGTGACCCCATTGCCGGTGGCTATCACGGGTACTCCGTTTATGTGCCAGGGCTCAACGACTACGCTGAATGATGTTACCACAGGTGGTGCGTGGAGCAGCAGCAATACGGCTGTAGCTACGGTTACGGCGGCTGGTATTGTGACTGGCGTGTCGGGCGGAACCGCCACGATCACTTATGGTACTACGGGTTGCGTAGCCACTATAACGGTAACCGTTAACCCTTCTCCGGACATCAGTGGAACAGCTTCAACTAACCCTACTACTTGTAATGGAACCGACGGAACAATTACCCTGTCGGGCCTTACGGCTGGTGATACCTACACCGTTCACTATACGGCGCCTTCAGGGGCTGTTACTATCACGATAGTAGCAGATGCTGCCGGTAATGTGGTCATCACAGCACTTGGTGGCGGTACTTACTCCGGCATCAGTGTTACCAATTCTTTCGGTTGCGTTTCAAACAGTGTTGGGCCGGTAGTATTAGTGGCCTCGGGAAATCCGCCTGCGCCGGTACTTACAAACAGTTCACCAGTTTGTGAGGGTGGTACAGTCAATTTCACGGCAACAGACGCGGCTGCGGGTGTTACCTACAGTTGGTCCGGACCAGGAGGCTTTACTTCCGCGTTGCAAAATCCGGTCATCAATCCTGCAGGGCTTTCTGCAAATGGAACCTATACCGCCACTGTTACTTTGCTTGGGTGTACCTCGCTCCCTGCTACAACGGTTGTTACTATTAATCCTGTGCCGGTAATTACTATTGTTAATTCCAGCAACCCCACCACATGTTTGGGCACAGATGGCAGCATAATAATCAACATCACCGGCCTGCCCGGGGGGCTGGCTTACGGGGTCATATATACCGACAATGGGACTGCTTTGGGATATAGCTTTACGTCAACTACTGCAGGCAATATAGTAATACCTGGGCTTGCGGCAGGGACATATGATGGCATCAATGTTACTTCTCCCGCAGGATGTACATCTAATAGTGTCGGACCCGTGATACTGAGCGACCCCGGCGCTCCGCCTCCACCTACCATTTCCGCTAACACGCCATTATGTGTCGACCAAACGCTTATTTTGCAGGGCAATGACCTGGCTCCCGGCGGCACTTATAAGTGGACTTTTGCAAATGGTGGTACATCGACACTGCAAAACCCGAGCATTCCTAACACAACTGTTGCTGATATAGGCAATTACACGCTTAGTTATAACATAGCTAATTGTATCAGTTCTACTACTACAAATATTACATTGTATCCGCCAATTGTGCTCACTAATATGACGCCTAACACAGCGATAAATTACGGATCAAGCATTCAACTGAATGTGGATGGCGCTTTGTATTATTGGTGGAGGCCTGATGACGGCACCCTTAATAATCCTAATATCAATAATCCAATTGCAAAACCCAAAGATTCAACAGTATATACGGTCATTGGTACGAGCCAGTGGGGATGTAAAGACTCGCTCAGTGTTACCATCACGGTCAATGATGTGTCTCCGGTTATCATTCCCTCAGCGTTTACGCCAAATGGCGACGGCCTGAATGACATCTTCAGAGTCGGTAATCTGAAGTATCAGAAACTTGTAGAGTTTAGTGTGTATAATCGCTGGGGCCAGCTGGTATATAACAACACCTGGGATCCCAGCCAGGGATGGGATGGTACTTTTGAAGGTGCAAAACAGGATATGGGCGTATATAATTACATCATCATCCTCGCTGATCCGGCAGGCAACAACATTGTTTACAAAGGAGACGTAACGCTTATTAGGTAACATATTCGAATCCCCTAAAGGGGCTCACCTTGTCAGCTAATACTCGTTTAAATTGCGGGTTAAAAAATAAAAAAGAAGCAGTTGTACTGCTTCTTTTTTATTGATGTGGGTGCAATTATTGTGCTGCTTCGATAGACTGAGGCAGCATAAGTGCAAAAGGTAAAGCCTGAGTATAATCGAGGGACTCGTATTCCAGTCCAAGCCGCCTGATGTTGTCGTAATATGCCTGGTGTTGGTCGTAATAACTCCTTTCTGACTGAATAAACCACGCCTTTGGGCCTAGTTTCTGGGCGATGAACCATTTTTCGAGCAGGCGCGCCGTTCTGCCATTACCGTCCTCGAACGGATGTATTTTTACGAAGACAAGGTGAATCATAGCCGCGTAAAAAAGAACTTCAGTAAAACTTAATTCACTTTTCAGGAGCACGGTAATATCCTTGTGCAAGGCTTCCATTTCAGTCTTTACCAGGTTGGGCGCCGCTGCTGCATACTCTATTTTTCCGTCCTTGGTGATCACAAACATATTTCCAGTGCGTATTCTTCCTTGCTGTCCCTTTTGTAAGATATGCCGCGTAAGTAGCGCATGGGCATGGAGTAAGCTCGTTTTGTTTAGTTTGTGCAGCTGTGCATAAATATAGGCTTCGTATAAGTCGTCTATCTTACGCGTGTAATCGGGTAAAAAGTGTGCACCCAGGCGTTTATGTTTTATGTAGGAGTCCAGGTCAATCGGCTCCCCTTCTATCTTCGATGAAAATACAGCCGATACGGAAGTGTAAAAACTAAAAGTAGCAATGCTTAAATCGCTATCGTGCAGCTTCAAAAAGCGGTCTTGCACGCCTTTGTCTATTTGTTCGTTATAAACGGCCAGCAGCTCATCAGGGACTATATTTAGTTTTACGTTCAAGGCTGCGATGCGTTTGTGGCGTTATAGGAAGACAAAATATCTGGTCACGGCTTATGGTTTAATTCAATCCGTCAACCGTTACATCTTTCACTATTTTCCTTACCAACCCCTGCAATACATTACCTGGTCCTACTTCTGTAAAATGGGTACAGCCATTCTCCGTCATTTTCTGCACAGTCTGGGTCCAGCGCACAGGCGAAGTAAGTTGGTTGATGAGGTTTTCCTTTATCATGTCTGGGTCAATGTATGGGCTTGCATCCACATTTTGATATACCGGGCATGTCGGGTTGCCGAAGTGTGTCGCTGCAATCGCGTCCTCTAATTCCTGCCGGGCAGGTTCCATAAGCGGAGAGTGGAAAGCACCGCCTACGGGCAGTATCAACGCACGTTTCGCACCGGCTGCTTTTAGTTTTTCGCAAGCCAGTCTCACTCCTTCATTGCTCCCGCTTATCACGAGTTGCCCGGGACAGTTGTAGTTGGCAGCCACAACTACCTCATTTGTAAACTCCTTGCAGATCTCTTCCACCTTTGCATCGTCAAGGCCTAATACTGCAGCCATGGTAGATGGGTTGATCTCGCACGCACGCTGCATGGCGGCAGCACGCTTTGCCACAAGCCGCAGGCCGTCTTCAAACGACAAAACTTTATTAGCGATCAGCGCAGAAAACTCGCCCAGCGAATGGCCGGCAACCATATCGGGAATCAGATCTGGTGTGGTCTCAAACCGTATTACAGAATGAAGAAAGATAGCAGGCTGCGTTACATTGGTTTGCTTCAACTGTTCCTCTGTTCCACCAAACATGATGTCGGTTATGCGAAATCCAAGTATCTCATTTGCCTGTTCAAAGTATTCTTTGGCCAGTTGGCTTTGCTCATATAGTGCCTTGCCCATTCCGGGAAACTGTGCTCCTTGCCCGGGGAAAATATATGCGTGCTTCATCAGGGAAATTTAGGCTGCAAAGTAAATAAAAAAGTCAACCTTATTCGGCCAAATACACTCGCAGGCTTATGACTTACGACTCATGACCCTGCCTGCCGGCAGGTTACGCCTAACCGATCAGCTTTTCCCAAGCTCCTGCCCCTTCTCTTATTAATTTAGGTTCTCCGGTGGTACAATCAATTACAGTTGAAGAAAGGATATGTCCGATGCCGCCGTCAATGACGATATCTACCAGTTTGCCGAAACGCTCATGCATCTGCTCAGGGTCAGTAAAGTATTCTACATCCCCATCCATAGGCAGCGACGCACTCATAAGGGGATGCCCAAGTTGGCTCACGATCATACTGCATATTTTATTATCCGGGATACGGATGCCGACTGTGTCTTTTTTTGTTTTCAGTTGTTTAGGTACTTGTTTGCTGGCTTCAAGAATAAATGTATAAGGGCCGGGAAGCGCAGCTTTTAATAGACGGAAAATGGGCGTGTCCACACTTTTGGCATAATCGCTGAGATGGCTCAGGTCGCTGCAAATGAACGAAAATTGGGCTTTTTTGACGTCAACGTTCTTGATGCGCGCAATGCGTGCGATAGCCTCGGCGTTAAATATGTTGCAGCCTATTCCGTAAATGGTATCTGTAGGATAAATAACCACCCCTCCGCTCAGCAGGCAATCCACCACCATGCTTATGTAGCGTGGCTGCGGATCTTCGGGATGTATCTGCAATAACATGGCTGGTAGTTTACTGCTCTAAAGATAAGGTTCTTTAGTTATGTTCGAAGAAGCGGGCGGCCATGCTATTGAAAAATCGTGCCCAAGTTTCTTACTTTTGCGCCCCGGGCTTTACGACATGCCGGTTAAAAATTTCCGATTTAATGTTCTCGATCATTATACCTACCTGGAACAATCTTGCTTTCGTGAAACTATGCGTGGATAGTATCCGGAGAAACTCGGCATTCAGCCACCAGGTGATATTGCACATCAATGATGGCAGCGATGGAACTTTGCAATGGGCAAAAGACCAGGCACTTGATTTTTCACATACTAAAGAAAATGCGGGCATCTGCAAAGCAGTGAACGAGGCAGGGGGGCTTGCGACACAGGACTATATAGTGTATATGAACGACGATATGTACGTATGTCCCGGCTGGGATACGTGCATAGCCGATGAAATAAAAATGCTCGATACGGACAATTTCATGTTCTCGAGTACCATGATAGAACCAACAGACCATCATAATCCATGTGTCATTGTTAGGGATTACGGTAAAACTGTTGAGACATTCAACGAAAGCCTTCTGTTGAAGGAGTGTAACACTATAGATAAACCAGACTGGACCGGCGCAACCTGGCCGCCTACAATAGTGCACCGTAAATACTGGCTTATCACCGGTGGCTACAGTATAGAGTTAAGCCCTGGCGTGAGCAGCGATGATGATTTTGCGATGAAGATGTGGTATACAGGGTGCCGTGTTTTCAAAGGCCTTGGGAAGAGCAGGGTTTATCATTTTCAATCAAAGTCTACACTCCGGATAAAGAAGAACAACGGTCGCAAGCAATTCCTGATGAAGTGGGGCATCAACCAGTCTGCTTTCAGTAAATATTATATTCGTCGCGGTACGCCCTACACCGGCGCATTGCAAGATCCAGGCGATTTGCCGTGGGAAACTTTTCGCGCGTGGGTGAAGAGAAAAATAATGTAGCCGCTATTCCCGCTGTATTGTCGCCCGTTTGTTTTTCCTTTTCCACAGCCATTTATTGCCTTTATAAGCGAGCCACGCAGATCCTGTGCCCACCACAGCTCCTGCGAGCACATCCGTAGGATAGTGCATGCCCAGGTACATTCGGGAATAGCCAACCGAGGCGGCCCATAAATAGGAGGGCAGGATCACATACCATCTGGGGTAGCAAAGGCTGACCGATGCGGCAGAACAAAAAGAAAATGAAGTGTGGCCGGATGGAAATGAAGCATCTGTGAGATGCTGGTATGGCCGGATATCCGGATAAGTAATGTACGGGCGTGGGCGGCTTATTGCATCTTTTAGCCCAAATGTTACAATGGCATTTATCCCCAGTCCGGCAACGGTTTGCCAGCCATATGCTACTGTTTGTTTGTCGTGCCGAGCATAGCCGACGATCAGTTCTGCAATAGGTAGCGCAACGGAAGCGGGGTAAACAGAATTTGTAAAACCGGTCATCACTTTGTCTCCCGATGCGCTGCGGCCACTGTTAATATTCCGCAGGATATTTATATCAAGGTTTTGGCCGGAAGAATTGACCGAAGTAAACAAAACGACAAATGCGCTGAATAGGCGTATGATATGAGGTATATTTTTCTTCATTGGGTCAACCAAAAATAGCCGGAATAATCCAGAAATAACCAAAGGCTTTTTTGGTTAATCGCGGATTAATCCTATTTTTGCACTCCCAAAACCGATGGTGCGGTAGCTCAGTCGGTAGAGCAAAGGACTGAAAATCCTTGTGTCGCCGGTTCGATCCCGGCCCACACCACCACAATAAGAGCCTTTCAGCGTAAAAACTGAAAGGCTCTTTTGTTTGTAGTTCTTCCGGGGGTTTGTCCCCGATCTAACGCCAATGCCCGGGTTTCCATACCCAGCCACGTGGTTTTTGTACCCAGTGGCCCGGCACCCATGCGGCACGTGGATGCGGCGGCTCAGCCCAGTGGCCGCCCACAAATACATAGGCGCCACCACGTGGTTCCCATTCCTCATCGATCCATACATGACGGGGACTTGGCGCTTCTACACGCACTACGTGTGGCCTTTCTGGCCTTACACCCACTATTATCTGGGCATTACTGCAGTATGCACCCGTTGTAAGCGCAATGGCCAGCATTAACAGTGCTTTCTTAATGTTTTGCATAGCATTTTCATTTTTTGGTGATAAAAATTAGAGTAAAATGTCGTGCCATGGTTTAAAGTACGGATTCACAAAAGGCATTTTAATATTGGTTTAACATCGCTCTTCAAAAGGATGCTCCGTAATTTCTATCAACTTTTCAGCTTATCTTGCCTTGTATTATGTCGGCAGTAAAGAAGAAAAAGAAGTCACGCGCGGGGCTTATAATACTGGTTATCACGGCCTGCGTGCTGGTGTTTGCCGGCGCTAAAGTCCTGGGGCCTAACACGGGTACTTTCAAACAGGGAGAATTTTTGTACATACATACAGGCTCAAATTATGACCAGCTGAAAACTGCTTTGCAGGACGGCGGCTTTATAAGCGATATAAGCAGCTTTGATATTTTGGCTGGCTGGGTAAAACTTCCGGCACATATACATCCTGGCAAATACCACATCAAGGATGGTATGAGCAATTTTGAGATCATCAGGCTATTAAGGTCTGGCAGGCAAACGCAGGTAACGCTGGTGATCAATAAGTTACGTACCAAAAAAGACTTTGTCACCCTGCTTTCTACCAACCTTGAGGCCGATTCCAACGCACTGCAGCAGCTAATGAGCGACAAAGACTACCTGTCCCATTATGGGTTGGACACAAATACCGTAATGGCCGCAGTGATGCAGGACACCTACTTTTTTCACTGGAATACCTCTGCCGACAAAGCCTTCAAAAAAATTGCCGAGAACTACACTCATTTTTGGAACGCGACGCACAAAGATGAGGCGCATAATGAGGGCTTCACTCCTGCACAGGTAGTTACCATTGCCTCTATTGTGGATGAGGAAACGAACTTGAACGATGATAAACCCAAAATAGCCAGCGTTTATATCAACCGGCTGCGCAAAGGCATGAAACTGCAGGCAGATCCGACTGTGAAATTTGCTGTGGGAGATTTTACCATCCGCAGGATAGCGGGGGACATGCTCCAGAACGCCTCGCCCTACAATACTTATCGATACGAAGGCCTGCCACCCGGCCCCATATGTACGCCGTCAACGAGCTCGATAGAAGCCGTACTGAAAGCGCCGAAAACCACGTATCTGTACTTCTGCGCCAAGGAAGATTTTAGCGGTTATTCCAATTTTGCTTCCACCTACGATGAGCAACTGAAGAACGCCCATGCCTACCAGCAGGCGCTGAATGCAAAGGGTATTCATTAACCGGCAGGCAGGTTACTACTTATGACTAAAAAACTTACCTTTGCCACGTTTTTAAACCAAAAAAATTACAATTCCACAAAATGAGTACAGTAAAAGTTGCCATCAATGGTTTTGGCCGAATAGGCCGCTTAGCTTTCCGTCAGATATACAATATGGAAGGCATAGAAGTAGTAGCGATCAATGACCTGACAAAGCCAAACGTACTGGCCCACCTGCTGAAGTATGACACTGCACAAGGCCGTTTCGGACAGGAAGTAACGCATACCGACGGATCTATTATTGTGAACGGAAAGGAGATAAAGATATACGCACAAAAGGACCCTGCGCAGATACCATGGGCAGCTCATAATGTGGATGTTGTGCTGGAGTGTACCGGCTTCTTCACGGATAAGGAAAAAGCAGAAGGCCACATAAAAGCAGGCGCTAAGCGTGTAGTTATTTCTGCTCCTGCTACAGGCGAAATGAAGACGATTGTTTTCAATGTAAACCACAGTATACTCGATGGCAGCGAAACAGTTATCAGCTGCGCTTCATGTACTACCAACTGCCTGGCGCCTATGGCCAAAGTGCTCAACGATACTTATGGTATTGTTACCGGCCTCATGACCACAGTGCATGCCTACACCAGCGACCAGAACACACAAGATGCACCGCATGCCAAGGGCGACCTTCGCCGCGCACGTGCTGCTGCCGAAAATATTGTTCCTAACACCACAGGCGCTGCAAAGGCTATAGGCCTTGTTATTCCTGAGCTGAAGGGCAAGCTGGATGGCGGTGCACAGCGTGTGCCCACTGTCACTGGTTCGCTTACTGAGCTGGTAACCGTGCTTGGAAAGAAAACAACCATCGAGGAAGTAAATGCTGCCATGAAGGCCGCGGCAAACGAAAGCTATGGCTACAACGAAGATGAAATTGTAAGCAGCGATATCATTGGTATCCGCTTCGGCTCATTATTTGATGCTACACAGACCCGTGTGATCACTGTAGGCGACAGCCAACTGGTGAAAACCGTAAGCTGGTACGACAACGAAATGAGCTATGTGAGCCAGCTTGTACGCACCGTACATTATTTCGCTGGTTTGATCAGCAAGTAATTTGAAATGATCTTTAAATAAAACCCGCATTGTTTCATGCGGGTTTTATTATTTTTACCCCGAAAACTTCTGTGTAGTTAACACGCTCACTTTTAGCTTTTTACTTTTAACTTTTGACTTTCAATATATGTCCAACTTCTCCACACACGATTTCAAGGGCCAGAAAGCGCTGATACGCTTAGACTGTAATGTGCCTATTAAGAATGGCGAGATAACCGATGATACGCGTATACGCGGCGCAATACCCACCATAAAAAAAGTGCTTGCTGATGGTGGCAGTGTGGTCCTGATGAGCCACTGGGGCCGTCCGCTGAAGGATATAGAGAAGAAGCCAAACCTTACCCTGGCCGATTTTTCTTTGAAGCCTGTGGTTGCCCATCTTTCGAATTTACTGGGTTGCCCGGTTGATTTTGCCGACGATTGTATCAGTGATGGCGCTGCACAAAAAGCGAAAGACTTAAAGCCCGGCCAGGTGCTGCTGCTGGAGAACCTGCGCTACTACAAGCAGGAAGAAAAAGGCGACAAAGATTTTGCAGAAAAGCTATCGAAACTGGGGGATGTATATGTGAACGACGCCTTTGGTACTGCTCACCGCGCACATGCGTCTACAGCGGTTATTGCCCAGTTTTTCCCCGGCGACAAAAAGATGTTTGGCTTGCTGATGGAAGGTGAGGTAAAAGCTGCTGAAGAGGTGATGCACAACAGCAAGCGCCCTTTCACTGCCATTATTGGTGGCGCCAAGGTGTCGGATAAAATACTGATAATCGAGAACCTGCTGGATAAAGCTACCGACATCATCATAGGTGGTGGCATGGCATATACGTTCTTCAAAGCGGAAGGTGGCCAGATAGGCAACTCCCTTTGCGAAGACGACCGGCTGGATATGGCGCTGGACCTGCTGAAAAAGGCGGACGAAAAAGGCGTTTGTATCCACCTCCCCACAGATAGTATCATTGCCGATAAATTTGCTGCAGATGCAAATACATCTTCTGCGGTTAGCAGTGAGATACCTGCCGGATGGATGGGGCTCGATATTGGACAGATGGCGATAGCACACTTTAAAAAGGTGATATGCGAATCAAAAACCATTCTCTGGAACGGCCCTATGGGCGTGTTCGAAATGGACAAATTCCAGCATGGAACGAAGGCGATAGCTGAGGCCGTGGTGGAAGCGACTGCCCGTGGTGCGTTCTCGCTCGTGGGTGGGGGAGACAGCGTTGCTGCCGTGAATAAATTTCACCTGGCAGATAAAGTGAGCTATGTGTCTACTGGCGGTGGGGCAATGCTGGAGTACTTTGAAGGGAAAGAGCTTCCGGGGATTGCTGCGATCAAGGCATAACCTGCCTGTCGGCAGGGTCGTGAGTGATAAGTCATATACATGGGTTGGGGTAGGCGGAGTGGCCGTGCCCCAACCTTTTTTTATTGGTTAAAATGAGGTATTCGATTTTTGATGAATTCTTTTGCATCTCTTTATTATACCGAGCCGATTTTGGCGATGCCCCATTTGCTGATAAATAAAAAATGAAGCAATATGGGGCATTTTAGAATAGCAAGTGATTTATTTCTAGTGGTTTATGTATTAGCCCATGTCCCGTTTGAGCCTCATGTGGGGTATGGCAGTCAGCAGCCTGCCTGCCGGTAGGCAGGTTTTCAGTCGGCGGTTGTTTGTGAGATTCCGTTAAGGGTCTTCCAAAAACTAATAGCAATATGGGACATTTTCATGCCCCAACGTACCTCATTGTGCCCCACTTGTCTGAACCTCAGATTAGCCGTGATTTACCGATTTACTGTTTCTTTCCCGTTATTCACGCATTTTCTTGGTTCACGCAAAGGGCGCAAAGCTCGTATTTATTCCGAAAACGCCCGCCTGACCTAGCCGCTCAGTACGGGCAGGCAAACGGCGCAAAGTTTAAGGAAGAGAATGGACGGGAAAGGCTTAATTCTGCCCCACCCTCCTTCGCAGTGAAAAACTGCTTCGGCGGAGACAAAGGTACAACATGATATAATGCGCGCCAAGATGAATTGCTTATGTGGGTTATGATAAAATCTATGTTGACTTCTTTTGACAAAAATATTTTTGCTAAATATTTTGGCAAATAAAAATTTGTCGTCGCTACACAATATGTTTTTGCTCGTGCGTTTATTTTAATGAATAAAGTAAGTGCACTTAAACCTATATTTGATTGCTATGAAAGGAATTTTGAAGACTTTTTTGATTTGCCTTATTGCATCTTGTTTGGCGTGGACATCAAACGCACAGCAGTTTATATGGGCAAAAGGAGGAGGTACAATTTTTGACTTTAGCTCGCTTCCATCGTACGAAAACGAGAGCGTTGAGTTCATGTGTACCGACCCTAATGGTAATGTGTATGCGGTAAGTCAAGTAGGCAATGACCCGGTAACCGCTGATACCTTTCATGCATCACCTTACGGCGCTGAACAAAATATTTTACTGACTAGCTATAGTTGCTCTGGTCAGATGCGTTGGGCGAAGCTGATTGCATCTTCTGGCGGGCCAAGCTGGGCTCTTGGCATAACAGCTGACAGCTTAGGGCATTTATATGTTTCAGGTATTATGCCTGGCGGCACTTTGCATATTGGCAATGATACCACTTTGCCGGGAGCGGTTTATGACTTAGCGGCATTAGTGCAATTTGATACGTCCGGACATTTTAATTGGATTCGGTATGTAGGCAATAATACAATGGCCTCTTATGATGTTACAGGAACGATCAGAGGAGCATTGACCATAGATGGTGCAAACAATGCCCATTTTATTCCATATATCGGATCGGGCGCGGTGCTGATGCCGAGCGTAACAAGCGTATATGGAAGCTATGACTTGACATATAACCCCGCAGGAACTTTACTAAGTGCATCCGAATAGACATTGATTCTGAATGGGCAGCATACGGCGCGGTCATAGACCCTGCGACTAACAAGATGTATGTGTATGGGGAAATTAACCAGTATATCTACGGCGGCTTTTTGACTGATACATTCTATGCCGCCGCGTTTGACGCAAGTAGAAACAGATTGTGGCAGTATTTTGCAGGGCATGGTGATGATAATGGTTTTTCCGCAGTCGTTTTAGACAAGACGAAACATTTGCATTTCAGTGGAGGTACACAATCCTCTACTTTTTCCTTTAATGGAGATTCGGTTTCAACCAGCCATTTTTCCGGTAACATGGCTGTTGTTATGACCACTGATACAAACGGGCATGTGGAATGGTTTAGGAATTTTGAAAGTACATTGTCGGTAAATTATCTTAGTTCGATTAGCCTACTACCAAATAATAAAGTTGCTGCGGTCGGAACTTTTGCGGGAGAAGTTCTTGACGAAGGTGGAACTAATATTATTACACCTTCTGGGATGGGATGGCTTCCGTATTTGGTGGTCGTTGATTCTGCTGGCTATCTGGAAACAATGCAAAATCTCTACGGAGATGGCTTTTACAATGAAGGCACTGCGGTCGCCTGTGATAAAATTGGGAACATATTCTTAGGAGGCTTCGCATCAAATAGCATTTGGGGCGGCACAATTCCGGCTTATCATACCGTAGGAGGCAATACAGATTTCTTCGTAATGAAATTCGGCGTGGATTGCAGTTGTACCAGTATGCCTACGGCATCATATACCGATACCGGCTCAGCCACGATTGGCTTTACTTATGCAGGCACAACCTCAGGCATAGATAGCACGGTTTGGAATTTCGGGGATGGCTCTGTGACCACAACCATGATAAATCCGATCCATACCTATACTGCATCAGGAAACTATACGGCGTGCGTCACAGTGTATTCGGAATGCGGTAACGATATGCACTGCACCGAGGTTGCGGTTTCAATCTGCTCTGTAACTCCTACAGCTTCCTTTTCTGATACGGGTACGCACACAATCGGCTTTACCTACACAGGAACGACTGCTGGCTTGGATAGCGTAGTGTGGAACTTCGGGGATGGTGCGACCGGCACGGGTACCTCACCGCTGCATACCTATACCGCAACTGGTACCTATACTGTCTGCGTGACTGCTCATACGAGCTGCAGCAGTGATGCCGCTTGTCATACCGTTGTCGTGAGCACTACGGGCGTAGCTGCGCTTTCACTGTCTAATGTGCAGGTGTTTCCAAATCCGGTGAGCGATGAACTGCACATTGTAGGTGTGCCGGAGCATACAAGCTATAGGTTGCTAAATGTTACCGGAACTTCTATGCAGCAAGGAATCTTAGAGCAAGGGCGCAATACAATTTCGATGAAAGGCTTTGCGTCTGGAGTTTATGTTTTAGAAATGACCGGTGGGTATGGAGTGCGGGAGATGGTGCGGGTGGTGAAGGGGTAAGTGCGAGCCAACCACCCCGGCTGAAAAGCACTGCTTCGCTATGCTTTTCAGCGCGCCCCTCCTTGAAAAAAGGAGGGGAGTGTGTTGCGCGCCCTTCTCGAGCAAATTGATAATGGTAACGATGCAAATAAAAAAGAGACCGAGAGGTCTCTTTTGTGTAATAAAGATTTTTTCTTTTATCGCAGATCCACTGTCTCTACACTGGGGTGCTCTTTAGCGTTCCAGGTAAAGTAGGTGTCGGGGACCTCTTTGTTAGTGACGCAATTGGATACGGTGATCTGGTATTTGTTGCCGTTCTTTTCCCAATAGCTGCCGCCAGAGATAAGGGAGGTAGATTTGTCGATGGCAAGCTCTATTTTGGAGAATTGTTTTTTGTTATCCGTAGGCACCAGTTCTACTACGTCGCAGTCTTTGCCTTTTTCTTTGCGGCCGCCTTTGTAGCTGTATTTGTATTCTTTGTCCCAGAAATTAGTGAGGAGCTTAGCCGGCGACATAGTTTGCTCGGCAGGGTTGTAATTGCTTACCTGTACCTCTTTAGCTTCTTTGTTGTAAGTCCATACAGTCTTGTTGTCGCAGATGATCTCCTGGCCTGCAATGAGCACGTGATATTTTTGCCCTTTAAGGGTGAGGCTGCCTTTTTTAGAGTCGGTTGTCTTTCCCCCTTTTCCTCCAGTGAGGTTTATTGCGAAATCAGCCTTAAGCGATTTAAGTGCGCCTACTTTTTTGCTTACACCATCCAGCACTGTTTTTGCCTTTGCATCGTTCTGCGCCATTGCCGGCTTCGTAGCAAAACAAACTCCCCCGATCACTAATATTGATAATAATTTCCTCATTGTTTCTGATAATTAAATTACTATGGTATTTTTTTAGTGGCGCGAAGGTAAGGAAAGTTGATCGAATTCTGTTGCAATGAACGATGGCGGCAACGGGAGTGCACGCGAGATGTTCTATTCGCGAGCCAACCACCCCAGCTTGTCGCAAGCTCCAAGCATCCCCTCCTAAAAACAGGAGGGGAGGTGTTGCGTGCTCGTTTCGCCGCAGAAAATATTTAGTCAAGCGAATGCAAAAAGCTCTCCAGTTCTGATTCTGTTTTGAAATAGACCTCGCGCGGTTTGCTGCCGTTGGCCGGGCCTACTACGCCGGCTGCTTCCAGTTGGTCCATAATGCGGCCGGCACGGTTATAGCCGAGGTTGAGGCGGCGCTGCAAGTTGGATGTAGAGCCGGACTGCATCTGCACCACTATGCGCGCACAATCTTCAAATAATTTATCCCTGTTAGTAAGGTCTACTTCTTTCTGGCCTTCGCCATCTTCGCCTTCATATTCCGGCAGCTCAAAAGCAGAAGCATAGCCACGTTGTTTTGCTATGAAGTCCACTACCTGTTCCACCTCCGGCGTATCCACAAATGCACATTGCAGGCGCAGCAGTTCGCTGCCGTGCGATACGAGCATATCTCCGCGGCCGATCAATTGCTCAGCACCACCTGCATCAAGAATGGTACGCGAGTCAACCTTAGCAGAAACCTTGAATGCGATACGTGCAGGGAAGTTAGCCTTAATGGTACCTGTAATTACATTTACTGATGGGCGCTGCGTAGCGATTATAAGGTGAATGCCAATGGCACGTGCAAGCTGTGCCAGGCGAGCTATGGGCATCTCCACCTCTTTGCCTGCGGTCATGATCAGGTCGGCAAACTCATCTATCACCAGCACTATGAACGGCAGGTATTTATGCCCGCGCTCCGGGTTGAGGCGGCGGCTGATGAACTTTTCGTTGTACTCCTTAATGTTACGGGCACCAGCTTCTTTCAGCAGCTCATAGCGGTTGTCCATCTCAATGCACAGTGCGTTGAGTGTGTTGATCACTTTCTTAGTATCCGTAATGATCGCTTCCTCTTCATTGGGTAACTTGGCCAGGAAGTGTTTTTCAATGGTGCGGTAAATAGAAAGCTCCACCTTCTTAGGGTCCACCATGATGAACTTCAGCTGCGAAGGATGCTTTTTATAGAGCAGCGAAACAAGGATGGCATTGATACCCACCGATTTTCCCTGGCCGGTGGCACCTGCCATCAGCAAGTGGGGCATGGTGGCGAGGTCTACAATATAGTTCTCATTATCTATCTTCTTGCCGAGCGCAATAGGCAGGCTCATTTTGTTGTTCACAAACTTATCGCTGGCAATGAGCGTGCGCATATTTACGATCTGCTTGTTTGCATTCGGCACCTCTATACCAATGGTGCCCCTGCCAGGTATAGGTGCTATGATACGTATGCCGAGCGCAGCAAGGTTAAGCGCTATATCATCTTCCAGGTTCCTGATCTTGGAAATGCGTACTCCTTCTGAAGGTACGATCTCGTAGAGCGTTACGGTGGGCCCTACTGTGGCGCTGATGCGCTGTATCTCTATGCCGAAGCTGCGTAACGTTTGTATGATCTGGTTCTTGTTCTTTTCGAGTTCTTCCTTATCCAGGGAGATGGTCTCCTGGGCGCGGTCCTCCAGCAGGTCCAGGGTCGGGAATTTATAATCCGGCAGGTCAAGCTCGGGCGCATATGGCTCGTTGCTGGCGATCGAGATGTGTGAGCCGTGTTTTATCAGGGCTGGCTTCTCTTCCTGCTGTATTACTTCAAATGAGAATTCAGGGTCGGCATTTGCTACAACGGCTTTCCCTGCAGCTTCTTTCTCTTCATTGAATTTTTGGTAAGCCTCGAAATCTGCGTCTTCCTCCTCCTCCTCCTCCTCTTCTTCAATCTCTTCTTCGCTTAATTCCTCATCATTTTTTTTTTCTTTCTCTGTTAACGTCATCTCCCATTCTTTGTTGCTGTTCTTATCTTCGATAAGAACAGGTCCCGTCCCCGAATCATTAGTCAGTTGATTTGTTGAAGGATCAACCGGGAACGGCGGATTATTGGCATCTTTATTCTCTTCATTTTCTTTAGTGGGTTCATTAAATACGGGTTCTGGCGCCAGGGCTGCGGCCATTTTATTGGTACGCTGCTTTATACGGCTGAGCAGTGGCCGGATGTCGAGCGCAAAGATGACAAAGACAAAGAACAGGACAGTAGAGAGCAGGAGCATACCCGTGCCCCAATAGCCTAAAACACCGCCAACGCGATCAACCCCGGCGAGGTATTCGATCAAAAATTTCCCCCATGCGCCCCCAAGCGGGAACGGATTGTGCGGCATCAGATAAGCCAGTATTGGTGCGGTGAGCAGGAGAATGAGGGATATCCATCTCATATACCTGAGTACCGGAATGGCTCGTTTTTCGTACAAAAGGTTAATCCCTATGGCCGCGATCCCAATACCAACCGCCAGAGATGCGATGCCGGCTCCTTTCCAAACCAACACATGAGACAGCGCAGCACCCAGGTTCCCACCTGAATTCGCTGTGGCAGGTGTATCGGCTGTGTGGCGCTGAAATACGAAATGGAAAAAGCTGCTCAAATTATGTATCTGAAGCACATTGCTCTGGTCAATACTCCAGGTGAAAAAGTAGCTAATGATGGCGAAACAGGTGAAAATGCCAGAGAGCAGGAAAAAAATGCCAAATCCCAGCCTTATCTGGCGCTTCCTGTCTACATTATTTATTGGAGATACATCGTTTACCGGTATCGGCTTGGGAACTGCTTTTTTATTTTTTACGGTATTGGCCATTTTATGGGTCTGCCCAACCCTTGTCTGGAATCGGGAGTTAAAAATACAATATTATAAAAGCAATAAAACTTATTTCGTGTTTCGGGGAAATTTATTTTGTGTATTATTGCGAAATATTTGATAAAATCTTTATTTTTGAAGTAATATTTTTGCTTAAAAAGCAAACGTTTTTATTTGTTTAACCGTCTTTATTGTTAAAATAGTACATGCGCTGCCTTATTGCCTCACTCCGGATAAACCTATATGCCAAGGTATGCTGTGCATTTCTCGCATTGTGTGCATGCTCTTTTACCACAAAGGCACAGCTTGTATTAAGCGCAAATAAAACGGCTGCCATATTATCATCTGCACTCGCCGGTACCGGCGTTACTATACTTAGTCCTACGCTAACCTGTGCCGGTAATGCGAATGCTATATTTACTACCGGCCCTATTAGTCCGCTGGGGATACCAACAGGTATAGTGCTTACGACCGGTGATGCGAAAGACACGACAATTGCCGGGACACCCGGTATAGGAGTTGGGGATCCGTCAACGTCGTTTGCAAATACGGGTAACGGCACCCTCGGGGATCATCAACTGGATTCGCTAGTAACTCCGCAACCTACTTATGACGCCTGTATACTGGAATTTGACTTCAAACCGGCTGGTGACACCATTAAGTTCAATTATGTTTTCGGATCAGAAGAATATACCGATTATACCTGCTCTCCGTTCAATGATGTATTCGCATTTTTTATCAGCGGCGGGACTTATACGACGGCTGCTAACCTTGCGTTGGTTCCGGGTACAAATATTCCGGTTGCGGTGAATAGTGTGAATTGCGGTGCTACGGGCGGCTATCCACTATCTACCTGTACAGCAATGGGCCCCGGATCTCCATTCTGCGCTTACTACGTCAATAACCTTCTGGCGGCCAGCCCTGCTTATAACTATGTTACTTATGATGGTCTCACAACCGTTCTGGAGGCTGTAGCCCGCGTAAGCCCGTGCGACACCTATCACCTGAAGCTGGCAATCGCCGACGCGGGGGATGATGCTTTTGATTCGGGTGTGTTTATAGAGGGAGGAAGCCTTACATCTACTACCACAACGGCGGTTACTGCAACCGGAACCAGCGGGCTTCCGTATTGTATACGCGGCTGCGCGCCTGGTGATTTTGTATTCACGACGCCGGTTGCCCAGGATACCGATATCATCATTCACTACATTATTACCGGAAGCGCTGTTAACGGGTATGATTACAGTACAATCCCGGACAGTGCTATTATTGTGGCAGGATCCACTTCAACTACGGTATTTATCAATACGCTGCCTGTACCTCCAATAGGCCCCGTGGTTGTTACATTGGAGATTGAAGTACCTAATCCTTGCTCTGCTGGTTACTCGATAGGCGGAGTAGCCAATCTTACTATACTGGATTCATTCAATTTCCGTATCGTCACTCCGGATACTTCAATTTGCGACGGCGCGTTCGTAAATATCATTGCGGTCGGGGATTCGGTTTTCGACAGCATTCTTCACTATGCATGGACGCCGCCTGGTACCCTCAGTAACGATACCACTTTGCTGACAACGGCGACGCCAACAGTTACGACCACTTATACACTTACCGGCACCACTCCTGTAGCGCTGGGCTGTGCGCCCGAACATCGCGTTATTACGGTGACCGTGTATAACCCGACATTTGATAGCGTTACCTTCACCAATCCGACGGTTTGCGGGTATTGTGATGGGACACTAACGCTATGGGGGCTACAGCCAGGCTTCCCCGATACGCTTTATTATACTTACAACGGCATCGCACATGCGCCGGTACCGGTCGTCGTTAGTGGTGCCGGGAAGGTTATTTTAACAGGGTTGTGTTCCGGTACTTATTCCAATATTTATGTGAAAGTGGGTCAGTGCCTTACGGTCGTCAAAGGTCCTAAGACCCTGGTGGATCCTCCTCCGCCTGTTGTAACAGTTGATTCTCCGCTGGTAAAGACATGTGTCGGTGTTCCGGTGCAATTGCATGCTTATGTAACACCGGGCGGCATTCCTTATTTTTATTCGTGGACTCCGCCTACGAATCTTAGCAGCAGCACGATCGCTAACCCAATCGTTACCCCTACGGTGCCCGGGGATGTGATCTACACCGTTACAGTAAACCCCGACGCAAACCCTGCGTGTGCCGCATTTGCGACGATCGATGTTCATACGGTACCTAATAACTTTGATCTTCTAAACAATGATACAGCCATTTGTCTTGGCGAGCAGGTTCAGGTGACGATCACAGGTGGAAGCCCCGAATTTACGTGGTTTTGGGCACCGCCGGCGGGAGTATCCAATGTAAATATTGAGAACCCCATCATCACTCCTACCGTAAGCGCAACTTATACGGTCACGGCGTCGTATGCCCATTGCCCGAATATGGTAGACAGCTTCCATATCGAAGTAGATCTTCCGGCACCTACGGTTTCTTTTACTGATACAATATGCCTTGGTGGGTATGATAGCATTAACCTCACGGTCTCCGGTAGCGGCTATTATCATTATCAATGGTCTCCAGCTACTTATTTAAGCAATGATACGATACCCAATCCTATCATTACACCTACGGTTACCGGTAACCTCAGCTGGACAATTACCATACAACCGCATGCAGCCGCCTGTGCCATAACGGATGTTCTTAACCTGCTGGTTATTCCTAACTCGTTTACGGTTACTCCAGTGGACACGTCGATATGCCTGGGCGCGTCTGTGCAGATACTGGGCACTCCTTATCCGCTGTTCTCGTATAAATGGAGCCCGACAGAAGGAATCGCAAACTCATACATTATTAACCCGTTGATCAACCCCGATACATCGACCACTTACATTGTGACGGCGTCGTACGCCAGATGCCCGGACATGAACGATACTGTGCGTATAGATGTGCAGCCGAATCCTTTCGCCTATATAGGTGGGAACCGCTTTGTATGTGCAAATGACACACTGCATCTCCATGCATCGGTGACGCCTACCTGGTATGAGCATTACATATACAGTTGGTCGCCTGCGCTGCATCTTGATAATGACATCTCGGCAAGCGTGGTGTTTGGGAATGACACAAACGCGACGGTGATTTCGTCCAGCACCATAGTATTTACTGTTACTACAACTGCGGGCTGTTTTGCCATTGATTCTGCCACGATCACCGTTTACCCGGTAAATTTCGCAGCTATTGCGCCGTCGTTAAAAGATTTTTGCCCGCATGATACGGCGGTGTTAACGCCGACCGGCGGGGTAGGCTATCGCTGGTCGCCGTCGTTATACCTGAGCGACAGCCTTACTGGATTGCCAATTGTTATCAAACCGATCACTTCACAGACGTACACGATCATCGGTACCAGCCAGTATGGTTGCCTGGATACGATTAACTTTACGGCCATCGTTCATCCAACGGCCGTGATCTATATCCCGGATTCTGTGACGATCTATTCAGGGGAGAGTTACCAGATATCGCCGCAAACGAATTGTGTGAATTTTGCCTGGTCTCCGCCGGGAGGCCTCAACGATGCCTATATATCCAACCCGCTTGCGTCTCCCGTTATCAGCACAAAATATGTTGTTAACGCAAGCACTGAGTGGGGCTGCGTAACTAAAGATTCTATTGAGATATATGTGGATGATGGCTCGCTGTTAGCACTCCCAAATGCCTTTGCACCGGGCAACGGACCAAATAATGAATTTAAAATTATAAAAAGAGGTATTGTAAGTCTGAATTATTTCCGTATTTTCAACCGTTGGGGGAACCTCGTTTTTGAGACAACCGACATCGACAAAGGCTGGGATGGCGAATATAATGGGAGCCCGCAACCGGTTGGGGTATTTGTATACCAGGTACAAGCGGTTACGAGCGACGGAAAAATATTCGAAAAGCATGGAAACGTAACTTTAATAAGGTAATTTTACATCGATAATTTATACAAATGACCAGAAGAAATATTTTGACCCGTTTGAGCCTTGCAGCAGCTATCGTGCTTTCCGCGCCAATAGTAGCCCTTGCCCAGGACATTCACTTTACGCAATTCGACATGGCCCCGATGATCATTAATCCGGCTTTTACGGACATGTTTGACGGAAAGGTTCGTGTTGCGGCGATTTACAGGAACCAATGGGCCAGTGTTACTGTACCTTACGTTACCTACGGCGCGTCTATTGACATGCCGCTGCTGTTTGAGCCGAACAACGACCGCCTTTCTGCGGGTTTGCAGTTGTATAAAGATCAGGCTGGAGATGGCAACCTGTCTAATTTCACTGGGTTGGTGTCAATAGCATATCATAAGTCAACCGGTGAACTTTCTGAACTTTCTGTTGGGTTACAAGGTGGTTATGCGCAAAAAAGCATTGACCTGTCTAAATTATATTTTGGCGATGAGTGGTTGAATGGCGCCTTCGTACCGGCTACCTCGCAGGAATACCACCTGGGTATCGGCAATTCGGTGAATTATTACCTGGTTAATGCAGGCCTCGCTTACTCTCAGAACACAAGGGACGGTAAATTCAACTTTACACTGGGTGCAGCGGCAAATAACCTGAACCAGCCTAACGACGATATTGAAAAGAAGCAAAACAGCCAGACCGGCCTGGATATGAGGTTTACCGGAGAGCTGGGTATTAACTGGATCGTTGGCCAGCGCCTTACTTTGCGTCCTGCTGTATTGTATCAAAACCAGGCTACAGCTTCTGAGCTTATTGCCGGCAATGAATTCCTTTACCAGGTAGGCGGTATGCCCGGCTATTCCGATTTCTCTACTGCAGTATTCCTTGGCGGCTGGTGGCGTTCCGGTGATGCAGCAATGATCACTGCGGGTGTTGAATTCAAGGGCTTCCGTATCGGTGCGTCTTACGACTATAACATCTCTACACTTAACACATCGAGCAACGGTAATGGTGGGTTTGAAATAGGGATCAGGTATACAGCTCCTTATTCCAGCAAATTTGCAGGCAGAAGGACTATTCCTTGCTCACGTTTCTAGAGAAAATAATACATATTTTTGTGAAGGGCTAAAGTTTTTTTTAAAAGCCCTTCTTTTTTTTAAAACCAATTTATACTTTTATATCCATTAACAACGCTCACGCACATGAGAAAAAATTGGCTGTTACTTATTTTAGCGACGATACTCGTTACAATTCATTACGATTCAAATGCCCAATCGAAGAATGTACAGAAATACAAAAGCAGGCCGTTCGATCCGACTAACGGAATGTCTTACGGTAGAAAAATGGCTTACGCGAATCAATTATATACTGACGGCAGCTACTTTAACGCTATTGATTATTACCAACAGTTAAAAGCGCAGGATGAGCGTAACCCTTATATCACTTACCAGCTCGCTGATTGCTACCGCTTTACCCGCGACTATGTTCTTTCCGCACATTATTACGCAGAAGTAACCCACTTGTCTAAAAAAACATATCCGCTCGCTACTTATTATGCAGGTCTTATGTTAAAGCAGCAGGGTGAATACCAGGCGGCTATGGCTGAATTCAATGAATTCCTCGGCGATAATAAAAAATCAGCACAAAGGCCAGTTCCAAGAGGAACAGATCTGATCGATAAGAACCCTGACAGGTCTGTAGATCCTAAGGTGATGAAAGACCTTAAGAAAAGAGCCAAGATGGAAATCGAGGGTTGCCTGATGGCGATCACTGATATGAAAAGCCCACAACCGGTGACTATCATTAATGCTGGGCCAAACGTAAATACAGTGCGCACAGAGTTGTCTCCATATCCATTGGGTGATTCGGCTCTTTTGTTCTCTACGTCAGGCCGCAATACCGGTAACGCAAGGAGTAATGCGGATGTAAGGTATGATGTGGATGAAGACCATGATTTGGAACAGTTTTTCTACACGCATAAACAAGCTGGCTTTGTTGACTCTTTTCAATGGCCAATGCCGTTTAATGACGGTGGCTTCAACGACCCACGGCAGCATACCGGCAATGGTTGCTACAGCCCAGGCGGTGACTTCTTCTACTTTACACGTTGCTCTGAAGGAGATACAATGAAGATAATATGCCACATATACATGTCTGAGTTTTCTGTAGTAGGTTGGGGTACACCAGTACAGGTTGCAGGTGGTGTAAACGATCTCGTGAGTTCCAGCACAATGCCCTGCGTAGCTAAAGTGGGTAAGAAAGAAATCCTGTTTTTTGCATCAAACCGTAAAACGCAGAGCCGCGGTGGTTACGATATTTGGTATTCAGTTATCGATCCCCGCAATCACAGTTTCCGTCGTCCACAGAACTGCGGTAAGCAGATCAACACTACTTCTGACGATATTACTCCGTATTATGACTCCAGGGTGCAGAAATTGTATTTCGCATCTAACGGTAAGAAGTCTTTCGGTGGCTTCGATATTTATTCAGCCGACGGTGGTCCATCGCGTTATACCAATGTTCATAACATGGGCTACCCGATCAATACATCAGCCGACGAACTTTATTACATCAAGGATCCAGTGGGCAAACCAGATGCATATGTAGTTTCAAACCGTATTGGTTCCTACGCTCTGAAGAATCCTACTTGCTGCAATGATATCTGGCGCATACAGCAGGAGCCAAGACTGGTTGTGATCGGTAAGGTTCTTAACAAGAAAACACAGGAATTAGCCCCTCAGACCGTAGTGAAAATGGTAGACCAGAAGGGCGAAATGAATACATACAATTCTGAAGATGGTAACTTCCTGTTCAACATGGCGCGCGGGCACTCTTACGTTATCACCGGCGACAAGCAGGGATATACTTCTTCACGAGCTTCTGTAAGCACTATGGAGATCAAACGTTCTGATCCGGATGATACGGTGATGGTGACTATATTCCTTGACAGTATTAAGAACAGCTTCAGCGTTAGCAATATCTATTATGATTACGACAAGGCAACACTTCGTCCTGAGTCGGTAGCGTCTCTTGATTCTGTGGTTCACTTCCTGACGGACAATCCTTCGATCACTGTAGAGATATACTCTTACACCGACTCTAAGGGTACACCTGAGTATAACTTAGCGCTGTCTCAACGCCGTGCTCAGTCTGTACTTGACTACCTGGAAAAGAACGGTGTTGACCGTGGAAGGCTTACCGCTAAAGGTTTTGGCCAGAAGAACCCTGCCGCTCCTAATGAAGTTCAGGACAAGGACAATCCAGAGGGTCGCCAGCTCAACCGTCGTACTGAATTCCGTATCATAGCGGATCTGCCTACGCGCCGTGTTCTTTATAACAGCGCTATGCCGGGTACTATGGACCAGCAGGAAAAGAATCTTCATGTAGAAGATGAAAGTACAGATGACGAGCCTGCAACTCCTGGTACAAAGAAACCTGCAGATAAGGACGAGGATAACTAATACTTTATAATAGATTATTTTCACAAAGGTTGTACGGTGTACAACCTTTGTACTTTTAGCCTCACCCGGTGAGCTTCGCTCGCTCAATGTCGTGAGCTCCAGGGAGAGAGGGGGATGTTTCGTAAATAAAAGTCTCTATGCAATACATAAAAGTGCGGTTTACAAACATATCCAGTGATGAATCTGATATGCTTATTGCTATGCTGTCGGATATTGGGTTTAATGGTTTTGAGGAAGGTGAGAATGAATTACTGGCGTACACTGACGAGGATGTGTACAACAGCAGCGAACTCGAGAGTGTAGCGGCAGCCATTGGATGTACCTACGAGATAGAAACATTAACCCATCAAAACTGGAACGCACTCTGGGAATCTAATTTTCAGCCGGTTGTCGTGGATAATATTTGTACCATCCGCGCTCATTTTCATGACATTGAAGTCAGCACACCATATGAAATAGTAATAACGCCGAAAATGTCTTTTGGCACCGGCCACCACGCCACTACCCAGCTTGTGATCATGCAAATGATGGGCCTGGACTTCAAAAAGAAATCTATCCTTGATTTTGGTACAGGAACAGGTGTTCTGGCAATTTTCGCCGAGATGCTGGGAGCGGAGACCATACTGGCTATAGATAATGACGAATGGTCGGTAGAAAATGCCATCGAGAATGCCGCCCGCAACAATTGTCGACGTATCACGGTGTTGAAAGCCTCGATGGAGGATATTCCGGCCGGTAAAAACGATATTATCCTGGCAAATATTAACCGTCACATATTATTGCAGCATATGGCCGATATGTATGAGCGGCTGGCAGACGGGGGCTTAATAGTAATGAGTGGCCTCCTGGCTGCAGACCGGGATATTATTGTAGAAGGCGCGGGTAGTGCAGGTTTTAGACTGATTAGTGAGGGCAGTATCGACAACTGGATCGCATTACTATTTGACAAAATCCAAAAATGAGCATCCGAATTCCAATCCGAAAGACAGAAGCGGGTATTTTGCCATAGATATCCTCGTTAACGTTAAGCTTGTATTACCGCAATATGAAATAGTGATTTTAAAATTTGTTAAATGTTATCACTATTATCTACTGCGCCATTAGGATATTTGATAAAGAACCTTTAAATTTGTTTTTGCCATAATGAAATAATGTAATGACAATAGCATTTCTTCTTGTTTTAGCATATTTGATCGGGTCTATTCCTACAGCAGTCTGGGTGAGTAAATTGGTTTACGGGATTGACATCCGCGAACATGGTAGCGGGAACGCCGGAGCAACCAACGCATTCAGGATACTTGGTAAAAAGGCAGGCTGTGGCGTAATGCTGGTGGACATGCTGAAGGGCTCCCTTGCCGTGACATTAGCGCTGTTATCGCCATTGCCAGTACGCAGCGAGCCGTTTGTAAATCTCCAGATATTTTTAGGTATCGCCGCGGTTCTCGGACATATTTTCCCGATTTGGGCGGAATTCAGGGGCGGTAAGGGTATAGCGACATTGTTTGGAATGATACTCTCTATCCAGCCTATCGTTGCAGTGAGCCTGGTTGCAGTTTTCGTGCTGATGCTTTTTTTGACACGCTACGTATCCTTAAGTTCTATTACGGCGAGTATCGCTTTTCCTTTGCTGATCATCTTCATCTTTAATAATGCAGAGGAACCGGGCTATCGCCTGTTTGCTATTGCCACTGCATTCCTAGTAGTGCTTACTCATCATAAGAACATTGGCCGCCTCATCAACGGCAACGAAAGTAAAGTGCCGCTATTCCGCAAGCACAGGATGCGTGAGCGCAACTAGGTTTCGTCAAAGACAGGTGAAAAAGTCTCTCGCAAAGACGCAAAGGCGCGATTTTCAAAGTATTTTTTTTTGAAGGCGCTAAGCTCAGTTTGAGAATTTATCTCCGCTAAACATAAATAACAGATCATATCCGGATACCATTTTATAAAAAGCTGCTGAGTTTTCTTTATCCTGTTAACATCCGCCAATCGGCAGGGGCAGTTAACGCCCATCTTGACTTGCTGTTGTACCGCAACCAATACCAATTGGCTACCAGCGACGCCATCTATTCTGATGGTGACCGCTACAGGCCGGCGATTGCCGTAGCAGATTATTTAAAGCCTTTCCTGCCCGCGGTGAAGACTGTTCTGGTACTTGGTGGCGGACTCGCCAGCATGGTATATGTATTGCGCGGCAAGGGCTATGCCCCAGCATTCACTCTTGTGGAGAAAGATAAGGTGGTGCTGCGCATGGCTATGGAGTTATTTGAAACTACACATACCCATGCGAATATCTCACCTGTTTGCAATGATGCGCAGGCTTTTATGGCGCAGAACAAGAATGTTTATGACCTTGTATTCCTTGATGTGTTTATGGGCCGGACAGTGCCGGAATTTGTAACCACTGGTGAATTTCTTACATTATGCAAGGCTGGCCTTGCACCAAACGGCCGGCTTGCATTTAACTACATCATCAACGATGAGCAGGAATGGGAAAATGTGCAGCAGGTTTTTACAGAAGTTTTCCCGGAACATAAGGTGCTCGACCACGGGATAAACAGGATATTTGTGGTGTAGTCAAATAATCACAGTTCCAGCTTTGCACTCTGTATGCGCAGCACCTTGCGGTTCTTTTTCTGAACGCGCATTTTCTCCGGTACCAGTTTCAGTATCTCGTCCATCAGGCTCTGCAATACACTCATGCGCACAAAGTGGCTGTTGGTCACCAGGCTTATTTCGCGTACGGGCTCAGGGGCTTCAAAGTACCTGATGCGCTCGATCTGATCTTCGGTAAATTCCAGGGTGGCCAGCTCGGGTAATATCGTCATACCGCCATTCTTCTCCACCATCCTGCGGAGCGTTTCCACATTGCTCGATTCGTACCGGTAAGGGCGCTCGGCCTGTAATTTTTGTATCTGGTCGCTGCAGAGGTTAATGATCTGGTTTCTCATACAGTGGCCTTCATTGAGCAGCCAGATGCGGTCCAGGGCGATATCAGCCGGAACGATCATTCTCTTTTTCAGCGCTTTTTCCCCGTCCGCGAAATAGCCTACAAACGGCTCATAAAATAACGGGTATTCTTTTATGTCTTTTTCTTCAAGCGGGGTGCTGAGGATCGCTGCGTCTATTTCGTTATTGCGCAGTGCAGAGATGATCTGGTTGGTCTCCATCTCTTTCACCTGCAGCTTCATATCGGGGAAGCTCCTGGAATAATTTTCAAGCAGCCCGGGTAATATGTTGGGCGCTACTGTGGGGATCGCTGCAAACTTGAAGATACCGGACAGGGTTTTCTGCTGTCCCTGTATCAGCTCATGTATGCGCTCACACTCTGCCAGGGCTACCTGCGACTGGTCTACTATGATGGTACCCATGTCGGTAATGGCAATGGGGTGCTTGTTGCGGTCAAATATTTTCACGCCAAGCTCGTCTTCCAGTTTTTGTATCTGCATACTGAGCGTGGGCTGCGTGACAAAACATTTTTCGGCAGCGGCTACGAAACTCTTATAGGTAGCAACGGCTACCACGTATTCAAGTTGAGTAATGGTCATAAGGTGCGAATTTGAGCACAAACATACGATTAAAGAATGATATAGTCAAAATCTATAGTTCTGACGAGGTTATTTAAGCATTTAGATTCAGCCATAAAATCGCATGGGTTGGCATATATGTGTGTTGCCAAACAATAATTTTATTTTACTCAAATGTCTAAATTTCACAAAAATATATACGTATATTTACCAAGCACTTATTGAAAATACACGTCATTATAGTAGGAGTTCGTTTTTTCGTCTCACCTTTAATTTAAAACCGTATGAAGAAATTATTGCTTTTTTTGTTTGGCCTGGTAGTTTGTTTGCAGGCGCAGGCACAGTCGATTGTTGCTGGGAATAAGGGCCCTGTAAAGCTTGATGATGTAATAGCACTGTATAAAAAGATGCACCCCGACTATGGAAAATACAAGGTGCTGAAAACGCTTTTGCCCGGTTTGCCCACCGAAAGCAGGGAAAAAGATTACCAATTCGACAAGTGGCTGTGGTACTGGAAACAGCACCTGGACAATAATGGTTACCTGGTTTCTGATGCAAAAACATGGCAGGAATGGCAGAAATTACAAACGTTGGAAAAGGGCCACAAGAATGCAAGGACCACATCAGGTGTTGTGGCATCCTGGACCTTCCAGGGGCCGGATTCTTCTGAGGCGGACGGGGAAGGCGTAGGGCGTATCAATATTCTCGCTTTTGACCCAACAGATCCAAATTCATACTGGGTAGGTAGCCCTGCTGGTGGTGCATGGAAGACAAAAGATAATGGAGGACACTGGGCCTGCATGACGGATCAACTTCCGCTGCTTAGCGTTTCAGATATTGTTATTAATCCCCTTAACCCCAACACCGTTTACCTCTGTACAGGCGACAGGGACGGGCAGGATTATCCCGGCATCGGCGTATTGAAGTCGTATGATGGCGGTGTTACCTGGAATACAACGGGAATGACCTGGACCGAATCACAGTACAATATTGCCAATTCGTTGGTCATAAATCCATTGGATACCAATTCGCTGATCTTGGCAACAACAGTAGGGATGTATCGCTCTTTTGATGGTGGCGTAACGTTCATTTTAGCGGACACCGGCTACTTCAAGCAGGTACTTTACCGGCCTAATGACACAGCAATTGTGTATGCAACGACTTACATTAACTACCAGTATTATCCTACTGTAACAACTGCGCAGATCTGGCGTTCGACCGATGGCGGCAGCAACTGGACACAGCATACTGCGCTCACTACCTCCGATAGAATAACACTTGCTGTAACCCCGGCTGCGCCAAATATGGTACTGGCCATCAGCTCGGCTTACGACCCGACCTACACAAATTCGGATGGGCTTGACGGCATATACAAATCTTCTGATACCGGAAATTCTTACACCGAAATATATACCGGGGGCTGTTCAGGCAACCTCTTGACATGGGATGTAGGCGGTTCTGGCTGCGGTGGACAAGGTTGGTACACACTACCGCTCGCTATCAGTCTTACCGACTCAAACCAGGTATTTACCGGGGGCGTGAATACTTGGGGATCGGCCGACGGCGGTTTCTCGTGGAACCTGGTAAACCAGGAAACCCCTTATCCTCCGGGCGCTCCGGTAGTACATGCGGACAAGCATTGCCTGGCGGTCAATCCATTGCTGCCCGGCAGGCTTTTTGAAACGAATGACGGCGGCATCTATTATTCCGACAACCCTACAAGTCCGGCGGCCTGGACAAACATCACCAATCGGATGGGTATCGAAGAAATATACCGCACTTCTGTAAGTGATATTGCTCCTTTTGCAATTGTAGGTTCCCAGGATGTAGGTACTAAAATCGTGAAACCAGCCGGCGTCTACGAAGAAGCCAATGGCGGGGATGGAATGGCATGCCTGCTGGATTATACTGACAATACTGTTGCCTATGGCTCCTCTGAATATGGTTATATTGCTGAACTGAACCCCTCGGCGCCCTCCCCGATATTTACATCCACAGATATATCAGGAAATATTGCCAGCGGTTCAGTAGAGGGTACAGGTGACTGGGTAACACCATTTATACTGGAGCCAAGCTGTCATTCCTGCATACTTGCCGGCTACCAGGCCATATACATAAGCCTTGATGAGGGAAATACCTGGGACAATTATTCTCCCACCTTGACGACCAACAACTTATTAAGAGTGGTAGCTACCGCTGCAGATGTCAACACGATTTTTGCAACGGAGGATGGCTACAACCAGAATATCTATTATACTCATGACGGTGGCGCTTCATGGACAACACTCGTTGGGCCGTATCCGGGATACCAGTATATCACCGATATAAAAATAGACCCGCGCGATAAAAACCATATCTGGGTAACCTATGGTGGTTATGGCAGTGCCCAGGTTGCGGAGTGGCATGCGTCATCCGGCTGGCATCAAATGAATTCGGGGTTGCCGGATGTACCGGTGAGTTGCTTTGCCATTGACTACAGGAGCAGGGATCTCTATGTTGGCACGGAGATCGGAGTTTTTTATCGGGACAGCACCATGACCAGCTGGGCTTCTTACACCGCTGGCATGCCGAGCGTGCGTGTTACTGACCTGGAGATAAACTACGCAACAAACGAAATATGGGCCGCAACCTACGGCAGAAGCCTGTGGAAGTCGCCAAAACACACAGTTACCGCGAATCCACTTGCGACAACGTCCGTTGTGCCGTTTGCGCCCGATGGTATGACGATCAGTCCAAATCCAAATCGTGGCAGGTTTACAGTTACGGTGAAAAATATCGCCGACAAACAGGTAACGATGCGATTAATGGACAATAGCGGAAAGGCGGTTTGGCAAGGTACCGGCAATATAAAATCGGGCAAAGTTGAGGTGAACATTCAAGAGCTGGCTGCCGGTGAGTATATCTTTGAAATGGCCTCGGGAAACATTGTTGAAGGCAAACAAAAGATGATCGTTTATTAGTGAGCAAATTGTATTTAAAAGTGGCTGCAATATTGAGCAGCCACTTTTTTTTGGTTCATATCCTCTGATATAGGCAGAAAGCCCGCTCATGCGGGCTTTCGTGTGTTTTTTGGGCGAGTCAGTGATCAGATTCTCCTTAATTTTATTTCCATGCTCTTCATTTCCTTTCCGCCTGTTGAGGTATACATCTCCATTACCATTGTATTATTATCGGTCATTCTAATGGTTTCGCGCATCTTCATTTCCTTTCCGCTCATGGGGTCTACCTGTGTGCCTATAAGTGTAATGGTATTGGTCGCAGCGTCATAAGGACCCTCGCTGTTGAGTATACCGGTGCCCATATTGTCGATCCATGAGCTGATAAATACTTTCTTCATATTGTCGTAGCCGATCAAAGACATGGCTTCAAAGGGCATACCACTAAAAGAGCCGGTAATGTTTGCCTGCTGGTATCTACCGCCCAATATCATTTTATACTCGGACGTAGATGTGCTTTTTATCGGCGGCTGGCCCGGAGCCATCCACATAGTGATGTCTTCAGACCACTTACCGTTGGCTGCTGCCAACACTTTGTGCATATCGCCCGGTGTCATATAGTCTGTCCACTTTTTCATCGCATCGGCATCCTGCGCCATGGCCCGCCCACCTGTACTCAAAAAGTAAACGGCGGATATTAACAATAACGTTGTGTTTTTCATATTATTTGTTTTCGCGAAAGTATAAAAAATAGTTTATCAGCAACAGCCTATTGTATATAACGTGGGATACCGGCTAAACATTCCGAATGGGTTCATTTTGTATTCACCCGGCATATAGATCAAATGGCCGGATCGCAACGTTTTGCGGCAAACCCAAAATGCCCGAGTGGTTCTTATTTTGGTGATGTTTTAGTTCGCTGCACAAAGTGATTCCATTGACGGGCTGAATTTATGGCAACAAAAAAGGGAGCAAAAAGCTCCCTTTTTTCTGTTCGCACGTGGGTGGACTATCTTGTTATCGTTACTTTTTGTGTAACTACTTTGCCATTTGCAGTAATTGTAGCAGCATAGGTGCCATTTGCCAGTTCGCTGGCAGCTATAGATACCTTGTTGTTGATTGTGCCTGTAAATTCATTGTTATAAACCTCGCGGCCCAGCATATCGTAAAGCTTTACGCTTATACCGGTATTAACTGCCTGGTCGAACACCACATCAAATGAGCCATCATTAGGGTTAGGAACGATCCCTGCTTTTAATGATCCGGTAGTAACTTCTTTTACACTGACGCCATGATTAACATGGATAGTATCAGTGAATGTGCTGCTGCATCCTCCACTTTCCACCGTTAGCGATATGGTGTAAGTTCCGGCTGTGGTCCAGTACACGGAAACAGGTCCTGCGCTTGTAGAGGTAGCAGGAGTGCCGCCGCCGAAAGTCCAGGAATAAGTTGTCCCTCCCGGTGCAGAACCGGTATAGCTGACGATAACCACTGTATGCGTGGTGGTAGAATACGTTGACTCAACGAATGCGGCCGTGGGCGCTACGGTTGGAATAATACCGTTCAGCGTGAACGAAGTGCCATCACCGCAGGAATTTACCGGAGTCACGGTGATCGTGCCTGTACCCGTGCCGATCGTTACGTTTATAGAATTTGTTGTGCTGGTTCCGCTCCATCCCACACCGGTAACGGTCCATATATAGCTAGTAGCTCCGGTAACGGCTGGTGTTGAGAACACGCCTGTACTACCGGAACATAGCGCGGTAGGTACATCAATAGTAGTAGCGGCGCCGGGAGGGGTGCCTGGGGTTACATCCAAAGTATCGGCCGGGCCCGTGCCACATGAGTTGGTGCCGGCAACGATGATCATGCCGGTGCCTGTACCCACAACTGTGGTAATGGATGAAGTGGAACTGGAGCCGCTCCAGCCCGTTCCGAGAACGGTCCAGGAGTAAGACAGCGGGCTGCCGGTGGCAGTAGTAGTAAATGTAGCTGCAGATGCACCTGCGCAGACTGTGCTTGTTGCACCGATCGTTTCCGTTGGCAACGGCAATGCAGAAACCGTGAATGTGTATGCCGGGCCAGGGCCGCAGGTATTATTCGCTTGTGCTGAAATGGTTACCGTGCCGGTGCCAATGGTAACAGTGATCGAATTGGTAGTGCTTGTTCCGCTCCATCCGCTTCCGGACGGTGTAATTGTCCAGGTGTAGCCAGTGGCGCCCGTAACGGCACCTACAGAATAGGTCTGGGTAGTGCCCTCACAAGGAGTTGCGGGACCAGTACCAGTGGTAGGTGCAGCAAGGTATGAGCAGACCTGTACATGAGCCCACCAGGTATCCCATTTGCTGTTCGGCGCTGGCGAGCCGCCTGATGGAACACTCTCCTGCAGGGTCCAGAAATCCAGGTTATTGGAGGGGTCAATGCAAGTGGCTGAATAATCACCCCACCTGTCTTCCCCGCTCGTTCCGCCGGTGAAGTCCTGGTAATATGTTTGCTGTCCGTGCCTGTAAGTATACACTGGCCTTGTAGAATCAGCAGGATCGGTGTTGGAATGCAGCGCGTAGGAACAACTTGGATAAATAGAAGTGGAAGAGTGCGCAAATCCGATCAAGGCGTCGTTGTTAACATTCGGTGCGATACTTGGGAAAAAATAGAAGTCGTGGCCGGTTGGGTCATCGATCTTGCCCACCTGGAGCGGAGCTCCCGTACTGTCTATTTCCCACCACATTGCTGATGCCCGTGTCGGGGCACCGCCGCCAGCTGGCAGGAATATGGTGTGTGCACACCAAAGTTTACCATTTCTCATTACGAGGTTATTGGTACGGTCATCGTTGGCCTGCAGTTTATAAGTAGAACCGCCGCCTAATTCCGGCACGAAATTACCGCCTCCGGGAGACGACTGCCAGCTAGAACCTGCAGCGGGAGTACCCACAGATGACAACGTGAGTGCTCCGATATTCCCGGTAACTTTATAAAGTTTCAGCTGGCCTGCACTGGAGTTCCAGTTTTCTATACAGAACATATTTGATTCTGCGGCGTCGTATGTCTGGGCAGGACAAATGGTAAAGGAACCGCCTGTGGGGTTTAATGTACCATAAGTCAGTGTGCCTCCAGCTTGCATAGCTACATAATCCAGTATGTATAATACATCATTGGTGAAGGAACCCCCTGAAGTAAAAAAGTTACCACTGATCCCTATCCACCTGTTATTGAATCCCACACATGGGAAGTCGAGCCAGATACCGCCGGAACCAGCAACATTCATCCTGTAAAAATGCCAGGTGCCTGTTGGGTTATTTGTTGCAGAAACAGCGATAAATAACTGGGAGTAGGTAGTTTGGCCATAAGCGTCTGCCATCAATATCCACCGGTCGGCATTTGGGTCATAATGCACCCTCGGGTCGTAAGCACCTGTACCGTGACCGCCTGATGCGGTCGTTTCCAGGCTGGAAAAAAAGTTATCAAGCGTGACGGTTGGAATAGCCAGCGCATGGGTTGAACGCAACTGAATGCTTACGTGGTCATTCAACGCGGATATTGCGTAAGTGCCATCTACACCGCCATGCGTATCCGGGGGAATGTCAAAACCATCTGACGTATGAGCCAAAAATGTATCGGTGGGGGAGGGAGATGCCGGCAGATATGCAGAGTGCACACCGGACTGGGGCTGGTGCATACGTACCGTAGAGGGATCTGCGACGGGGTGTACCGGGCGCGTCTCACCTTCGTCACCCTCATCAAATGGCATTGTTTTAACATTTGGCGCCGGGTGGGCCCTGTAGTAATTAGCAAGCTCGGTCAGATTTACGTCAGCGACCTTTTCTGCATGTGTAACTGTGTTAGATGTAACTGTTTGAGCGGAACTTTTAATCGAAAACAACAACGCTGCCAGTGAAACTAAGCCATATCCCAATTTTGTCATGAATAGAAAATTTCGGCAAAGTTATGAATATTAGCAATTTATTGGCAAATTATTGGGGTGTATCAAGACATTTTTGGGGACAAACACCTAAAGGGCGGCTCCGCGCCCCCCTTTAGGTGTTTTAATAAAGTCGGGGATAACTCCCGAGGTATGACTATTTCGTTATCGTTACTTTTCTAGTGATCTGTTTATTGTTTGCATAGATAGTTGCTGCATAGCTGCCATTCGGCAGATTTCCGGCAGTTATAGATATTTTGTTGTTATTAGTTCCGGTGAATTCATTCTTATATACTTCACGGCCCAGCATATCGTAAAGTTTCACCACTATCGTAGTGTTTACTGCCTGGTCGAAAACCACATCGAATGACCCGTCGTTGGGATTGGGGACAATATTGGCACTTATCGATCCTGCAGCTAACTCCTCAACGCCAACGCCATGGTTTACATGTATCGTATCTGTGTAGGTCGCGGTACACCCTCCATTATCTACAGTGAGAGATACTGTGTAGGTTCCTGCTGCATTCCAATATACAGAGACGGGACCAGCACTGGTAGAAGTAGCAGGGGTACCGCCGCCGAACGTCCACGAGTAAGTAGTGCCTCCAGGTGCGGAGCCGGTATATGTTTCCGTGACAATAGTGTGCGTGGTGGTGGTGTGCACCGACTCGACAAATGTTGCTGTAGGTAGGGGGGTAGGTATGATGCCGCTTATCGTAAAAGGAGTGCCTTCACCACATACATTGACCGGAGTTACGGTGATGGTGCCGGTGCCAGAACCCACAGTTGCAGTTAACGAACTTGTTGAACTGGTTCCGCTCCAGCCAGTGCCTGATACATCCCATGTATAACTTGTGGCTCCCGTAACCACGGGTGTTGTAAATACACCGGTGCCTCCGGAGCAAAGAGGAGTAGGGATAGTGATATCGGTTGCATCAGCAGGAATGGTGCCAGGTGTTACCGTTATGGTATCGGGAGTGCCTGCACCACATCCGTTATAGCCCACAACTATAAGCGTTCCAACACCAGTACCTACGGTAGGAGTGATAGATGAAGATGAGCTGGAACCAGACCACCCGGCACCCAAAACAATCCACGAGTAAGACGTTGGTAAACCGGTGGCGGTGGTTGAGAACACCCCGGTCGATGATCCTGCGCATAAAGGTGATGGCGCCGTAATAGTCTCAATAGGAATAGCCGAAGGTGTAACGGTAAAGCTATAGGAGTCGCCTGCGCCGCACGTGTCATTTGCCGATACCGTAATGGTTGCAACACCGGAGCCGGTAGTTATATAAGCAGAGTCTGTAGTGCTGCTGCCGCTCCATCCGGTGCCTGTAATGCTCCAGTTATAAGACAACGCGCCTGCAACCGGGTTGACAGAATACCAGTTTGTTGTACCGGTACATGGTGCCGTAGCTGTAATCGAAGGGGTAGGTGCCGCAAAGGCAGCGCAACCGCTATACATGCCCGTGCCGCCGCCTGATAAATTGGTCATAAGCATATGCGCCAGGTGGGTGCCGGTAGTGTCTGTTATAGAAAAGTGACTGGTAGATGCGGTGGTGCTGTAAGTGTATGCGGTAAAACTGCTGGTGGTAGCCCCCGTGAAGCCCCCGATCGGGTTGGGATCTACAGGGCTGTTGGCCTTATAGAAAATATAGTTTGCCATAAGCGCAGAACCAGGTACGCTTCCATCTACATCCGATGTATCGGCAGGAAGGAACGGGAAAATGACTTCTACCGGGGTAGTTGGAGCAGTAGTGGCATTCATAGACCAATAGCGGCGCATACCATAATAACGTCCACTAATGCCCGGCGTGCCAACAGGGAAGGACGTGATGGTGTCGCCTGTGCCGCTACCATAGCGCACTATCGTATTTGCTGTAACGGAAAAGCCGGAAACATCAAGTGTTCCGATATTATTGCCATTTTTTTTCACCATCAGCACGAGCGTGTCATCGTTTTGGGCGGCTGTATTGTTATCCTTCCAGTAATAAGTAATTCCATTGGTCATATCTGTGCATTCCCGGTTCGCAGATATTGTTCTGTTTGCGCTGGAGAGTGCTATATACGGATGATACTTTGACCCACATGTAGACGAAAAATGGTGCGCAAGATAATACCTGATTGTATCGCCGGGCTGCTGGCCAAAGCCATTGGCGAAATTGATGCCATCGCTGGTAAGGTGGCAATAGCTCATGATCGTGCCGCCGCCAACCGGGTACATGGGCGAAGGCATGGCGCAGGAACCTTCGAGTGTATAACAGCCATCGATAGCCGTGTTTCCAGTACCGGGTGGGTTCCAGCAACACCGGTGCGTATGCGGTGAGCCCACTACATGGCCCATTTCATGGGTAATGACTTCCACATCCCAACTAAAGGTGGGGAAACTCGTCACGCTGCTGTTGTCCATATCGCAAAACGCATAAGACCCGAATGAATCCGCTGCATAGTAAGTCTGGCACATAGCCTGCAGCCACGCCACGCCGCCCAGCGCGCCATAGCCCCCGTTCAGGCAGGTGGATGCAAGAATGGCAAGGTCGCAACCATGCAGTACGTTTCCGGTTACATAACCGAATTTATCCAGAAAGAGCGCCGAGTTAGCCGTAGTGATATTATTCCACCCGTCGACTGCATTGTCCACCTGCACATACTTCAGGTCGATGAGGATGCCCTCGTTACGATATAGCGTGCTTTGGTTGTTGAATAACGCTGTGAGATAATTGGTGACATTGGTTACGCTGGAACCCTTTGTCTGGTAGAGTGCATAATCGCCAACTTCAAAAACATTTACTTCCGTACAGTTGTTGTAAACGTTCTCGCCTTCCACTGTTGTAGTTCTCGAGTTGCTGTGGCTTTCATGTGTTGGCAGCCTGTCGGTAGCGCAGCTCGGCCCCTGATCCTTTATTTTCAGGTCATTGTCATTGTAAAGCACATAGTGCTCGTTGTAGTTATAGTATTTACCCACCATTACATTGGGAACAACGTTGAAATTGCCCACACCGGGTATCGAGAAGATACCATACACTTCATTGTGAAAGAACGAAAAAGTGGCCACGGACCCGGGGATACCATGTACTACACCGCTGTAGTAAACACCCGGACTATAGTTGTAAAGCTCATCAGTATTGATGCCTTTAACATGCACCTGGAAATCGTTGCTTAAAAATTTATATTGGGCAAGATCTATTGTATACGTATTGCCATCAAAACCAGGGATAACAAGGCTGATGGCGGTATAATTATGTTGCATCAGGTCAGCTACGTGTGCATAATCTATTGTCAACGGCTGTGCCTTCGACACTTTTTGCATCATAGCCGTTTTATCATAATTATTGTCGGGCTGCCATATGTTGCTGACCGGCACAAATGTGGTGTTCTCCCTAACATGGTTAATGAATGTTTCGATAGGTGTATTCGTTTTTGCGTTTACGCCCATCGTTGGCAGGAACGCCGGTAGGAGCAAAAGGTATTTCAGTAAATTTCTCATTGCTGTTTTTTGTTTTGTTTGCGTTAGATGTTATACGAATGCGATTATTCCAGGCATATGCAAGCATATCCCGAAAAAATAAATTGGGCTAACTAAAATGAATCAGAACTCAGATCCGGGGGGGAGGGATATCAACGATATTGCTGCGGAAACAGGTCCGCGACTCAACAAAAAGGAACGCGATTGAAGTTTGGTAATAGGGTGGCAAAGGAATTTTTATACCATCGCAAATGCATTTTGCATCATTTGGATTATGATAGTGCTTTGGCGAAAAATGGTCGTGGCCATTCGCAATATTATCGTTTGCCGGCGCGAAGAAGTCTTTTATCACCGATACAAGGGCTTCTTCCTTATCATCATGCAAAACCGTAACAAAAACCATGTCGCCAACTATGCGATAGGAAGAAATGTCATAAAGATGATCGTTATGCCATACTTCATTGCTATGAATATTAAATTCTTTCTTTGATAATTTGATGACTTCCAGCTTTGTATTTCTTTGGCTGAGTGCTTCCAGAGCTTCTGTTTTAGCTACTATTTCTGAAATGCTAATGTAGGCGTAATAGAAAAAAGACCCGGCTGTCAGGGTGACTAACAAGGTTATACTAATTGCTATGGAAAATATCCGTTTCAAAAGGAGAATTTGCCCGTGATTTCACAAACCTAAATATAATTAAGGTATTTTCCCCATTTCCGTGGCAGAAATCGTTTTTTTCGGGGCCAATAGCCCCGCTCGTTTGTATCCGCTTTGACTTCAGAATTTTGGATAAAAAACATGAAAACGAAAAATGCGGAACTATAGCTCCGCATTTTCACCTTATGAATTTTTGATTCGATTTACCTGTTTTGAGAATAAGTGATCAGCCTGATGGTTTCCTTCGTCAATGGCTTGATGAGGTAGTGCACCACGTTTTTATCTGCTTTCGCTTTTTCTATGTCTCTTTTATCAACCGAAGAAGAAAGAATATAGATCTTTATTCTCTTTTTTGTGTCGGTATCCAGTTCTTCAAAGCGCTCCAGGAACTCCCAGCCATTCATTACCGGCATGTTGATATCAAGGAACAAAATAGCGGTAGCATCGTTATCAGTCCCGGCATATTGAGTCGCTATGTGATCAAAACCCTCCAGTGGGTTTTGAAATGTTTTTACGTCCGCATCCTTCGCGATCTTCTCAAGCGTAACAGAGCATATTTTGTTATTAAATTCATCATCATCAATAACAATAAAACGAGTGGTAACGTTCATACGAATGGAGTTAAATGGTTTAGCCTGAGCAATAATGCAATCAACAAATGTAAAGATTTACACGATAAAGTTACAACGTTAGCTAAGAAATAATAATTCCCTGATTTTTTCATCTTTCTCGCCATGGAGCGCGCACTTTATTTACATAGGGCAATTTTGCTGTACAGAAAGGTTATTTTTGCCTAAATAACTTTTGTAAATGACGCTTGACAACCAGATAAAACACGCCACCGAAGAGGCGCTGAAGCACCTTTACCCGGGTGTGGAAATTAATCTATCTATGATCAGTGTAAACCAGACAAAACCTGAGTTTGCAGGTGATTATACTGTTGTACTGTTTCCTTTTTTGAAGCTGCTGAAACAAAAGCCGGACGCTATAGGCAAGCAACTGGGCGACTATCTTTTGGAAAAAAGTGAGTTGTTTTCATCTTATGAAATAGTCAGTGGCTTCCTGAATTTTTCTGTAAAAGATGCCTGGTGGGTCTCTTTTCTGATGAATCACTTTACGGATGCACACTACGGTGAAAAACCAAAGACGGACCGTCGGGTTATGATCGAATACTCATCGCCCAATACGAACAAGCCCTTACATTTCGGGCACCTGCGCAATAACTTCCTGGGCGCCGCAATGGCGGAGATACTCAAAGCTACCGGCAACCAGGTGGTGAAGGCAAACCTGATCAATGACCGGGGCATACACATCTGCAAGTCTATGATCGCGTGGATGAAGTACGGAAGCGGCGCAACTCCGGAAACAACCGGGATAAAGGGCGACCACCTCGTAGGTGATTACTATGTAAAGTTCAACGACGAATATAAACAGGAGATCGCAGCGCTTATGGCCCGGGGCATGGACGAAAAGATGGCGGAAAAAGAATCGCCCATAATGCGTGACGCGCAAGACCTGCTGCGTAAGTGGGAGGCAGGAGATACGGAAGTGCGGGAACTGTGGCAGATGATGAACGGCTGGGTGTATAAAGGATTTGACGAGTCTTACAGGAAGTTGGGAATAACATTTGACAAGGTCTATTACGAGAGTGATACCTACTTATTGGGGAAAAAGATCGTAGAAGAAGGGCTGCGCAAGAAGGTGCTTTTTACGAAGGAAGATGGCTCCGTATGGGTGGACCTGAAGGAAGACGGCCTGGATGAAAAACTGTTGCTGCGCGGCGATGGTACTTCTGTATACATGACGCAGGACCTGGGCACAGCGAAACTGAAGTACGATGAATTTAAACTGAACCAGTCAGTATATGTGATAGCAGATGAACAGAACTATCACATACAGGTATTGAAACTGATCATGAAAAAGCTGGGTGAGCCATGTGCAGATGGTATATACCACCTGTCTTACGGCATGGTGGAACTGCCGACCGGCAGAATGAAAAGCAGGGAAGGCACCGTTGTTGATGCCGATGATATGGTGAGCGAAATGGTTAGCCTCTCGAAGGAGCAAACGGAGCAAAGCGGTAAGACAGAAGGCTTTTCACAAGACGAACTAGTGAAATTGTACGAGACCATAGGAATGGGCGCGCTGAAGTTTTACCTGCTGCGCGTGGACCCTAAGAAAAAAATGATCTTCGACCCCAAAGAGTCAATAGACTTGCATGGTTATACGGCTACCTTTATACAGTATGCTCACGCGCGTATATGTTCTATCCTGAGAAAAGAAAACATATCATTGTCGCCCGACTGCACGAAGTTTCAATCGTTCGTGCAGACCAGTGAACTTGCTCCCCTGGAAAAAAAGATCATCCTTTCACTGGAGGAATATCCTGTGATACTTTCGGAAGCGGCAGATGGATTTAACCCGTCATCGATCTGTAATTATTCGTTCCAGTTGGCGCAGTTGTTCAATACATTTTATGATGCCCACAGCATATCGAAAGCCGAGAGCGATGAGAAAAAACAGTTGCGGCTGATGATCATTATAATGACCGCATCCGTACTTCGCCACGCTATGCACCTAATGGGTATTAAGTTGCCGGAGAAGATGTAGGGATTAAAGCGATGCAATATAAAAGTTCATAAATTTGGTATATGGAACTCAATGAACCAGCACTGGCTTACGGGAAAAAGCACTACACCATTGAAGAGTATCTGGAGATGGAAAATGCGGCAACCGAAAAGCATGAGTATTACCGTGGGGAGGTATTTGCAATGTCTGGCGCGAAGTCACAGCATAATATTGTTTGTGGGAATTTGTATTTCTATTTGCGGCAAAAACTTATGGGGAAACCGTGCAGGCCATTTAACAGCGATATCAGGATCCATATCGAAAAGAATACGCTGTTCACTTATCCCGATCTAACTATTGTCTGCGGAGAACTTATCAGCCTTAACGATGACGATATGAATTTCTTAAACCCTACAGTTATCATAGAAGTGCTTTCCGATTCTACAAGAGCATACAACATGGGTGCTAAATTCGAACTGTATAAAGATATACCCACTCTAATGGAATATGTGCTTATAGAGCCGGAATGGATAAGCGTTGAAGCTCATCTTAACCAAGAGGGAAAATGGACGCAAACCAGACACACCTCTATTGAGGAATCGCTCACCCTTCAATCGGTAGATGTCACAATTTCTTTGAAGGAGATATATGAAGGAACGAAGGCCATGAGCTAAACGCCAATCGCTACATCTTCTCAAACTTCAATACTTTCGCTCCACTCTGTCCGCGCACAGTAAGGTAGTACATACCAGCCGGCAGCCTGCTCACATCCACCTTTGTTTGCGCAGCGCTGGTGCTCGTCGGTAGCGAAACCGATATGACTTCCTGTCCAAGCAGATTGGTAATTAACGCGGTATTATAAGTGCCATTATCTATTGTGATCGTTAACACCCCAGTAGCGGGGTTCGGATAAACATAGACCAGTGAGGCTCCGCCGATAGACGCTACGCCAGTCGTTGGAATACCAATAATATCCTCTACGGTATCGGTCATCACAACAGCATTATCATCAAAGAAAATGCCGGCATGGTTGAATATAGTAGTTCCATTTGGTAAGCCGCTCTTTGCGTTAATATTGAAGATCGCCGTGCCCGTACATTGATTATGATGGCTGCTGTCCAGCAAGTTGATACCAGGGAAGTCAAATTTTACAACATTGTGCCCGCCCGTTTTGAACGGAATAATATTCATTACTGCTGATGAAGCGACCATGCGCAACGAACTCGCATCTACATTATCAGAAAGGGTATCATAAACTGCGATGTTAAAAGCGGTATCGTTACCGGTGTTTTCAAATTCGATAGTGTACTGCAGCTTAGTGCCGGCCAGTATAGTACCGGAAGGCATTACCTGCATCAGGTTGGGATCGTAGGACGATTTTACGGTGTCAACACGAATACAATCATTGTTCGCGGGGTTGATATCGCCGGCGGAAGGTGTTGTTGTATAGTTGGTATTAACGGTATCTCCGGCGACCAGCCACGTGCCTGGCACCTCAAGATGAAAATGGATATGTTGCTGGGGTGCGTTTGCCGCGATATTACTGAAGTCCCAGGTCAATACATTGCCGGAAACGGATGATGGCGCAGGAACGGCGTCAACGAAAGAATATTTTGCATCGGTATGGGCAGTAACTGTAGCAGGCTGCACAGAACAATAAGGATTGTTGACGATGACATCGCCTTCAAACCTATGCCTGCCCGCTTGCGTAGTCACATATTCAGATAGGTCGAAGCCGCTGAGCGCAGTGCACGCCAGCCCTATGTAATTAGCTGTGCTGCTCAGCATCATGGACTGCATCGTGTCGTATACGATGCCCGATAAAGGGCAGGTGGTGCTGATGCCCGCGGGTGTTGAGATCACCTTAAAAGTGTATACATCGCCTACTGCGCCATAGGCCAGGTATTCAAATCCACTAGTGCCGGAGATCGTGTCAATAGCCACGCCATTTGAGTCAACCTCCGTAACGATAGGCAGGTAGTTGAAGGCTTCGGCACTATCTTTAGTACAATTGCCATTCGCATCAAAATAGAATTTAACGGCAAAAGATTGGCACAACTGAAAGCGGTAAGAAAAAAGAGTTGAGTCGATAGCGGTCGTGCCGTTTTTCAGAACCTCCTTGATGGAGTATGTACCGGGTATAGCATATACGTGGGTTACGTTCACATTCTCTATCCCAGGGAGCCCGCTGGTAAGCGCGCTAACGTCTGACGTGCCGTCTCCGAAATAAGTATACAGGGTTAGGGGAGAAGTTGAATTTGTCACCGTACTGAGACTTACGCCGTTGCACAGGCCTTCAATGTAAATGGCCATGCTGTCCGAAGTCGCACCCGGGGTATAGGTCACCTTCCGGATAACATTAGTGGCCTGGTCTGTGATATAAAGATTATTTACTGCATCAACGGCAACCGCATTATTGGAATTTGTCGTGGCCAAAACCGCCAGCCCGCCATCACCTGAATAACCCGCAGCCCCTGTGCCAATAGCTGTGCTGATGATGCCCGACGGATCTATCTTGCGCACAACGTATTGTACATCATCTGAAACGAACAGATTTCCCAGGCCGTCCAATTTTACAGCCAGGATGTCATTTAATTCAGCGTCTGTCGCAAGGCCGCCATCCCCGGTATATCCGGCGATGCCATTCCCCGCTACTGTTGTAATTATTCCGGTGGTCGTATTTATTTTCCGTATGCGATGGTTCCCGTTGTCGCCAATGTATAAGTTGCCGGACGCATCGACTGCCAGATCGGTCAACGTACTGAACTGTGCGGCTGTAGCGGGACCGCCATCGCCTGAGAAACCGGGGGAACCATGAGTACCGGCAAATGTTGTGATGATACCTGCGGCATTAATCTTCCTGATTGTATATGCGCTGACATCCGTTACATAAATGTTTCCTGCAGCGTCAGCGGTTGCATACTGTGCGGAACCAAGCGTCGCGACCGTCGCCGGGCCACCGTCTCCACTATAGCCCGAGCTACCTGTGCCCGCAATGGTACTGATGACACCTGAAGGTGTTATCTTTCTGATCGCATGGTTATTAAGGTCTGTGACATACAAATTGCCTGCGGTATCCAGGGAAACATCCATTGGTATATTGAACGCTGCAGCCATAGCTGGCCCGCCATCGCCGCTGTATCCGGCCGTGCCGTTACCGGCATAAATGGAAATAACACCTGAAGGTGTAACTTTCTTTACTACCCCCAGGCTGCCGTCAGCAACATATATATTGCCCGAACGGTCTATCGTCATGCATATTGCCGTTGCGCAGTTGATCGTGTCGATGGTGTTTATGATACCCGTCTGCCCTACGCAAACGGCACTTTGAAACGTGATGCCTGCAATGAGGACAAATAATAATGCGAGGTTTTTCATGACGCTAGTTTGTGTTTATATGATAGGCGTATAAATCAGTCTGAATGTTAGTAATGCGTGTAACTATTTTTTTTTAAAAGACAAAACCCAATAAATACGACGAAAAAAAAGAAAATCTTTTCATTATTTAACTAAGGATTTATCTAATAGACCATTAAATAATACTCGGTGTTAGTAAAGCCAGTTGTTATCTCAAAAGATAATATCCTGATGAAATAGCAAATTTTTATTATTAGGGGCAAATATAATGCTAAAAAAGGAATGTTCTATATTGCGGTCCTTAAGTCCTTATTACTTTCTACTTTTGTTATTCTTCTATTTTTTGACTTTTATTTTTTGACTTTTGAATTTCAAAGACGTTGTAGGCCAGCAGGCGGCGAAGGATGGAATGTTGCAGATGTGGGAGAAAAATCTCTTTCCGCATGCGCTGATGATAACCGGGCCAGAGGGGACCGGCGGCCTGCCTATGGCGCTGGCACTTGCTCAGTATATATTTTGTGAGCAAAAGAGCGCCACAGATAGCTGTGGCAAATGCGCAGGATGCAGCAAGGCCTCTAAACTGGAACATGCTGACCTGCATATCAGTTTCCCGAGCATTCCGCCGAAGTCAGGCACCAAGGCTATGAGCCGGCATTACATACAGGAGTTTAGGGAGTTTGTGCGGCAGTCGCCTTACGGTACTACCTATGACTGGCTTCAATTCATAGAAGCAGAAAACAAGCAAGGAAATATCACTGCGGACGAATGCCGCGAGATCATAGATACGCTGAACCTTAAGTCTTATGAGGGCGGCAAAAAGGTACTGCTCATGTGGCGGCCTGAATACCTCGGCAAGGAGGGCAACATACTGCTGAAACTCATAGAAGAGCCTCCGCAGGATACCATAATGATATTCGTGGCTGAGAACACCGAAGATATACTGCAGACGATAAGAAGCCGTACCCAGGAAGTGAAGCTGGCGCCCATACCGGCTGGTGAGATAGCGCTGGCACTCAGCAGCCGTGCATTGGCAGACCCTGTAAGAGCGAGCCAGGTAGCGCACATAGCCATGGGCAGCTATACCGAAGCTTTGAAACTGGCGCGGCAGTCTGAAAATGACCTTTTTCCTGAAGTACGCAACCTGTTCAATTCTCTTTTTACCAACAATGGAATAGCGATATCCAAATGGGCGGAAGAGTGGAGCAAGGCCGGCCGTGAGCAGCAAAAGAATTTCCTGCAATACGTTATACAACTAATAGAACAAGCCATTCGCATGAGGTACCGGCCGCAAACTGATGCTTCATTGCCGGATGCCGAAACGCAGTTTGTCCAAAAGCTGGCGGGCACAAAAATTCCATTTGAGTCTTTCGGGAAAATGGTGGATACTATTTCCGATACCAGTTTTTTTATAGAGCGGAATGCACATGGCAAAACGCAGATGCATGCTTTGGCAATAAAACTCCAGCACATCATACAGGATCGGCCTTTGCCCGTCTCGTAGCCTCCACCGTATGAAATAGATCTCTTGTACTTTAGAATTTCGATTTTTTGTTTTGGAATTTCCTGCTAATGCCCATGACTCTTTATCTCCCCATCTGCCATCTCAATGATTCGGTCTGAGCGTTTGGCAAAGTCTTCATCATGCGTAACAGTAATGATCGTTTGTCCAAACTCTTTCGTCAGTTTTTGAAATAGGTCAAAAACAATACCGGTGTTTTTTGAGTCGAGGTTGCCGGTTGGCTCATCGCCCATAATTATCGTAGGCTCATTTATCAGTGCACGGGCTATTGCTACACGCTGTTGCTGACCACCTGATAACTTATTCGCTTTCTTCAATGCCTGGTCTTCTACGCCAAACATTTTGAGCTTTTCGTAGGCCCTAGCCTCCACTTCTTTTTTTGATAGTTTGCCAAGTCTCAGTGCAGGGATCATTACATTTTTCAGGCAGGTAAAATCCGGCAGCAGATAATGGAACTGGAATACGAAACCAATGGACTCATTGCGAATACGGGCAAGCTCATTCAGGGATTTGCCGGTTACTTTTGTTTCGTTTAGTTCCAGTTGACCTTCATAGTCTGTATCCATTGTGGAGAGCACATATAGCAGCGTTGATTTACCGCAACCCGACTTGCCCACTATGGAAACAAACTCCCCGGTTTTTACCTCCAGTGATACATTTTTCAGTACCTGCAGGTTCACTGCATCGTGAAAAACTTTATTGATACCTGTTCCCTTTAATGCTGTTTCCATTATCCGCGAATTATTGTTACGGGGTCCACTCTTGATGCCTTTCTTGCCGGGAAATATCCCGCCGCCACTGTTGTTAATATTCCGAAGCATATTGCCTCTATATAGTGCGGTATGTAAAACGACATCGGCAGATACTTCAGTGTGCCCGCGCCTATGTATATCCTGGACACCATTAAGGTGATTCCAAAGCCGCAGATAATGCCTACGATGCCGCCGATAAGGCCAATATATATTGCCTGCTGCAGAAAGATGCTGGTAACTGCCTGGCCCGAGAAACCCTGCGCTTTCAATATGGCGATCTCTTTTATTTTTTCGTAGATCGTCATGTTCAGAATATTATAGATGCCGAAACCGGCCACCAGCAATATTACTCCGATCACAGAGTTGAGTATTACGGCCCTTATCTTGAATGCTGCCTTCAGTTGCTCATTGGCTTTTACCCAGTCTTCGGCTTTATAACCGGTTATGGTTTCCAGTTCGCGGGCTACGGCCGGCGCATTGTTGTAATCTTTCAGGTTTATTTTTATGTCGGTTACATAGCTCCTGTCTTTGCCCAAAAGGTTTTGCGCTTGTACGATGTTGGCGTATGACTTGGTATCATCTACCTGCTTCACCGTCGTTGCAAATATGCCCACTACCTTCATTATAGTGGGGCTGCCTGTGCCAGACGTTACGGTAATGTTGTCGCCCACGTGAAGGCTTAGTTTGTCAGCAACACCTTTACCTATAAGCAGCCCGTTATTTACCCGGTTCAGGTCGTGAAGGTCTCCCGAAAGCATATTGCCTTGCACATCAAACATCTTGTCTTCCTGGTCAATATTTACGCCGGCCACGTTGCCGTTTATCTGCACGCTGCCGCTGGTGTATATCACATCTGCGGTCACTTGTGGGGTCACATTTGTGATCTGGGGATTACGCTGTATCTCGCGTATCAGTCCATACGGATTGTTCAGGCCCTGTGTTTGTATCAGTTGTTTAGGGTTGGTAAGTATTTTTACAGATGGGTCTTTAAGGAAGCTAGTCAGCATGTGGGCATCGGCAACCTTATTTTCGCTGTATAACCGGATGTGGGGTGTGCTGTTGAACGACATTTTTTCAAAATAATCATTCGTGCCTTTCATGAGAGACTGCATGAAAATAAACATGGATATGCCGAACATGACACCCAGCGCAGCCACCGCCGTCTGCTTCTTCCTTGCCGAAAGGTAGGTGACAGCTATTTCTGTATTTACACTTATTTTCATAAACCCCAAACCCCTAAAGGGGCTTCCTCTTATTTTGAATGCGTGTGATTTTTTTCAAAAACGATTTCAATTTTCCACAATAAAAAAATTGCTCAGTACATGGTTTCTCCTTTAGGGGGAGCGGGTCACTTCGGTACAGAAATAGTATTGCCCGAATTCCCGGCGTTCTTCTCTTTCACTATTTTGTCATTTACTGTGAGCCCGCTAAGCACTTCTATCCAATCATCAGACACAATACCAGTCGTGATTGTCACTGTATCTACCTTTTTATCTTTTTGCACCATCACTTTATTTCCGTTCACTACATACACATGCGGAATGAGCATGGCTTTATCCTTTTTGTTGGTGATAATGTTGGCCTGTAGTTGCGTGCCGGATATTAGTCCCGGCATTTCCTGCAGGAACCTTGCTTCGACTTTATAAGATTGCGATGTCTCGTTGAAGTGTGGATATATCTTGCTTATGCGCGCTTCATATGTTTTGTTCTTTTCGGTATTTAGCTCCACCAGTACTTGCTGTCCGAGTTGCACTTTACTTATACTTCCCTCGTCAATATCCAGGTTGATGACTATCGAATCAGGGTTACCCAGTTGCGCTACCTGGTCGCCCTTGCGTACAAGGTCGCCTTGCTTCTTAAATACCTGGTAAACTTTGCCCGGCCCTATCGCCACAAGGTCATAGTATTGGTTGCCTGCCTGTGCATTTTGTAATTGCGACTGGCTGTTGATATAATCCTGCTTTACTTTGTCTTCAGTGGCGTCATAGTTAGCTACAGCGGCCCTCCATGAGCTTGCCGAAGACTCATAGTTGAGTTGGGCGTTATCCAGGTCTTGCCTGGATACAGAGTTGGTTGCATACAGATGTTTGTATCGTTGCAGATTTACCGAGTCCGTTTGCATCTTGATCTTTGCTGCATCTATCTGGGCTTTCACTTGCAACAGGGCAGGGGAGTTGCTCTCTGCATTGATCCTTGCATATTGTGTGTTGGTGCGCGCTATGGCCACTTGTGTGTTTTGCTGCCTGTTATCCAACTGGAACAAAAGCTGCCTGTCTTTTACAATGTCGTTTTCTACCACAAAGCTACGCACTATGAAACCGTCCGACAGGGAAGTGATGGTGTAGGCATCTTTAGGCTCTATGCTGCCCGATGCAAATACGGCTTCTGTCACAGGTGCTTCTACCGGCGATATTGAATCATATTTTGGCTTGCACGCAATAGCTGAAAGCAAAACAAGAAATACAAGTGTTATGTTTATCCGCTTCATTTTAGGATTTTTATCAGGCTTTGGACACTTTTTACTTTTGACTTTTTAAAATGATTGTTGGCGTATTTTTAACTGGTACAGCTGTACGAGCATGTCAGACAGGCTGTTCAGGTATTGGTTCTGATAGTCTATGTAATCTTTGAACGCATTGAGCCTGCTTTCTATTGATTCTATACCTCCTTCATAACGGTAAGAGATGTGCGTATAATTGTCGAACGATAGATTCATTACGTCCTTTGTTTTACTGAGCACAGCCACCGCTTTTTCATAATTGAGCCGGATGTTCTCATCATTAATTTCAGATTGCCGCTGTGCATTTTCATACTGGGCTACACTCTCATTCCAGGCTATCTTGCTTTTCCGTGACTGGAACAACCGGCTGCCACTGGTAAAAAGGGGTATAGATGCTTGAAGCGCCCAATACTGTGCCGGGAACCATGCTGCAGTACCCGTCGCACCACTAAAGGGTTCCAATATTTTATCGTATCTCTGGGTATTATAGTTGTACAGGATGTTTAGCGTCGGTGCAAATGCACCATTCGCTGCCCTGTATTGGCTTAAACTGATCTTCTGCTGGTAGTCGGCCAATAATATTGCAGGGTCTTTTTGAAAAGGAGACGTGGTCTCTAATTGCAGGTTTTCATTCAGCGTTGATTCTATCGCGAGCGAATCCTTAACGGACATATTTAGCAACGCCTTTAGATTGTTCCGGGCCGTGAGCATCTGGTACTTTGCAGTTATCTCGTTCTGCTGCGCCCTTTCATAGTTCAGTTTCGCAACGTCCACATTCGCTTCATTCACTGAGCCTTCTTTGAATTTATTGCTCACAGATTGAAAGACCGAATCAGCAGTACCTGCAGATTGAGCAGCCAGCCGGTATGCTTCCTGCATCAACAGGTAGGAATAGAATTGTGTGGCTACCTGCTGGTAAACCGTTTTCTTATTATTGGCTAGCGACACTTTATTTAATTCTTCTGTCTGCCGGGCTATGCGTGCATTGTATAAATTCTGCAGGTTCAGTACATTCATTTGCGCGTTGATTCCGCCTGCATATACATATTTCTGCCCAAAACTGATGGCGCCGCCGGGGAAGTTGGGAGACAATAAGCCGGCAGGTACAATTGTTACCGGCAGTTGTATGTTATCAGTATATGACCCAGTTGCGTTCACCTGAGGCAGCAACGCACTGTAAGATGCGCGCTTAGCATAAAGCGCCTTCTCCGCCTCATATTTTGCGGTAATTATAGTTATGTTGTGTACATCGGCATACTTCCATGCGTCTTCCAGCGACCGGAAGACGATCTGGGCCTCAGCCGCCTCACCGAGGGCCAGAAACAACGCAATGAGTAGAATATTCTTAAACATAATTTTCAAACGGCTTTTCTACAAAAAAATTCAAACATAGTTTACTTCATGTGCCAAGTTCCTGATTAGCATCACCCTATTTACTGACTAACATCGCATTTACCCACACGGGTATCAATTTCTTCCGTTCCTCCATAAGGGCATTAAACTGACCCATGCTTATTCCTGTTCTATTCCGTATAACCGGGCTGCCCACAAATGGAAAAATAATGAGCGCTACCACATTCATCATTATATGGATAGGGTTAACGGTTACTTTGTTTGCCTTGGCAAAAGCAGCCCATTGCTTCGATATTACCAACTCTTTCCTGTCCAGTCCTTCCACGCCTATTTTTTCAACCAGTTTTTTAGGGTCGGCATTTATTTCGTTCAGCACAAACAGTGGTATGTTGGGGTTCTTTACCAGCATATCTATATAATGGCTTACCAGCAATTCTATTTTTCTCTGCAGGGTTGTATCCTTTTCATTCACAATGCCCATCACACTATGTATGAACAACTGCAAATGCTCCACCATAATGATGTCAAACAATTTCTCCTTGCTCCGGAAGTAATAGTTGATTAGTGCAAGATTGAAACCAGACTCTTCCGCGATATCCCTGGTGCGTGTGCCTGCATACCCCTTCCGCGTGAACACAACCCGCGCTGCTTCTTTTATCTTTTCTTCGGTGGAAGCATTGATCTCTATTTCTGGCTTCTTTTTCATTTCCCGACACAAAGCTACCGTTAAAAATTTGATTTAAACAAGTTATTTAATCAAATGATTAAAATGTTGTCAAAAAAGATAATGCACGTTTGCCTTGGGCTAACGTGCATTTGACTTGTCTGCAAGTACTAACGTGCTGCTATTCCGTAGTTTTCAAAGCCAGCCAAACAAGAAGCGGTTGAAAAAACAGTCTTGCAAGCCGTTTTTTATCCGTGTTGAGGCCAAAGGCTTTGCGGTGATGCGTGTATTGGGAAATGTTTCCAGGAAAGACTACAGTAAAAAAGCCAGCCGCTACTTTTCCTATTGCCTGTTTATGTTTGCCGCCGTATACCAAGGCACTACCAAGAGCTATTTCAGCTATACCGGAATAGACAACTGTTTCATCTTTTTTCAAGGGAACCCAGTCGGGAACCTGCGCTCTAAACGCTTTCCTTGCAAAAGAGAGATGGCTGATGCCAGCAAAAATTAATCCTGTGCCCAGCAAGATCCTTCCGATGGTCTTTTTCTTGTCTGTTTTCACGGTTGCGTGCGTTGTTAGCTATTCACAGTATAAATACTATTCCACCAGCAATATGCTCAGCATATTTGATCCTTATCCCGCTAATCCGAGCGCCTCCTTTGTGCGCACATGCACTTTGTTAAACAACTCTTCATCATCAGCAAGCGACAACGCATAGGATGGTATCATCGTCTTTAATTTCTCCTGCCACTCAGCTCCTGCCACCTGCTCCTTAAAACATTCTTTGATCACCCCCAGCATTATGGAAACCGAAGTAGATGCTCCTGGCGATGCGCCCAGCAACGCTGCAATGCTACCGTCGCCGGCACATACCACTTCTGTTCCAAACTCCAGTACGCCACCTTCATGCACATCCTTCTTTATCACCTGCACCCGTTGGCCTGCTATTCTTAGTTCCCAATCCTCTGCTTTGGCTTCCGGAAAGTACTCCCGCAGTTCATTCATCCGGTCTTCCTGCGATTGCATTACCTGCTCTATGAGGTATTTGGTCAGTGGTACATTGTGCAGCCCGGCTTCTATCATCGGCAGAATGTTTGATGGGCGAATGGATTCCGGCAGATCGAGGTAGGAGCCTTCTTTCAAGAACTTGGTGGAGAATCCTGCGTATGGCCCGAACAGCAATTCCCTTTTATCATCTATCACCCTTGTATCCAGGTGCGGTACCGACATGGGTGGAGCGCCTACCGAAGCAAGGCCATACACCTTGGCATGGTGCTGTTCTATTATTTCGGCGTTATTGCATTTCAGCCATTGTCCGCTCACCGGGAAGCCGCCAAAACCCCTGGCTTCGGGGATGTGAGCTTTCTCCAGCAGCGGCAATGCGCCACCGCCTGCACCAATGAATACAAATTTTGACCTCACGATCTTCTCTTCATTTGTTGTTTTATCTTTCACGCTCACCATCCACTCATTATCCTCTTTATGAAGATGATCCACATGATGACTTAAATGCAGCGCAACACCATCTTGTTTTTTTAAATGCTCAAATAGCTCGCGTGTAAGCGCCCCGAAATTCACATCTGTGCCGGTCTCCATACGCGATGCGGCAACGTGTTCATTGGCGTCCCTGCCGCTCATTACCAGTGGCATCCACGCTGCCAGTTGCTCCCGGTCTTCCGAGAATTTCATAGACTTGTAGAAATGATGCACCTGCATAGCTTTATGTCGTGCATCAAGGTAGGCGGCATTTTTATCTCCCCATACAAAGCTCATATGTGGCACGGAGTGGATAAATGACTCCGGCGAAGCAATAATGCCTTGCTGCACGAGGTAACTCCAAAACTGTTTTGATACTTCGAATGATTCGGTGATATGCAGCGCTTTGGAAATATCTATTGATCCATCAGGCTTTTGTGGTGTATAGTTCAGTTCGCATAAGGCCGAGTGGCCCGTGCCTGCATTGTTCCAGGCTGCAGAGCTCTCACCGGCTACGTGATCCAGCGTTTCGTATATCTCTATCCTGAGGTCGGGCTGTAGCTGCTTGAGCAGTGTGCCAAGTGTAGCACTCATGATACCTGCACCTATCAAAACAACATTGTTAGCTTCCGTCGAACTATTTGTTTTCATTTTGGCGTGATTATTGTTTTGAATAAGAGGCAAAGATTACTAATTGCAGGGCAAAGAACACAAATAATTGTGCCACATGCAATAATATGAAAATTGGTTTTATTTGGTAAATTTGATGCCCTTTTGGAACAAATGACGAATAATGGAAAGGATATAAATGAGGTAGCGGCGGACGAAAGAAATCTCCGGTTACTGATCAATAATACCGATGATCCCATATGGTTGGTAGACACCTCCTGCAATATCGTAGAGTGTAACCAGTCGTTTAGAAAGTGGGTATGTCATTTTATTGGTAAAGAACTGGGCAAGGGCGATCATGTGCTGGATCGGGGCCAAAACAGGGCGTATCTCGATAAGTTTGAAATGTGCTACCAGGTAGCTTTGAAAGGGAATGCGTTGAAGTCGGTGGAGGACATGCAGGTTGATCATCACCTGCGGTACACCAGTGTTAGTTTTAATCCCGTTTTTGATGAAGATAATAAGGTTATCGGCGTCAGTTGTTTTGCACGGGATATTACCGAGCAGCGCAGGCATCTCTACAAGATAGAAGAACAGAACCTTGCACTCAGGGAAATCGCTTTTATTGAATCCCATAAAATAAGAGGGCCAGTGGCTACCATCCTTGGGCTGGCGCAGTTCTTCAACAACCAGGATATCAATGATGAGGTAAACAGGGAGATCATAGATGGCATAGTCACAGCCAGCCGGCAACTGGACCTTGTAATAAGGGAGGTAGTAAAAAAATCGAACGAAATAGGGCCACTGCCCTAACTTATTTTCGCGTGAATTATTTCACTAAAGGAACATAAGCAACATTAGTCCCGCTCAGCACACGCACATAATAATTCCCGGCTGGAAATGCCTGAAGATTTATAATACGTTCATTATCCTGGGATGCAACGATAGCTGACTTAATGTCAAACACATCCACATGGTAGCTGGTCCAGCTTGACGGTATGTTTAGCGCGAAGATGCCATTTCCGGCCGGGTTAGGAAATGCGGAAACAATTTCTTTTGCATTTGATATACTATGTACTGCAAGGCCGGATCTAAGGCTGTCGCGGTATTTTATGCTGGTTATCGTTTCTGTGCCGCCAAATACCTGGCTGATGACCCAGAGCGCAGGAAAATGATCACCATTCACCAGCCACTTATATTGAACACTGTTATTGGGAAAGCCTATTGTCGTGGCGCCAAAAGATATAGAGTCTGTTTCATGTATCTCAGACCGCACGCGAATACAGTTTACTGGTGTTGTGTAGTAGGGAGTGGTAATAGTACCCCACCCATCAACAGTTGTCTTCCGGTAACCGGTTTCTGTGATGCCGCCCGTGCCGGGAATATTTATTGGCAGTGAATAGTGGTTACTGTCGCTGCTTCCATAGGTTAGCGGGAATTTGTACCAAACATCTGGATCAGTGTAATTGGTGCCAAGTGGGATAGTATTGATGCTTGCAGCAAAAGCGGATGCAACATACGCAGATGGAATGTCAATTTTCTCAAAAAAAGTATAAAGGTCTGTGATAGTGATACCGGGAATGGCGAGTTTTAGAACAGTATTGATGATGCCCGGAAAGCTATCTGCCACCTTGTAGCCATACAGGTCCGATGGTAACGTAAATGATAAGTTTAATTCGGCAGTTGTTTTGTAGATATCCATGCCTTGTGATGATGGTGTGATCGCATAGCTCCAAGATGTATTTGCGCCGCTGTCGGCTGGGCTGATAGCAGTTCCGGTAGGAGTCATATTGCTGTATATGAAAGTGTCATGCGCCACAGGCATATCGGCGGCCGTAATAGTGATCTGAGCATAACCGCAATGGTAAAAAAATATGGCAGCAAGAATGGTCAGAAGTCGCTTCATGGCTTTTTTTTCAGATGTACGTATGATACTAAAAGCGAAAGTACCTATTATAGCTTCAAAAACCAATTTCGCCGGGAGCCCGGCCTTTTGATGCATCAAAAGATATCGTTAACAAATGTGTATTTTTGTATCTTATTCCTTGAAACATGCGCCAGTCCTAATTTACGGTGCCTATTTCCTAGTTTTCAAAGCGTTACACCGATCGTGAAAATTTATATTGTTAATGGTTAACGGGTCATATTGTTATTCAAAAGTTAATGATTAAATTTGTGAAAACTTTGGCGTATGGAACTTTCTACTCAAAAATCAGACTGGTTGAATTTCGATAGGAGATTGTTGGTGAAGTCTCCAAAAGAAGCAATGCGCAAAACGGTAAGGAACACTCTTGAAAAACAGGGGTTGCTGGTAAATTTATTCCCTTCTTCCTTTGTGATCCGGCAGAAAGATGCGACGGTTAATATGTGGAGATGAGGTGATTCCGCTTTTTCACTCATTTAAACTTATTTAGTAATCGCACAGCGGAAAAAGTGCGCTGCATGCAGATTACTGTTTATTCACCTGGATTTGTTTGGTTTTTTTGCGGAAGTAAAACCACAAACAGAAACACAGAAAGAGCCCGCACAACGACATTATCAACCCCGAATTCCAATACCGTAATTTGAAGGTCATTTGAATGTTGTGCCGTCCGGGTGTGAGAAACACACCTGTCATGCCGCCATCTACAATGATCTTCTCCTGCTCCTTCCCGTCCACTTGCAGATGCCACCCCTTATCGTAGGGTATGGATAAATACATCAATTCGTTGCGTGTCGCGTCTATCTTCCCTGACAAATTGTTGTCTGTGAACATCTTGATAACGAGCGTATCGGCGCTCAATTCATTAACAACTTTACTGAGCGCAGCCGAATCTGGAAAGCAGGAAATGGTATCGGTAAGCACATATTCAGTCAGCCCCGGAATTTTATAAATATTCGTATCCCTTATTACAAAAGCCTTAAGGCTGATGTATTCTTTCTGTTTAATAGAAACTTTATTGAACTCGCTTTCCTTAATAAAGTGGGTGTATGTGAACCCAAATGGCAAAACGAACTTATTTCTGAAAATTTTTACATCGCCTGTTTTTGAAACCGAGTCCCACATCACTCTTGACAGCGGCACAGAATCTCTGCGGGTCATAAAATATTTTACCCGGTTCTCGCATTCAAGTATTGGGTTATCCAGCAGTCCTTTTGCCCACCGGGATTCCTGCTCGCTATTTTTATCGGCAACTCCCATGGTTTGCAAAAACCGGACATAGTAAAGCTGGTTGAACGGAAAGTAGGAACTCGTGCTGTTGTAGCCCTCGGCAAGACCATAATTGAGATCCGAATAGCGCGCAGAAGCGGGCTCGAAACTTTTGTCAATACGGATGAAGGACGAATCCCTGTGCTGTATATATTGCACAGCATCAAGAAAATAATTATTGTACTGAAATTTATCTTTCAATGCGCTCATCGCGTACGCGTCCCGGCGGTTGCCGGTAATTCCGGCAGTATAGCACAACTCATAAAAAAGGACTACGAAAAAAGCGAATTTAACAAAATTAAAATTCGGGGCTTTATCTACGCCGATCAGGATCAAGGTATAAAGTGAAAGCACTACAATGGAAAACAAACGGATCGTAAAATCAACCGTGTCTTTGCCAGGGAAGAAGGGGTAAAACAACAGGCTAACCAATATGGCTAGTGTTGTGAGCAGTATAGGAATGTTTACTTTCCGTTTCTGAAAAATAAAATCCAAAGCACAGACAGAATAATACATCAGCACTACAGTGACAAAGAATGAATAGGCCCGGTAATAGTCGCCGGTGAATAACCAAAATGCCCACCTGAAATAGGGGAATACCATTGGCAGCAGCCAAATGGCAAGAAATATAGCAAATACAATGCGTTTTCTTTTTGTCAGATACTGAAACACTTGGGGCACAAGCAGCAGGCATGGTAACCCGCAATAGAGCATCGGTGCGCCAAGAATAGTGTCCCATCCTTTGAAATTGCTGCCGCTGCCAATAATGTCATTTGAAAAAAGCCGCATAACTGCGGTGCCAAACTGGAATTTATCGATCAGTGCGAATGCTGGCGCAGTGGACAATTGATGCGATAATGAACTGGTTTCAGCTCCGCGGGGGCTTTCTATAAGCAGCAGAATATTCTCCAGTAAAAATGGACCTGATAGCAGAACGCCAATCGCTGACAAACCGGCCATTTTTAGCAGAAGGCCGGCAAATTTAGCCGCCGGAAAACGATCTTCCTGCAGCAACCTGAAAATTGTATAGAGAAAGATAAATAGGCCAAACAAGTAAAGATTAAATGGCATAGAGATGCAGGCCAGGAACACAGCAAGTGGAAACAAAAGCCATTTTCCTTTGTTTAACAACCGTTCAAATGCGAGGAGGAACAAAGCAAGGTTAAAAGCCTCAAACGAAAACCCGAACCACGGGCCGCCCTCTATGATATAACTGCAAAAAGCAAAAAATAAACAACCAACGACACAGGTATAGTCGGACAACTTTAATTCCCGCAGATAAAAAAAGAAAGTTAGACCGGCACAGACGATCGTTATTACTTCCATATATATGGCGGCACCGAGGATATGATTGGTGCCCACCGCGTAGAGCATTACTTGAAATGGGTCGCGTAAGACGAGCGGAAAGAGGCTTTGTCCCATGCCCATCTTAAAAGACCATTTGGGTACGCCATAATGGGCTATATAATCAGCGTTGTTGTGGAAAAAAGGGTAGGAAAGATAATATCCGTCACTAGTGATGTCGTAAAAAAAGAAAACCTTTTTTAGCAATAGAAAATCCTTAAATGCGATAACGCATATAAGGCTGATGAACCCAAATGCTATCCAGGGAACTATTTTGTTTGGTTTATTCATTTCAGGTCCGGGCTCTTAATACACATTGTACGATGTGTCAATGGCCGGCAAAATACTGATTTCCAGATGAAACAGGTCATGCGATCTCTCACGGTCAAATTTCCAACCTGCGAAATTCCGCGCTCGACCTGTCAATTTGTCAAATTTTACACTTTGGAATACAGATTGTTGGGAATACTGTAAATAAATAATAATAATCGCTATGCAGGAAAAAGGAACCATATCCATCCACACGGAGAACATATTTCCCATTATTAAGAAATTTTTATACTCCGACCACGAGATATTCCTTCGGGAGCTGGTATCTAATGCGGTGGATGCAGTACAAAAGATCAAACGGCTGGCCGCACTGGGGCAATATAGTGGTAGCCTTGGCGAACCACTGGTTGAAGTGTCCTTCGATGCCGACAAAAAGACCATCACCATCGCCGACAATGGCCTTGGTATGACTGCCGAAGAGATCAAAAAATATATCAACCAGATCGCATTCTCTGGCGCTACCGAATTTGTGGAGAAATTCAAAGACTCTAAAGATGCCAATGAACTGATCGGTAAGTTCGGCCTTGGTTTCTATTCTGCATTTATGGTGGCAGATCATGTAGAGATACAGACGCTTTCCTACCAGGATGGTGCACAGCCCGCTCATTGGGTTTGTGATGGCAGCACGGAATTCGAGATCACGCCCGGCGACCGCACGGAAAGAGGTACGACCATCATCTTGCATGTAAATAACGACTGCGAAGAATTCCTGGATAAATACAAGTTGCAGGAGATCCTCGATAAGTACTGCAAGTTCCTCCCGGTACCGGTAAAGTTCGGGACGAAGGAAGAGTATGTGGATGATGGTGTGGACGAAGAAGGTAAAACCAAGCGTAAAGAAATATCCGTTGATAATATCATTAACGACACTAACCCCATCTGGACGAAGGCACCCACAGAGCTGAAAGATGAAGATTACCTCGCTTTCTACAGGGAGTTGTATCCCATGGGCGAAGACCCGTTGTTCTGGATACATTTGAATGTAGACTATCCGTTCAATCTTACCGGCGTGCTTTACTTTCCCAAAGTGAAGACGGATTTCGAAATGCAGCGCAATAAGATCAAGCTCTTTTCCCGCCAGGTATTTATTACAGATGATGTAAAAGACATTGTGCCCGAATTCCTGATGCTGATGCATGGCGTCATCGATTCCCCGGATATTCCGCTGAACGTATCGCGCAGCTTCCTGCAGGCCGATAGCAATGTGAAAAAGATAAACAGCTACATCACCCGCAAAGTGGCCGATAAATTATCGGAACTCTTCAAGAGCGACCGCAAAAGCTTTGAAGCAAAGTGGCCGGGCATTGGCGTATTTGTAAAATATGGCATGATCAGTGACGAGAAATTTTACGACAGGGCAAAAGATTTCGTTTTACTGACCAGCAACAAAAACGAAAATTACACGCTCTCGGAATACCACGAAAAAGTGCAGGTGGCCCAGACAGACAAGGATGGTATCGTGGTATACATTTACACCAATGATCCGGCTAAGCAGGATTCGTTCATTCAGAGCGCCTACCGCAAAGGATATGATGTGCTGCTGATGAACTCTCCGCTCGATGGCCACTTTATACACACCCTCGAGCGCAAGCGGGAAAAGACGCAACTGAAAAGAGTGGATGCTGATGTTGTGGACAAGCTGATAACCAAAGAAGAGAAAATAGAATCTGTTCTTGGCGAGGCGGAAAGCAAGGAAGTGAAAGAGATATTTGAGAAGGCCATCAACAAGGCCAATATGAAAGTGGAGATAGAAGGCCTCAGTGCAGACGAAGTGCCCGTAACTGTGACCATGGATGAGTTCATGCGCAGGATGAAAGATATGGCGGCAATGGGTGGCGGCATGAGTTTCTACGGTGCTCTGCCAGACAACTACAAAGTGGCCATCAATGGCAACCACAAGCTCATCAGCAAAATACTCAAGGCAGGCAAAGACGAACAAGTGAAACTTGCAAAGCAGGCGTTTGACCTTGCCATGTTATCACAAGGTATGCTCACCGGCGCGGATCTTACAGAGTTCGTGAATCGGTCGATAGAGTTGATATAGTTTTAGGAATTGGGATTGTTTTCTAAGGAAGAGTTTTACGTGGGTAGATTTTGCAACTTTTCAAAAGTTGTCAAATCTGGGGTAGTCAACAAAAAAGCAAAGAGCGGCATAAACCGCTCTTTGCTTTTTTTAATAATGTTATTCCTTTTTAATCACTACCTGCAAGCGCTGCTGCATACGCCACAGTCGGCTGGCAGGTCCTTTTTAACGAGTTCCAGGTGCCTTGTTTCTGTGCCGTCATAGTCCCTGACAGTCACGGCTACGTTATCGCCGGCGCTCAGGGTTTTCATGGCTGCGGCAAGATCATTGCCATCGTTTATTTTCTGATCATTGATCTTCGTGATAACATCGCCGCGTTCTATACCCGCTTTGCAGGCAGGACCGCCCGGCAATACCTCATCTACTACTACGCCTTCTTCACAGCAGTTGCTGGTACCCCATACACCCAGCATACCTTCTGCTTTTTCACCGGTATAAGTATTCGCGGTCACATGCTCCACAGCTGTTACAGGTGCAGGTGGGGGCGGAGGAGGGGTGATATAGTTGATTATGATCTTGTGGTCTTCACACTGAGGGTTCTTTATAGTGGTTAGCAGGCTATCGTTAACGTATACGTCGCCATTTTTAATGCTCACTATTGCCACTGAATAGCGGTCATCAATAGAAATGGATTCGATAGTTGGCCTGATCGGTTCTTTTTTTACAGCGTGGTAGTGATGCACAACGGCCTTGTGTGGCCTGGTGACTGCCGCTACACTACTTTTCGTGTGATGATGTCTCTTATAATGACGGACTGTTTGTCCCATCGAGTTACAGGGGGTGCCTGCAACTGTTTTCTTTTGATTTGCAGTCCCTTGTGCAAATCCTAGGTTGCTGCCGGCGATCGCCGCCATTACCAGCAATATGATTACGTAGTTTTTCATAAAATAGTTTTAATGCAGAAATGCATATTAAAAAATCACGCCATCGGGCTAAGTCGTGGGGATTGTGTTATAATTTATTTTGTTTACTTTTCACGTTCTAATAACACGCCAATGAAAAAATCTGTCAGTTTATCGCTGCTTGTTGCGGTTGCTCTTCTTTCGTCGTTCAAGGGCGATAAAGGTGTAAAAAGCACCTCCCATGCCATCGGGCACATTAAAAATGAAGGGTTTAATAATTCCAAAGTCATGAACACCCTTTTCGAGCTGACGGATGTTAACGGCCCAAGGCTCACCGGCTCTACAGGCATGAAAAATGCTGAGAAATGGGCGGCTGAAAAATTGAAAAGCTGGGGGGTGAAGAATGTAAAGATTGAGCCATGGGGCGGTTTCGGGAAAGGGTGGGAGATCAATAAATCTTATGTGGCGATGACCGCGCCGTACTACCAGCCGCTGATCGCGGTGCCAAGGGCATGGACTCCCGGTACAAACGGCCTGGTAAACGGGAACGCCGAACTGGTGAAAATAGAGAAAGAAGAAGATATGGCTAAGTATGCCGGTAAGCTTAGGAGCAAGATCGTCGTGCTGGCAACGGGAACAACTGGTAACGAAACGAAGCTCAATTTCACGCCTGATGCCCGCAGGCTCACAGATTCTGAATTGATCAAGCAATCCTGGGACCCACACATGGATGATGGTATCACTAATCTCAACCCGGCAGCACCAGCGGCTCCGGCTTCTCCGCGGGCCGCGGCCCTAAGCCTGAGGCAAAAAACAGATTCTTTCCTTTTGGCGGAAGGCGCTATCGCCGTGTTGAGCGGAGGAAGAGGCACAATGGGGACCGTATTCACGTCAAACGGCGCATCACGTGCATGGAATGCAAAACCTGTGTTGCCGGAAATGGAAATGGGTAGCGAGCACCTGGGGAGATTAATAAGGCTGCTGGAAGCGGGCAAGGAGGTATCGCTGGAGATGGACACGCGCACCACCTTCCTTACAGCCGACTCGGTAGAAAATGTGGTGGTAGGCGAAATACCCGGAACAGATACCGCGCTGAAAGATGAGCTCGTAATACTGGGCGGCCATATGGATAGTTGGCATGCTGCAACAGGCGCTACAGATAACGGTATGGGTTCGGCGGTAGCTATGGAGGCGATCAGGATACTGAAAGAGATAGGGAATAAACCTCGCCGCACTATTCGCATCGTGTTGTGGAGCGGGGAAGAACAAGGACTGCTGGGTTCAAGGGCATATGTAAAGAACCACTTTGGTGATCGCCTTACCATGAAGCTGAAACCGGAGCACAAAAAAGTATCCGCTTATTACAACCTGGACAATGGTGGGGGAAAAATACGTGGCATTTATGCGCAGGGAAATTATGAGGCAATGCCACTGTTTAAAGAATGGCTGGCTCCTTTTGAAGATCTTGGTGTAAATACCGTGACCATAAAAAATACAGGATCAACCGACCACATATCGTTTGACGAAGTAGGTATACCCGGTTTCCAGTTTATGCAAGACCCGCTGGAATACGGCACCCGCACTCATCACACCAACATGGACTCTTATGACCGCGCCAGCAGCAACGACCTGCAGCAGGCATCAGTGATCATGGCTGCGTTTGTTTACAATACCGCAATGATGGACAAGAAGATGCCGCGTAAGACACTGCCCAAAGTGAATACGTCACCCACGAGTTATTTAAGATAGAATATAAACCCATTTCGTACAGTGACAAAAGAATCCCGGATGCAGGGGCACGGATCGCTCACCTATCTCGATGGGATACGGGGTATTGCTGCTTTTTGTGTTTTCCTGCATCACTTCGGCCTCGCATTTTATACCGCCTATTATAGTTTAGATCCCCACGCTGTGCACCTGCCCAATGCCCTGGAGATCCGTTACGGCCAAAGCCTGCTGAGTGTGCTTACAAACGGCAATTTCTGCGTGTGTATTTTTTTCGTGCTTAGTGGGTTCGTTCTTAGCCAGAAATACTTTAATACCCAGGAACCAAAGGAACTGGTAAGCGGCGCTCAAAGGCGTTTCCTGAGGCTCTATATACCGGTCGCGTTTACCCTGATCGTTTCATTCGTCCTCCTGGTTGCGCATTTGTATTACAACAAGCCTGCATCGGTCATTGCGCACTCTGAGTGGTGGTTCGGCCCGTATGTCTCTTTCCCCGGTTGTTTCGGGCAGTTCAGAGATTGCTTGCTTTACAAAACGATGCTTTTTGGCGACAATACTTTTGATACCTCCATGTGGACTATAGCTGTTGAACTATATGGGTCATTGATGGTTTTTGCTTACCTCGCACTCACACATGGTACGCGAAACAGGGTAGCTGCCCTGATCATTATGCTTCTGTACTGCTATCTTACTAATTCCACGTTTATGGCCGATTTTTTGCTCGGTATCAGCTTAAATTATACAAGAAAGAACAGCCACAAACAAAACAAGTATGTCGTTATGTTTGGAGCGCCAATGCTTTTTTTGTTTTCTTTGTTCCTTGGTGCCTACCCCACCACCGACAACAGGGCGGGTTCTGTCTTTGAGCATATGGGCCACAGCCTTTATGATTATACAGGTTGGTTCCATATTATAGGCGGGTACCTCCTTATCCTTTCTTTTACACTTTCTATCCGCATGCAGAAACTTATCAGTATGCGGATGTTCCGTTTTCTTGGTTACATTTCTTTCTCGCTATACTTGTTGCATCCATTGGTGATGGGCTCCATTGGCAGCTACGCTTTCTTAAAGATGTACAAAGGACTGGGCTACAATCATGCAGTTGTCGTGGTATTTGGTATATGCACGATTGTATTGATTGCTGCTTCGTGGTTAATGGCTAGATACATAGATAACCCCGGGACGAAGTTTGCACGATATGTTTATGATCGATTCTTTAAGGCAAAGCCAGCCTTGTCGGCAGCCGGTGCGGGCGCACTCGATGACGCGCCGCCAAACGACAAGCTAGCTGCTTAATATTTCCACCACTTGATATTTTCCCCATTTACAGCCCGTTTTGTTTTCGCAGCATCATTTCCTCCGAAATAGGCATCGCGATAGCTTTGCCATCCGTTCATCAGGTATTTATCTGATGGGCTGAAACCGCCTGCGCCTTCGTCAAGGTCACCGCAGGCAGGGATACGGTAATCTCCCCAGTTGCACCTTTTCACACTATCGGTTTTATTCTTTTTCCACAGGCCAATAAACTGGTTGTTGCAGTAACTGTCGGAAATGTTATTGAGGTTGTCATAAAACATATGCTGGCTGGAGTCGAGATAGAACCTTGTGGTTAGTCTGCCCGTTATTGTGCCGCTTGCAGGCTTTGAGGTGTCTTCGGCAAAGTTGATATCACAGTAGGCTACACCCTGTTTAAACAATACCTCACTTTTCTTGTTGTTTGGTGTCGGCACGATCATGACCATTGCTTCCTTGCTTACTTTCGCTTTCACCACAGTTATGGTTCCTTTAAAACTACGCACGCTGTCTTTTACTTTGGTTTTACCGGTCACCATGTACCGGTATGCATTGCCTGTGTCCTTTTTTATCGTCAGGTAATGAATATAAAAACGCTGATAGCCCAGGCCAATAAATCCATAAGGTTCCGGGAATTTATCCGTGAGTTCTCCTTCATACAAGCGTCGGCCATCAAGGTAGCCCTCGTTCGTTATAAAATGGATGCTATCGCCCTGCCACAACTTGCTGAGGTCATAATTTTTGATCGCCAAATAAAAGTTAGTGGAATCCGGCGGAGCTGCCATGGCTGTCGTGCCCTTTGACAAACTGACGCCAACTAAAACAATAAAAACAAACAGCTTCATAAAACGATCTATTTCGGGTGTTTATCGCTCATGTAAAATACGAGATCTCCGCCTCCCATTATTTCCAGCCAGGTTATGTAATTCCTATCTAATACTTTGCCGTTCAGCGTTACCTTTTGTACATACACATTTTTATCACTTTGGTTTTTCGCGGTGATGGTAAATGTTTTCCCGTTTTCCAGGTGCAGGCTTGCTTTGTCCATCGCCGGACTCCCTAATGAGTATTGTCCGTTGCTCGGCGCCACAGGGTAGAAGCCAAGCGTGCTGAGCATGTACCAGGCACTCATTTGGCCGCAATCGTCATTGCCACCCAGGCCGTCGGGGGTAGGGTGGTACTGCTTCTTCAATATCATGCGCACACGTTCCTGTGTTTTCCAGGGCTGGTCTGTCCAGTTGTATAAGTAGGCAAGATGGTGAGATGGCTCATTACCATGTACATAATTGCCTATGATCCCATCACGTGTTATATCCTCGGTCTTGGCAAAGAAGCTATCCGGCAACTGCATGGTGAACAGTGAATCAAGGTGCCTGGTAAAGCGCTCTTTGCCGCCCATTATTTTTATTAGTTCCTCGGGTGCATGTGGCACATAAAGACTGTAGTTCCACGCATTACCTTCTATAAATCCCGGTTCGTCTGTATTCAGCACATCAAAGTCTTTCTTAAAACTGCCGTCGCTCATGCGCGGGCGCATATAGCCGACAGTAGGATCATAGACATTTTTGTAATTCTCCGACCGTTTAATGAATTCATCATAGACCTTTGGACGGTTCAATTTCCTGGCCATCTGCGCTATGCACCAGTCGTTGTAGGCATACTCCAGTGTCTTGGAAACAGAGGAGCCATTCTTATCCTCAGGCACATAGCCCATCTTCATATAGTATTCAAGGCCATCATAATTTTTGTTTGTAGCAGTCGTTATGCAAGCATCCAGCGCCCTTTCCGGGTTAACCCCAATACTGCCACCTACCACCGCATCAGCGATAACAGACACAGCATGATAGCCTATCATGCACCAGTTCTCATTTGCAGAGTTGCTCCATATGGGCAGCATATGTTCCGCACTTTGGTCATAGTGCGCAAGCATAGATTGCACCATATCCGTATTGCGTTTCGACTGTATAATCCCGAGCAGCGGATGCAGCGCTCTGTGTGTGTCCCAAAGCGAGAAAGTAGTATAGTTCGTCCACCCCGAAGTTTTATGAGTCTGTTGATCCAGTCCACGATATTCACCGTTCACATCCATGTACTCGGTAGGGTTAATGAAGGCATGATACATGGAGGTGTAAAAATTCTCTTTGGTCTCTTTATCTGCAGTGATCTCTATTTTGCGTAGCTCTTGCTCCCATGCAGCCTGCCCGTTTCTTTTGACCTCATCAAAATCCCAGCCCGGTGCTTCAGCCCGAAGATTTTCCAGTGCATTAGCCGTGCTCACAGGTGAAATGGCAAACTTGATCTTTATTTTTTCACCTTCTTCTGTTTTGAAATTAAACCACGCTCTTATCTGCGTCCCGGCTATCTCCGGAAAGTTTTTTGATTGATCAAACTTCCGCCAGAAGCCTTTGTACACCTCTTTCTTTGAGCTGTTCTGAAATCCATATTCGGTAATAGGTTTCGACAGCACCATTGCAAAATAAACAGTGCGTGTTTTTGCCCATCCGCTAGTTTGCCGGTAGCCCGTAATGAGTGTGTCATTCTCCACCCTTATATAAGTCCAAACATTTTTATCGGGGTAATTATAAATCCCATACACCGCATCGAGAATAATATGCGCATTATCTGACTTAGGGAAAGTGTATTGATGAAAACCAACCCGTGTAGTCGTGGTCAGTTCCGCAAGAATGTTATACCGCTCCAGTTTTACTTTATAATAATCGGTTTCTGCAACTTCAGTACTGTGCGAGAATGGCGAGCGGAAGCCACTTTCAGGTTGGCCCGCTGTTCCCGGGTTAAGCTGCAACTTGCCGGTGTTTGGCATGATCAGGAAGTCGCCAAGATCAGCGTGCCCGGTGCCGCTAAAGTGTGTATGGCTGAAGCCAACGATCGTTTTATCCCCGTATTGGTAGCCTGCACAATATTTATAAACGTCTTTGTTGTAATGCCCGTCTATTTCATAAGGCAGTGTATCCGTCTCCGGGCTCAGCTGCACCGCTCCAAACGGCACGGTAGCGCCGGGGTAGGTGTGCCCCATGCGGTCCGTACCTATAATGGGCTTTACATATTGTATGAGTTGTTGCTCCTGGCCGAACAACGCAAGAGAGGGTAACAGAAAAACAACAAGAAGAAAGTTTCTTATGGAGATCATTTATTGCGCTTTACACACCGGCTCATGCGTTACCGGGAAGTTCACAGAATTAGCGATGAAGCATTTCTTGTGCGCCTCATCGTGCAGTTGGTTTGCTTTGTCGGTCAGCGCTGCATCAGTAATGGTAACAACAGGGTGCAGCATAACCTCCGTAAAACGACCTGCCGCTCCTGGCGCCAGGGTGAGCGTGCCTGTTGCCCGGTCCATATATTCCACCACAATGATCCCCGCATCAGCACACAAGTGCAGGTACCACAACATATGGCAAGTGCTCAGCGCTGCCACCAGCATATCTTCCGGGTTGTGCTTCGTATTATCACCCCGGAACGGCGTATCGGACGACGCAATAATATCCGGTTTGTTTTCTATCGAAATAATGTGACTGCGGTCGTAACCGGTATAACTGCTCGTTCCTTCGCCCCTGTTCCCCGTCCATGTCACAGTTACCGGGTAGTTATGTGTCTGCATGATGCTTCAGTTAAACTCTTCCTTCTTTTATTTCGTTGACTACTCCCGGGTCCAGCAGGGTAGAGGTATCGCCCAGGTTAGCCAATTCACCCTCGGCAATTTTCCTCAATATACGGCGCATTATTTTTCCGCTACGTGTTTTGGGCAGCCCGGTCACAAACTGTATTTTGTCTGGTCTGGCTATGGGGCCTATAATGCGTGCTACGGTCTGGGTTATATCTGCTTGTGCCAGCGGTTTATTTTCCGGCATTGCCTCCATGATCACATACGCATAAATGCCCTGGCCCTTCAGGTCGTGCGGATAGCCCACCACGGCGCTCTCCAGCACTCCTGTATGCATATTTATTGCGTTCTCCACTTCGGCAGTGCCTATGCGGTGACCGCTTACGTTCAGCACATCATCCACTCGCCCCGTAATCCGATAAAACCCGTTTTCATCCCGGTAGCACCCATCACCCGTAAAATACATATTGTCGTAAGTGGCAAAATAATTCAACCGGCACCGCTCATGGTCGCCGTATGTAGTACGGATGATGGATGGCCACGGAAAGCGTATGCATAGGTTACCGCTTACATCATTGCCTGTTATTTCCTTTCCTTGCTCATCCACCAGCACTGGTTGTATGCCCGGCAGGGGCAATGTGGCATAACTGGGTTTTGAAGGAGTTACCCCTGCAAGATTAGAGATCATCGTAGCGCCCGTCTCTGTTTGCCACCAGGTGTCCACTATCGGGCAGCGCTTCTTGCCTATATGTTCATCATACCAATGCCATGCTTCTTCATTTATCGGTTCGCCTACTGTACCCAATACTTTCAGGCTACCCAGGTCTTTCCCTTCCAATGGGGCCAGCCCATAGGCCATCAGGCTGCGTATAGCGGTTGGGGCGGTATAGAGTATGTTTACCTTATGCTTATCCACAATGTCCCACATGCGGCCTGCATCCGGCCATGTAGGCAGCCCTTCATACATCAGTGATGTGCCGCCCGCACATAGCACACTGTAAACGATATAGGTATGACCCGTTATCCAGCCTATATCTGCCGTACAAAAATGCACATCGCCCGGCTGGTATTGAAACACATTTACGAAGCTGTAAGTAGTATACACCATATACCCTGCCGAACTATGCACCACGCCTTTTGGCTTGCCCGTAGAGCCGGAGGTATACAATATGAACAGCGGATCTTCCGCATCCATTTCTTCCGCTTCCACCACAGGATTTCCCTGTGCCTCCACTTTTTTTATTTCGTCTGTCCACCACACATCCCGGTGGCCTATCATGCTTATGGGCGACTGTGTGCGCACATATACGATCACTCGTTTTACAAACGGGCAGGTAACCAGTGCATCGTCTATTGTATTCTTTAGCGGAATGTCCTTGCCGCCCCTATAGGCGCCATCGCCGGTAATGATGTATTCCGCCTGTGCATCCTGCAGCCTGTCTGATATGCTCTGTGCACTGAAGCCACCGAAGATCACCGAGTGTGTTGCTCCTATACGCGCGCAAGCCAGCATGGCTATGGGTAGCTCGGGCACCATACCCATGTACAGGCACACCCTGTCCCCCTTTTTTACCCCATTGTTTCTAAGCACCTGCGCAAACTGGTTCACCTTAAAATGAAGTTCTTTATAGGTGATTACCTGGTGTGCTTCCTCTTTGCTGTTTGGCTCCCATATGAGCGCGGGCGTATTTCCGCTCGTTTCAAGATGCCGGTCCAGGCAATTCTCGGTAATGTTGAGCTTACCATTAATGAACCATTTTATATCCGCTGTCCTGAAGTTCCATTCAAGTACCTGATCCCATTTCTTTCGCCACTTAAATTGCGAAGCGATCTCACTCCAGAATTGCTCCGGTTGATCAACGCTTTGTTTATAGGCTTCTTTGTATTGGTCGTAAGACGTTATTTGAAAAGGATAAGACATGGCATCGAATGTTTTAGTACCCGCTCTATCAGGTATTCAAATGTAAATAGTAAAGGCGAAAATAGGACATGATATTGGTCAGCCAATTTCACTTGCAAAGATTAGGCCGCATTGAAATTTGGATTTTCTCCGATACTTATAGGGGTGAATTTTCTATTTGGAATTTCATCAGGCTGCTTTCAGCGAAGGGTCCGCGGCCTTTGTTGCGCGCGTCGCCGGGTACCAAGCCGCCATCAGCCCTACTACCAATATAGTAGCAATCACCAGTAACAGATCCAAGCCCTGTATCTCCACCGGGAAGGAGGATGCGAGGAAGTCGCCCTGCATAGGCACCAAATGGAACTTTATCTGCAGTAAACAAATAATAACGCCAAGCCCTATACCTGCAAGCCCCCCGGTAAATGACCAGAGCACACCTTCAAACAGGAATACTGTTCTTATCGCCAGGGGTTGTGCCCCCATAGCCTTCAGTATAGCTATGTCTTTTCTCTTTTCTATCACCAGCATGGTCAGCGCCCCTACCATATTGAACGACGCAATAAATAATACCAGCACCAGTATCGCATATACCGCCCATTTCTCGGCGCTCATGATCATATAAACAGTTCTGTTTTGTTCATACCGGCTCTCTACACGATACTCTGTCCCCAGCAGTTGCTGGAGTTGTTTCTTAATGCGTTCCACATTTCCTGGCTCCGCTTTTATTTCTATCGAAGAACACTTTCCGTCTGCTCCAAACAGTCTTTGCACTAATGGCAGTGGCGCAAGCATATACTTTGAATCGAATTCATTTTCTATCTTAAAAATACCTGCCGGGTGCAGCGATAATTGCTGATAGGCAGATGCGGGGTCTGCTTCCGGGTTCTTTACAGCAGGGTTAGGGTAGTACAGCTCAATTTTACTGAACGGATAATTGAAATCCAGCCCAAGTTCATTAATAATGTGCATGCCCACAATAGCTGTATATGGATGTCCGGTTGATACCGAATCATCCCCTTTCACCAGGTATTTTTTTATATCATTTACCGCGAAGTAGTTTTTATCTATTCCCTTTACGGTCACTACTTTCTGGCCCTTATTGCTTTCGTCTATGGCCATGGCATTGTCCTCTATGCAGGCGCTCACTTGCTGCACACCGTCAATTCCTTTTATGATCACGAGTTTAGCGCTGTCTAACGGAAAGAATTTCCCCCGCGCAACTGTTATCCTTATCTCCGGGTAAAAAGCCTTATAAAGATCCTTTACCAGCGATTCCAGCCCGTTGAACACCGAAAAGATAATGATCATAGCAGCACTGCTCACCGCAATAGCCACCATGCTTATCCGCGATAATATGGGCACAGCATTTGCAGAGCGTTTGCCGCGCAGGTACCTGATCGCCAGTTGCCATATAAGTGTGCGGTTCATTAACTATTCCTGGGGACGGCTGTTGAATTTTTCGTCATCCTTCTTTATTTGCTTAAAGAGCTCGTCCATTTTGAAGACATGGTCCAGCGTATCATCCGAGAAGAAATGGAGGTCAGGTACCCTGCGCAGTTGGTCTTTTACGCGCTGGCCTAGCAGTTTGCGCCATTCCCATCCACGTTCTTTTATTTTATGCAGCAGGGCCGAAGTATCCTTTATCTGGAAAAAGCTCAGGTAAACACGTGCTTCCAGCAGATCCGGGGTTATCATTACTTTTGTTATGGACACCATGCCGCCATCCACAATATTCATTCCTTCGCGCTGAAAAATGTCGCTCAGCTCCTCCATCACCAGTTTCCCTACCTGTTTTTGCCTTTTGTTTTCTTCCATTCTACCTTTGTATTAGCCGATAAAGTTATGAATAATTATGGCTACCGAACTGAATTGTTCTTTAATGGAAGACCATTTTAAAGGACGTAGGCTATGTTAAATAAGCTCTTTTCAGAATATCGTTACTTTAGTATTATTTACTAATTTCGTACCTCATAATTTAGCATGAAGAAAATAGCAATAACATTCTGTTGTATAGCTGGATTTCTGTTTGAGGGTTGTAAGGAAGTACCGCCAACCATCATTTTTCACGCTTCCAGGGCGCAGGATTCCACCTACGTGATAAGCCCGGCCCCGGCTGCAGATCCACACAATGTATTGATTGAAGAATTCACAGGTGAGAGTTGTTCCAACTGCCCTGCGGCACATACACAGCTCGATAACAATGCTTCCGTAATGGCTGGGAGGGCCATTATCATCTCTATGTACCAGAATGCCCAAGGTCTTAGCATACCACCTTCCGGCGCTTACTATGATCTTAGGAACGATAAAGTTTCTACTATTTTCGGTAGTGTTATTTATACGACCAACCAGGACGCTACTTACGGCAGTTTGCCGGGTGCAGGAATTGACCGGACGCCGCTAACCCCAGGCACTTCAACCTATCTGAATGCCACCACCTGGGCGGGACTTATAACTACCAGGACTGCTGTGACCGATTCGCTGAACCTTGCGGTTACCAGCCTCTACAGTGCCGGAGTGGCTACTATCACAGCTACGATCACTTATACCCAGGCAGTGTCGACGCCGCAGAATTTGTCGATCGCCATTGTGGAAGACAGTATCGTTGACTTTCAGGAAGAGCCCTTTGGCGTTATTGATACCGCGTACGTTTTTAACGATGTGTTTGTAGACATGGTTACGCCAGCACCTTTTGGAGATGCAATACTCGATACACTTGCTACAAAAGTGGCCGGGCGTGTTTTGCGGAAAGTGTACACCTATACCTTGCCTACTTCCTTTAAGAAGGGCTCGGTTAATCCCGCGCATTGCCGGGTTATAGCATTTGTTCACCAGCCCCAGAGCGCCAGCCCCGATTTTCATGTGATACAATCTCAGCAAACTAAACTCATGGGACCGTAGTGAGGTTTTTGGGATCGTTTATTTTGCCTTGTCCCAAAGACAAGGCATTTTATTGAAGAGTCGGATAATAGATAAAGCAAAATGAAAAATACAGGAACAATCATTTTTTTACTGGCAGCATTAGTGCTGATCACGTCATGTGGCTCCAATGAAAACACGCAGGAGAACAAGAAGGCGGCCGTGACAGACACGAAAGAAAAGCCCGTAAACGCCCCTGTCTTCGATGCCGACAGTGCATACGCCTATGTGGCTAAGCAAGTGGCTTTCGGGCCGCGCCTGCCCGGCTCTTCGGCACAAACGAAGTGCGCCGCGTGGATGGAATCAATGCTTAAGAAAGTTTGCGATACAGTGTACAAACAGGACGTGCATGTAAAAGGCGGAGACGGGAAATCGTTGCCGTGTATCAATCTCATTGGCGTCATCAATCCCCGGGCTACAGGCCGGATACTTTTGCTTACCCATTGGGACAGCCGCCCATGGGCGGATCAGGATACCAAGGATAAAGACAAGCCTATAATAGCCGCTGACGACGGCGGTAGTGGGGTAGGGGTGTTGCTGGAGCTGGCAAGGGCAATAAAAGGGTATCACCTGCCTCCATCGGTGGGTATAGACATTCTTTTCACGGATGTGGAAGACTACGGAAAAAGTGAGTGGGGTGAAGACTCCTATTGCCTGGGCACGCAGTACTGGGCCACTCACCCGCATGTTGCGGGCTATAAAGCCACCTTTGGTATTTTGCTGGACATGGTAGGGGCACATGGCGCACAATTCCCCATGGAAGGTTTTTCTACCCAATTTGCACCGGAGATACAGCAGAAGGTATGGCAGGCAGCGGCGAAAGCGGGTTATTCTTCTTATTTCCCATACCTGCCTGCCGATGAAATTACTGATGACCATGTACCTGTAAATAAGCTCGCTGGCATCAAGACCATCGACATCATTAACCTTAGCCCGGATCCCGAACATCCGTTTGCCCCGCACTGGCATACCCATGCAGATGTGATGTCGATAATTGACAAAGGCACCCTTAAAGCCGTTGGGCAGACGCTGCTGGAGGCTATCTACGAGCAATCAGTAACGAACAACTAAGAATGCGAAACATTCGCTAAAAGTTGAAAAAACTGTTATCTTTTTGAAGAAATCGTTTTTGAATCTTTTCTGTGTGTGTTGTATAGTATATTTGCCCACAATAAAATCCACAACATATTTTGAAGTACCGTAATGCCATACTGATCGTTTTGGCGGTTATTATCGCCGACCAACTGCTTAAATTTTACGTCAAAACGCATTTTGTAAACGGGGATGATGTTAAGATAATCGGTGGCTGGTTCCGGTTGCATTTCATTGAGAATGAGGGTATGGCATATGGTATGAAGCTTAGTGAATCTGTCGCTGGTAAATTATTGCTTTCCTCATTCCGGCTTATTGCCGTTGTCTTTGGTTTCTACCTGCTGCATCGGTTGGTGAAGAAAAACTATGGCAAAGGCGTTATTATCTGCGGCTCGCTGATACTCGCCGGTGCACTCGGTAATCTTCTTGATAGTATTTTCTACGGCCTGATATTCACAGACAGTCCCTATTCCTGTTTTTCGGGCAATTACGACAGCTTCAGTAATATGATGCAAAACCACAACCAGGTGGGTGTGGCGCATCTTACGAAAATAGGGCAGGGTTATGGTAAGTTTCTCCAGGGCAAGGTGGTAGATATGCTTTATTTCCCCCTCCTGGAAACGAGGTTGCCCAACTGGATACCTTTTATGGGTGGGAAGAATTTTGTATTCTTTGAGCCGGTATTCAATGTCGCTGATGCGGCCATTTCCGTAGGCGTATTAACGCTTGTATTCTTTCAAAAACGCCTTATTCACCAGCCCATGGCTGCCACGGCAACAACCACAGCACCCGAAACCGAGCCTAATCCGGGAATAGCTGATAGCCAGTAATTTTTCAAAAAAAATGTATATTGTGAGTGTAAAGGTAAATGCAACCTTTTGCATTATGGATCAGTCATGGAAGAAGGGCTCTTATCAATAACCGTATGGCTGGCAGGCCGCAGCTATCGCCTGCGCATAAAGCCGGAGGAAGAATCTGCAGTGCGCAAATCAGTGAAACTGGCAGACCAAAAGGTGAATGAAATGCGCACGCACTACGCAGGCAAAGACGACCAGGATTTCATGGCCATGACCCTGCTCTCCTATGCGTCAGACAGCGCTATTGAATCATTTAATAACCCGTTGCTGCAGGAAGAACTCAATAAGATGTCGAAAAAAATAGACAAGGTGCTGGCCAAAACTCCGGATGAAATTGCCCCTTAGTAAGATTCGCAAAAGCATATTCATAGCTTAGAGACGTTGCATTGCAACGTCTCTTCATAGCACCTGTTAACCAGCTATCGCTTCCACCATTACCTCCATTTTACTACCCCTGGATCCCTTTACAAGTATCGAGCTATGTTGCGGGGGCTGCGCCCTGATATGGCCTGCAGCAGCAGAAGAAGTTTCATACCATTTATAGCCATTTTGCAGGCCATTAAATTCTTTACCCACAAGTATTACATCCTGCCATTCATACTGGCTTATCAGCGCTACCAGTTCGCGGTGTTCGTTTTGTTCCTCACTTCCCATTTCTTTCATCCCGCCTATCCACAGCACTTTGTTTTGTAAAGCGGCTTCTGCGAAGTTGAGTATTGCTGCGCGCATACTGGTCGGGTTGGCATTGTATGCGTCCAGTATTATTTTGTTAGTTCCTTTCTGCAGCCACTGCGAGCGGCTGTTATCCGGGTTGTACGCAGCTACGGCCGCTTTTATCTCATCAATTGAAATGCCAAAATGAAGCCCAACTGCAACCGCTGTCATCACATTTGGAAAGTTATACACGCCTACAAGGTGGGTACCCAAAGTTGTTTCTGTATTTGCACTGAGCATTGCCACCTGCAGAAAAACATCACTCATCAGCGGCCTCCCTATATATTCGGCATTGGCGCTTCCATAAGTAACCTGCTTTATTATATCATGGGCCATCGTCTCCAGGTAGTCAAGGTCTGTATTACGGAATATAGTACCATTGTGCTCCCTCAAAAAATCATACAGCTCTCCTTTGCCTTTACGGACACCTTCTATGCCGCCAAATCCTTCAATGTGGGCTTTCCCGCAATTAGTGATAATGCCGTGTGTAGGTGCCGCAATCTGGCAGTAGCCGGCGATTTCCTTTTGGTGGTTCGCCCCCATCTCAATGATCGCCATTTCTGCATCGTCCTTTATTTTAAGCAACGTCAGCGGCACTCCTATATGGTTGTTCAGGTTTCCCTCTGTTGCATATGTCACAAATCGTTTGCTCAGCACAGCCGCTACAAGTTCCTTCGTCGTGGTTTTTCCATTCGACCCGGTTATGGCTATGAACGGTATGTTAAACTGCTGCCGGTGATGGTGTGCGAGCTGCTGCAACGTTTCCAGGGTGTCATCTACTACAATACAACGGCTGTTATGGGCATAGGCTGCGTCATCAATGATAACATATGCAGCGCCCTTATCAAGAGCTTCCCGGGCAAACGTATTGCCATTGAAATTAGCGCCGCTCAACGCAAAGAAGATACCGCCCGGTGACAGTTTTCTTGTATCCGTTTGTATCAGCGGCTGACGCCGGTATAGCTCATATAATGCGGGGATATCCACTATGCTTTTTATTGTAAAAATAAAGAACCCTCCCGATATAGGGAGGGTTCTCTGTATAAACTTCGAATGATATTATCTTTTGTGCCTTTTTTGCTGGCCAAAGCTGTTGCCGCCTGGCTGCTCATCACCATCAGGACTGCCTAAGCGGTCCATTACGCAACGGAATCCGATTTGGTCGCTGGCAGTATTGCCTTGCACATAACGACGTGTGCCTGGAGACAGCCAATAAGCGCGGTCTGCCCATGATCCACCTTTATATACTTTCGTAGAGTCATTAATAAGGGTGTTCGTACCATATGCATAAGTGTACTGCGACAAGCTGTCACCATCTCTGTAATTGTTCAGATCACCGGTCCTTGTTTGATAACGGTTATTAGCCTGTACTTCTGCATTGCTCAGGTTCTGGTAAGGAATGTGTCCTATTGTATCCCTGTCTTCAATTGTACCATCATCCTGAACAGATGGCCTTGTATATACGTTGCCACGGAACGGGCGGAAATCCTCAACATCACCATGCGAAGATGGGCGGTAAGTATCCATTACCCATTCATTTACGTTTCCGGCCATGTTATACAAACCGAAAGCGTTTGGCAGGAATGAACGAACAGGAGCAGTGATATCAGCATTGTCGTTAAGTGCGCCGGCTACGCCCATCGCATCACCTTTGGCGCGCATATAGTTTCCTTCAAATTCGCCCTGGTATTGGTTATGAAGCCCATAACGTGTAGTGTTTTTTGGTCCCCATGGCAATGTGTTACGGTCAGTAACAACTTCCTCACCACGACGGCGTTTGTTTTCAGGAGTTGGGTTATTACCTATCAGGCCAAGAGCAGCATATTCCCATTCAGCTTCTGTTGGGAGGCGGTAGTCCGGGAAGAAAACACCATCAGACAATGAAAACGGACGGAACCTGTCATCACCCGTTGCTTGAGGGTCAAGGTTCCTCTTTTGGTTATGGCCGGTCTTACCTTGGTACTGTCCGTTCATGTAGGTTTCCAAAGTGAACACATCCTCACCCGACTGTTCGGGGTTCGGCTTGATAGCGCCAATCTTGATAAGAATAAACTCATTAACGCGGTCCGTACGCCATTTGCAAAAATCAGTCGCCTGGTACCAGTTTACGCCTACAACCGGATAATCGTTGTAAGCAGCTGCGCGGAAGTAATTCTTTACGTATGGTTCATTGTAAGCCAAAGCCTCACGCCATACGGTTGAGTCAGGTAATGCTCTCTGTACAACATCCGGATAGTCATTTCCATATGCGCGGCCCAGCCAGTAGGTATATTCACGGTAGCCAACATTAGCTATCTCAGTCTCATCCATGTAAAAAGAAGACACCGATACAGTGCGTCGTACGCTGTTGTTTTCAAGGGTCGGCATTTCATCATCCGTAGCTCCCATAGTAAACCTGCCGCCTTGCACGAATACCATGCCGGTAGGGGTAGGTTGGCCTTTAAAATCAGCAACGTCATATCCTCCCATCGACCTGTCGTTCAGAGGCCATCCGGTTACCCGTGACATGCCGTCTCCTTTGCCGTTTTTGGCAGAATTTTTTGAACACGCCGAGAAAAACGTAGCTGCTCCTAAACAAAGTAAGCTAATACCAATGATTTTTCTTTTCATAATTAAGCTCGAATATTTACACTAATAGTTAGTTGGTTCTTAAAAGCAGTTACAATGATACCGCATTCTTTTTAAATTTTCAAGTTTTAAAAGGATAAGTCAAAAAAAAACTTATTTTTCCTTTTTTTTCAAACAATATAATATTTGTAATAAAAAAACGTTATTATGTGCCGGACACTCCGGTCTGGTGCATTTTCGATTCATTTATTCCCTAATTTTGATTGCATAGCCTTTAACAAAGGTATTAACTTAAATGTAAATGAAATATAAAATAATATTATTATATTTTTGCCTTGCAGGCTTTTTTCCCGGTCAGCAGGCAAATGCCTATACGGGTACTTACCAGGTGCAATCCCGTAATGTTCATGATGGCTATATTATAGAAAAGATATGGTTGCATGGTTATGCCATGCAACATGTCTCCATATCAGGAATGACATTTACAGACCATGTCGCGCTTCCCAGGGACGCGAAAATCTCTGATCCAACCAATATTAAGGTAGTTATTGGTATGGACCGTAAGCGGCCTTTTGCTGTTGTCCATGTGCCGGTTTATGTTGCCGGCAGCGAGCCTGGTAGCGTAAACATGCTGAATGGCTTTTCTTTGGAGATCCAGGAGCAGGCGGCAGCTAACAGGCAGGCTGCAAAAATCGCCGATGTGCAGCATTCTGCGCTTTCCCAGGGCACATGGTACAAAATAGGTATCACACAAACGGGTTTTTACAAGATCGATTATAATTTTATTTCAAGCCTGGGCATAAGCCCATCAACGGTTAATCCTGCGAATTTGCGGGTTTTAGGTAATGGCGGCAACATGCTCCCTGAAGACAATGCCGCTCCGCGCCCGGCGGACCTGATTGAAAATGCTATCTGGATGAACGGCGGTGCGGGTAATGTATTCAATAGCGGGGATTACGCTGTTTTCTACGGTGTAGGCCCGATTGAGTGGGATAAAGACAGTATTAACCAACGGTTCGTTCACCAGAACAACTTGTACACTGATACCGCTTACTATTTTATTTCTTTCGATCAGGGAGCCGGCATGAGAATAACTCAGCAGGGAGGTGCGGGAACGCCAAATAAGACGGTTACTGATTTCAATTACTATGATGTTCATGATCTTGATCTGGTCAATCCCGCGTCGTTCGGTAAACAATGGTACGGCGAAGAGTTCGCCGCGCAATTAAATAATACCTCACAGACGTTCAGCTTCGATATGGGCGTGCCGGTATCAACGGTTTACTGCAATGTTTTTATGGCGGGTACCTGTGATCTGGATGGCAGTTCATATAGTGTATCACTCAACGGTCACACTATCGGTGACGTAGGCATCGCGGCTACTCCTGCCGGAAGCGATAATCTAATGGCTGGCAGTATTTTGGGAGGACAGGCAACTTGCAATTCCCAGGCGATAAATGTGTCTATCAATTATTTCCCTGTAGATGTTTCAGGCCTCGCATACCTTAATTATATAGAGCTCAATGCCCGCCGTCCGTTAACCATCGTAGGAGACCAATTGAGTTTCCGCGATTGGCAGAGTACCGGAACAGGAAATGTAGCCAGCTACCAGTTGCAAGGTGCAAACAGCTTTACACAAGTGTGGGATGTCACCAATCGCCAGGTGCCATTGCGAATGAGCGGTGCGCTTAGTGGCAGTACATATACTTTCAGCCAGGATGCAAGTACGCTTCATGAATTTGCAGCCATGAACAGCGCCAATCTGTTCACTCCAAAATTCACCGGCAAAATAGCCAACCAGGACCTTCACGGCACACCGCAGTGCGACCTTATTATTGTCGCAAACCCTGCGTTTTTCAACCAGGCCCAGCAACTCGCCGAGTATCACCGTGCGCACGACCATATGCGTGTAGTTGCTGCAACAACAGAGCAAGTGTATAATGAGTTTTCCTCGGGCGGCCAGGATGTAAGTGCGATACGCGATTTTGCCCGGATGTTTTACGTGCGCGCAGGCAGCGACTCGACGCAAATGCCCCGCTACCTTATTTTGTTCGGCGGTGCGTCTTATGATTATAAGAACAGGGTTTCCAACAACAGCAATTTTGTGCCGGTATATGAGTCCGCAGAATCATACAATGACATCAATGGCTATTCTACCGATGACTTTTATGGTTTCCTGGATGATTCTGCGAACATCGGTAACTCAAATATGCTGAATATTCTCGACGTCGGAGTTGGGCGGTTGCCTGCAAGGAGCGTTGAGGACGCAACCGCGCTGGTCAATAAAATAATAAGCTATGCTGCGCCTGCCACACTTGGCCCCTGGAGAGTGGAAGCCTTATTAGTTGCAGACAATTGTGATGACGCAGGCAACCATATGGGAAATGCAGAGACCATGGCCGCAACTGTTGAAGCTTGCTCTGGTGATCTTTATAACGAAGACAAAGCCTATATAGATGCCGTACCTACCGTTTCCACACCGGCTGGCGACCGCTGCCCAAGTATAAATGCGGCCATTGACAATGACGTATTTAAAGGCGCATTCCTCATAAATTACAATGGGCATGGCAATACCCAGGTCTGGGCTTCTGAACGCGTACTTACCCAGGATGATTTCAATACATGGAACAACCCCAATATGCTTCCTTTCATGGTTACAGCTACCTGCGATTTTGGTCAGTTCGACCACCCGCAATATATATCAGCGGCCGAACAACTGGTATTGCGGGCCAACGGTGGTGTAATTACAGTGCTGACCACTACCGCGGCTGTATATGCCGACTACAATGTGATAATAAACTCGCAATACCTGGCCGCCCAGTTTACACGGAATACGGATTATACCTGGAATGCTTTTGGGGACGCATGCCGCATAGGCAAGAATAACACATACATGAACACACTCGCTACAGACGAGCTAGCCAACTTCCGCAAGTTCGCTATGCTTGGCGATCCCGCGATAACACCCGATTTTCCCCAATACAAAGTAGTTTTAGATAGTATCACGGATGCGGCCACCCTCACTCATGCAGATACGATCAAGGCATTGGGAGCCTATGTCTTATACGGCAGTATACATGATAACAATGGCAACGTTATGACTGATTTTAACGGGCAGATATCCGTTTCTTTTTACGACAAGCCGCTTACTGTGGACGTAAATACTTATTTCGGTCCCCAGTCCTTTAAGCTGCAAAACAATATAATTTATAAAGGAAGAGTAACAGTGACTAACGGATTTTTCAACGTCACATTTATCACTCCAAAAGATATTAATTACTTTTTTGGTACTGGCAGGATAAGCACATATGCCCAAAACGGTGTTACCGACGCCGCTGGTGCTGATACAAGCGTTACTGTTGGTGGTTTTTCCGACAACCCGGTGCTCAGCACCAATCCGCCGGTTGTAAAGGCCTATATCGGCGACAGCTTGTTCCTGAACGGTGGCATCACGGGAAATAATACATCGCTTTTTGTGTCTTTATATTCTCTGACGGGTATCAATGTTTCGGGCAGCAGCATTGGGCATGATCTTACCGCGGTGCTTGATGGAAACACAGAGGCGCCGTACATTCTGAATGATTATTATGAGTCGGCGCCAAACACCTACCAGCGCGGTTATGTTTCTTTCCCGGTAAATGGCCTCACTGACGGGAAGCACACCTTTACTGTGAAAGCTTGGGATGTGAATGATAATGTGGGAGAGGGAAGCGTAGATTTCCTGGTTATCGATGGTAAGGTGGTGGATATTCAGAACTTAATGAATTATCCCAACCCATTTAATAATTCAACAACGTTCATTTTTGAGCATAATCACCCCGATGAACAGCTGGATGCAAAGATTAGTATCTATAATGTTGCAGGAGGGTTGGTTAAAAACATACAACAAACCTTTATACCTGAAGGCAGCAGAACCAATACGATAACATGGGATGGTACGGATAACAATGGCGCAAGATTACCTTCAGGGGTGTACGTTTACAGGCTGAATATTTCTACTGACAAAGGTTTTCAATCGTCCGCATACCAAAAACTGGTAATCGTACGTTAATACCTTGTTAGCCCATAATTCTGAAAATATTGTTGAAAAATGGGTAAAATGGAATATTTTTGCGAAACTTTAAAAATTACAATAATAGAATGGCGAAAAAACTTGCTTTAGTAGGATTTACATTACTGACAGGGTTAGTATCATCGGGTCTGTACGCTCAGAATCTGAACGGCACTCAGAACTTTGTTACCACCGCCGTACCTTTTTTAAGAATATCACCGGATGCCCGTGCAGGTGCCATGGGAGATGCGAGTATCGCAGTAAGTCCGGACCCCAATGCACAGTACTGGGACATTGCAAAGATCCCCTTTTCTGATAAGAACTATGGCATTTCAATGACCTACACGCCTTGGCTTAAGGACCTTGTGCCGGATATATTCCTGGCGTACCTCGCGGGGTATGCCAAATTCGGGGAAAAGGGTGATAAGGCCATCAGTGCTTCTATGCGTTATTTTTCCTTGGGAAATATAAATTACACCGATGGGTTAGGTAACCCGATCGGTACTGGTATGCCCCGGGAATATTCTTTTGACGCAGGTTATTCGCAGAAACTATCTGAGTTTTTGGGAACAGGCCTCAGCCTTCGCTATATCCATTCGGCAATAGCATCTGGTGTTAGTTACATCCCCGGCGGAGGTGACTATCGTCCAGGCAATGCATTCAGCGCCGACCTCGGCGTTTATTATGCCAAGAAACACGAGATAACTGACGATAAAAGCCGCACATTCAGTTTCGGAGCGGTAGCGAGCAATATCGGCTCGAAAATATCTTACAACTCAAGCCGGAAAGATTTTATCCCTATGAATCTGGGCGTAGGTGTTGCATACAAGTCGCAGTGGGATGCTTATAACTCCATTACTTTTGCGCTTGACGCAAATAAGCTCCTCGTGCCCGTGCTCAACTATGCGGGCAGCGATACGCAGGTGACTGTCGTAAATGGTATTCTGACCTCTTTTTCGACAGGAAATCAGCTAAAAGAGATCGATTTGTCTTTGGGTGCGGAATACTGGTACCAGAATACCATTGCTTTTCGTGCGGGCTATTTCTACGAAGACAAGACAAATGGCGACCGCCAGTATATTACATGCGGCCTTGGTGTGAAATACAACATCTTTGCGCTGAATGCCTCTTACCTCGTTCCGCAAGGGTCAGGTACTACCCGCAACCCGTTATCCAATACACTTCGTTTCTCCCTGATATTCGAATTCAACAAACTGGAAAGCTCTGGTTCATCTGCTGATGATACCACACCAGCTCCAGCTCCCGCAAAATAATAATATTGATCCTGTAAAATCATAGACAAAGGCCTCGCAAACTGCGGGCCTTTTTCGTTGGCAACCAATGGTAGCAACGGTCCAATAGGCGCATAAATTCATTTCATTGAGGTCTTGTATGCAGATATCCAGGCAATAAAGTCGGGTTTTCGGAGAAATGGAGGCATTGGGCAAAGACTTTCGAAGAGGAGCACGGGGTATAGATGCAGAATGCAATATCTGCAAATAATTTTGGGATTAGAGTGACACTGGTATGCTGATTTCCCGCATCCTGGAAATCCCTTTTAACTCGAAAACCTCCAGGCAGGTACTGATCTAGTCTTCCGTATCAAACCCATCTTCTACGCTCGTTCCCTTCACGATGCTGTAGACAACAGGCGCCTGGTGGTAGATGGATTTGTTGAATTTATTGCCCAGCACAATAATGGTCATGTTGTCTTTGATGAACCGGTAGAAGGACGTGTTATTGCCATGCCACCAGCCGTTATGGTATATCACCTTGTTCCCGTTCGGGTAGCAAAGCATGCGCCACCCCAGGCCATAATTTTTTATTCCGCGCATTTCAAACGAGCAAGGCCCGTAAGCCAATTCTATTGTTTCATTGCTCAGCAATTTATTCTGGTAAAATGATTGGTCCCAGCGAAACATGTCTTCCGGTGTGCTGTATATGCCCTTGTCACCATAAACGCCGTCGGCAAACATGTCGGGCTCCCGCATCCAGTTGTAGGCGTAGCTTATCGCAGCTTCCGCAGGCATGCCGCTCGCAGGGTTGTAGATAAAAGTATGCGCCATGCCCAGCGGCTGAAAAATGTACTTCGACATGAAGTAGCGGTAATTCATGTCAGTTACCCGCTCTATCAAAATAGCCAGCACCGCAAAATTGGTGTTGCAGTATTTGAACCTTGTGTTAGGGTTCGACTCCAGCTTCGGCTTATGCATCACCATCATTTGCAGCATCGAAGCATTCGTTATGGGCATCGAAAGGTCGTGATCATAATTAGGAACCCAATGGGTATAGTCAGGCAGCCCGGAGCGGTGGTTCAGCAGCATTCTCACGGTAATATTGGGGTAGGGGAATTCTTTGATATATGTCTGTACTTTTTCATCGAGGTCGATGTACTTGTGCTCATACAGGTAAAGCACAGCAGCTCCGGTAAATGTTTTCGATACGGATGCCAACTGGCAGGATGAATTGGCAAATAAGGGTATTTTATGCTCCCTGTTACCATAACCAAAATAACGTTCGTAAATGATCTTCCCTTTATTGGCCACCAGTACGCTGCCGTTAAAGCCGGCGCTTACCTGCCGGTGGTAATAATTATCCAGTTGGCCTATGATAACCCTGCTTGCAGGACTGGCGGTATCATATTGCAGCGGCGTTAGCGGCGCCTTGATAGGCGCCTCATGAAATTTGCCGCTGGTGGTGCGTGCCGAAACCGGCTCTGAAACGGAGTGACACGCAAGTAATAAAAACGATAAAACGGCAATGGCTATATAAGAAGGTGTAAAGCGCATATTTTCTGCAATATCGGCAAAATAGTATTTCTATTTTAACTGGCAATTTCTATTTTAACAAATTCCCTGATGTCGTCAATAATTTCATAATAGCACTGGTTCAAATGATAATAATTGGTTACAAATATCTCGTATGCTTTTTCTATAGGGGGCATATGCTGTGCCCGCTTTGCTAACCCACTCAAAGATCGTTCCATACCCTTTAAAGCACGGTAACCCAGCAGCCAGTTGTGCTCCCGCATATGTGGAAAATAAGACGCAAATTTCGGCGGGAAATATTGCTCATTTTCTGCCAATTGTCGATAGACATTTTGGGTAAACGCATAAAGTGCTTCCTGCGTTGGAAAATATTTTGGGTCGCTTGCCAGAAAATGGTCATAGAGTGTATCCATTACAGCGCCTGCATACAACCCATATGCTTCACGAAACAGCAGCTTTGCACGCAGTGTCGCCGGATGCCTATCCGTATATTCATCTATTTTCCGGTGCAGCAGAATTCCTTTTTTTATTCCCTCCGGGTACCGCTCCAGAGCCAGCCTTCCCTTCACATGATCGCCGATCATATTCCCGGTAAGTATCTCACCATCATTAAACGACAGGAACGCATGGCCCAGGTAATTCATCCCGCAATTTAGGCATTTTGGTGGTTGTATTTTTTAAACCGGGATAACCATGCTTTGCAGGTATAGGCAATGTCAATGGATTTGTCTTTTTTTCACCATAAAACAAAATGAATGAAGTGTGCCTGGCTCCTTGTATTTGCTTAATGGGCTCTGCGTAACTCATTCTACTTCACCCTCTCCTTTGGAGAGGGTCGGGGAGAGGTCTCTCTCAATTCTCTACTTCCCCAAATCATCCTGCAAAGCCTTCAATTCGATCGCCAGCTTTTCCAAAGATATCATCTGTGTCTCGTCAAGCAGGAAGGGTGTTGCAGCACCAGCCTCGCGGATATCCATTTTTATAGCTGAGTTCAGCGCCGGAAGTTGCTTTAGCACCGCATTAAAAAGTGTCAGGCATTCATCGATCTTTACCTGCTGAGTTGGAGTAGCATATGCCGTTTGCGCCAGCTTCTTTTCATCCTGCTCCAGGTGTATGTTATTGAGGTCCCTTGTGATGCGCACATTGCAGGTAATGAGGTCATAGTATATCTCCGATTTTTCCTTGCCCGGCTCCTCCATATACCGGTTGAACGAATCAAAGACATTGCTGTTCTTCGACTCCACACTTCGTTTATATCTCGTCCATTGCGTAACGCGTGTGCTCGAATAGAAGGTAGCCACAAAATACTCGTAATTGCTATAGACCGCATCCGCAAGGTGCGATGGCAGCCATTTTTTGTCCCACGTAGGCAGCAATGCAAAACCCGAAACAACAGCCAGCAGCGCGCCGCCTACAGTGCAGATCGCCCTCGTTAGCATCAGCGAATCATTGTACTCCTTTTCCAGGTTGAATAACAGTACCAGGTTCAACGTTATCACAAAGGCGGCCACTGCATATTGCTTTCTCACAAAGTATACCATAAGCACAAATGTCAGGAACAGGATGCCCTCTTTTATGTGCAGCCCCGCAGGCAAGTGCAGCAGCAAACTGCCCGCGATACCGCCCAGCACAGTGCCAACCACACGGTCAATAGCTTTCTGGAACGTTGCCCCGAAATAGGGCTGTATCACGATCATCACGCTAAAGGGTATCCAGTAGCCATGATCAACGTTAAACCACTTATAAATGAACAACCCAATTGTTGCGGCAATGGCGGAACGTAGCGCATAACGCGTAGTGAACGAACTGGTGTTGAACAATACACGCAGGCTGCCCAGCAGGTATTTCGGTTTTAATACAAAGAGTGTTTTAAGGAAGGAATACGAGCGGTACACCGGCTGGTCCTTGCCCATATGCTCCATCCGCTGTATGGCGCTTTCCATAAGTTTTATGGTGCGCCCGGTAAGCTGCAGTATCCTGTTTATGGCGCGTGTTTGCTGTTCATTTTCCGGCAGCGAATAGGAAGCGATGAGGGTAGTAAGTTTTTTTAGCCGGTTGATCTGTGATACCGCCAGCAGCTTTTCTTCCGGCTTCAGAGTAATGACAAAAACAGATATCCGGCTCACGGCCTCTTTCAGTGCACTAAATAATGTAGCCGCCTTAACCCGCAGCTCTTCATCAAGTTCCCGCACGGCGATATGTTCCATCTCCTCGCCCATAGCGATCACATTCACAGCCACTAAGCCGGCCGCTTTTCGCAGTAGGGATAGTTGGTATTGCGATGTGTCTTTTTCGTTTACCTGGTGCGCCATGCGCCGGTAAAATTGGTACGAATTATCAATAGCAGAGCGCACCGCATTTTCTTTTACGTACAGCTCGCCGCTTGCCGCCCTTGCATTTTTATCATTGCCGCTTTTTGAGATCGTTTCCACCAGTTCGCTTATTGCCCGCCATATAAGGGCTATCTGTCGCCGGAAAGGCTCTTCTGCGGGCATTAGCAAAGAGATAAATATCCCCACAAATACCGGCCATATCGCGCCTATGGCGATCAGTATCAGCCGGTGTTCTATATCGCTGATATTCTTTTCAGGGTAGGCATTGCAGATGATGTACAAAAGGTAAACGCATATGGCCAGGCCGCTGGCCCGGTCCCCGATATTCTTGAGTAATGTAGAGAGATAGGCCACAACGAACATGCCGGCCACACTCAGCCATATATTTAATCCCGTCAGCGTACCCAGTATCGCGAAATCTATAGCCAGTGCCGCCCCGGTAAGCAGTGTGCGCACCCGCCACGCGAAAGACCCCTTCATCTCTACCCACGATATGGCTTCGGCAGTCAATGTGATCCACACGGCGTCATTGAGTCTCCCTGTAGCCAGCCCCCATACGATAGGCAGCGTGCCCGAGAGCGCCATGCGCAGTCCCCAGCTGATCAGCGGCTCAAAGCTCTCATCCAGCATGATCCGGTTCAGCCGCTTATATGATTTTAGATAAGACATTGATCAGCGCAAAAGTAAAACGCGAAATGTTAAAGGGAACGGATTATTCGGCTAATACTTTATCCACGATCCTGCTCACCTCGCGCTCTGTAACAGACCCCTCAATAAACTTTTTGAATTGCTTGCCCGGGTGCACGATCACCGTCGCTGGAATAGAGCCCTCCCACGATTTGTCTATTTTAGGCAGGAACACGTTCGGGTCTGTATCCGAAAGCCACACCACTTCCGGGGTTATATTCTTCTTCTGAATAAACCCTTCCAGCTTAAACGTATTATCCCCCTTGAAATCGAGGCTAACCAGCAAAACCTTTACAGGCGCGCCCCCATACCTGCTTTCGAGTTTGTTAAACTCTGGCAGCTCTGCCACGCAGGGCATACACCAAGTCGCCCAGAAGTTCACAATATAAAGTGTGTCTTTTGATGAACAACGGCGTATGATGGCATCTGAGCTATATGGCGCTATTTGCGCATGAATAGTGTGTGAGCCAATGATGAGCGCCAGCAATAAAAAAAATCGTTTCATTTATAGGTTTAGCAATTGTACGCTGCAATTTACCATATTATGCCCGATAGGCATTGGTAATAAATTGTAAAAAAATATGGCATGGTTTTGATAGGACTAGGCTTAAAAACAATTATTTTATGGGAGACGTAAAAGATCTTAGCAATTCGGAAGCGGTAGACAAAATCCGGGAGCTGGCGGGCGATATTAAGACATGTATGTTTTGCACCTACAAAGACAACAAGATGGAGGCAAGGCCTATGTCGTCGCAAAAGGTTGATGAAGAAGGTAATGTATGGTTCTTATCTGATAAGAACAGCAGTAAAAACAAGGCCATCCATGCAAACGGCAATGTGGATTTGCTCTATGCGGAAGGCACAGATAAATTTATGATGCTGCATGGCGTTGCAACAATCTCTGCCGACAAAGAAAAAATAAAGGAATTATGGAACCCTATTGCCAAAATATGGTTCACAGAGGGCGTTGATGATCCTGCGATCAGTGTTATTAAAGTAGCATTCAAAGATGGATACTACTGGAATACCAAACATGGCAAAATGGTGGAAATGGCGAAAATGGCCGCAGCCCTCGTGACCGGCACAACAATGGACGACGGTATAGAGGGTGCGCTGAACAAATAGATCAGCTCTATTATTTTGACTTGCCGCATCAGTAAAACGCCATGGCGGGTCAGTAGGGTAAAGCCCCTTTAGGGGTTTGGGGTTTT
>CAIVEW010000023.1 GCA_903905065.1 uncultured Bacteroidota bacterium | reverse complement strand
GTTAAACAATTTATTGATCAGGCAGTACATAGTTTTCACCCTAAAAACTTTTGTTTATGCTTTTACATTCTCATCCACCAGCGCTTTAGCGGGCCCTTCCTTATCCTGTAAAGAACCCCGCATTTTTAGACATCGTATGCTCATGCATACACAAATTGTATTCTCACGACATTCCTTTAACAACCGAAAGAATAATAGAAAAAATTTAAACTTCTAAAACTTAACCAAATGAAACATTCACATAAGTATTTTTATAAATTTGCGGGGACTATCGCTCTTCTGTTTTGCGTTCCCAACCTACAAGCTCAGTCATATTCACTTCCAACCCATCAGAGCGATCACGGGGTAGGCTGTTCCATGCAAGCTGCTGGTCACATTATTAACAGTGCAGTAATCAGTTATGCCCCCAATTGCGGCGGCTCGCCGTGTAATTCTACAAACAAGCAACTCGAAGCCTTGGTGACAGACGACATGGAAATATATGTGAAGGATGGCACCAACAGTCAATGCCTGACATATACTGGCAGAAGCGCAGATGTTGTCTTAGCCAACAATACGAGTAACAATAGCCACTATATTATGGCCGTTGTCTATGCAGTAACTTCTCCCGTTACTTGTTTTGCAGGTGACGATATTGTCATGAACATATACGATATTTCAGGTGTAGGCACCGGATCTTTAGTTATAAGCGCTCCAACGACTTACAATATCACGCCTGCCAACGGCACATCGAATCGTTTCCCTCACATCGATATTATTGCGGAATGGACAACATTAACCGCGCCAGGCTCAATGCCCAGATGTACATATGCGGCAATCTCGTGGGTTGATCCCCATTCACTGGACTGTAATAATAATTCTAACAATTATTATGGTCTGAACATTTGTCTTGAAAATCTGAATTCGCCTTCATCATACCCAACCGTCGTTGCGAGGGAAACTTCGCATGTGTATACCCATTCTGACGTTGCTGCAGTAGAAGCGTACAGTTCCGGGTATTACGTGGCATATTTAACAGTAGCAGATGTGAACGGAAACATGTATCAATGGGAGGTAGACGATCTCAATGGCACCCCATCACCAGTCCTTATAAACTTGTTAGCCACAAGTACAGACGACTTCCCAAGAATAGATGCTATCGACAATTATGTATACAATGACTATTCCGGTACGGGCACCAATGACGCCTTCCTTATAGTTGATGCGGACGCCTCAGGTGTCGTGCAGGGCTATTATGGCGTGGCAGGCACCATCACTAATTTTAGCATGGGCGGCTGGGTTTCTGTGACCGACTACTATCCGCAGGTTACAGCCGGCCCAGGACAGAACTACACCGTGGCATATTACCACGCTGATGGCACCGATGAATATATTAGTACGAGCTTTTCATGGGCGAGTGCCATGTCAACCCCAAGCACTTATTACGGTATAAATACTTCGGGAATACCTAACAGCTTTGGCGTACAACATTCTTTATCGAGCACCTGCAATGATGACGGTACTTTTACTACTCCGTATCTTTTTGCGGCTTGGGAAAATATGAGTAACTATCCAACATCTCCTTACATCTACTGGAAAGACGCTGCCAACACGGGTCTCTGGAGACAAAGCCTTCATCAACAAACCCTGACGGGCAGCGTGAAAGTTTCGATAACTCCAAATCCTGCCAAAGATGAATTCAGCATCAGTCTGCCGCAGAGTATAACTACCGCCACGTATGCACTTTGTGATATTAGTGGCAGAGAGCTGTTGAACGGGGCTATTAACAATAGTGCAGAGATTAATATCAGCACTTTGGACGCTGGACTTTATGTAGTGCATATTCGCCAAAACAACCAAGACATTGCAACACTGAAACTGATTAAGCAATAGCAAAGAGGAAAAGAAGATTGAAAATATTAAATAAATAGGCATCTTGTGTATCTTGTGATACGCAAGATGCCCTGTTTTAAGGCCGCTAAAAAAAACTCCATGAAAACAGCATGTAAAAATTCTGATCGTATGTATAGAAGCACTATGGTTTCCCTATTCATTCACCTCATTAGGCTTCCGCAGATTTTAGACTTTTTTTTGAAAGACAGTTATTTTGAAGCCAAAAGATTTTTTTTACTGATGTCAATTTTTACTTTTTTATTTGCGAAGAACGCTCACGCTCAGCTACCGATTTGTGGAGGTGCCGGGTCAGGGCTTTTATATATCATAAGCAATAGTGCCATTTACAATTTCGATCCATCTCTGCCGATTTCATCGACAAATCCAGTGCTTAACTCGATCAGTCTTCCGGCGAACGCCCTTGGACTGACAGTAAGTGAGAACCTGAACGCAAGCAGCCCATCGCCTACATTTTACACGACGGTCAATAGTGGCTCCGGTCCTACCTATTATTACTACAATGGCACTAGTTGGGTGAATACTAATCATACTGCCGGCGCCGCAAATATCGGGGCAGGAGGAGGAAAAATATATTCATTGGTGGGAAGCGCAATTTATAAATACAACGGTACAGGCAATGCCACTTACCTTACTTCGTATACCAATTCTGCAGAAGTTGACTTGGCAGCTGACTGCAAAGGCAATTATTATATTCTCTTTAATGGTACAACCACGCATCAATTGAGCAAGTACGACTCCACCGGCAACTTTATCACTTCCTGGTCTTATTTGGGTAGCGCATCCAGCGGCACCGGTGGGCTCGCAGTAGTTGGGAATGATTTATACGACGGAGGACAAGGCGTTTATAAAGCCAGTTCTTTAAGTAACAGCAGTCTCAGTTTTTCATATGTCGGTTCTCTAGGAATTCCCGGGATCCCCGACGATTATGGATCTTGCCCGGCAGGCGAACATGTTGCAGTAGCCAATTTCGATTCCGCGTTTTACTGCTCCCTGCCCGATACCCTGCACGCATACGGCGTAAGCCCCTTCACATGGTCAGTGCTCAGCGGCCCCGCCGCGATCAGTGG
>CAIVEW010000022.1 GCA_903905065.1 uncultured Bacteroidota bacterium | reverse complement strand
TAATATTATTTATTTTATTAGGTTTTTTTCTGTTTAATGGCCTTACTTATTCTCATGTTATCCGGTTTTCGGACATAGGGGATGAGGATTTGGATGAACAGGCAGATACCTCGCACAAAGGCAACCCCGACAGCCTCAGGGGTGCCCGTGCCAATACTGCCGACAGTATCCGTCAATCACATCAGCATCAGGCAGACAGCGCCAAGACCGCCCGCACCCACGCTTTGGACAGTGCACGTGATGCGCGTGCTCATGTTACAGATAGCACGGCGGCGGCCCGCAAGCACAAAACCGATAGCCTGCAGACGATACGCAAACACATTACTGACAGCACTGCGGCCATACGGAAATACCACGATAGCAAACACTATAAAGACAGCGTGACCCGTGCACGCACGGCGAAGACCAGTGGACTAAAGAAGTCCAGGCAGACGCATATGGATTCACTGACTACCGCCCGCAAACAGCTCACCGACAGCATGGCTGCAATGCGAAAGACCCGCACGGACAGTATTAAAACGGTGCAGAAACACAGGACGGATAGTTTGGCAAAAATCAAGAAATACAAAGCAAGTAAGCGTTATGCCGATAGTGTGGCCTTTGTGCGGCATGAGCGAATGGACAGCATTAAGAATTCGCAGCAGCAGTTCCGCGATAGCATTGCCGCGGTGCGCAAGCATTCGCTGGACAGTGCCAAACTATCACGGAAGCATATTATGGACAGCACCAAGGTGGCGCGCACCAAATACACAGATAGCTTGAAGACCGTGCGAAAGAACCGAACGGATAGTCTTGCCCGAATAAAAGCTAATAAAGAAAAGCTGGCAAAGGCAAAGGAGAAAAAGAAAGAGGATATGCTGAAGCTGAAGCTGGAGATAAAAATGAAACAAAAGCATGAGGCCTGGTCAAACAAGTCGATGCTGAAAAAGCGATGGTCGCCGGTGAGGAGGGTGATGCAAAACTCTTTTACCCACTACAACTACTATTATAACTCAAATAAAAAAATGGACGAGGCGCTGCTAAACATGCAGCGAAGTCGAAAGGAGAACTATGATTCACTCATCGGCTTGTACCCGTTCGATCCGAACAGGGACTCGTCGATGATGGCTGCTGATATGGACAGTATTGTGCATAAAGTATCTGTGGGGATACAGATACATGATCCCCGTGTGAAGTGGTCGAATGATCTGTACCTGCTCCTTGGAGAAGCTTACTATTATAAGGGCCGCTATGAAAATGCAGCGATAGCATTCCGCTATATCATCAGTAGTGATGAAGCAGCGGAGAAGAAGAAGGCCCAGAAAAATGGGTATGGCTATGCCAGCAAAAAAGAAGCGCCATCTATACTGGAAGAGGACAAGAAATCTAAACTGGATTTCTTAAAGCATAAGTCTGTTCATAACGAATCTATCCTTTGGCTGGCGCGTACTTATACGGAGTCTCAGCATGTGGAGAACAGCGAATCGGTGTTGTCATTGCTGGAGACGGATGCGAAGCTGCCTGAGAACCTCAAGGGCCGGCTCGCGATCGAGAAAGCGTTTGCGTTTCTGACAGAAAAAAATGATGTGGAAGCCTCTGCACAGTTGACCATTGCTGCCGAAGACAATAACCTTCCTAACTGGCTGCGACTGCGTGCTGCATTTCTTAACGGGCAACTGCTGCAGAACATGAACCAGTATGCAGAAGCTGCAAAAAGCTTTGAAAAGGTATTGACCTACTACCCGAAAATTGAAATGGATTTTTACAGCCGCAAGTATATTGCCTATAACAAGCTACTGGCGGGAGAAGATGTGGCTGCAGCTATGATACCGCTGAAGCGTGTGCTTAATGATGGCAAGTATGTGAGTTACTACGACCAGGTTTATTTTGTGCTAGGGATGCTGGCTGTTAAGGCCAACAAAAATGATGAAGCGATAAAGTACCTTACCAAGAGCATAAACACGCCTAAGGCCAATAAGAAGCAAAAAGCCTTATCGTTCGCCGCTCTTGGAGATGTTTACTATGCGAAGTCACGGTACCCGGATGCTAAGGATGCCTATGACAGTGCCTCGAAGTATTCATCGGCAGTGCCGAAAGATAAGTCGGTAATAGCTGCCATACAGAGGAGCAAAGGTCTAAAAGAAGTATCGGCGCCGACAGCGGTAATAGCTGAGCAGGACAGCCTGCTTGCGCTTTCGGCAATGAGCAGGAAAGAACAGTTGTCGGTGGTGCGGGCATATCTCCGGGCGCTGGAACAGCACCAGGATGACAGCATAGAAAATGCTGAGAATGCCGGGGTTAACAGCCTGAAAGCTGTTGAAACCGAAAACGGAGACGCTGGGGAATCCACCTGGTATTTCGCCAACCCTACTTTGATGCAGCAGGGTAGTGCGGACTTTAAAAAGAAATGGGGCAACCGGCCATTGACGGATAACTGGCGCCGAGCTTCGGGCAACGCACTGGCAGGGAGTGGCGTACAGGACGACGATATTAATGCTGCCGGCAAAACCGATAACGGGCTGCCAAGCGAGGAGACGCTGATGGCCCGGATACCTAATACGCCACAGCAAAAAGCGCTTTCTTACAAGCTGGAACAACGGGCTTATATACTGCTTGCCAAGGCTTACTATAAGCAACTGGAAGATTACAAGATGGCTGTTCACACCCTTGATACGCTGGACAGCCGTTACCCCGACCATAATCAAAAGGAAGAAGAACTATACCTGCGCTACGAGGTGGCTTTGAAACAAAACGACCTTGAGAAAGCCCAGAAATACAGCGAAGAATTGCTGTCCAAGTATCCTCAGTCGCAATACGCTGCCAATCTGCGTCCGAAACAAAAAGAGCCGAAAACAAAGGTTGTTTCGAATGGCATACCTGTTGCTGCGTATTACGATGAAACTTATGACTTGCTGATGCGGCATAAATACACCGAGGCGCTGCAGCACATAAATACTGCCAGGGAGCAGTATGATAATCCCGTGTTCAAGAAACGTTTTGACCTTGCCGAAGCCATGGCACATGCCGGCACCGGTGATTACAATGGCGCAGATTCGCTGATAGCCAAATTCATGCGCAACTATACCGGGGATACCCTTATAGGCTGGGCTACGACCGTAAAAGAGTACATAGGAGAGGTGCGCAACGGCGGGCAGCCATCATGGGTGAAGGACTGGCCACCTAAAGAAGAGACGCCGGCCGTAGCTGCAGTAAAAAAAGAGGTAAAACCGGCCACGCCACCACCACCTCCGCCACCACCACCTCCGCCAATACCCGAGATGTACTCTTATCATGCTGACAGCCAGCACTATGTAATTCTCGTAGTGCCAGGCCTGGACTCTAAAACTGCACCGCTGAAGCAACGCCTAAAATCATTTGACTCCAGCATGTATCCAAATGCCAGCCTGGAAATGGTCTTGGACCTTTATAGCCCGGACCAGGTAGTGCTGGTGATCAAAAAATTTGCGAACGCGGACTCTGCCAAGCTCTACATGAGAGACCTGAAGGAGTCAACTGTTATGCACGACTTTATACCGGGCGAGATAAAGACCTTTGTGATCAGCGCATCTAACTACCGCAAGATGTATGCCGATAAACTTGCCATGCCTTATATGAGTTTTTATACGGCGTATTACCAGTGATTTAGTTTGCAGTTTACAGTTTGCAGTTTACAGTTTTCAGTTGCCGGATTTCATGTTTTGCTGCTGGCTTCGGCGAATGCCCCATCTTCTATTATATTTTTACCGTGCTTATATGGGGCATTCCAAAATTACAAGTTGTTTACTTTTAGTCGTTTATGTATTAATGCATGTCCCGTTTACGCCTCGTGTGGGGCATCTGTCTGCCTGAGGATTTTCAGGATTACGGAATTTTCAGGACGCGCTAAAGGGAGTATTATATCTAATTAAACGTAGAATTTCGGCACACTAACTTTCACGCAAAGACCGCAAGTTTCGCAATCGCGGTGCCGATTTTTTTAATGTCAAATTGGTATTACGCACCCCGAAACGCATCCGGCTGCGGGGCATTTTATGCCCCAACGTACCCCATGACCGGCTTGGCCGCCTGCCTGCCGGTAAGCATGTTTGCAGTTTACAGTTGCAGCCAGTTGGTTGGGGTTAGTGGGCTACGATGAAAAATTGCTCACGCTACTCAAAAAAAATGTTGTTGCACACTTTGCAATTGACTGTCAGCAAACTAAGGCTCGCTATCCACAAAATTTTTGCTCAAAAGTTGCTCACCTTCCTCCCGGCAGGCAGGCTTCTTGCTCACATTGAATTGCGTAATGTTTAATGTGTAAAACATTCCTTGCAAAGGCCGCAAAGGAAAATCGCCCGCCCGAACGTGCCTTCTGGTAAGGTTAGGCAAAGGCCAAGAGAAATTTGTTTTTTGCAGCACACCCTACTACGCAGTTCAGCCGGTGCTAAAGCTATGGCTGCCAAAGGAAAAGCTGCTACAGCAGGAATAAAGGTAGCAAGCAAAATAATACGACCCAAGACGTTTTGCTTATGGAGCTTTTTATTCTGGCTATAAAGCCACGGGGTGTAGCACAGTATCTGCGTGATGAAGATACGAGCCGGGAAGTGTGGCACACTATCTGCGTGATGAAGATAAGTGTGACACACTAGAGTTGAGATGGCAATAGTTGCTTAGTGTCTCGCAACGGCTAGCTGAATAAGGTACCAATGCAGCAGCGTGCTATGGCCACTGACGCCGATAGCAGTGGTGCAGCCAGGACAACCTCTTGACTACGCTTAGGAGGGATTCAATTGTTCTTTTATGAATTCAACAATTGGTTGCGGACGTAGCTCAACTTGTCGATGGTGAGGGGTTTATTGAGGAACATCTTGATGTTGGAATAGGAATTGGATGTGGTGCGGTCAACAGGGTCAAGGGATGTGGTGAGAATGATGACGGACATATGGTCTTTGATATGGCCGTATTTTTTTTCGAGCTCGGTGAGGAATGCAAAGCCATTCATGTTGGGCATGTGGATATCGAGGAAAATGAGTTGCGGCATTTCTTCGTGATTGGCGCTGATATTGTCTAACTTATCAAGGGCTTCCTGTGCGGAACTTGAGATAAATATACGCTCAGCGAAACTACTTTTTTTCATCATTTGCTCAATGACGTACTGGTCAATTGCTGAGTCTTCAATGGCCATAATTTTCCTGAAAGAAAATTCTGAGGTCTGTTGCATTTTCGGTGGTTTGGGCGTTTTTTAAGGGAATTAAAAATACTTAAAAAAAAGCGTTAATTGTTAATGAGTATTTATTATATTAAATACTGCGTTAATTTAACAGCGTTAACGTTCATTTAAGCAGTAATTGTGATGATAAAAATCGATGATGCGAGGTATTTTTATAATCGTTTTCACCAGTAAAAATTGCTGTCACTTCCTTTTTTCGTAAATTGAGATTAGTTACACCAAGGACGGAATAAAAACACATGGCGATACAGACAACGGAGCCTATAGCGGCCCCATACAATAAGAACGACGAAGAAGAAAAGAAAATCATTCTCAGGGAGTACCGCGCATTGCTGCGGTCGCTGAAGGAGAGCCTGAAAAAAGGAGATAAGGCATTGCTGCGCCATGCGTTCGAGATAGCTGTAGAGGCGCACCGGGACATGCGGCGCAAGTCGGGGGAGCCGTATATCCTGCATCCTTTGGCGGTGGCGCGGATAGTGGTGGAAGAAATAGGCCTGGGTGTAAACTCTGCTATCTGTGCGCTGCTGCATGACACGGTGGAAGACACGGAGATCACGCTTGAAGACATAGGCCGGGAGTTCAATCCGTATATCTCCAAGATCATAGACGGGCTTACCAAAATATCGAATGTTGTAGACATAAAAGCGGATACAACCATACAGGCTGAGAACTTCAGAAAGATACTGCTGACGCTCGCTGATGATCCACGCGTGATACTCATAAAGCTTGCGGACCGGCTGCACAACATGCGCACGCTGGAAAGTATGAGCAGGGACAAGCAGTTGAAGATATCGTCTGAAACGACCTACATCTATTCGCCGCTGGCGCATAGGCTGGGCCTTTATGAGATAAAGAGCGAAATGGAAGACCTGGCGCTGAAGTACACACAGCCGGATGTATACCAGGAAATAGCCCAGGGCCTGAAAGAAACAAAGCGTGAGCGCAGCCGCTACATCAATGAATTTATAAAGCCGATAAAAGAAGAACTGGTGAGCAATGGCTTTGATTTTGAGATATACGGCAGGCCTAAGGCGATACACTCCATCCTGAACAAAATGAAGAAAAAGCAGGTAACGTTTGAAGAGGTGTATGACCTGTTCGCGATACGTGTGATATTGAAATCGCCTGTGGAGAAGGAGAAGGAAGATTGCTGGAAAGTATACTCTATCATCACCAACTTCTACCACCCCAGTACAGAGCGGCTGCGCGACTGGATAAGCGTGCCCAAGGGCAATGGCTATGAGGCGCTGCATACGACAGTGATGGGGCCCGGAGGCAAGTGGGTGGAAGTGCAGATACGCACAGAAAGGATGAACGAGATAGCAGAGAAAGGCCTTGCAGCACACTGGAAGTATAAAGAAGGCACACCATCGGCACAGGAGAGTAAGCTGGATAGTTTCTTAAAACATCTGAGGGATATACTGAACAACCCGGATACGGATACCATAGACTTTATTCAGGATTTCAAACTGGATCTTTTCACAGAGGAGATATATATCTATACTCCTAAGGGGGATATGCGCGTATTGCCGAAAGGGGCTACAGCGCTTGATTTTGCGTTTGATATCCATACGCAGTTGGGTATGCGCTGCATTGGCGCAAAGGTGAACCACAAACTTGTGCCGCTGAGCTACCACCTGAACAGCGGTGACCAGGTGGAAGTGATCACTTCGTCCAAACAAAATCCGTCGGAAGACTGGCTGTCGTTTCTTATTACCGCCAAAGCTAAGTCGAGGGTGAAGACCTATCTAAAAGAGGATAAGCGTAAGATAGCCGAAGATGGAAAGGAAGTGCTGAAGAAAAAGCTGGAGCAATTGGGTGTTTCCATGTCTCAGCACAATCTCGGTGAGCTGGTACACTTTTATAAAAAATCGTCTACGCTGGACCTGTTTTATGCCATTGCTGTTGGCAGCATTGACCTTAAAGAGGTAAATGACCTGAGCATCTATGGCGATAAATTCCTTCATACCAAGGAGGTGAAGCTGGATGTAAAAAATGCTGATGACAGTGGGTTAAAAACAAGAGGAAAGGGTGCAGAGCTCATCATCTTCGGAGAACGATCTGATAAGGTGCTTTATAAACTTGCGCAGTGCTGTCAACCCATACCTGGCGACGATGTATTTGGGTTTGTGACATCGGGAGAAGGCCTCAAGGTGCACAGGACGGACTGCCCGAATGCCGCGCAATTGCTGGCTAACTACGGGCACAGAATAGTAAAAACAAAGTGGGCGAAGAATAAGGAAATATCGTTCCTCACCGGTGTACGCATAGTGGGTATGGATGATGTGGGCGTTATACAGAAGATAACCAACGTAATATCAGGCGAGCTGAAACTGAATATGCGCTCGCTGAGTATAGATTCTAAAGATGGGATTTTTGAAGGTACGATAATGGTTTATGTGCATGACCGGGAAGAACTCAATAACTTCTGCAACAAGTTGGGAGCACTTGAGGGGATAAGCAAAATAGAGCGAATTGAACACATTGAGCAGTAATAGATTTTGAAAGCTATCGCTTTATACTTATTTTTTATACAGGCAATGATCCGTATATGAAAAGACTATTTTCTGTTTTCGTTCTGACAATCGCATCTTCTTTGTTTATGCAGTCGTGCATGAAGTGTGACCATGATATGGTTCGCCCGCGTCCGCAGGTAACCACCCAGGCCATCACTGCGTCGGTTACTGAGAATACAAAGTACTCGTATACCCTTACCACAATCGCCACTGGCAGCATGTCTTATGTGACGACTGCGGCCGCCCATGGAACAAGCTCGATAGTTGTAGATGCTAATGGCAATCTCATCTATACTTATACGCCAACTCAGAATTATACCGGAACTGATGTTGCGGTGGTAACTACCAGTGATGCGGGAAGTAGTGGCTGCTTTGGTAATAATAACCCTGGCGTTGGCAATAACAATCCCGGTGGGCATGGTTGTAATCACCCGGCTGGCCATGCGATAGTGACTACTATTAATTTCACTGTGAATGCAGCCACAATACAGGCAGCAAACAAAGCCTCTGGCACAACGAAAACAGTGTATTACTGAGCTATCAGCTCTTCCCAGTATTCAGCTCCGCGGCGGGTGTGCGGTATGACGATCGTTCCACCTACAATGTTGGCCACCGCGAATATCTCGTACATTTCTTCGGTCGTAATGCCTTGCTCGTAGCATTTGCCAAGGTGGTACTTGATACAATCGTCGCAACGCAACACCATGCTGGCTACCAGTCCCAGCATTTCTTTGGTGCGCGTATTCAGTGCGCCCTCCGCATAGGTGTTGGTGTCGAGGTTGAATAAGCGGTTGATGACTTTGTTTTGCTTGCCGAGGATCACTTCGTTCATCTTGGCGCGATAGTCATTAAATTCCTGTATCTGGCTCATAATCTGAAATTCAAAATTGAAAACTCAAAAGTACGGATTACTTAATTCCCCCGAGCCTGAAACCGCCGCTTTGGCATCGCTTAGGATGACATTACTGAAATTTAGCTTTTGGAGTTTCTATTTGGTACTTTTACCGAATGGAAGAAAAGACCAGCCTTAATAAGTATATAAGCTCATCCGGCTTTTGCTCGAGAAGGGATGCGGATAAGCTGATAGAGCAGGCGAGAGTGACCGTTAACGGAGAGCTGGTATTGCCGGGTGCGAAGGTGGCGCCGGGGGATACTGTAGAGGTCGATGGAGAGCCGATAAAGGTGAAGTCAAAGGCGCGGCCTATATATATAGCCTTCAACAAACCAGTGGGGGTTACCTCAACAACCGATCCAAAGGACCGATCTAATATCATCTATTTTATTAACCATCCAAAGCGCATATTCCCGGTAGGCAGGCTGGACAAAGACTCAGATGGTCTTATCTTTCTTACTAACGATGGCGATATTGTGAACAAAATTCTCCGCGCCAGCAACCACCACGAGAAGGAATATGTAGTATCTGTGGACATGGCAGTGACACCAGAGTTTGTGAAGCAAATGAGCTCGGGCGTGCCGGTGCTGGGTAAGATAACGAAGCCCTGCTTCGTGCGCCAGGAGGGCAGCAGGCGATTTCGCATAATACTTACGCAGGGACTCAACAGGCAGATAAGGCGCATGTGCGAACACCTGGGGTATGAGGTGAAAAGCCTGACCCGTGTGCGGATAATGAATGTGGAACTGGGCGCGCTGGCTGTAGGTAAGTGGCGCTACCTGACCCTCCCCGAAATTGAGAAGCTCAACGAGTTGGTTGCTGAATCGAGCAAGACGGATAGCGGACCTAAGGAAAAGGATCGGGTCTCCGTTCAGTACATACCTAAAAAGAAGAAGAGTTTTGATGTTAATGAGGTAATGGGTGAAAGGGTTAAAAAGGTAACTGGTGAAAAAGGCAAAAAGGTAACGGGCGAAAAGGGCAAGAAGGTAATTGGTGAAAAAAGTAAAAGGGCAACAGGTGAAACTGGCGCAAGGGAGCCCCGCGAGAAAAGTAAAAAGGGTAGTTATAAAGAATTCAGAAGTAAAAAGGGCAGAGGTAGTAAAGGGGCTTAACGACCGTCACCGATCATCTCCAGAAATTTTTCGAGGCCTTTCTTTTTTTGTTCATCGAGAAAGAACTTGATGTTGTCGGTGTAGTAGGTATGCAGATCGTAGCAGGGGAATGGGTTTGCGGCGATTACTGCCTCAAGATGCAGCAGACCATCGGCATTGGCTTCGTTGAAACGGGCGATGAAATCTGAAGGCAATGGTTTGTTGGTGACCCATGCGGCGAAAATGAAATCGAGCCCCGTGTATTCTTTCCAGCCGGCAGAGAGGTCGTATATGTACTCAAAATTAGTTAGCTGCTCCAGTGCCCTGTCGCCAATGATGACGCCGGCGGTGGTGCCGGAGATCTGTTCGATGAAATCTTCCGGGGCAGGCTTGTAGACTACTTTTTTCTTCCAGTGATTTTCAAGCAGGAGTTGTGCCAACCGCACCGATGTGCGCGACTGATAATCCAGATAAACGGTTTCGATCTGCTCCATGGGCACCTGGCTGAAGATGGCGACCGAAACTACATGACCGTCTGCGGCAATACCATAGTCGCTAACTATATGTGCACTATGAATAGACGGGATAGCAGCAACCGGCAACAGAGCCATATCTATTTCCCCTTCCATCAGTTTCTTTGCCAGCCGGGCGGGGTAGTCGAGGATGATCTCTGTTTCGTTGCTGATGTCGCTATGCTCAATCCCGAACAGCAGGGGTTTAGTATTCAGGTAGCTTACTGCGCCTATCTTTATTTTTGGATCCAATACTTTATTTTTTCGCGGGCAAAGATAAGGCTTAAAAATTCCAATGGTAAAATTCCTAAAACAAGGGTTGGTCAGTTTGGATTTTCATAGAACGTTAGTGCAACTGATTTTCATTTTCTGTAACTTTCTTTTTTATGAGACTTATAATCAAAATGATGTTTAGCATAAAAACCATGGGTAAATAGAAAAGTAACGCTACGCAAACATAAACTAGCCAACATCATACACTATAAAATCTGTATCGAGTTTATCCAAATCAATAACGTTTCCCCAAATATTGCTTGGTATGGTAATAACAAATGTTGCGATTCGTAGAACTGTGGTTACAGATTCAGCCACATAAAAATTCTCAGCAAGTCATGGTTCGATCCTTCGACAATCGTCCAGGACAGGCTTGGTCTCACAATGACAAGGTCGCTTTTCGGCTATTTAGTCAAGACTAAGTGCTTTTACTGACTCTTCATCAAGCCGTATTTCCGCAGCACTCATAAGCTCTTTCAACTGAGACACCGAAGTAGCACTGGCGATAGGCGCGGCAACTGAAGGCCGGGCCATGAGCCAGGCGAGGGCTATGGCTGCCGGGGTAGTATTATATTCCTTTGCGGTTTTATCGAGCGTGCGAAGGATATGAAAGCCCCGCTCATTCATGAATTTGTGCATGCCCCCTCCACGAACACTTTTGGTGAGGTCGGCCTCTGTGCGGTACTTGCCCGTAAGGAAGCCACTAGCCAAAGGGAAGTAACAGATCACCCCAAGGTTATTTTCTACGCAGATGTGTTCGTAGTTGCGCTCATAGGCATGCCTGTCGTAGAGATTATAAAGCGGTTGAAGTGTTTCGTAAGTGGGCATGTTGTTTTGCCTGCTTGCGTCAAGGGATTGTTTCAGCCGTTCCGGGGTCATGTTGGATGCGCCGCAGGCAACTACTTTACCTTCCTTTATTAATTGGAAGTAGGCTTCCATTGTTTCTTCAACCGGAGTAGTATTGTCGTCAAAATGCGTTTGATAAAGGTCTATATGGTCAGTTCGCAGCCGTCTTAAGGAGTCTTCTACAGCTTTAAGGATATAGGCTTTTGATATCCCTTTCTTACCGTCGCCCATATCTGCCCCCACTTTTGTAGCAAGAACTACCTGGCTTCTTTTACCTGTTTTTTTTAGCCAGTTGCCAATTATTGTTTCAGATTCACCACCATGATTTCCGGTGCCCCACTTGGAGTAGTAATCTGCGGTGTCCACCAGGTTAAAACCTCCGCCAACAAATGCGTCCAAGACTTCGAATGATCTTGCCTGATCTATCGTCCAGCCAAAAACGTTGGTGCCAAGGGCCAGTGGGGCTATGTAGATGCCGGTGTTGCCGATTTTTCTTTTTTCCATGATGAAGTGTTTTTCCGTCTTCAAAGATAGCGGATGCGCAGAAGCAATGTTTGGCTAAAGCACGTGAGTTATGTTTTATTCTACCGGCCCTACAGGCCGGGGCTATTGAAATTTTTCAAAAAAGAACAATTTATTCTATACCCCAAAACCCTGATTCTTTTTTATTACTTGCTGCAATTCGTTACTTTGCTGAAAGATTGCGTGGTACCAGCTTATGACTTTTCAGAAGGTTGTTGTTATTGTTTGTTTATTGTTCATAAATAAAACATTGTTTGCCCAGGCAACCGATACAATACCATCAATCCCCAAAGCGCAGGTGGCTGATACTGTAAAAAAGTTAATAGTAGCGCCAAAGATAGATACCTCTGCAAGCCTGCCGACACTGGATATAGACACAGCATCTGTAAAGAGTAAGCGAACGACCTCTGCGCCGCAAGACGGCTATGTGATAAATGGGAAAGTAGAAGACAGGAATACAGGTGAAGGAATACCGTTTGCGGTCGTTACTTTCCCACATACCAACTCCGGGACCTCGGCCGATCTTAATGGCAACTTTATTATAAGGACAGACAAACTACCATCCGATACATTGCGGATAGGCGCACTTGGGTACAAGCAGGTAAACAAATTACTGCGCAAAAGCCAGCATGAATACAACTTCATATTCGATATGGACCGCTCAGCGGCGGAGCTGAAAGAGGTGGTTTTTCATGCGGGAGAAGACCCTGCTGTTGTGCTGATGCGGCACATCATAGCAAGAAAACCATACAATAATCCGGATAAGGCAGAGAACTATAAATACGAAGCATACAACAGGCTGGAGGCCGACCTGCAGCATATGACGAAATCCCAGTTTGAGAAGATACCGATACTGAAGAGCTATGCCTTTATTTTTGATGGGCTGGACACGTCAACAGAGTCTAAACCATATCTGCCGTTATACATGACAGAGACCATATCCGACTACTACTTCAGGCGCCAACCGAAAAAGCAGCGGGAAATTATCAAAGGCAGCATGGCGAAAGGAGTGAACAATCCCAATATCAACAAATATCTGGGCGCCCTGTATCAGAATGTGAACGTCTACCGGAATTATATACCGGTGCTGGATAAAAAATATGTGAGTCCTATCAGCAATGATGCACTGTTCCATTATAAATACAGCATCAAGGATACGCAGAAAGCCTATGGACACAATATCATATTGGTTCAATTCAAACCCAGGCGGGATGGGGAAAATTGTTTTACCGGCGACTTCTGGGTAGTGGATTCCATTTTTGCCATAGAACGTATGAGCATGGATGTCTCTAAGCTGGCGAACATAAACTGGGTGGACAAGGTGAGCCTTTACCAGGAGTTTGCACCCGTAGATACCTTCTGGTTCCCGGTAAAGGACAAGTTCATAGCCACCTTCAGTGCATATAGTTCCAATAAGCTGCCTGGGATGATAGGCAGGAAGACAACGACGTACCATAATGTAGTGATCAACAGCCCCTCCGTAGACAGTGCGTTGGACAACCCGAACTGGAAAGAAGAAGTAATAGCACCGGACAGTACCAAGCATAGAGCGGCAGACTGGTGGGCGCAGAACCGGCCCGATACGCTATCAAAAAATGAGAAGAAGATCAATAAAATGGTCGATTCCATAAACAGTATGCCCATCACTACGTTCTATAAGAAATTGATTATGTTCTTAGCGAGTGGTGTGCAGGATGTAGGGCCTATCCAACTTGGGCCCTATTTCTATATTTACAGTCATAACCCGGTAGAGGGTGACCGGTTCAGGATATCGCTGGGCACGCCAAGATCTGTGAAAGACGCACATGTTACCGGCTTCCTTGCTTATGGGGATAAAGACAAGCGATTTAAGTATGGTTTCACCGGTATATGGCTACTAGACCGGCATCCGCGTATGTATGTGTATGGTTACTATGTGCACGACATAAACCAGGCAACTAATTATTACGACCAATTGGGCTCAGACAATATATTCAGTTCGCTGTTCAGAAAGCGCGGCATACCGTGGAAACTGGCATTTTCAGACGACCAGCGATTTGAATTTTATAAAGAGTACTTCAGTGGTTTTAGCCACCGGCTTATCTTGCAGCATTCGCAGTTTACGCCCTATGCGCCATTGCCTTCTGCTGGTATTTTTAAAGATTACAATGGCAATCCAACAAACAATGTGGTTAGCAGTGAAGTGGGTGTGGAATTGCGCTATGCCTATAAAGAGAAGTATATTGAAGGCCAGTACCTGCGTGTGAACGTGGGCAGCAAATATCCCATAGTGGATATTGAAGCGGATGCAGGTATCAAGAACCTGCTGAACAGCGCTTACCAATACCAGAAAGTTAGATTGTCGGTTACCGAGAGCATCAACATTCCACCTTTGGGACATCTGTACTATAATGTGTTTGCGGGTAAGTATTTCGGTACACTTCCTTATCCGCTGCTGGAGATACATCCGGGCAACGAGTATCTCTATTATAATAAGTATGCGTTTGAAATGATGAACACTTATGAGTTCATAAGCGACCAATATGCAGGCTTCAATATTGAGCATACTATCGGAAGCGGTGTTTTTAACTACATACCCTTATTGAAAAAATTAAAATTCAGACAGTTCTGGACAGCCAAGGGTGTTATTGGATCGCTCAGCAACGCGAACACAAACCTGAATCTTAACGGATCATTTCCTTTCCGGACCTTGCAGGGGAATCCTTACCTGGAGCTAGGTACGGGTGTCTCTAATATTTTCAAGATATTTCGTGTAGACTTCGACTGGCGGGTATCGCCCGTGCCGCAGTCCAGCGAGAATAAGACGCGGTACTTTGGCGTCTTTGGAAGTGTGCAGTTCCAGTTTTAATGACCTCCCCCAATGCAAAAGGGTCTCTCGCAGAGCCGCAAAGCTCGCAATTCCCTGATTTTGTTTTTAAGGGCGCAAGCCGAGGGGCGTTCTGTTCAACTACTACTTCTGTTATCGTAGTTTTGCCTCAACTTATATAAAACCGATGCCCAATAATTACGAACGAATGATTCAGCTAGTGACGGAGTTCTTCGATGTAAAGAATGAACCGGAACAATTGGATGTGGACGAGCATGTGATCGCGCATTTGCATGAGCTCCATCCGGCTACGCTATCCGAAGTGGCCAATGAAGATGGGCCGATAGTCTGGATATTAGTGATACCGACGCTTCACAATGTAATGGAACGTTTCATTTCCGCTACTATATCCGAGAAAGGACTCGTAGACGAGACTCCTGTTGGTGTCGCGTATGATGCCATCTATCTCTGTTCTGCGAGCGTATTGCCTGAATATAGACACAAAGGGCTGGCAAAGAAAACGACCATTGAAGCCATTAATGCCATTCGAAAGGACAATCCTATAAAGAGCCTTTTTTATTGGCCATTCAGCGAGGAAGGCCGGAAACTGGCAACGGCTGTTTCGGCAGAGGTGGGCTTGCCACTTTTTGAGCGAGTGTAGTCGTGATCCCCGAGGTTGTATGTTCTGTGGGAGACGTTGCAGTGCAACTGTGGTCCTCGGGTTTGTGTGTTCTGTAGAGACGTTGCAGTCCAACGTCTCTACAGGAACAACAATAATTACATTACCCAACCGATCATTCAAACCCTTTTGGATGTTGTAAATGAAACTTGGTTTGTTCCTGGTACATTTCGGCAAAGGCAACGAGGCGCGCTTCGTCATAGAGCTTACCGATAAAGGTGATGCTAGCCGGCGTCCCGTCTTTGTTGAATCCATTTGGAATGGTGATGGACGGATTGCCGGTAAGATTAGTAATCGCGACCTGGTCTCCGGTTTCCGGTGGTGCAATGATGATATCGTACTGGTCCAGCATTTTATGCACGTGCTGCATGATTGAGTAACGCATACGTGCGGCGTTGACATATTCTACGGCCGGTATGAATCTTGCAGCGCGAAACACATTGGGCCACCGGTCTTTATTCTGCTGCACCATTTTGTCATCTTCATTTGTTCTTGTCAGCTCGTCGAATGCGGCTGCGGCCTCGGCGCTAACAATGAGCGTGAGCATTTCATCTCCGTGTAAGGTATCCGGAAAGTCTATCGGAATAGGGTTTACGCCCATTTTCTTCATTGTGGCCAAGGTTTGTTTCTCGGTGCTGTTTTCCGGCAAGGAGTCTATATAATTACGCGCATAGGCGATTTTTAATTTAGAAAGCGGGAAGCTGCCCGTGTAGTTGAACGGCATGTTTTTCGCTGAGGCATCTATGCCGTCTGTACCGTGTATTTGTGCAAAGACAAATGCGACGTCTTCAGCGCTCCTGCAAATAGGGCCTACCTTATCCGAACTCCAACACAGCGCCATGGCTCCGGTACGCGAAATGCTGCCGAAGGTGGGCCGCAAGCCGGTAGCCCCGCAGCGTGATGATGGGTCAACGATAGAGCCGTATGTTTCGGTACCGATTGCAAACGGTACAAGTCCAGCCACAGTTGCTGCGGCCGAGCCGGCAGAGGATCCACCAGAACCGACGTTTGTATTCCAGGGATTACGGGTTTGGCCGCCATACCACACGTCGTCCATGGCCAGTTCTCCAAGTGACAGCTTACCGATGAGCACTGCGCCCGCATCTTCCAGCTTTTGGGCGACAAAAGAATTTTGGTCAATGGTCTGATCGCGATAGGGTGGTGTGCCCCATGTAGTATGCGTACCTTTGGCCGCAAACAAGTCTTTGATACCATACGGTATGCCTTGCAAAGGGCTTTTATAGATGCCCTTTGCCAGATCGTCATCGGCCTTTTTCGCCTGCTTCATTGCCAGATCTTCGGTGAGTTCTATGACACAATGAAGAGTGTTGCCGTATTGTTTCAACCTGTCTATGTAAAACTTTGTGAGCGCAACGGAGGTGATCTTTTTATTTTTTATCAGTGACGCAAGTTGAGGTATGGAGTAAAAAGCCAGATCGTTTTTATTGGCAGGGAGCGTCACATTGGTCGGAATATTCCATTTTATTGGTTGCTGAGTAGTGTTGAAGTGCATTCCCGGCAGCGAAGGGTCGAACGACAGGGACATAGGTACATCATTCCGGAGCGCGTGTTTATGCAGATACTGATACCACGAAAGCTCATTATTTATAGCGCTGGCCATGGAATCGACCTTGGCTGGAGAAAAGTGCAGGCTATACATTTTTTCGGCGGCCTCGATCTGCGGCGCTTTTATAGTATCCTGTGCCAACAGCAATGACGATGAAAATGTAATCCCAACAGCAACTAAAGTAATGGCTATGTTTTTCATGGCCGTGTGTATTTGGTACGACCAAATGTAGTGAGTAGCCCGCGGAAAATACAATCCAGTTATTCTACCACGAATTCCCCGGTATACTGAGCCTCGTCCTTACAGATAATACGGAAGTGGTATTGCGCAGGCGGGAACTGGTCTCTGCTGATCACGATATCCTTCGCCCGGATATTATCCCTGCTGTACACATTGCGCCCGTCTTTAGTGAAAATATCAATGTGTACGGTTCCGTTTGCTTCTGTTTCGGGTAGTACAACAACGGCCGGCTGTTCACTTATCGGGTTGGGATATAGCCGCGGTTGTTGTGAAGTAGCTGTTGTTACATGGGCGGAGATGGTATTGTCCATCTCCATAAAATACAGGTCTCCAAGCGGGTCTCCATATTTTGCAGCGGAACCGGCAACCATGTAGCTGTTGTTCCCCTGCACCGCTACTGTAGTTGCCCATGAGTTCGTGCCGCCGCAGAGCTGGTCTGTCAGTTTATTCCCATTGGCGTCGGTGGTGAGTATGTACACACTGCCTGTAGTGGTGGTCGGGTAACTGCCGCCAGTAAACATGAAATTGCCGGTAGGTAACTGAGCAACATCGTGAAAGATGATACCAGCAGAGTTGCTGAATGTTTTTTTCCAAAGTTCGTTGCCATATGCATCCAGTTTTACGATCAACCCCTCGTTACCACCGGTCGCCGGGGTTGTGTAACCCGCTATCATAAATCCATTATCCATAGTGGGTAGTACTTTGTATAGTCGTGTATCTGCTCCGTTTTTATACAGCCGGGTCCACAAGGTATCGCCGCTTGAATTGAGGCGCACTAACCAGCCGTCACCGGACGCGTTACCCCGGCTGGTTGTCCAGCAGGCCGCAAGAAAGCCGCCATCCTGCATTGCCGCAATTGAATAGCATTCTTCGATGCCGCTGCCTGCGTACACTTTAGTCCAGATGGTATCTCCGGCGCTGTTTGTTTTAATAAAATACAAGTGCCTGTTCATACTGACGCCAACATTGCCGTAGCTGGCAGTCATACCGCCGATCACGAAACCGCCACCGGGAAGCTCCACCACGCTTTCGCTGATGTCATCAGAATCGCCGCCATAGGTCTTGATCCACATATTGTTACCATACTGATCCAATTTTAGCAGGAATGCATCACAATCCTGCGCACCAAAGTCTTGTGTATGGCCGGAGACCATGTAGTTGCCATCGGCTGTCTGCATCACGAAATTACCCCCTTCCAGGAACGGTCCTCCATAAGTATGTGACCAGGTGGTGTCGCCGTGCGCTGATACTTTAATTACGACAATGTCGCCATTAGAGTCCACCATGCTTTGCGTAAGGCCGGTAATGATATATCCACCATCGTTAGTGGCGGCAGCTGAATAGGCCACATCAAGCTTCTGGTTGCCGTAATGGCCCTCAAAGGTTTGCTGAGCATATATGTGAGAAGATAGAAACGTAATGATGGAAAATAACAGAACATGCATTTTCATTGGGTTCGATTTAAAGGTTTGGGGGTGAAATAAAGTTACGATTAAAACGGGAGATGTATTAAAATGTTGTGTATGGGATGAAAAGAATTGATCTCTGAGCAAAATGGTTGCGCAATGAGGCGACAATACTCCTCAGAGGAGCAATATATATGGCTGAAAAAATGTCTTGTGCCAGAGATAAAAACCGGGTAGCACTCACCAAACGTTTTTATGGGAATTTATGCTGGCGTGCTGATAATAAGGCTGCTATGTATAGATTGAAACGAGCAGTGGCATGATATTTTCATGGAGCAAACTATGCCTTAGTACAGATTGCGCAATTGAGAATAATAATATAAAATATGCTTTCGAAAGCAGGGCTCGAATATGCCCGGAATGGCTGCTGATTGTGGACATAAGTAATATGCCTTCATGCAGCCCCCGGCAACTGAATAACAAGCTTGGTAGCGCAGCGGCAAATGAAGGAGGCCCTCAATTTGTAAACAGGTAAAAGAATTATGAAGTTGAACATTGGACATACGCATGAGCTCATCTCTAACATGAGGGCTTTTTTTGTCGTAAATAATCCTAAACTTAATTATACCAGGGAAGAACCTTTGAGGTCTGAGTTGTTTAGTTCGGACCAGATGGCTCATTTTGGCGTTAACCTCGCAAAAACGCATGTGCTGAGCAAGAAAATTGCCAAAGGACAACTGCTACACAGACTTGCAGACAATGAAAAGGCGCTGAATGCGGTACGCAAACTGCTGGTAGAGGGCATAAAAAAAAACAACATTATCACCCCCGCCGGAGAATGGCTTGTGGATAACTTTTACCTCATCGAAGATCAGATCAGAACTGCGAAGAAGCACTTACCGAAAGGGTATAACGAAACTTTGCCTCAATTGTCGAATGGGGCGTCGCCGGGCCTGGCCCGCGTTTATGATATAGCGCTACAGATAATATCCCATAGTGACGGCCGGATAGACCTGGAACGCTTAAGCAGTTACATCCGGGCATATCAATCTGTTTCTAATTTGCTGATAGGTGAATTATGGGCAATACCCATAATGCTGCGTCTAACACTCATTGAGAACTTACGACGTGTTTCCTCTCTTGTAGCTATTGACAGAATTGATAAAAATCTGGCGGATTATTGGGCCAAGCAAATGCTGGAGGTTGCGGAAAAGGATCCCAAAAACCTGATACTCACTACAGCGGATATGGCAAGATCCAACCCTCCGATGTCTACCGCGTTCGTATCAGAAATGAGCCGGCAATTATTGGGAAAGGGCCCGGCACTGGCATCGGCTCTGGCCTGGATCGAGCAACGGCTGCTGGAAGAAGGGACGACGAGCAGTGAGTTAGTAAATATTGAGATACAAACACAAGCTGTTAACCAGGTATCTGTGAGCAACAGCATTGGTAGTTTGCGGTTGTTGAGCACCCTCGACTGGCGGGAATTTGTAGAAAAAAACAGTTTTGTGGAGCAAACACTTCGCGGCGACCCTAGTGGCATCTACAAAAAAATGGATTTTGCTACAAGGGATGATTATCGTCATGTTATAGAACGTATCTCAAAGAAATCAAAGCTTCCGGAAAATGAGGTAGCTAAAATAGCGGTGCGCTTAGCCGGGGAGCCTGTTCAAAAATACCAACGGGATGACCGACAAGGACATGTGGGCTATTATCTTATTGGTAAAGGGCTTCCGGAGACGAAAAAAGCAGCTGGAATTGACTTTTCTTTTATCAACGGAGTTGACCGGTTTTTCTGCGATAACAGGCTGCTGTTATACTTAGGGTCTATTGTTTTAGTTACGGCAGTGCTTACTGCACTCCTGATAGTCAAGGCGTACAGTGAAACAGAAAGCACCTGGGTGGTAACAGTTATAGGGATACTGATCGCCATATCGTCCAGCCAACTTGCGATGGCTGTTGTAAACTTTTTTTCGACCCTATTGGTCAAGCCTACGTTGCTACCAAGAATGGATTTTTCCCAGTTTATCCCCTACGAGTATGGCACTTTGGTTGTGACGCCAGCCATGCTTACCAATCCACGATCAATAGAGGACCTTGTTGAAGCGTTAGAGGTCAGATTCCTTGCCAACAGGGATGAGAACTTATATTTTGGCTTACTGACTGATTTTACGGATGCCCCACAGGAAACTTTACCCGGAGATAAACCCTTATTGCAATTGGCACAGCAACGCATTTGGGAATTGAAGGATAAATACGAAAACGGCAACCGGGATATTTTCTTCCTTTTCCACCGACCGCGCCAATGGAATGCAGCAGACAAAATATGGATGGGCTATGAAAGGAAACGCGGAAAACTTCTTGAACTAAATGATCTGCTGCGCGGGAAATCGGAGGAGCGTTTTTCCTGTATAATCGGGGATCATACTAGTCTGAGAACGGTAAAATATGTCATAACGCTTGATTCCGACACCCAGTTGCCGCGGGGCGCGGCGTGGAAAATGATCGCAACAATGGCGCATCCGCTGAACCAACCTGTGTATAATGTAAAGAAGCGTCGTGTAACCGAAGGATATGGCATTCTGCAACCCAGAGTTTCTGTGAGTTTACCTGAGTCAAGCAGCTCTTTTTATAGCAAGATGCACGGCAATGAACCCGGCATTGATCCGTATACCCGCGCTACTTCAGATGTCTACCAAGATATGTTTGGCCAAGGTTCCTTCATAGGTAAAGGTATCTATGAAGTGGACACTTTTATCAGGACGCTAAATGGAAATTTTGCAGAAAACCGTATACTAAGTCATGACCTGCTTGAAGGCTGCTATGTGAGATCTGGCTTGCTCAGCAATGTTGAATTGTATGAAAAGTATCCTAGTACGTACCGACTGGATATGAAAAGACGCTCCCGCTGGATCAGGGGAGATTGGCAGATATTCTCATGGTTCCTGCCGATTATACCGGGCGTAACTAAATGGCTGCAACAGAATCCCGTTTCTGCGTTATCGCGCTGGAAAATATTTGATAATATCCGCAGGAGCCTGGTTTCGGTAGCATTGACCGCATTGATCGTGCTGGGATGGGCTATAATGAGTGCGCCGTTATTCTGGACCATTGCCGTCACCGCTATTGTTATTTTCCCTGTTGCGGTGACCCTGGCCTGGGATACTTTCAGAAAGCCGGAGGATGTTCTGTTATCTCATCACATACGGGGCAGATTACGGATAACTATGGATACGGTCGTTCAGACCTTGTTCTCAGTGATATGCCTGCCTTATGAGGCTTACGTGAACATTGTCGCGATATCGCGTACCGCCTGGCGCATGCTTATATCTCATAAAAAGCTGCTGGAATGGGAGCCATCGGCTGTATTTGAAAAAGGAGATCAAAACAGTCTCGGTGCTTCCTATAAAAATATGTGGTTTGCACCTTTCCTGGCCCTTGCAATATGTGTGTATCTGTGCTTTTGCCGGCCGACAAGCCTGGTCTTCGCTGGGCCTATTATGTTTTTGTGGGCATTATCTCCTTTCCTAACCTGGATAGCGGGCAAGCCTTCGGTGAAAAAGAAAGCCCAGCTTACGGAAAAGCAAAATATTTTCCTGCAGAGGACAGCCAGGAAAACATGGGCGTTTTTTGAGCGATTTGTGGGCGGAGAAGATAACTGGCTGCCTCCCGATAATTTCCAGAATCACCCGGTTGCGGTGATCGCGCACCGGACATCCCCTACGAATATAGGCTTATCAATGCTGGCGAACTTGTCGGCACTTGATTTCGGTTATATTTCTGTGAATAATTTTCTTGATCGTACTGGAAAGACCATCAGCACGTTGAAACGAATGGACAGGTATCGTGGTCACTTTTATAACTGGTATGATACAGAAACTTTACAGCCGCTACTGCCAAAGTATATTTCAACGGTGGACAGTGGAAACCTTGCCGGCCATGTTCTTACGCTCCGACAGGGAATTTTTGAAATACTTCACCAGGAAATTGCAGGGCAGAAAATCTTCAACGGCTTGCTGGATACGTTCCGGGCCTTTAAAGAGACAACCGAAAAAGGTGATGCTGTCATTCTTCATGAATTCGCCGTTGTACTCGAAGCATTATGCAATCTGCCACCGACCACTATAGATAACATAAACGAAGGTCTTAAACAGTTACAGTCGAGTTTCGCATCAGCGGTACAAAAGCTGGCCATTGACGCCGGTAGTGTAAAGGAATGGTGGAAAAATACTTTGTCCAACCAATTACAGTCCGCAATTGATGATGTGCAACTATTGGCTCCTTGGTTCAAGTTACCTCCTGCTTCCAATAAATTTACCAATGTCGTCAGCCTGGACCATGATGTGACATTGCGCGACTTCTGCAAGAAAGCGGATGAATTGATCTCCGGGGTTGATGCTTTGAAAAGCGGAAGCAACACCGCCGAAGAAAACACATGGCTCGATACGTTTAAAGCTTCAGTTGTTTTGGCGCTGCAGCAGGCTAAAGAGCGTGTCGCCGTGATTGAAAAGCTAGGTCATGAATGTATTGATCTCGCGGAGATGGAGTGGGGCTTTCTGTACGACAAGTCAAAGCACCTCATGACAATCGGTTATAGGGTCGAGGAACATGTGTGTGATCCAGGATATTATGACCTGCTGGCATCGGAAGCAAGATTGTGCACTTTTGTTGCCATCGCACAAGGTAAGCTGCCTGAGGAGAGCTGGTTTGCTCTTGGCCGCCTGCTGACCAGAGCGGGTGGCGATTCCATATTACTTTCATGGAGTGGCTCTATGTTCGAATACCTAATGCCATTACTTGTAATGCCTTCGTACGAAAATACTTTACTGGGACAAACGTATGCAGCAACCGTGAAACGGCAGATAGAGTATGGAAAACAGCGTGGCGTGCCATGGGGTATCTCTGAGTCCGGTTATAATATGATCGATGCCAGTTCTAACTATCAATACCAAGCCTTTGGTGTGCCAGGGCTGGGACTGAAAAGAGGCCTTGAGGTAGACCTTGTCATTACTCCGTATGCAACGGCATTATCGCTGATGGTAGCGCCGGAAGCGTCCTGTCAAAACCTGGAATTACTTACGAGCGAGGGTTTTGAAGGGACATATGGATATTATGAAGCGATCGATTATACACCTTCCAGACTGCAGCGGGGACAAACCAATACGATTGTGCAGTCTTATATGGCCCATCACCAGGGTATGGTTTTGCTTTCCCTGGGATATTTATTAAATGATCAGCCGATGCAGCGGCGCTTTGAAGCGGAGCCCCAGTTCCAGGCGACTCTGTTGCTGCTGCAGGAAAGGATACCGAAAGCATCGTCATTTTATGCGCATACTACCGACATTGCGGAGTTCAGTGCTCCTGTAAATGGGACGCAAATAAGAATAATTAACACGCCTAATACAGCTATTCCGGAAGTTCAATTATTGTCGAACGGCCGGTACCATATGATGATCTCTAATTCCGGTGGGGGCTACAGCCGTTGGAAGGACATTGCGGTTACACGCTGGCGTGAAGATGTGACCTGCGACAACTGGGGGACGTTTTGTTATATCCGAGACCTGGATACAAACGAATACTGGTCGAACACACACCAGCCGACCCTTAAAAAAGTAAAAAGCTACGAAGCTGCATTTTCCCAAGGGCGTGTTGACTTCCACGTTGTTAACAACAACATAGAGACGCGCACGGAAATAGTAATATCGCCCGAGGATGATATTGAGATGCGCAGGATACAGATCACGAACAAGTCTGGTATACGCCGGACGATTGAGATCACCAGTTATGCGGAAGTTGTTCTTGCAACTCCGGCAGCAGATGCACAGCAACCTTCATTTGGCAAACTTTTCGTGCAAACCGAAATAATTCCGTCACAGCAGGCTATCATCTGTACGCGCCGGCCACGTTCGCTTGAAGAACACACGCCCTGGATGTTTCACTCAATGATCATACACGATGTGGAAACGGCGGAAATCTCCTATGAAACGGACCGGATGGAATTTATTGGCAGAGGGAATACTACCGCAAACCCCAAGGCTATGAATCAGGCTGGCCCTTTATCGGGCGCACAAGGCTCTGTCTTAGATCCGATCGTCGCAATACGATACAAAATAGAATTGGAACCGGAAGAAAATGTCACGTTTGACCTAATCCTGGGGATTTCGGACACCCGTGAAATATGCGAGAAACTTATTGAAAAGTACCATGATAAACACCATAAAGACCGGGTCTTTGAACTGGCATGGACACACAGCCAGGTTATTCTGCGGCAAATAAATGCCACAGAAGCCGATGAGCAACTTTTTGGCCATCTCGCAGGTTCCGTAATATTTACAAATCCTTCTTTACGTGCTGACCAATCCATTATTATCAAAAATCACAGGGGACAATCAGGCTTATGGGGGTATTCAATATCCGGAGACTTGCCGATCATCCTGCTGCAAATTGAAAACCAGGAGAATATCCTCCTGGTGAAACAATTGATACAAGCCCATACTTACTGGCGGCTTAAGGGCCTTATTGTGGACCTCGTCATATGGAATGAAGATCATGGCGGCTACCGGCAGGTATTACAAAACCGAATCCAGGCACTCATTCCGAATGAGCTGATGGACCGGCCAGGAGGTATATTTGTAAGGGCTGCAGACCAGATATCGAATGAAGACAGAATTCTTTTCCAGACAGTTGCGCGTGCTAACCTATCTGACGCTCACGGGACATTAACAGATCAGATCAACCGCAAGCCGGGCACGAGAACGCCAATTCCGTACATTGTTCAAACCCCGTTGTACGCGCCTGAACCAGCAAATATTTTTTCCTCAACGGATCTGCATTTCTTCAATGGATTAGGTGGGTTCTCCTCGCTGGGCGATGAATACGTTATTGTTACTGACAAAAAAAACAAAACACCCGCGCCGTGGGCAAACGTGATAGCTAATCCAGATTTCGGAACAGTTATTTCTGAAAGCGGGCAGGCCTATACCTGGGTAGAAAATGCCCATGAAATGCGGCTTACACCCTGGAATAATGATCCTGTAAGTGACTCGGCGGGGGAGGTTTATTATATACGCGATGAAGAGGCTGGCCATTTCTGGTCAGCAACTCCGCTGCCAAGAGGCGGTGAATCGTCTTATATGACAAGGCATGGGTTTGGCTATAGCATATTTGAGCATGTTGAGGGTGGTATCCGCTCTGAAATGACGGTATATGTTGATATTGAAGCGCCAGTTAAGTTTACTGTAATAAAAGTTCGAAATGAATCGGGGAGGCCACGCAGGCTTTCCGCTACCGGCTATATAGAATGGGTATTAGGCGATATCAGGCCAAAAACAGCGATGTACGTTATTACTGAAGTGAGCAAGAGCAGCGGAGCAATCATTGCCCGGAACCCATACAATACGGAATTTCCGCGCCGAGTTGCTTTCCTTGATGTGAATGATACGAGCAAAACGTTTACATGCGACAGGGCTGAATTTATTGGCCGGAATGGCTCCTTACAAAACCCTGATGGCATGCGGCGTCAGAAGTTGTCCGGGAAGTTTGGAGTGGCGCTCGATCCGTGTGCGGCTATTCAAGTGTCGTTTGAACTTGCCGACGGTGAGGAACGCGAAATAATTTTCAGACTGGGTACGGGAAAGGATATTAACGATGCAACCAATCTCATTAACGAATTCCGTGGAATCAATGCTACGCAAAAAGCACTAGAAAAGGTAAAAAAATATTGGGAGCATAGTACCTCGGCTATACGGGTTGAAACACCCGATGCGGCCATCAATCTTATAACCAATGGGTGGCTTACCTACCAGACATTGGCTTGCCGTTTATGGGCGCGCAGCGGTTATTACCAGTCAGGCGGAGCGTTTGGTTTCAGGGACCAGTTGCAAGATGTTTTATCGCTGCTACATGCGGAGCCTCAACTGGCACGCAAGCAGATACTGCTGAGTGCAACTCGGCAATTCGAGGAGGGCGATGCACAGCATTGGTGGCACCCGCCGGCTGGGCGTGGTGTAAGAACACGTATCTCGGACGATTATCTCTGGCTGCCATTCGTGACCTATAGATATGTTATGCACACTGGGGATACGAAAATCCTGGATGAGCAACTTCCTTTTCTTGAAGGGCGGTTACTAAATGCGGTAGAAGAGTCTTATTACAACCTGCCGGAAAGATCAGAAATATCCGCAACACTTTATGAGCACTGTGTAAGGGCTATAAAACACGCATTAACTTATGGGGTACATGGGCTACCTTTAATGGGTTCGGGTGACTGGAATGACGGAATGGACAGGGTTGGGCACCTGGGTAAGGGAGAAAGTGTGTGGTTAGGCTTTTTTCTCTACGATATCCTGATCAAATTTATGGAAATAGCCACCTTGCAGAATGATCCTGATTTTGTGGCTCTCTGTAAAGAAGAAGCGGATGCACTGAATGAAAATATAGCGAAAAATGGTTGGGACGGTGACTGGTATCGCAGAGCCTATTTTGATGATGGTACCCCGCTCGGTTCAGCGACTGGTACGGAGTGCCAAATCGATTCTATTTCACAAAGCTGGTCTGTATTGTCCGGTGCGGGCGATATGGTGCGATCCCTTACGGCGATGGAATCGGCAGCAGGCAGGTTGGTAAAAAAAGATGCAGCACTAATACAGCTTTTAGATCCTCCATTCAATAAAGCCGCGGTGGATCCCGGATACATAAAAGGGTATGTGCCCGGCGTACGGGAAAATGGCGGGCAATATACGCACGCTGCGGTATGGATGATAATGGCTTTTGCCCGGTTGGGGGACAGGCGCCGCACCTGGGATCTACTGCAATTGATAAATCCGATAAACCATGGCAGGAACAGTAAGGAAGTCGCGGTCTATAAAGTGGAACCGTATATACTGGCGGCAGATGTATATGGCGTTGCGCCACATACCGGGCGCGGGGGGTGGACATGGTACACAGGATCTGCGAGCTGGATGTACCAGCTTATTGTGGAGTCTTTCCTTGGGCTACGTAAAAAAGGTGACCAACTAAGATTCGCGCCTTGCATCCCCGTCGGATGGGATTCCTTTAAGGTTCATTACCGGTATCAAAATACAATGTATCACATAAGCGTACAGCAGGAAAACTTTGCGGGGAAAATGACAGTGACAATTGATGATGTGGTGCAGGAAGATTCGATGGTTGTTCTTGTTGACGATTGGCTGGAACACGATGTCGAGGTGGTGGTATTTACTGATCCGTTGCAAAGCGACCCCCACAGTGTTTTTTAATACGTGGGCACTGGTATAGTCTTTTTTTGGATATAGAACAGTATTGCCATGCGTAGACGAATCCGGGAGAGGAATCTACCACTGCTACTGAACAAGTAAGAAAGATTGTCGGGTGGCATGGTGACGCCATTGTTATTTAGTTGTAATACAATTTCGTCTATGAAGATCAAAGAAACTATCAAAGATGTGTCGCAAATATTCGCGAGTTCATTCAGTGGCTTTTCCGATCATAAGGTGACCAAGCTAAGCGGTTCGCTTGCATATTCCACTATATTTTCAATGGGGCCATTGCTCGTGGTTATTATATCGCTTTGTGGTGTATTCCTGGGTCGTGACGCGGTTGAAAACAAAATATACCATTCGCTACAGGATTTTCTTGGAAGCGACACCGCCAGGCAATTGCAGAATGTAATAGGGCAAGCTGCGGTGAGCGGTAAAAGCAAAATAGCGATGATCGTCGGGTTTATCGCCTTGCTGGTGGGCGCTACTTCTATATTCAGCGAGATACAAGATTCTATAAATGATATATGGGGCATAAAGCCCAAGCCCAAAAAGGGTTGGCTAAAAATGCTTCAGAATAGATTTTTGTCGTTTTCCGTCATTGTCGGATTGGGATTCCTGTTAATAGTTTCACTGGTAATTACCTCGCTTGTAGAAGAATTCAGCCATAAGCTTCAAGCTTATTTTGCTGATACAACCGTTATTATATTTTATGTCATTAACCAGGTGCTTACCGTCGTATTAGTATCTGTCATATTTGCAAGCATTTTCAAAGTGTTGCCTGATGCAAGGATTAAGTGGAAGGACGTTTTTGTTGGAGCCCTTGTCACTACATTCCTGTTCATGTTGGGGAAATTCTGTATATCCATGTACATAAGTAAAAGCAATGTGGGGAGCACCTACGGTGCGATGGGCTCTTTGGTCGTGCTTTTGCTCTGGGTTTATTACTCATCCATAATTCTATACTTCGGGGCGGAGTTCACAAAAGCTTATGCCGTGAAGTACGGTTCGGAAATAGTTCCTGCTGCTTACGCAGTAACTACAAAGCAAGTGGAAGTGGAGACCGGCAAAGCCTCGGTGCAGGAGAAGGAAATGATGCAGCCGAAAATTGCAAAAAGGTAAACAACCTTTTACGCTGATAAAAAAAAGCTGACAATCAATTGATTATCAGCTTTTTTGTAGTCCGACCAGGATTCGAACCTAGACAAACAGTACCAAAAACTGTGGTGCTACCGTTACACCATCGGACTAACCCAACCCCGCCAAAACGAGGGGCTGCAAAGGTAATTACGCACTTTTACATAAACAAACATTTTTTATCGCCTTTTTACCCACGTAACTGTATAAATACTTGGTTTTTTTAACGCATGTGCATAGGGCTGTCCGCTGTTTTTATGGTAGGTTTGTGTACGTTTTTATTCATAACGGAATACAGGTATGTCTGCTGCGCAAAACCCGCGCCAATACGTCATTAGCTTCATATTTATAGGCGTTGCGTCTATAATATTGCTGCGGCTTTTTTTTCTCCAGAATTTCGAATCCAAGTATAAGATACTGGCGAACGATATTGCCATTTACAAGAAGGTTGTTTACCCGCCAAGGGGAGCCATACTGGACCGAAAGGGTAAAGTGATGCTGTCGAATACCACCATTTACGACCTAATGGTGACACCTCATAATGTGCCCAAGACCTTTGATACGGCGCAGTTTTGCGCGGTTCTGGACATTGATAAGGCGGGGTACAAGAAAATACTGGAGCGGGTGCTTTCGCGGAACATAGACGTTCGGCAAAGTCCATTTATGGAACAGCTAAGCCAGGAGCAAACGGCGCGATTCCAGGAGAATGCCTATATGTTCCCGGGCTTTGAACTTGTGGAGCGCAACATCAGGGCATACGAAAATGCAAGTGCCGGTATTGTACTAGGCTACATTGGGGAAGTATCTCCGGAAATGTTGAAAAGGCCGAGGTATGCGTCTTACCGGCAGGGTGACTACACAGGCTTCAGCGGGCTTGAGCTACAGTATGAAGAGGTTTTAAGAGGACAGCGCGGTGTGCATTACCTGGAACGGGATAAGTTCAACCGTCCGCGTGACCCGTACCGTGGCGGCACGCTCGACAGCCAGGAGGTGTCGGGCAAGCAACTGGACCTGTATCTCGATGCAGACCTGCAGGCCTATGCTGAAAAGCTGATGCAGAATAAGATCGGCAGTGTTGTGGCTATAGATCCTAAGACCGGCGGTATACTTACTATGGTGAGCAGCCCAACGTATGATCCTAATTTGTTAAGAGGCAGGGACAGGGCTAAAAATTATGCCATGCTGTACCGGCTGGCTACACGGCCATTGTTCAACAGGGCGATACAGGCTACTTATCAGCCCGGCTCTACCATAAAGCCAATGACTGGGCTAATAGCGCTCGCTACCGGGGCCATTACGCCTAATTTCGGGCTGGCTTGTTATGGCAGCTACAACTATTGCGGGCGCCCCATAAAATGTGAGCACAAAGATGCGGGACATGCAGCAAACTTCAGATTGGCACTGGCTCACTCCTGCAACTCTTATTTCTGCCATGTATTCCGGTTGACAATAGACTATTCTAAATTTGAGAGTGTACGGACAGGGCTTCAGGTATGGCACGACTATCTTTCCGCAATAGGATTTGGCCGGCAAACAGGTGTGGATATTCCTTTTGAAGGGACGGGCAGGGTGCCTGATTCTGCTTACTACAACGACCGTTATAAGTTTTCCTGGAACTCATGTACGGTGGTGTTTGTAGGCATGGGACAGGGGGAGCTGTCAGTAACGCCGCTGCAAATGGCCAATGGCATGTGCATGATCGCTAACAAGGGCTACTACTACACGCCGCATTTTGTAAAGGCCATAGGCAGGAATGAGAATGACAGCTTACTGAAGAAGTACCAGGAAAAACACGTTGTGCTTAATATACCGGATACTACTTTCAGTATTGTGCAGCAGGCGATGCAGGATGTTGTAGAAAGCGGTACGGCTGTAGGGGCGAAAATAGAAGGCATAACTGTATGTGCGAAAACGGGTACTGCTGAAAATAAAGCAATAGTCAATGGCGAAGTGATCAAGATGCAGAACCACTCGATGTTCGTAGCTTTTGCTCCACGTGAGAACCCGAAGATCGCAATAGCGGTTGCGATAGAAAATGCAGGATTTGGCGCAGAATGGGCGGCGCCGATAGCCAGCTTGCTCATGGAAAAATACCTTAAGGATAGTGTGTCTGTGAAGCGTAAGGCAGTAGAGGATAAAATGCTCAATGCACACCTGATCAACAAATATGTTTATACGATAGATTCCGTGTCCCGCTTGCATGATGCACAAGTATATGCGGCACGGATGGAGCGGAAACGTATTACTGACAGTACAAGAAATGCAAACGCGGAAGTGATGCTGGAGCGGTGGATATATCAAAAGACTAAAAAGAAATGAGACAATTTGACAATGCGGCAAATTGACAATGGAGTAATTTGAAAGTATGCAAACGCATTAAAATTGAATCAGATTTCAAAAGTAAAAATTGAGAGAATGAAAATATTGAACAACATGTGTCATTTTCAAATTGTCGAATTTTCAAATTGTCAAATTTAAAAATGAGCTCACTAAGAAAATCATTGTTTTACCGTATAGATGGGATCGTGCTGGCGCTTTATGTGTCGCTTGTGATCATTGGCATCCTGGCCGTTTTTTCGGTCGAGCACAGGACTACCGATCTGTCGCTTATAATGATGAACAAGAGCTACATGAAACAATTAGTATGGTTTGGCTATTCGCTGCTTATTGGAATGGTAATACTATTGACAGACAGTAAGTTCTTTTCTTCATTTGCGTTCCTTGCCTACACTATTGGGCTGGCGGTGTTGGCTGTTACGATATTTGCCGGTGTGGACGTAAAGGGTTCCCGATCCTGGCTGGGGGTAGGTAGTTTCCGTTTTCAGCCGGGAGAAGTTGCGAAGATATTTACAGCTATGGCGCTGGCTAAGTTTCTTTCTTTGCCGGAGACTAACTTCAAAACCCTCAAGCACAGGCTTGTGGGCGTTGCGATAGCCCTTACTCCCGCATTGTTGATCATTCTGCAAAAAGAGACTGGCCTTGCCTTAGTGTATTTCTGTTTCTTCCTGGTAATGTATCGTGAGGGGCTGCCGAATACGGTGCTGGTAATTGGTTTCTCTGCTATCGCCCTGGTGTTAACGACCTTACTGCTCGACAGGAAGGTCTTGTTCGTTGTGCTTACCGTGCTGGCCGGGCTTGTGGCGTGGATCATGCGTACGGCATTGAGACGCAGATGGGAGCCCCGCATTTTATTGGTGGGTATCTGGCTGTTCTGTATCTTATTTTCCCAGGTGGCAGTGCCCTTTGCGTTCAAGCACGTGCTGCAGGCACACCAGATCGACCGCATTTACTCCATCATTGGCAAGGAAGTGCCGGATGAATACAATCAGCGGTTAGTAGCCGGGGAGGAAAAGAAAGGCAATAGTTCGGAGTACAATGTTTTACAGTCCAAAATAGCAATTGGCTCCGGTGGGTTCTGGGGTAAAGGGTTTTTGAATGGCACCTCAACCAAGAACCAGTTCGTTCCGGAGCAGAACACAGACTTCATATTTTGCGCTATCGGGGAACAGTTTGGCTTTGTGGGCAGCGCAATACTTATTATACTTTATGTGTCACTGATGTTGCGCATCATCTATATCGGAGAACGGCAACGATCTGTTTTTACACGCGTGTATTCCTACTGCGTAGCCTCCATTTTGTTTTTTCACTTCGCTGTAAATATATCCATGACCGTAGGGCTGGCGCCTGTGATCGGGATCACACTGCCGTTTTTGAGCTATGGTGGTTCGTCGTTGTTGTCGTTCAGTATCCTTATTTTCATATTGGTGCGGCTAGATGCGGATAGACAGGTGCTGATAAGGTAACACACCCCTGACCCCTAAAGGGGAACCATCTATTTAGCGTCATCAAAAAAATCATGAGCAAGGGGCAATATTCAGCAAATTTATTTTTGATGGAAGATCCTTGGTTGAAACTATATTCCCAAAGTGCTTCCCCTTTAGGGGCGGGGGGGGTAGGGCCATAAGGGTTAACTTTGTAAAATGGCTTCAATTTATCCGTTATCAGAAGGTGTTTTCACCGTGGGGCATGATAAGCAGTTCGTTCCTTTTAGAATGGGGAATGACGAGTTGAACGACCGGCCTACGGGTTCGTTGCTTGTCGAGGTGCAGCCTTTCCTTGTTGTAACAGATAAAGATGTCATCGTTTTTGATACCGGACTGGGATTTAACAATGGTGATGGAGTACTGCAGATCCACGATAACCTCAGGCAACATGGTTATGAGCCGGCGGCCGTTACTAAAGTGTTGCTATCTCACCTCCATAAAGATCATGCTGGTTGCCTGGTGTTTAAAGACAATAATGGCCTTGTCAAGACCACGTTTCCTAATGCTGACTATCATATTTACCGCGCAGAGGCAGACTTTGCGTTGAGCACAGGCTATCCTTCTTATCACCCGGAGGATATTGAGCCACTATTGGCTACCAAGCAGGTGAAATGGCTGGATGGCGAGGATGGATCGATCGATGGCTATATTCGTTTTATGCATTCCGGCGGGCACTGTCCGCAACATATTGTATTTCTCGTAGATGATGGCAAGGACAAGATATTCTTTGGCGGAGATGAAGCACCGCAGCTCAAGCAAATGAAAATGAAGTACGTTGCCAAGTATGACTATGATGGCAAAAAGGCGATGGCTTTACGGGAGCAATACGCTGAACAAGGTAAACAGAAAGGGTGGGAATTTCTTTTTTACCATGATGTGAAGTGCCCGGTGGCGGCATTGTGACTCACTTTTTTTTCTTTTTGGCCGGTTTTGCCTTTGAATTAAACTCGAGGCAAAGCCCAACCCAGTATTCAAGATCTTTTTTCTTTTTCATGCCTTCATCGCTTACATAAACATACCCTTTCATCGGGCGGTGAGTGAAATCCATTTGCCGGCATCCGGGCTTCTCCAGGGCTGTATCTTCCATTTCCGGGTCTATGCGGCACATCATTTCGTCTTTTACAACGCCAATGCACATTTTACCATCAACCATGAAGCACACACCTCCAAACATGAATTTCTCTTCCACTTTCGGGATATCCATAAGTGCTTCGCGTATTCTATCGGCGAGTTTTTCGTTAAATGCCATGAGGCAATTTAGTAATTCTCTCGATTGTAGCAACCACTTGTATCTTCAATTCCATATTCTGATTAACTTTGCCCACTTTATCAGAAACAGAAAGAGTGCATGATTTTACCTGTAGTAGCATATGGTAGCCCCGTATTGCGCAAAGTATGTGATGAAATTACCCCCGAATACGTGGAGCTTAATAAACTGCTGGCGGATATGTGGGACACTCTCTATAACAGCAATGGGGTAGGGCTGGCAGCACCGCAGATCAACAAACCGGTAAGGTTGTTCATAGTAGATACCCTGCAGATAGTAGAGGACTTTAACGAGGAAGACAAACGAAAGTACCCAAATGAGAAGCCGATAAAGCAGGTGTTTATTAATGCCCAAAAAATTGAGGAGACCGGTGATATGTGGGCCTACAATGAAGGTTGCCTGAGCATACCTAAAGTGCGCGAAGATATACAGCGTACTTCGAAAGTACGGCTAAGCTACATGGATGAAAACTTTGAACGGCACGAACAGGAGTTCCATGGCATCACGGCTCGCGTGATCCAGCATGAATATGATCACATAGAGGGCAAATTATTTATCGATTATCTTACCCAGCTCAAGAAAAGGCTCATAAAGAAGAAACTGGACGACATAAGTGCCGGTAAGGTGAAGACCGACTACCGGATGTTGTTTCCTAAATAGCAGACAATTTGCGGTTCCGCTATTACTTTATATATTTGATAATGAGGGCATGATATTTTATGGATGCCCGATAGGTATTAATTAACCCCACTTTTGACTGATTTGTCCTCACCTACGACCACATACAGCGAAGCAGAACTGATTTTGTTGCTGAAGCAGCAGACGAGGGAGGGCTTCAACTACTTGTACCGCCAGTATGGAGCAGTATTGTATGGCGTTATCAATAAAGTAGTGTACGATGAGCAAACCGCGCAGGATGTGCTGCAGGATGTTTTCGTAAAGATCTGGAATAACATAGAACAATACAATCCGCAAAAAGGCCGCCTGTATACCTGGATGATCAATATTGCCCGCAATGCTTCGATAGATAAGCTGCGTTCCAAGGGGGAGATAATGAAAGGAAAAATCCGAACGGGGGAAGATATCGTAAATAAACTGCAGCAGGGAATGAAAACAGAGCAGGCTACGGATACAATAGGGTTGCGCAAAATGGTAGCGGGTTTAAAGCCGGAATATGAAACGATCATCACGCTGGCTTACTTTAAGGGCTTTACACTAGACGAAATTTCAAAAACACTGGAAATACCGCTTGGTACGGTCAAGACCCGTATGCGGCATGCTATACAACAACTGAGGGAAATATTTAATAATTAAGTGAACACCAGGGAATACATAGAATCAGGCGTTTTGGAAGCCTACATACTTGGAGCGCTCTCTGCTGCAGAGGCCACACAAGTGGAGGCAGATATTGCCCGGTATCCTGAACTGGCCGCAGAAATGGCAGAAATAGAAAAGGTCATGCAATTGTTTGCAAGTAAACTCGCCACGGAACCTCCTGCAGGCACGGAGGAGAAGATATGGGGTGCGCTGCAATATGTTTCTGCCAATACTGGTACTGGTGATTCTCGCCAAACTAACTCCCCTAAAGTAATACCTTTTCAACCTGAATACCGTAAACCCACCGCGTGGAAATATGCGGCAGTTTGGGCAGGGCTGGTTGGCAGTGTTTTATTAAACACCTTCCTCTGGATGAGCCGGGAGGATACGAAGTCGGATTTGGTGGCGCTTAATGGCAAAGTGTTTGTTTTGGAACACCAACAAAATGATATGGTGAGGCTTTTGGCAGATTATCAGCAAAATAAGGCAATGATGTCTGACACCAGCATGCAGACCATCGTGATGCATACGGTTGTCCCCGGACACCCTATGGCCGCAACGCTTTATTGGAGCAAAAACAAAGGGGAAGCCTATGTTAGTGTTGATGGATTGCCTGTGCCCCCTAAGGGAATGCAGTATCAGCTCTGGGTGATGGAAAATGGCAAACCTTTAGATATGGGCGTTCTTCCTGTTAACATGGCCAATACACCTGCGATGCAAAAGGTAGGCAAAGTGGTTACCGATGGACAGGCGTTCGCCATATCCCTGGAAAAAGAAGGTGGGAGCACAACCCCTACCATGCAAAATATCTACGTGATGGGTAAGGTGTAGCCCTAACGCATGAAATAATACTGTACAACCTTATATTTCCTGGCGCCAACCATGGGTTTTTCATCGGTCTGGATCTGGATGGTTTTCATTGGCGCATAGTACAAGTTTTGCTTCGTCTCACCCCAGAGCGTTTTCTTAAACGTCTCAATGTAGATACCCCGCACTTTGTTATTTACCTGGTCAACAGTGATCAGCAATTTTTGGGTAAACATGTCGTCGTCATTCGCCTTATAGTAGAAGTTTCGTGAGCCTTCCTGGTTGTCATCAAACTGGCTGTACGTATATTGTCCGAGGAATTTCCGGTCACTGATCTCTGTTTCAAAAAATGTTTTGAATATGTTGCCCCAGTTAAGCGTGTCGGAAGTGGTGTAACTGCTGTCTGTCTTCTTGTTTTCGCGTACTGTTTTCAGGATGGTAAATGCCTGGCCATGGAAGGTTTGCCATTCATCCTGTGCAAATTGGCGGATAGAGAAATAGTGGCCTTTTACGTCGGCATAAGGGTCTTCTTCTTTTTTCTTTTTGCAGGACTGGAGCGCAAGACAGAATAGCGACAACAGGAGAATAAAACGATAAACGGTTATTTTTTTCACGGGTTAAAATTAATGTTTCCAATTTAATGATCGCCGACTTTTTCCGTTTAGAAGATCCCCTTATTGGTTTTTTCCATAACTACCCAAAAGGCACGATTGACGCCTATAAGCCCATTTTTGATGTTTTGATCAATTGGTAATAAAGGTAGCTCCCGTAAATGACCGTGGCCGAGTACCACAATGCTATTACCACGGAAGCGTAAATGATTTTATAATGTACTATGGGCAGGTAATCAGGGAAGCACTTATCCAGGCTGAGCAAAAAGGGAATGGAAGCGAGGACGTACAATTTATAGTTTTTGGACGCAACGCCATAAAAGAAGAAGAATATAATTATGGGCAAAGCATATCGTTCGTGCATCTGGCTGTTGAAGTAAAAAAAGTACAGGCACAATAGCCCAGTGCATAAAAATAAAATACTGTAAGTAGTTTCATTAAGGGCCAGGTTGTTTTTTCTTAGATGCCATACGCGCCGGACAAGTGGTGCCAATAACAGTAAGGAAGCCGTACTGAACATAACGATACCGGTGGTTCTATAAGAAACCAGGAAATAGGTGTCAGTTGAATTAATGAAATATGGGTTGCCTTTTGTAATGAGGTACCAGATATTGAAAGCACAAATGGAAAGCTGGTTATAAAGCCCCATGGAATTTCCAGCAATGGCAGTTAGTTTGCTAATACCGCCATTGCTAATGAAGGGCAGAAGAAGCAATGCCTGCAGGCCAGTTGCGGTTATTATGCCGATGAGCGCGGTTCTAAAATTCCGCAGACTATATAACAATGCAATAGCCATTACCGGCAGAAACTCTATCGCCTGTTGCTTTGTATTGAGGGCAAGTATATAAAGCAATATACCGGCAACAGGGTATCGAACTGAGGTAATGATAGCTAAAAAAGCAAGGCTGGTATAAATACTGTCTATCTGCCCCCAGACCATTGAGTCGAAGACGTAAGCGATGTTGAACAGCAAGAAAAGGTAAGGTATCCTGAACGACAAGAGCTTTTGTCGGAAGCAGCACAGTACAAATATGGGAAGGAAGTCAAAAAATACAAACAGTATTTTTATGTTGTTGATATGGTGAATAATATTTGCGTCGGTGCCCTGCAGCAGATCGTATACATAGAGGCCGTAAACATAGACGGGAAAATAATTAATTGAGGTATTGTACGTATTGGCCAGGCCATTGTGATGTATCAGCAGTGCCCATTCCCGCCAAAACCCCATATCATAGTCCATATACACTCTCGGCAGAATAAAGAGGTATAATACAAATAAGAGCAGTATCTCTATTCGGGTTTTGGCAAGGGAGTTGTCCATTCCACAGGCAAAGTAAGAAAAAACTTCCCGCCACGATGCAAAAATATTTCTTGCAAAGTGGCGGGGGAATGTGTACCGGTTGGGCGCACTTATTTTACAGCAATGGCCTGTTTATACATGTGCCAGAATAGCAAGGGAATGAACACAAAACTGAGGATGGTCATTCCGGTAATGATCTGCAAATTAGCGCCGGGGTAGTAGAGCATTTTGAAGAGGCTCCCTGCGGAGATCAGAAATGCAGATATGAAGCCCGACGCCGTACGGATGTTGTAGGCGGCAGAGTGGTTTTTCATGTATTTTACAGCGTTGACTGACAAGGAAACGGAGGTAATGATGAGTGCGCAGAAGCCGCCGAATAATATTTCGTTTCCGAAAGGCCAATGCACGGTTTTGAACATGAGGCCTGTAGAGATGAGGAAGGCAGCAAGGAACCCGGAACCATAGATGATGCGTTTCATATTTGTTTGTGTTTTAAAGGTTAAAAGAAAAAAAAGTTCTTCCTGTATTTCGTGAATGCCATTTGGTGTTATTGCGTTGAAGGCAGCGATATAAGCTACATCGAACGTGCTGCCTATGTTCATTTCTTCCTCAATAAAGCAGCAATAGTGATCCAGAAGGCCGTTTTGGAGGTCCCTGTTGGTGACGCCATCTGCAACTATGCGCTGCAGTATGTTATCCACTTGTTTGTCGCTAAGCTGCACCATGCGCTGGATTTAGTTCAGAGGTTATAAGGTTGTGAATCGTCTGCATAAAAGCCAGCAGTTCGTCTACCGATGTCCTGGTAGCTTTTTTGCCGGGCTTTGTGAGGTTGTAGTATTTGCGTACGCGCTTACCGATGAACACTTCTTCGGAAACGATGAGGCCATCTGCCTCGAGTTTGTGCAGGGCAGGGTAGAGCGAGCCTTCCTTTATCAATATTGTTTCACCGGATTTCTCCTTAACCATTTGGGTGATCTCATAACCGTACATGCGGCCCTTCTCCTCCAGCAGCCGCAGAATAATAGTACTCAGTGTGCCTTTTAAAAGTTCTGTGTGATTCATTGCTTTTTGTTGCATCGTTTAACAATATATCACAAAACTATGTATTTACTTTAAAATGGCAAAATATACTTTCAATTATTTTTTTGGACAAAGAAAAGTAAATTCGTCTTGTTCAATATATGGGTAAGAGCGAAGCGATTAAGTATTATATTTGGGTTTCAGCAGTTAAATCCCGAATAAATCAGCGTACTAATTAATGGTTCGTACCGAGCATCAGAATAAGGACAACTTTATTTTCTACTGGGACATCTGGATTGCCCTGCTAGCCACATACCTGGCTATTGAAGTGCCTTATGGTCTTATAGTACATTACCGGCCTGCGGGGTTAATCCTTTTTCTAAACCTGTTTGTAACCTGTGTTTTTGTCGCCGATATATTTGTGCGCTTCAAGCAGCCTTCCCCCCACCATGCCCACTCACCGCATGCAAATAGAAGTCCTGCGGATGTATATTTAAAGAGTTGGTTTACACTCGACGTTGTTTCGGCCATACCTTTTGAGCTCCTCTTCTGGAACAATACAAATTTTGCGTTAAGCCTGATTTTATGTCTGCTCCGGGTATTGAAGATGTTCCGGGTAGCCAGTTTTCAGTCCACATGGGAGCACCGCATCACTATTAATCACGCGGTAATGCGGCTGTTGTTCTTTTTCTATTTCCTGGGGTTATTTATGCACTGGATCGCCTGTGGGTGGATACGGATACGGATGGAGGACACGAATGTGCACATGCTTCATACCTATATCCTGGCGCTCTATTGGTGCACCACCACGGTGACGACCATAGGCTATGGAGATATTACACCGGACAAAAACAAGAGCATTGAAGTCATCTACACCATTTTTGCGCAACTGACGGGCGCTGGTGCGTTCGGTTACATCATTGGTAATATTGCGACCTTGCTCACTAATATAGACATCGTAAAAACCCGTCACCGCGAGCGTGTGGACAGGGTGGACAACTATATGAAGTCGAAGAAGATGCCAAAGCGGCTACAGGAGCGCGTGCATCACTATTACAACTATATGTGGCATACGCGCAAGGGGTATGACGATGCCGAGATCCTGGCAGAGTTGCCGGAGTCGTTCCGGTATGAATTTACCTTGTTCCTGAACAAAAGCATTATTGAGAAGGTGCCGATGTTCAAAGATGCAGAGCCGAGCCTGCTGAAGGAAATATTATACTGCCTGAAACCCTGCCTTTATGCTCCTGGTGATGCCATATGTTCGTTTGGTGACATAGGTGATGAGATGTATTTCATCAACAAGGGTGCAGTGGAGGTACTCTCTAAAGACGGGCATCATGTGTATGCGACTATCAAGGAAGGAGGTTTCTTTGGTGAGATAGCGCTTTTGCTGAAACAGCCGAGAAATGCAACCATCAGGGCCGTGGGCTATTGTGACCTTTATTCTCTCAACAAAGCTTCGTTCGATCGTGTTATTTCTGATTATCCCGGGTTTGAAAAACATATTCAAGAAATGGCCAAGGAGCGGATGGAAAAGCAGCAAAATAATTAACCTTTACTGCCAGATACTCCCTCTCCTTCGGAGAGGGTCGGGGAGAGCTTCCCACCCAGGTACCGATAATTTTTGAGCAGCAAAGATATGTCCGTAGCGGGTGCATAATGCTGGGCATATGCGATATTTATTCCATCTTTTACTTCCGTTCCTGGCTCATAACCCTCTAGTATATTGTAAGGGGGGGTAATGCCTTTTTTTAACGACGGGAGATTATTCGTTCTGCCAGCGGCATAACCTACCCAGGTATAAGTGCCAGACAGCACCTTGATGCAGTTTCCAAAAAACTTACCCGGGTTTTTTATCCGGAAAAAGGTGAACGGAAAGGCTAAAAGGAATAGCAGTGCTGCGCCAATATCCACTATGCGCTTATTGCGCACCTGGGCAAAGTCGGAAAGGTTGAAACGGCGGTCGATGGTGTATAAATCTCCGGAAGTACTGCTGGAGTTGCTGCCTACAAAGCTTTGACTTCCGACAATATGTATTTTGTATTCATAATCCTGCCCACAATACTGCATTTGGGTGAAAACATCCACATAAGTAAGCCCGTTGATACAGAAAATGACCTCATTGATGCCTGTTGTATACAGCACCTGCTTCATTTCAGGGAGCGGAGCCAGTGCGTCATTTGAATCAGACGTCGGGCTGATGCGGCCGGAAAGTTCGGGTGCGTAATGCACTTTTTTTAATATTTCGGCCGTTTGGTGGTAGGCTGTTTCATTGGCAACGATCACTGCTTTGCGGGGTAACTTATCGTAGGGTATGAATTTGAGAATACCCAACCGGTACAGGATCTCGTGCAGGCCAAGCAATACCACCGTACCCGCAAAGCCAGAAAAGATGATAATGGCGCGGGAGTAACGATATTCGGGAGGTAAAAGACCATAGTAGGCCAGGATGGCGAAGGTGCCTATGAGCATTCCCCGGGTTACTTTAAGTGCACGGTAAGGTGGATCGTAAGCACCATTGAAATAGAGCGACAACAACCAAAGCCCGATATAAACCGGAAATGTGGCATAAACCACACCTGGCGCAATAGGCAGAATGTTCTTCACTTCCTGTACCCAGAAGTTCTTGATGCCCCACAAGGTCAGGAGTAGAATGAGTGCGTCGAACAGCGGCATGTGCAGGATCTTCAGAGCCCGTTTCACCGTGCCAAGGATAGCCCGCAGTACGATTCCGGCATTTATGAACAGGACAAACATGCTCGCCTGCTTTTTTGTATAGTGTTTTTTTACAAAGGTTACCAGTGCTTCATTGAAGATGCGCACATAGGACAAGGTCATTTTTCGGGTGCTCTCACCCTTATAATGTATCAGGTCGGCTTCGGGGAAGTAGATGTTTTTGTAACCTGCTTTTTCAATACGGTAGGAGAGGTCTACGTCCTCGCAATACATGAAGTAATCTTCGTCAAATGCACCGCCTGCCTTATCCATTGCAGCTCGTCGCACAAGCATGCAGCAGCCCGAAAGGACATCGACTGCCGCGGTTTCATGTTCGCCAACATGAATAGCATAGTATTTATTAAAATAAGCAGACTTATTGAATAATTTATTGATTCCTGTTGTTTTAAAGATAGCCACAGATAGTGAAGGATAGGATTTTTTCGAATCCGGGGCAAATTGTCCTTTACCATCTATCAGGCGCGGCCCCAGGGCGCCTGCCTCCGGGTGAGCGTCCATGTAAGCCAGGGTCTTTGCGAGAAAGTTCTCCGGCATCACGGTATCCGGGTTGAGGAAAAGTATATACTCACCTTTTGCTATTTCTACCCCCTGGTTGTTTGCCTTTGAGAATCCTTTGTTGTCCTTGTTCTCGATGATCTTTACTGAAGGAAACCGTTCGCGCACCATAGCGCAACTATCGTCACTTGAATTATTATCAACAACTATAACTTCGACGTCAGTCGCCGCAGAGGCCCTCAACACAGAGTGTAGGCAAACCTCAAGGAAGTACTTGACATTGTAATTGACAATAATTACTGATAACTTCATTAAAAACTCAAAAGTAAAAACCTGCCTACTAGCAGGCATGTTCAAAATTCAAAAAATGTTTTGCCGATTATTAGGCAGTTCCTGCGGGCAAAAATACAGGGACATTCCCATAATAACGAAAAAGCCACCAATACATTGTAAAGATGGCTTTTTCAAAGTCAAAATTCACCCCGATATCTATCGGGACAAAAGTCCAATGGGATGTTATTTGATAAGATAGTAGATGTTTGTAACCCATTTATTGCTGTCTGGTTCTTCATTGGGGCCTATGGTATATTCCTCGATCACGGTACCTTTCGCCTCGCCTTTTTCGGATATATGCTTCGTGATGGCGCCGTGCGCTTCCATCTCTCTTCCATAGCCGCCACGCAGCACGGCCATTACGGCTTTAGACTTCGGTATGTTGAAAACAGCTACATCCTTAATCGTTTTGGCTTCTGATACCGGGAATACTGCCGCCATATCGGTTTCTTTTTTCACGGTGTCCCAGGTGAAATAAATGCCTGCGCTGGTACCATTTATCTTATCGGCGGCGTTTGCGGTCATTACTGTTTTTGCATCCTGAAAAAGTTTTGCCATATCGGCCATCGCAGCCATAGATATGGTCTTGCGAATTCCTTCAAACGTATGGCCTGGATAGTCGACCTCTGTCACTTCTATAGCGCTTGCTATTGGCGCCGCCGGTGCTTTGCTTTCCAGGTAGTTTTTCATATTGTTCAGTCCGTTCTCGAAATCAGGGCCGAGCATTTTATCCATGTTCATAAAGATCAACATTGCATTCATGGGCCTCCCGAAATGCATGGTAATCGTCCAGGTTACTTTTGTCATGCCGGCGGTGTCATCTGCCTTCAAATATCCCCATCCACCACCGCTATGTGGTTCTTTGATGTTGAGCGAGTATAATAGTTGTGTGCCGGACAAGGCGCTGTCCCGCATATCGCCTGAACCTGTTTTGTCGCCCACCCACGTATAGCCGCTGCCGGGTGTGCCATCTGTGCCGTACATGGTTCTTTTCATTTTACCTGAATCCATCCGGCTCCAGGGATCCCAGTTGGGCCAATTTGCGAAATGGACGATCTGATCGAACACAACTTCTTTAGGGGCTTTAATAACGGCCGAACGCACAATCGTAATATCCTCTGGCTCCTTAAACATGAGTACAAGAATGGCTACGATAACGATAAGCAGCAACATGATCATGAAACGTACAAATTTTTTCATATAGCTTGGTTTGAGGGATAAAAATATAAAAATAGTCTTGAACCTCGATTTTCCTGATTAAAGGAGTTTCATGATTTTGAAAAATTTGTTCTTAATATAGAAAGGGATAAAAAGCAAAAGGTTATTATAGAAATGTTACATTTACTCCTTTAGAAAAACTGATTGTTTTGAACTTTTTTAAAACCCAATTTGCCGCTAACTATAGATTCTCGGAGCGAATGCCAGGGAAACTGGGGATTCATGGAAATGCTATTTTCCTTTCTACTTTAATGCACGCTGGTATTTTAATGATTTGCAAATGTATTATCGAAAAAATATTCAAACAGCGCTTACCCAATATCTATGGCTCAATAGCCTTCCTTTTCTCTTATGTGGATTTTTTGCTGTTGTGGATATATTTTAACGATAAAAGAACTGCCAATGTCTTGGCTGAATTTGATAAAAGACCTGTAAAGGAGAAAACCGTATGGAAAATTGTAAGTGTTGGAGGGGCTTTCTTTCTTATCCTGCTAACCTGGTATATCGACAAAATGCTATAGCAAACAATAGTTGTTCGGACGCGTGAACCGCAACCATTTTTAAAATAATGGGAAGGCTTTCACGTTAATTAACTAATAAACCTTTTAAGCATTTACCGTGTTAACCTTTATCTATTATATTTGTTCCCATGAAACGGTTCAGTTCCGTTTTGTCTAAAAGTAAATCAACAAATGAAAGTAGTCATATTTGCAGGCGGCAGGGGTACGCGTATCTCGGAGGAGTCGTCGTTGCGGCCAAAGCCTATGATAGAGATAGGCGGTAAACCCATTCTGTGGCATATCATGAAGATATATGCTGCTTACGGACATACAGAATTTATCATCTGCCTTGGCTATAAAAGCTGGGTGATCAAGGAATATTTCGCCAATTACTTCCTTCATAATGCGGATATAACCGTGGATCTTGCTAACAACTCGGTGGAAGTACACAAAAACTCTGCTGAACCGTTTAAAATATCGCTGATAGATACCGGTGTAGACTCCATGACTGCCGGCCGCTTGAAAAGGGTATTGCCATACATAGGCAATGAGCGCTTCATGCTTACTTATGGCGATGGAGTGTGTGATGTGGACCTGAACGAGGTGTTGAAATATCATGAAGCCAGCGGCAAGATATGCACTATGACGGCGATACAAGCTACCAGTCGTTTCGGTGTTATCAAAATGGAAGAGAACGGTACCATAGAAAGCTTTGAGGAAAAGCCGGCAGACAGTGGCACGTGGATAAATGGCGGTTTCTTTATCGTAGAACCCGAAATAGCCAAGTACCTGCACGACGATGCCGACGACGTGATGTGGGAACGCCAACCTATGGACGACCTTGCAAGTGACCGACAGATAGCTGCCTATAGATACAAGGGCTTCTGGAAATGTATGGACACCCTGCGCGACAAAGAAGAATTAGAACACCTTTGGCAAACTGACCCTATATGGAAAAAGTGGTAACCGCAGAATACCTGCGCTCGATATTTAATGGCAGGCGTGTGTTCCTGACCGGCCATACCGGTTTTAAAGGAGCATGGATGCTGCAGATATTGCATTGGCTGGGGGCTAACGTAAAGGGCTATTCGCTGGCACCGGAGAAAAAGAACGACCTCTATAACCAGATAGACGGCGACAACCTTTGTTACAGCTCTGTAATAGCGGATGTGTGCGATATGCAAAAGCTGCAGACAGAGATAGTACGGTATGAGCCGCATTTTATTTTTCACCTGGCGGCACAGCCTTTGGTGCGCCGCGGGTACGATATGCCGTCTTACACCTTCATGGTAAATGCGCAAGGCACTTCGCATGTGCTGGATGTTATGCGCGGCTTGGTGCCAGCCTGCGTAGGTGTGATGATAACCACAGACAAGGTGTATGACAATCCCGAGCGTGGCCTGCCGTTTAAGGAGGATGATAAACTGGGTGGTTACGATCCATATTCGGCAAGTAAGGCGAGTGCGGAGATCGTTATAGATTCTTTCCGCCGTTCATTCTTTAATCCGAAGGATTACCACTTGCACGAGAAAGCCATTGCCTCGGCAAGAGCCGGGAATGTGATAGGTGGTGGGGACTATTCGGATGATCGTATCGTGCCGGATATAGTGAGGTCTATTGCTTTTGGGGAGACCGTAGGCCTACGCAATCCAAACTCTGTAAGGCCCTGGCAGCATGTACTGGAGCCTGTTGGTGCTTACTTGCTGTTGGCAGCCAAAATGAGCGAAGATGCAGCGCGCTACAGTACTGCTTATAACTTTGGCCCGAACCCCGAGGATATGCTGACGGTGGAAGACTTGACCAAGACATTCATTGATAGTTATGGTGCGGGAAGCTACAAGAGCTTCGCGGAGCAGGGCGCGCCGCATGAAGCGAAGTTGCTGCTGCTGGATAGCACTCGTGCCATGGAGCACCTGGGCTGGAAGTCGCAGATGGATGCGCGCACGGCGATAGCGTGGACAGCCGAGTGGTATGCCGATAAGCAAACAAGCGCACATGATAAATGCCTGAAGCAGATCAAAAATTACTTTGGAGAAATCGAATAATGCCTAAGATCGAAGCCATACCACTAGCCGGAGCGTTTATCATTACTTTACCTGCCTCAGAAGATGAGCGTGGCACATTTGTAAAGACCTATAGCGACACCGTATTTCGTAAAGCAGGTATAGATTTCACTTTACGGGAAAGCTATTTTTCATTCTCTAAAAAAGATGTGATACGCGGCATGCACTTTCAGTTGCCACCGCACCAGCACAGCAAGATCGTTTTTTGCCCGGAAGGGGCCATCCTTGACGTTGTTGTGGACCTGCGGAAAGACTCACCCACGTACCGGCAATATTATGCCCACGAGCTTTCGGCAGATAATCATAAGGCCGTTTTTATTCCTGAGGGCTTTGCACATGGCTTTAAGTCACTCACCGATAATTCACTTACCTGCTACCTGGTTTCGTCTGAATACGATAAGGCGCATGATACAGGCATAAGATATGATAGCATTGGTTTTGACTGGGACGTAACGGACCCGGTGCTGTCTGCAAGGGATCTTTCGTTTGTGGGGATGGGCGAGTTTGAGAGCCCGTTTTAGGCGGGGTGGACGCCAAATCTGGAGGTTCTTTGTATGTATTTCGACGGTGTGCGTTTGACGTTGTTATTGATTGTTTCAGGCAGCTAAATTGGTAAAATATCAGATGTTTTTAGTCATACTTGGTATAATGCTAATCCCCCTATTTTTTGCAGTTAGACTCTTTATCAAGACAAGCTGGAACGTCTTTAATAATGGAGATGATTCTGAGTACTGGCATTTTGGCATCTATTATAATAAAAATGATAGAAGACGGTTTGTCCCGTCGAGATTTGGCTGGGGCCGATCAAGAAACTATGGCAATCCGCAGATACAAATTTTACTATGGCTGCGAATGATATTTGTTGCCGCAATAATGCTCGTCTGGTTTTTCAAAACTAACGGTGCCATACTTAATACTGTATTGATCATTATTATCATAATACTGATCGCCTTCCTCGTGCATTCAATCAAGCTAAGTGTCAGGATGCGCAATGAAAGCGACGAAGATGATAAGGACAGTAAGGATTGTTTTTTGTTTTTTTACAATAACAAAAGCGATAAAAGAGTATTTGTGCCGTATAGGTATACTCGTGGCTGGACCATAAACCTAGGCAATATCTACGGTCGCATTTTGTTTTTATTTCAGATGGTTGCAATGATATTTATAGTAATATTCATATGTCGGCAGTATATCAATAGACATTAAAGTAGAAAAGCAATTAACAGCTAATATTTATTGTATTTCATTCGCGCCATAATAACACCTAATTTTGCACCTCAAATTTTCCGACAATATGAAAATGGACAAAGTACTAGATAAGCTAGGCATAAAGAAAGTAAATGAAGGCGCTGCCACAGGCACAAAATGGCTGAAAGCTGGCGGTGAAAAAATAGAATCGTTCTCGCCGGTTGATGGCAAGAAGATAGCCAGCGTAACTGCGGTGAACCGTAGATCTTACGATGAGGTTATAGAAAAAGCGCAGAGCGCATTTGAAGAATGGCGTATGTGGCCTGCACCAAAGCGTGGCGAAATAGTGCGCCAGGTAGGCGAGGCGCTGAGGAAGTATAAGGAGCCACTGGGTATGCTCGTTTCGTATGAGATGGGTAAAAGCTTGCAGGAAGGTTATGGTGAGGTGCAGGAGATGATAGACATCTGCGACCTGGCCGTAGGGATGAGCCGCCAACTGTATGGCCTTACCATGCATAGCGAGCGTCCGTTGCACAGGATGTACGAGCAGTGGCATCCGCTGGGAGTTGTAGGTATCATTAGCGCGTTCAACTTCCCCGTGGCTGTATGGAGCTGGAACAGCATGATCGCATTTATATGCGGCAACACTTGCGTGTGGAAGCCGTCTGAGAAAACGCCTATTTCTGCAATCGCCTGCCAGAATATTATTTCAGAAGTATTTAAGGCCAACAATGTGCCCGAAGGCGTTTGCGGCCTGGTAGTTGGCAACCGTGATTGCGGCGAGTGGATGAGTGGTGACAACCGCGTACCGCTCGTATCGGCAACAGGGTCAACACGTATGGGTAAGGCTGTGGCTACTGCTGTTGCCGGTCGCCTTGGGCGCTCACTGCTAGAACTAGGCGGTAACAACGCCATCATAATATCTGAGCATGCTGATCTGCACATTGCATTAGTGGGCTCTGTGTTTGGCGCGGTAGGAACTGCCGGACAGCGTTGCACTACTACGCGCAGGCTTATTATTCATGAATCGGTTTATGATGCCTTTAAGAAGAAATTGGTTAATGCATACAAGCAACTTGTGATAGGTGATCCGTTGGAGGAAAAGTCGCACATGGGGCCACTGATAGATCAGGAAGCAGTAACCACTTATGTTAAAGCAATAAAAGAAGTAAAGAAAGCAGGTGGAAAAGAAATAGTGGCTGGCGGCGTACTTACGGGTGAGGGTTATGAAAGCGGTTGCTATGTAAAGCCATGTGTATTTGAAGTACAGAACGACTGGCCGATAGTACAACATGAGACTTTTGCACCAATATTGTACCTGATGAAGTACAGCAAGCTGGAAGACGCGATAGCCATGCAGAATGCGGTTCCGCAGGGTCTGTCGTCATCCATCATGACGCTGAATATGCGCGAAGCAGAACAATTCCTATCGCAAAAGGGTAGTGATTGTGGAATAGCGAATGTGAACATCGGTACTAGCGGAGCAGAAATTGGCGGGGCTTTTGGCGGCGAGAAAGAAACAGGTGGTGGGCGCGAAAGCGGATCGGATAGCTGGAAGGCCTATATGCGCAGGCAAACAAATACGATCAACTGGAGCGATAAACTGCCATTGGCACAAGGGATAAAGTTCACTGTGTAGGGTTGTATCTTATGAGTATTAACAATGTGAGATTTGCCAACTTTTAAAAGTTGGCAAATCTGTATTTACCAAAGAAAGTAGACCATGACAAGGGCAGAACTATCGGCACATATTGCGGAGCAACTGAGGCTGCATAAGAAAGAGTTGAGCGCTTACTGGCGTCAGTCACAGCCGGTGCGGCATTTCTATCTTGATGGTTTGCTTCCGGAAGCATGGGCTAAGGAATGTTTTGACGCGCTACCTGACCCCAATATCCTCATGTTAAGGGATTCTATAAAGGAGCATAAACATGTGGGGATAGATGTGGACAACTATCAACCGATAGTAGGTGATATGCTGTTTGCCTTTCATGACACGGAGATATTGAAAGTAGTTTCGGAGATAACCGGGGTGAAAGAATTACTTGCTGACGACTCGTTGTATGGGTCGGGTATATCTATGATGCTGCAGGACGATTTTCTTTTGCCGCACCTGGATAATTCGCACGACGGCGACGGTAATTTGTACCGGGTGCTGAATGCGCTATATTACATTACTCCCGGCTGGCCGGAGGATAAAGGCGGAAACCTGGAACTATGGGATATGCCAATGAAGGAACGTAAAGAGATACATGCACGGTTCAACAGGCTGGTAATGATGGAAACCAATACCCATTCTATCCATTCCGTTAATAAGGTGCTGGCACCTGGCCCACGGGCGTGTGTGTCTAACTATTATTTTTCAGCGACGCCTGTGGAGGAGCACTCTTATGTGCATAAAACCACATTCTATGCACGCCCTGAAGATAGCATCGTAAAGAAAATACGGTTAACTGCAGAAGGAAAGGCGAAGAACCTTTTGTCGAAATTCATAGATAACAAAGCAACCGGCACCCGCCACCGGCGTAGAAAAGACTGAAAATAAGAATCATATTTTTTGCTGATCGTGGTCATGTCAAGAAGCGCAAAAGGTGGTAATTTTGTTGAAAAATAAAATATATGAACAAGGTAAGTATCACACACATCAACAATTCGCATGGCGACTGGCTCCGGTCTTTGGATTTTTACAAACAGGAACTGGCTGTATTGCGAGGCAGGCTTACAGAAGTGGCCGGCAAGAACACAGCTCCAGAAGTTATGAAGCAGGTGGAGCATTATGAGAACCAGTTCAAGGTTCAAACGGATAATATCGATACGCTTGCACATGAGATCAAAACCAACATAGCCAGTATTGGCAAGGAAGCCCATGCTTCAAGTGCTGGTTATGTTGATAGTTCATTACTGGCTCACCACAATACCCTTGGCCAGCGATTCGACAGCGAGGAGAAAACGGTAAAAGACCTGCGGCACTCGTTTATGACCTTTGCGTCCGAGTGGATGTGATTTGCAACCGGCGAATGAAACGGTAATCAGACCTCTCTCGCGAGAGGTTTTTTTTGTGCCTACATCATAAAATGGCTTGCCAGCATACTAGAAGTGTCATTGTTGCGTTATATTTGTAATAAGATAAGCCTATGAAATCTTTTCGCCTCATTTTGGTATCAATTCTTAGTGTGCTATTCTTCAACCCGGCTATTGCATCACACATTGTAGGCGGCGAGGTCACCTATGTTTATTTGGGCGACAGTACGTCGACCAACGGTGGGATATTACTGCATAAATACAAGGTAAGCCTCAGTATTTATGAAGATTGCCTGAATGGTTCTCCGGACGCAATCGCACAAGACAACCCGGCTTTTTTGGGGGTATTTGATGCAGTTACTGGTACAACCTATCAGCTTGATACCAACGTCTTCTATAATTCCTCGGTTGCAGTACCATATAATTTTTCTTCGCCTTGCGGCAATGTTGTGGCTTCCGGATCAGTGTGCCTGCTCAAGAAAACATTTATTAAGGTGTACGCATTGCCCGCTAATTCGCACGGATATGTCGTTGCTAATGAACGGTGTTGCCGGAATGCGGCAATAGCCAACATTAATAATCCGGGCAATAACGGGGCTACATATTATTGCCTTATTCCCCCCACAACCATAAATAATAACAGTGCAGTATTTAAAAACTATCCGCAGCAAATCATTTGCATCAATGTTCCTCTTGTGTATGATAATTCGGCCACAGATGCTGATGGGGATTCGCTCAGTTACGGTTTTTGCGCTGCACTAAACGGGGCTAGCGACGCAGATATCAAACCAGTTCCCTATTTTCCGAATTTTGGAGATACGGTTAATTATTTACCTCCCTATTCAGCCCAAGTGCCGTTTACTGGTTCGCCGGCGATCAAGATAAACCCCCGTACCGGACTTATAACCGGAACGCCAGACAGAATAGGGCGTTACCTGGTTACTGTGTATTGTAATGAATGGCGGGGCGGCGCCCTCGTCAATACCATCAGAAGGGAATTTCAATTTGTTGTAAATGACCAATGTTCATTCAATCCAAATGGGCCTTATGCGGGGCCTGACACAATAATCATAGCTGGTGAAAGCGTGCCGTTTCATGCGAGAGGAGGAACGAGCTATACTTGGACTCCCGCCACTTATCTCAGCAATCCCAATATCGCAGACCCTGTAGGGACTTTTCCGGTAGCAGGCGTATTTGTCTATACGCTACACGAAACCAGTGATACAATTTGTAACGGTACGGCGACCAAGAAAATTACGGTGCTGGACCATGCTGAATTGTTTGTGCCAACGGCATTTACTCCGAACGGTGATGGCCGGAACGATTTGCTACGGCCACTTCCGCTGGGGGACAGCGCAACACTGGTGAGTTTTAAAGTGTTTAACCGAAATGGTAACATGGTATATAATGGTGGCCCGCAGGACCCCGGATGGGATGGTTATTACAAAGGTGTGAAGCAGGACCTGGGCGTGTATTTTTGGGAGATATTGTACGAGGACAATAAGGGGGGTCAGAGAAGGCTCAAGGGCGACGTGACTCTGGTGAGGTAGCAGGATTTCTGTTCCGGAAATTGGTAATTGGGAATTCCCGCCGTATTTTGTGCCCCTATTCTATAAATATGAATTTTCAACTTACAGAAGAACAGATAGCGGTACAATTGGCCGCCCGCGATTTCGCCAGAACGGAACTGCTGCCAGGCGTAATAGAACGCGATGAGAAGCAGAAATTCCCTGCCGAACAGATCAAGAAACTGGGCGAACTGGGCTTCCTGGGCATGATGGTGGACCCTAAGTACGGCGGATCTGGAATGGACACGATTTCGTATGTGCTGGCAATGGAAGAGATTTCCAAAATAGATGCTTCTGTGTCTGTGTGTATGAGCGTGAATAACTCGCTGGTATGCTGGGGCCTGGAGAAATATGGCAACGAAGAGCAAAAGCAGAAGTACCTGACGCAACTGGCGCGTGGCGAAAAGATTGGCGCATTCCTGCTCAGTGAGCCGGAAGCGGGATCTGACGCAACATCTCAGCGCACTACGGCTGAAGACAAAGGGGACTACTACCTGCTGAACGGCACCAAGAACTGGATCACCAATGGCAATTCGGCTTCTTATTACCTGGTCATAGCGCAGACCTATCCGGAGAAAGGACATAAGGGGATCAATGCGCTGATCGTCGAGAAAGATTCGCCGGGCGTGACAGTAGGTGCTAAAGAAAATAAACTGGGGATACGCGGAAGTGATACGCACAGCATCATGTTCCAGGACGTGAAAGTACCTAAGGCAAACCGTATTGGTGATGATGGCTTCGGATTCACCTTTGCAATGAAGGTACTGGCCGGAGGCCGTATCGGTATTGCATCGCAGGCGCTTGGTATTGCCAGCGGCGCTTATGAGCTGGCGCTGAAATACTCTAAAGAGCGTAAGGCCTTTGGTACTGAAATATCCAACCACCAGGCAATAGCTTTTAAGCTGGCCGATATGGCTACGGAGATAGAAGCTGCGCGCCTGCTGTGCCTGAAAGCAGCATGGACCAAGGACCAGGGCCTCGATTACACCTTGTCTGCATCAATGGCTAAACTGTTTGCATCAGATATCGCTCAGCGAGTAACGAGCGAGGCAGTGCAGGTACATGGTGGGTATGGCTACGTAAAAGAATTCCATGTGGAGCGCCTGATGCGTGATGCCAAGATAACCCAGATCTATGAGGGTACCAGTGAGGTGCAGCGTATAGTTATCAGCAGGATGGTACTGAAGGGGTAAAATCCAATTTGAAAATGTGCAAATTTGAAAATTTGAAAATGCGCATGTTTCCGGTTAAATAAGTTTTGAATAGGAACGCTGCACAACGGCGTTCCTATTCAATTTCAAGCCTGCAGCTTAATGATGCCCTTTTGTGGGTACGCATTTTCTTCAAAATAATTGTACTGCGAAATGAGTTGTGCGCACAAATTCCTTAGTTATCTTGAGCTCGAACGGCTTGACTTTGAGCCTACTACACTAGTGGTTGGTACTTTCATTCCCGAATGGCCCGAAGAACCTACAGAATGGTTTTACGGGAGAACAGCGCACAACTATTTCTGGGATATTTTACCCCGGCTATATGGGGAGGAATCGCTAATCAATGCATCGCCGAACGAATGGAAGCGGTTTTGCCGCAACAAACAGATCGCTATAACCGATCTTTTTAAGTCGATTGACGATGCTGATCCGAATGACCCGGAACATCGTAAGATGCTAGGGAGTTTGTCCAACAATTCGATCATCCACAATTTTGAAGATATCAACTACGTTAATATACTTCAACTACTTCGTCTCCATCCCGCAATTAAGCACGTGTATTTAACCCGGGGTGTGACTGAAGCGTTTTGGCGGCATCTGTGGAACCCGGTGACTCATTATTGCAACCATAACGGTGTGCGTGAGCGTAAACTATTGACTCCTTCCCGCGATGCTGCCTATCAGCACGAGGCATATAACGGTCAAAATCCGCAAAATAAAATACCACTGCTGGAAGATTATCTACTGACCAGGTGGCAGCAGGAATGGCACTTTTAAATGAGCGGGTGGGGCGGAAACCCTCTTGATCTTTTGTACAACTCTTCAATTCGCAGGTAAACAGAATGAGTTCCTTGCGCAACGAGTATTTCATTCAAAAATATTATGATTTTTAATTTTCAATTCGCAACAAAAATTTTTTAACAAAATTATAACTCCTAAAAATCCAAATTCGGCCATTTTGCCAGAGATTTAACAAGCTGTTTTGTTAAATTCATGTTATAAAATAATTAATTTCCCTTTATTTTCAAGGGTTTAGGGGTAGGGAGGGACTTTAGGAGTATTTTTGGAATATTTTTTGCTTATTTAATAGCGTCTTTGTATATTTGCAGTCCCATTTTCCGGGGTACATGTACGTGCATAAATTAATTTTGACCATTTTCTGTTAGTACACATTGCCTGTAAAGTTAGGCCCAGCTTAGCTTACGGGATTTTTTTGTTTGTAAAAAAAGAAGTACAAAAATACTATGGCAATACCTCAAAAAAAGACCGCAGCCGGAAGGATCAATTTCGGAAAGCTACATGACGCGGCAGCAATGCCTGATCTGTTGGCTATCCAGCTTCAGTCCTTCCAGGATTTTTTCCAGTTGGAGACCACTCCCGACAAGCGCGACAATGAAGGCCTGTTCCGTGTGTTCAAGGAGAACTTCCCGATCACGGACACCCGCAACATCTTCGTGCTGGAGTTCCTGGATTACTTCATCGACCCGCCACGCTACACCATCGACGAGTGTATGGAGCGCGGCCTTACGTACTCCGTTCCGCTGAAAGCCAAGCTGAGGCTGAGCTGTAACGATGAGGAGCACGTTGACTTTGAAACCATTGTACAGGATGTGTTCCTGGGCAATATCCCGTACATGACTCCCCGTGGTACGTTTGTGATCAACGGCGCTGAGCGTGTGGTGGTATCACAGCTTCACCGTTCTCCGGGCGTATTCTTCGGCCAAAGCGTTCACCCTAACGGAACCAAGATATACTCTGCACGTGTTATCCCGTTCAAGGGCGCATGGATGGAGTTCGCTACCGACATCAATAATGTGATGTACGCATACATCGACCGTAAAAAGAAATTCCCTGTAACCACACTGCTCCGTGCAATAGGTTATGAAACAGATAAGGACATACTGGAACTCTTCGGCATGGCCGATGAAGTGAAGGTGGACAAGAAGAGCCTCGCAGCTCATGTTGGCCGCCGCCTTGCAGCCCGCGTACTCCGCAGCTGGACGGAAGACTTCGTGGATGAGGACACCGGTGAAGTTGTAACCATTGAGCGTAATGAGATCGTACTGGACCGCGATAGCGTTCTGGACGAAGACAATATGGCAATGGTACAGGAAATGGGTATAAAAACCGTATTCCTGCAGAAAGAAGAAGTGAGCGGTGATTTCTCTATCATCTACAACACTTTGAACAAGGATACTTCTAACTCTGAGCTGGAAGCCGTTCAGCATATCTACCGCCAGTTGCGTGGCAGTGATGCACCGGATGACGAAACAGCACGTGGTATCATAGAAAAGCTGTTCTTCAGTGACAAGCGCTATGACCTCGGCGAAGTGGGCCGTTACAAGATCAACCGTAAATTGGGTCTTGATATCAACCTCACTACCAAAGTATTGAGCAAGGAAGATATTATCTCCATCATTAAGTACCTCGTACGCCTTACCAATGGTAAAGCGGAAATAGACGATATTGACCACTTGAGCAATCGTCGTGTGCGCACGGTGGGTGAGCAGTTGTTCGCGCAGTTTGGCGTAGGCCTGGCGCGTATGGCCCGCACCATCCGCGAGCGTATGAACGTGCGTGACAATGAGGTGTTTACGCCGATCGACCTGATCAATGCGCGTACACTTTCTTCGGTTATCAATTCATTCTTCGGTACCTCGCAGTTATCACAGTTCCTTGACCAAACCAACCCGCTTTCTGAGATCACCCACAAACGCCGTATCTCGGCACTTGGACCGGGCGGTTTGAGCAGGGAGCGCGCAGGCTTTGAGGTGCGTGACGTACACTACAGCCACTACGGCCGCCTGTGTACTATCGAAACACCGGAAGGACCAAACATCGGTCTTATCTCTACACTCTGCGTGCATGCGCAGATCAACGATATGGGTTTCATTGAGACTCCATACCGTAAAGTGAAAGATGGTAAGGTTGATCTTAAGAATTTCCGTTTCCTGAGTGCTGAAGAAGAAGACCTTGCCAAGATAGCCCAGGCCAACGTGCCTATGGACGATAAGGGCAACTTCCTTGAAGATAAGATCAAATCACGTCAGACCGGCGACTTCCCGATCCTAGACCCAGGAGAGGTAGAGTACATGGATGTGGCGCCTAACCAGATCGTTGGTTTGAGCGCATCCCTGATCCCCTTCCTGGAGCACGATGACGCCAACCGTGCGCTGATGGGATCGAACATGCAACGCCAGGCGGTGCCGCTGATCATTCCACAGGTGCCTATAGTAGGTACCGGCCTGGAAGCTAAGGCTGCCCGTGATGCACGTATCCAGATACATGCAGAAGGTAATGGTGTTGTTGAATATGTAGACGCAGACCACATCCACGTTCGTTATGACCGTGGTGAAAAAGAGCGCCTCGTATCTTTCGAAGACGACCTGAAAATATACACTTGTACCAAGTATAAGAAGACGAACCAAAGCACCAGCATGACGCTTCGTCCATGTGTGCGCAAGGGCCAGAAGGTTAAGACAGGCGACTTCCTTACCGAGGGTTATGCAACACAGGATGGCGAAATAGCACTGGGCCGTAACCTGAAAGTGGCGTTCATGCCATGGAAGGGCTACAACTTTGAGGATGCGATCGTGATCAATGAAAAAGTGGTACGCGAAGACTGGTTCACATCGGTACACATCGATGAGTATGAGCTGGAAGTGCGTGATACTAAACTTGGTGAAGAAGAACTGACACCAGATATCCCGAACGTATCGGAAGAAGCTACAAAGGACCTCGATGAGAACGGGATCATCCGCATCGGCGCTCACGTTGGTGAAGGCGACATCCTGATAGGTAAGATAACTCCTAAGGGTGAAACCGATCCGACTCCGGAAGAAAAACTGCTCCGTGCGATATTCGGTGATAAAGCAGGTGATGCAAAAGATGCTTCATTGAAAGCTCCAAGTGGAACGGAAGGTATCGTTATCTCTAAGCAACTGTTCCAGCGCGCTAAGAAAGATAAGAACTCTAAGGTGCGTGAGAAGACACAACTGGAGAAGATAGACAAGGTACACGAGAAGAACCTGGAAGATGTAAAGAACCTGTTGTTTGAAAAACTGCAGATACTGTTGAAGGATAAGACTTCTGCAGGCATCACCAACAACTTCGGTGAGACTGTGTTGACCAAGGGTGGTAAGTTCAACTCCAAGACACTTGGATCTATCGATTACCAGAACGTTAATCCGCTTAACTGGACCGGTGATAAAGAAACCGATGGCCTTATAAACCAACTGCTGCATAACTACAACATCAAGTTCAACGAAGAACTGGGCCGCTACAAGCGCGAGAAGTTCAACCTGAGCATTGGTGATGAGCTGCCAGCGGGTGTATTGAAACTTGCTAAGGTATACCTCGCCAGCAAGCGTAAGCTGAAGGTGGGTGATAAGATGGCGGGCCGTCACGGTAACAAGGGTATTGTAGCAAGGATAGTGCGCGAAGAAGATATGCCATTCCTGGAAGACGGCACACCGGTTGACGTGGTGCTGAACCCACTGGGCGTACCATCGCGTATGAACCTTGGACAGATATATGAGACCATCCTGGGATGGGCTGGCGAGAAGCTGGGTGTGAAATTCGCAACCCCGATCTTCGACGGTGCTTCTGTACAGGAAATTGAGGATCTGATCACTAAGGCGGGCTTACCTGACTTTGGGCATACTTATCTGTATGACGGTGAAACAGGGGAGCGCTTCCACCAGAAAGCAACGGTGGGTATCATCTACGTGATCAAGCTGCATCACATGGTTGATGACAAGATGCACGCACGTTCTATCGGGCCATACAGCCTCATCACGCAGCAGCCACTGGGCGGTAAAGCACAGTTCGGCGGACAGCGCTTTGGTGAGATGGAGGTTTGGGCGCTGGAAGCATATGGTGCATCCAATATCCTGCAGGAACTGCTGACCTTGAAATCTGATGATATCGTAGGCCGTGCGAAAACTTATGAAGCGATCGTGAAGGGTGACAATATACCTAAGGCTGGTATACCGGAGTCATTCAATGTATTGGTGAATGAGTTGCGTGGTCTCGGATTGGAATTGAAATTTGAATAGTTGTATTTCGCGGTAGGGCAGAAAATTTTATGCTCCTATAACACGAATACATTTTTCTAAAACAAACTATACTTAAAAAATGGCCATAAAGAAAGACAATCGTCCAAGACCTGGTTTTGGTAAGATAACAATAAGTTTAGCGTCTCCCGATGCCATACTTGACCGCTCTTACGGAGAGGTATTGAAGCCAGAAACAATTAACTACCGTACTTACAAACCTGAGCGCGACGGTTTGTTCTGCGAAAAAATATTCGGCCCTGTAAAGGACTATGAATGTTATTGCGGCAAGTACAAGCGTATCCGTTACAAAGGCATCGTGTGCGACCGCTGCGGCGTGGAAGTAACAGAAAAGAAAGTACGCCGTGAGCGCCTGGGCCACATCAAGCTGGTGGTGCCTATCGTGCACATATGGTACTTCAAGAGCCTTCCTAACAAGATCGGCTACCTGCTTGGCGTTAGCTCCAAGAAGATGGAGAGCATCGTTTACTACGAGCGTTATGTAGTAGTAGCTGCCGGTGAAGCAGAAGACATGATCCGTACCAAGCTGAATCTTAAAGATTCAGAAAACACGCATCAGCAACTGCTTACAGAAGACGAATACCTGGAAATACTGGACAACCTGCCAAAGGAAAACCAACATCTTGCTGACGAAGATCCGAATAAGTTCATCGCCAAGATGGGTGCAGAAGCAGTACAGATGCTGCTTGCACGTATCGACCTTGATAAACTGTCTTACGACCTTCGTAACGCAGCAGCAAACGAAACTTCACAGCAGCGTAAGCAGGAAGCCCTGAAGCGCCTGAGCGTTGTAGAGGCTTTCCGCGATGCGAATACACGTATCGAGAACCGCCTGGAATGGATGGTAATGCAGTATATTCCGGTAATACCGCCGGAACTGCGTCCATTGGTTCCGCTGGATGGCGGCCGTTTTGCGTCTTCCGACCTGAACGATCTTTACCGTCGTGTTATTATCCGTAACAACCGATTGAAAAGGCTTATAGAGATCAAGGCTCCTGAAGTGATCCTGCGTAATGAAAAACGCATGTTGCAGGAAGCTGTTGACTCACTGTTTGACAACAGCCGTAAATCTAATGCCGTAAAGGCAGAAGGTGGCCGTGCGCTGAAATCACTTTCGGATGTTCTGAAAGGCAAGCAAGGCCGTTTTCGTCAGAACCTTCTTGGTAAACGTGTTGACTACTCTGGTCGTTCGGTTATCGTAGTAGGACCTGAAATGAAACTGCATGAGTGCGGCCTTCCAAAGGACATGGCTGCGGAATTGTTCAAACCGTTTATCATACGCAAGCTTATAGAAAGAGGCATAGTAAAGACAGTAAAGAGCGCTAAGAAGTTAGTAGAGCGCAAGGAAGCTGTGGTATGGGATATCCTGGAGAATGTACTTAAAGGCCACCCGATATTACTCAACCGTGCCCCAACGCTTCACCGTCTTTCTATACAGGCCTTCCAGCCAAAACTGATCGAAGGAAAGGCTATACAGCTTCACCCGCTGGTTTGTTCGGCGTTCAACGCGGATTTCGATGGTGACCAGATGGCGGTACACGTGCCGTTGAGCAATGCTTCTATCGTGGAAGCACAATTGCTCATGCTGGCATCGCACAACATCCTTAACCCACAGAACGGTACGCCTATTACCCTGCCTTCACAGGACATGGTACTTGGCCTGTATTATATTTCCAAGGGTAAAAAATCAACTGATACTGAAAAGGTAAAAGGAGAAGGCAGGGCATATTACAGTGCGGAGGAAGTGATCATAGCCCACAACGAAGGCCATGCTGACCTTCACGCATGGATAAAAGTTAGGGCTACTGTTCGTGAGAATGATGGCACACTGGTACATAAACTAATCGACACCACTGTTGGACGTGTGATGTTCAACCAGTTTGTTCCAAAAGAAAATGGTTTCGTAAACGCATTGCTTACTAAGAAGTCTTTGCGTGAGATCATTGGCCAGATATTGAAGAATACAAATATTCCTAAGACGGTACAGTTCCTTGATGATATCAAAACACTTGGATTCCGCACGGCGTTCAGAGGTGGTTTGTCGTTCAATATCAATGACCTTAATGTACCAGACGTAAAAGAAGAACTGGTAGGTAATGCACAGGTGGAGGTTGACGAGATCTGGGATAACTATAACATGGGTCTGATCACGAACAATGAGCGTTACAACCAGGTGATCGATGTTTGGTCACGCGTGGACACTCGAGTGACTGAAACGCTGATCCGTGAAATGGCAGCTGATAAACAAGGGTTTAACTCTGTTTACATGATGCTTGATTCAGGTGCGCGTGGTTCTAAACAACAGGTTAAACAGCTTGCAGGCCTTCGCGGACTGATGGCTAAGCCTCGTCGTTCTGGCTCCTCTGGATCTGAAATTATCGAGAACCCGATCCTTTCTAACTTCAAGGTAGGGCTGAGCGTATTGGAGTACTTCATCTCTACCCACGGTGCCCGTAAGGGTCTGGCGGATACGGCCCTTAAAACGGCGGATGCGGGTTACCTCACACGCCGTCTGGTGGACGTTGCACAGGATGTGGTTATCAATGGCGAAGACTGTGGTACCCTGCGTGGTATTGCAACATCTGCCCTTAAGGATAACGAGGAAATAGTGGAACCATTGTTCGACCGTATCCTCGGCCGTACATCACTGCATAATGTTTATGATCCGTTTACCGAGAAGCTGATAGCTACTGCAGGTGAAGAGATCACAGAAGATATAGCCAAACAAATAGAAGAGAGTGCAATTGATACTGTAGAGATCCGCTCAGTGCTTACCTGCGAAAGCCGCAGGGGAGTATGTGCTAAGTGCTACGGTAAGAACCTGGCTACCGGCTACATGACCCAGAAGGGTGATGCAGTAGGTATCATCGCGGCACAGTCCATCGGTGAGCCGGGTACACAGCTTACCCTGCGTACCTTCCACGTGGGTGGTGTTGCGGGTTCTTCAGCTATCGAATCTCAATTGGTTGCCCGTTTCGACGGTACTATACAGTTCGACGGCCTGCGTACTACCAAGTACAAAGACGGAGAAGGCGAAGACCAGATCATCGTTATCGGCCGTACCGGTGAGGTACGTATCGTGGACGTGTCTAACGACCGCTTGCTGATCACGAACAACATTCCTTACGGTTCTATACTGAAGGTGGCCAATGGCAAGAAAGTGGCCAAGGGTGATGTGATCTGCACATGGGATCCGTTTAACGCGGTGATCATTTCGGAGATCAGCGGTACCGTTCGTTTCGATAGCGTAATAGAAGGTATCACCTACCGTGAAGAAGCGGATGAGCAAACAGGCCACCGCGAGAAAGTGGTAATTGAAACAAAAGATAAAACCAAGATACCGGGTATCTATATTGACGGCTCTAAGGAGCAGAAGATGTACAACCTTCCGGTGGGCTCCCACATCGTGGTGAACCCTGATGATAAGGTGTATAACGGACAGGTACTGGTGAAGATACCACGTGTCATGGGCCGTAGCCGCGATATCACGGGTGGTCTGCCAAGGGTAACCGAGCTGTTTGAAGCACGTAACCCTAGCAACCCGGCTGTAGTGGCTGAAATTGATGGTGTTGTAGGTTTCGGTAGCGTTAAGCGCGGTAACCGTGAGATCATCGTTGAATCACGCGAAGGACTGGTGAAGAAATACCTCGTTCCGCTTACCCGCCACATCATGGTGCAGGATGGTGACTTCGTAAAAGCAGGTACACCGCTTTCTGATGGTGCGACCACGCCAAGCGATATCCTGTCCATCAAGGGGCCATTCGCGGTGCAGGAATACCTGGTAAATGAGATACAGGAAGTTTATCGCCTGCAGGGTGTGAAGATCAATGATAAGCACATTGAGGTGATCGTTCGCCAGATGATGCGTAAAGTAAACATTGTTGATCCGGGAGATACCAAGTTCCTGGAAGAAGATACAGTAGATAAGTTCGAGTTCATGGACGAGAACGACTGGATCTATGACAAGAAGGTAATTACCGAAGCAGGCGCATCCGACAAGATGCATCCTGGCCAGATCGTTACCATCCGCGAAATACGCGAAGAGAACAGTATGCTGCGCCGTGCAGATAAGAAGCTTGTTGAATTCCGTGATGCTAACCCTGCAACATCTTCACCGATGCTGCTCGGTATCACCAAGGCGTCTCTGGGCACACAAAGCTGGATATCAGCCGCATCGTTCCAGGAAACTACCAAGGTGCTTTCGCAGGCGTCTATCAATGGTAAGTCTGACTACCTGATGGGCCTGAAGGAGAATGTTATCACAGGTAACCTGATACCAGCCGGTACCGGTATGCGTGATTTCGATGACATGATCGTAGGTTCCAAGGAAGAATTCGAACTGCTGATGGCCAATAAGGATGTGCTGCAGTTTGATGAGGAGGAATAAGTCTGAACCTTGATTTGCCAGACCTGCCTGCCGGCAGGCAGGTTAAAGGATCAGACTGATTTAGAGAGATAATTGATAAAAGACCGCTCATTTTGGGCGGTCTTTGTTTTGTGTACTCATTCTGCGAAGTCTATAATTCTGATTACTTTTACTATATGTCATACCCTATGAAAAAGATATTATTTGTGTTGCTTTTGTTGCCTTTGTTTGGGAGGGGGCAGATAATTACTACTATTGCTGGCAATGGCGCATCGGGCAGCACTGGTGACGGGGGACCAGCAACTGCCGCAGAAATATCTATTCCAGGTAGTGGCGCTTTTGACATGAATGGGAATTATTATTTTTCTCAGAGATATAATAATATAGTAAGCAAAGTAACACCCTCTGGGATTATTAGTGTTGCTGCTGGTAATGGAACAGCTGGTTATTCAGGCGACAATGGTCCGGCTACTGCTGCGGGGCTAAATAACCCGCAGGGAATTGCCATAGATCTTTCTGGAAACCTATACATTGCCGATATTAATAATAGTGTAATTCGCAAAGTGGTTTTAAGCACAGGGGGCATCAGTACCTATGCAGGTAATGGAACAGCCACGGAAAATGGAGATGGAGGGCCCGCAATTTCGGCAGGAATATTTGGGCCTTTGTTCGTATGTGTCGATGCAGCAGGAAATTTGTATATTTCAGATGACGACAATAGAATACGAAAAGTAAATGTGGCTAAGGGTGTCATTACCACTGTTGCCGGGAAAGGTGGTGCTGTGGGCTTCAGCGGAGATAATGGCGCTGCAGATTCTGCGCAACTTCACGGGCCTACTGGAATATGCACGGATACTTTAGGCAATCTGTTTATAGCAGATTATTACAATGACAGAATTCGTAAAGTAAACGTTGCGACGGGGATTATCACCACTATTGCAGGAGGTAGTAGCGGGACATACAATGGAGAGGGGTTAATTGACACAGCGGCCCGGTTAAATCCATCTTATGTTTGTTTTGATGTTTATGGAAATTTATATGTTGCTGATGAGGGAAATAACCGGGTGCGAAGAATAGATACAACGGGCCATATTTATACCATTGCAGGTAATGGCTCCGGTGCATATAACGGGGACAATATAGCCGCTACCGCGGCTGAGATTTTTCACCCTATTGGGATTGCCTTCGATCCTTGTGGCAATTTATACATTGCTGATGAAGATAATAATCGAATTCGCAAAGTAATTTTTAACCCCACATGCAGCCCCGAAGAAGTAAACAATATAGCAATAACCAACAACTTCACAATCTTCCCCAACCCCGCCACCACACAACTCACCATCCAATCAACCGCACAGCCCATCACCCAAATCACCATCACCAACCTTCTCGGGCAAACCGTTTACTCACAATTGCCAACTGCAATCCCGATAGCTATCGGGAGCCAACTACTAACTGTAGATGTCTCTGCTTTGCCAACAGGTATGTACTTTGTAAAGGTCAACGATACTGAGGTGAGGCAGTTTTTGAAAGAGTAAGGAAAGGAAGCAAAATTGGAACACTGTCATGGTGAGCCCCGCCGAACCATGACCGGCTGAGAACTATTCTATAGCTTCATCAGGAACTAAGCCCTACTTCTTAAAATGATGACCTTTGCATAATAACGAACGATGCTTATCTGGGTTCTTATGAAATTTCGCCATTCGTATTTTGTTTACATTTTGCTATGTTCGGGCGGTTCCTACTATACCGGCATGACCAACAATATGGAAAAACGACTCGAAGAACACAATTTGGGGCTTGTAGAAGCATGCTATACTTTTTCCCGTAGGCCATTGGTGTTAAAGTATTGTATGCAATACCAGTATGTTGATGATGCTATACTTAGAGAAAAACAGATAAAAGGTTGGACAAGGAAAAAGAAAGAGGCTTTAATTAACGAGGATTATGATGAGTTAATACGGCTATCGAACAGGCGCCGTAGCTCTGATGGGACTTCGGAAGAATCCTCGGCAGTCATGGTTCGGCGGGGCTCACCATGACATTCTTCGTTTAGGTTTTAACGAAATTGATAATGAATTATAATCAGGCCATTGAAAACGAAATAATAGTAGTATGGATCAAATATTCAGAGACGAAACCTTCGATAAACGAGATTTTAAGGAAGATCATTTGCCAAAGGGCGAATACGAAAAGTGTGTATTTACAAATTGTGATTTCTCCGGCTCAGACCTTGCTGAAATAATATTCTGGGAATGTGAATTCAGGTCATGCAATCTCAGTCTTGCGAAGCTGACAAAAACCGCCTTTCGCGAGGTTAAGTTCACCAATTGTAAAATGCTTGGGCTGCATTTTAATGATTGTAATAAATTCGCGCTGGCATTTAGTTTTGAGAATTGCCTGCTGCATCATTCCTCTTTTTACCAGGCTAAACTAAAGGGAACTGTTTTTAAGAACACGCAACTGCACGAGGCCGACTTTGCCCAATGCGATCTTACCGGCGCTGTTTTCGAGCACTGCGATTTTATGGGCGCTAGTTTCGATAATACTACATTGGAGAAAGCAGACCTTCGGTCGTCGGTCAATTATTCGATTGACCCATCTCTGAATAAAATAAAGAAGGCCAAATTTTCTCTGTCTGGCATATCCGGGTTACTGGATAAATACGATATCGAAATAGACACATTGCAATGATGACACCAACAATACGAACGATCGCGGAAAAGAAACTGATCGGGAAATCAATGGTTATGTCTTTGGCCGCTAACAGAACGGGTGAGTTATGGCGTAGTTTCATGCAACAGCGCAAGGAGATCAGGAATGTAATAGGCGAGGATCTGTATTCGTTGCAGGTATATGACCCTTCGTACTTTGCGGATTTTGAGCCGGGCGCAGAATTTATCAAATGGGCTGCCATGGCGGTTTCAGATGCCGAGGAAGTACCCGCCGGAATGGCGGTATTCATCTTGCCTGGTGGAATGTATGCGGTCTTCACCTATCGGGGGCCGGCAAGTGGTGGTGCTCAAGTATTCCAATACATTTACGGCACGTGGTTACCATCATCCGGATACACCCTGGATAACAGGCCACATTTTGAGATCCTTGGTGAAAAATATAAAAACGATAGTCCCGACTCAGAAGAAGAGATATGGATACCCATAACGCGGAAAACGGAGCAATAATGCACCGGTAGGGAAATACTGAACTCCTTATTTCTCCGCCTTGATACATTGTACATAGTGCATTACCGCGCTGGCGCTATCTGCGGCAAACTTTCTTTCTATTGTGCCTAGTGTATACTTAACTATCTTCTTTGTAGTAAAATCTTTGTAATTGCCATCATCGATGGGGAAGTAAAGGGTTCTGATCACCTCGGCTTTGTCGTCAGTCATATCGTGGTTTATCTGCACCGTATCGGTTGTGATTACGGAATGATCATCAAACTCAATTTTCATCGTTTTTTCTTTCTTTTCCACAACCTTGTCATCAGGTCCAGTTGTAAATATGGAACCGACATCCCCGCCGGGAATCCTAAATATAATGAAGAAGTTATCGAACTCATCGTCTTCCGGGTTGGAGTCTACAACGCGGGTTATCCTGATGGCAGGCATGTTTTTTTCGCTGAAAGGGGAGAAATAGCTGCGGTTATACCCATCAGGGCTAATTTCTTTCTTTATCTTTTTGCAATAGTCCTGCCCGTTTGCGTTTTGGAGGAACGCGAAGAAAAGAAGCACATATATGGCCTTCATAAACTGGTTTTTTAATGATAACAAACAATCAATAAAGATACACCAGTTTTTCAGTCGGCAGTTGCCTTTGTCAGCCGGGATTTATCGATCAACTGATACTTTAATTTTCGGGGAATGAAAAATGAGCAGTGGAAAAACTGCAATTTGTGGTACAAAGGTCTATAAATAATGGATGCGCACCAAGACGAAATATCTATTTATAGTAAGAGAAAAGCTATTGAATAGGGCGTTGCAAACGCCGCTCCGTTTGACCCTTCCCGAAAGCGTTCGGGACAGGCTGTTTCAAACGAGGACCAGAGGGGCCTGTGAATCATCCAATCCGGAAAATTCTTTAATCTTATAATCCTAATCATTTTTTATATTTTGTGTAATTATGTCATTTATTTGTTCGCTCTTGATTTAATAGATCAATTTTATGCAGAAGATCCCCAAAATAGTATTTGTTATCCTGGCTATTGCCACCGGGGCCACATTCCTCTTTTCGGCATACACCAAGCTGTTTCCCACTATACAGGCTTTCGAGTACAACATAGCGAGCCAGGCGCATGTGCATTATATGACAGCCTCTATACTGGCAAGGTTCTTCATAGGCCTCGAGGCTGGCCTGGGCTCGCTGATGATCTTTCATTATTTCGGTAAGAACAATTGGGTACTGAAGGCTGCCTTCTTACTGATAGCTGGCTTCTCCGTTTACCTGGTGTGGTTATGGATCAAGGCCGGTAATGATGTGAACTGCGGCTGCTTCGGTACTAATATCTGGATGTCGCCCTCCACATCGCTGATAAAGAATGGGATACTGCTATTGGTTATCTGGGTATTGATGCGTTACCACAAAGGGCTGCGTGCGGAATGGTCCAATTTCATCCCTATTGCGCATATGGTTTGCGCGTTTTCGCTGGCCTATTTGATGAACCCCATCTTTGCGCCATACAAGCTGGACTTTACAGCCATTTATGGCGACCCTAAAAATGTTCCCCCGCTTGATCTCTCCAAGGGCAAGCATATCATCACTTTCGCCAGCCCGGAATGTATTCATTGCCGCCATGCCGCCAAACTCATGCACGAGATGAAGGAGCGCAACCCTGCTATCCCTTTCTTCCTGGTAGTAGGTGATACGACTGCCGATCTCAAGCGTTTCTGGGACTATACCCATGCCGAGGATATCCCTCATACCCGCCTGGCAAGTGAGCCGTTTGACAAGATCACCGGCGGCGAGTACCCGCAGATCATGTGGGTAAACAATGGAATGGTGGAAGCCAATACAACTGTTAATGAGCTGGATCAAAAGATGATCGAGCAATGGATGAAGTGATCTTCTTAAAAAAGCGACAACTGAGACACTGCTCCGTTAAGATGAAATGTTTTGAGTATTTGCCAGTTTTGCCCATTGTGTCTCCATAAGTAAAACGTGCTGCAGGCAAAGGATGCGCTAAAGGTCTGATTGGAATAATAATTTTTTATTGCCGGGAATACATCCGGGGTTATATCCCGGTAACCAATGGTTACATGAGGTTTGTAGGTCTTTGGTTTGTCTTCGGTAGCTATATATTGCTTCAGTTTCTTAATGAAGTTGGCCTGCAGGTCCTTTATTTTGCTGGTTTTTTTCACATCTATATATACCACAGGTGTCTTCGGGTTTTCAAAAAAGCCATAATCCTGCAGATCGATCTGAAACGGTGGTTGTGAGTCGGCCCACTTTTGAAGCTGATCAACCGCGTTTTCAAACGACGCAGCACTTTCCTTTTTTATATGGAAAGGATCATACAAAGTAATGTGTACCGGCGGCTTCAGGGCTTTGCTGAAACCGAATCTTTCGAAAAGCTCCTCTCTTCTTGACTGGATGTATGACGATACTTCGTTAGTAGGCATAAGTGCAAACATGTATAGCATTGTGTCCATTTTCATAATAGTTTCGTTTTTTTAATAATATTGCCCTAGCTCTTCAGGCTGTTCACATCAAAACGTATCTCTTTTACATAGTTCAATATCTGCTGCATCATCCCATTGTCACTGGTGGGTATCATATCGGTGATATGGCTGTGATATCTCCACACTTCCAGCACATCGCCCACCCATACTTCTTTGTCTTTATATTCTGCATTCAGGGAGTGCAGCAATAACGATTGGTTGGCGGTGATCAGGCTGGCCATTTTAAACAAAAAGGTCTGCTCGCTTTTCATGATCACAATGCAGGGGGTGTTTTTTAAGCTGGTCCAGTCGGCCACATATTCTGCGATCACCAGGCAATTTTCCGGTATGGGCAGCATGCTATCTCCCTCGGTGGGGAACATCCGGTAGGTCCTGTTTTGCGGTAGGTGGGGTAGTGAGAATTTTGGTAGCTGGGCTATGAATTCCGGGTCATTAAAACTGGTGAGGTAGCCTGCCCGTGCTTTCTTCGGAACGAACTCAATATTCTCCCGGTTATCTGCATTTACGGTTATAGACAGCACCCGGATCTTGCCGCCGGATATGTAAATATCGTTGCCCGATTCCAGCTCGCGCAATTTCAATTCTCCCAGCTTTAAAAGATTGACTTTCAGTAGTGTATCTACCGCTATTTGAAAATATTCTGCGATACGTATCAGGTCCTCCAGCGGCGGATTTTTACTCAGTCCATTCTCGTGCGAATTGAGTTTGGCGCGTGTTATCCCCAGGTTGGCTGCCAGTTCATCCTGGCTCTGTTTTTTCCGGTTGCGGAGAAATTTTAAGTTCTCGGCCCAAAATAATTTTTGGTTTTTAGTTTCCATTTTGTTATTATTACTAACCAACAATTGTTATCTATAATAACAAATGTAAGAAGATTTTTTAAAAAAGCAAACTATGTTTCCCGATGCTAAAAAAGATATTATCAGCAAGCTGCAAAAAGACATTTTGCAGCAGGAGGGATATAGGAGCCAACCTGCCGATATCAAAAGAATACCCGGCCTGGAAAATATAGAAGCTGCTTTTCCCGGCAGGTTTTTCCCCACAGGTGCTATACATGAGTTTTTGAGTTTTGAGCCGGAACATGGTGCGGCTTCGGGTGGCTTTATAGCCGGGTTGCTTGGCTCGCTGATGCAGCGGGGTGGTGCATGCCTTTGGATAAGCACCGCACGCAAGGTGTTCCCGGTAGCCCTGCACACATTCGGGGTTTCTCCTGACCGTATCATTTTCGTGAATGTGCAGTATGATAAAGAAGCACTGTGGGTAATGGAGGAGGCTTTAAAGTGTAAGGGCCTTGCAGGCATTGTTGCCGAAGTGCGTGAATTGACCTTTATGCAGTCCCGGAGGCTGCAACTGGCGGTGGAAACCAGCCATGTTACGGGTTTCATTTTGCGCACAGATGCTCGAAGGCTCACTACTACCGCCTGTGTGGCCCGCTGGCAGATAAAGCCAGTGCCCAGCCAGTTGGAAGCGGGCATGCCGGGGGTGGGGTTTCCCCGCTGGGAGGTAGCCTTATTAAGGGTACGCAACGGTAAGCCCGGCAAATGGACCATGGAATGGCAAAGCGGACAATTCCAATTAATTACAGAAAAACTGATCACGGTAGTGATACCGGAGCAAATTAGAAGGGTAGGGTAATGGCAAAAAGATTTATGTCGATATGGTTTCCGTACCTGGTTACAGATTGGTACAGGGTTCGTCACCGGGAACTGGCCAACAAGCCTCTTGTGTTTACCATTAAGGAACACGGGCGGGTGATTATTACAGCAACAAACAAAGAGGCAGAAAAACAGGGCATAGGTGCGGGTATGGCTGCTGCTGATGCCAAAGCCATTGTGCCCAGCCTGCAGGTAGTAGATGATATCCCGGGCCAGGCAGAGCGCTTGCTACGAGCCATTGGCGAGTGGTGTATACGGTACACACCATCTGCGGCTATTGATATGCCGGATGGCTTGCTGCTGGATATCAGTGGCTGTGCGCATCTGTGGGGAGGGGAACAACAATATCTAAATGATATTATTGTAAAACTGCGCAGCAGGGGGTATGACCTGAGCGCTGCCATAGCAGATACACCCGGCATGGCATGGGCGGCAGCAAGGTTTGGCCATAACCCTATTGTAGAACCCTGGTGCAGTGTAGCAGCACTACTGCCCATGCCGCCTGCTGCATTGCGGCTGGATCCCATTATCCTCGCGCGGCTGCAAAAACTCGGGTTTCGGAGTATCAATAGCTTCATTGGCATAAAACGTTCCGCACTGCGCCGCAGGTTCGGGGAAGGCCTGCTGCTGCGGCTAGACCAGGCACTGGGTAAAGAGCCCGAAGTAATAATTCCCCTGCAGCATATAACGCCATACGAAGAGCGGCTGCCCTGCCTGGAACCAATAAGAACAGCCGGGGGCATAGAGATAGCCATACAAAAATTACTGGAAGCGCTTTGTAAACGGCTGAAGGGAGAGGAAAAAGGTATGCGTGCAGCGATCCTTAAATGTTACAGGGTAGATAGCCGGATAACACAAGTGGAGATAGCAACCCACATAGCCTCACGCAACATTGCCCACCTGTTCAAACTGTTTGAACTTAAAATACCCGGTATAGAACCCGCACTGGGCATAGAGTTGTTTGTGCTGGAAGCAACCAAGGTGGAAGACATTGTTGCCGGTCAGGAGTCTTTATGGATGGCAGAGAATTGTGGCCTTGGCGATACCGACCTCGCAGAGTTGCTGGACCGCATTGCCGGCAAGGTGGGCGCCGATACCATTTGCAGGTTTCTGCCGCAGGAGCATTACTGGCCGGAGCGGTCTATAAAAACAACACGGTCTCTTGCTGAAACACCGGCAACTGATTGGCGCACCAGCAGGCCGCGACCAACAAACCTGCTTGCCCGCCCCGAACCTATTGAAGTAACTGTACCCGTGCCCGACTATCCGCCTATGCTGTTCATTTATAAAAAGCAGCTCCACCAGATAAAAAAAGCAGATGGCCCCGAGCGCATAGAGCGTGAATGGTGGCTGGAGGCAGGTGAGCTGCGCGACTACTATACGGTAGAAGATGAGGAAGGAAAACGCTATTGGCTCTTTCGCTCCGGGCGATATTCCGGCGAGCAACAAGCCCAATGGTTCATTCATGGGTTTTTCGCTTAACCACGGTCAGCTTTTGAATTTTGAATTTAAAGAATGAACTACGCAGAACTACAAGTAACCTCTAATTTCACCTTCCTCCGCGGAGCATCGCACCCCGATGAGCTGGCGGAGCAAGCCGCTTTTTTTGGCTATACCGCTATTGCCATAACCGACAGGAACAGTGTAGCCGGCGTAGTGCGCGCACATATAGCCGCAAAGCAAAAAGGCATACGCCTCATACCCGCCTGTCGGCTCGATTTGCTGGATGGCCCCAGCCTGCTGGCATACCCCACTACCAAAGAAGCCTGGGGTGGATTGTGTGCATTGCTCACCAAGGGGAACTTCCGCACGGAAAAAGGGAAGTGCGACCTGTACCGGCAGGATGTATATGATCATGCGCAGGGCATGAAGTTCATTGTAGTGCCGCCGGCGGAGCTCAATGAGCAATTTGATTTTGACGATTCCTTCAAGAGCGCACTGAGTGAGTATCATGCAGTCCTCGGTGCAAATCTATATGTAGCTGCCAATCGCTCTTATAGCGGCGATGATGGCAAGCGCCTTTACCGCATATCCCGGCTGGAGGTGCCCATGGTAGCGACCAATGATGTGCACTATCATTCGCCTGCCCGCCGGGAGCTGCAGGATGTGCTCACCTGTGTGCGTGAAAAATGTACCATACACACAGCCGGCTTCCGGCTACACCAGAATGCAGAACGGTTTCTGAAACCAATACCCGAAATGCACCGCCTGTTCCGACAATACCCGGATGCTATAGACCGTGCACTGGAAATAGCCGCAGCCTGCCAGTTCACGCTGGATAGCCTGGAGTATGTATACCCCGAAGAGATCACCAGTGAGGGGCGCACTCCGCAGGAGGAACTGGTATACCTGGCATGGCAAGGCGCTCATGAACAATTCCCCAATGGTATACCTGCCAAAGTAAAAGAGACCATACAGTATGAGTTGGACTTTATGGAGAAGAAAAATTATGCGCCTTACTTTTTAACCGTTTATGATCTTGTGCGCTTTGCACGTGGCAGGGGTATTCTGTGCCAGGGGCGTGGCTCCGCGGCCAATTCGGTGGTGTGCTATTGCCTGGGTATTACGTCTGTAGATCCTTCCAAGTTCAAATTGCTGTTTGCCCGCTTTATGTCGGATGCGCGGGATGAACCACCTGATATAGATGTGGACTTCGAGCACGAGCGGCGGGAAGAAGTGATACAGTACATCTACGAAAAGTATGGCCGGGATCGGGCTGCCATTGTAGCTACCGTAACGCAGGAACGGCATAAAGGAGCGATACGCGATGTGGGTAAGGCCATGGGCTTGTCGGTAGATACCATCAGCCGCTTGTCTGGTTCTATATGGTCATTTAGAGAAGAGGCTTTCGACCGGCAGCGCATACTGGAGCAGGGCCTGAATCCCGATGATCCGCACCTGCATAAAGTGCTGGGGCTTACATCGCAGCTTATTGGTTTCCCGCGGCAACTGGGCCAGCATACAGGGGGCTTTGTGATGACGCAAAACAAGCTGCACCAGCTATGCCCCATCATGAATGCCCGCATGGAAGACCGCACCTGCATAGAGTGGAATAAGGACGATATAGAAGCGCTCGGTTTCCTGAAGGTGGATGTGCTGGCGCTGGGCATGCTCACCTGCATCCGCAAGGCGTTCGACCTGGCAAAGGAACATTATGGCGAGCACTATACCCTGGCCAATATACCACAGGATGTGCCGGAGGTATATGAGATGATCTGCCATGCAGATACCATAGGCGTCTTCCAGATAGAGAGCCGCGCACAGATGTCTATGCTGCCGCGGCTGCAGCCGCGCAGCTTTTATGACCTGGTGATAGAGGTAGCCATAGTAAGGCCCGGCCCTATACAGGGAGATATGGTGCATCCCTACCTGCGCCGCCGAAATGGCAAGGAGCCAGTGGAGTATCCATCAGAAGAATTGAGGGAGATACTAGGCCGCACTTTGGGTGTGCCGCTTTTCCAGGAGCAGGCCATGGAGATAGCCATTGTGGCCGCAGGCTTCACCCCCGCCGAGGCCGACCAGCTTCGTCGCAGCATGGCCACCTTCAAAGCTAAGGGCAAGGTTAGTGCATTCCAGAAAAAACTGGTGGAGGGCATGACCGCCAAGGGCTATACCGAAGAGTTTGCGCTTAGGGTATTCAAGCAACTGGAAGGCTTTGGCAGCTATGGCTTCCCGGAGAGCCATGCGGCCAGCTTTGCGCTGCTGGTATATGTGTCTTCCTATATCAAGTGGAAGTACCCTGATGTGTTTGCCGCTGCTTTATTGAACAGCCTGCCTATGGGTTTTTATCAGCCTGCCCAGATAGTCATAGACGCGCGCAAGCATGGTGTGGAAATGCGCCCTGTAGATGTCAACTATTCGTGGTGGGACAATATGCTGGAAGAAAGAGCAGGCAAGTATTATGTCGTGCGCCTGGGCTTCCGGAATATAAGTGGCCTTAGTGAAGCCGATATGGAGGTGTTGATAGCAGGGCGGGGGAGCGGCTACACCACTATGCAGCAACTGCCCGATGCCGGAGTGCCACAGGCCGCAATAGAAAAGCTCACTGATGCGGATGCGTTCCGTTCGCTGGGCCTTGACCGCAGAGAGGCATGGTGGGAAGTGCCGGCGCTGAAAGACAAACCCAGCGGCATATATACCGGCCAGCAATCAGAGAGCGCCACTGAGCCGCAGATGCAACTGCCCCTGATGACCGATGCCGAGCATGTAATAGAGGACTACGCATCCATGAGCCTGTCGTTAAAAGCCCACCCCGTAAGTTTTGTGCGGGAGAAGCTGCAGATGCTGGGCATAACAGCTACAAGGGATATTGCAGCGCTCAATGATGGCGCGCTGGTAAAAGTGGCCGGCCTGGTGCTGGTGCGCCAGCGGCCCAGCACAGCCAGCGGCATATGCTTCATCACTATAGAAGACGAAGGCGGCATTGCCAACCTCGTCGTATTCCAGAAGCTGTTCGATCAGTACCGGAAAGAAATACTGCAGTCACGGCTGCTGATGGTAGAAGGCAAAGTGCAGAAAGAAGGCGAAGTGATACATGTAGTGGTGAAACGCTGCTTCAACCTCTCCGCATTACTACGCGGCCTCACCGTTACCCAGAGCGAAGACCCTCCCGTCCTCACCCTCTCCCGCGCCGACGAGCGCAGCGAAGCCCTCCCCTCAAACAAAGGCCAGGTCGAAGAACAGAAAGATGTGTTTTATGGCGGGAGGAATTTTAGGTAGGGTGGTATGAAAAGTTCGTTTTAAAAAGTGTGTTATGCGATGTTCGTTACAAATGAGGGCCAGTGAGAGTACTGTCGCCAGGTATATATTCAATCAACAAGAGCATCACAAAAAAATTACCTTTCTTGAATATAAGCGCATACTTGATAAACTTCACGTGGCTTATGAAGACCGCTATATTTTCAGGTTGCCTGAAGATGAATGACCTGCGCAAATTGGACAGCCCCTACGGGGCATTTCCTTCTCCATCCAGTCCGCCTTTCGAAGGAATCCGCGCCCATTAGGGAAAGCAGTTGGAAATTTTGATGTAGTTATTGTGATGAAAAGAATTATAATTTTGAAAAGACATACTGCTTCAGTTTGTTGATTACCGTGGATTGCTTGAAAACAGGATACTTAGCACAGACTTTAAATTAGACCATTAATTCAATCGATCATGGCCACTAATCGTTGGAGTAAACAAAAAAAAGCATCTGCATTTTTAGCAATAATGCTGATCTATACCATCTTATGTTGCTTCTTCCACCTGCCATTACCAACCAAATTTGGCGCCTTCTATTTACACAAATGACCTGCTGCCTCGCTTGCAGCTGTCCTTCCCGAATTCTTTCGGGAAGGACAGCTGCCGTGTGGTGTTTGCAACGTCTTTTAGCCTCAATTAATTCGGTTGGATTACCCGTTATAATTTGGGTCAAATTCCACGATCCATTCAATGCCATATTTGTCTCTGAACATTCCGGCATATGTACCCCAGGGACTGTCGCCAATCGGCCCTTCAACGTCGCCGCCTGCTGACAGGCCGTTAAATATCTTGTCGGCTTCTTCCCGGCTTTCAGCGCTCACCGCTATTTTGGACCTGTTTTCGCGCTCGTTTACCCGCCCCATAAATTCAGGAACGTCATTGGCCATTAACACATTGTGCTTGCCTATGGGCAAAGCAATGGTCATTATCTTATTGGCTTCATTTTCCGGCACCGGGAATTCAGCGCTCGACAGGTCGCGGAACCGAATTATCTTTGTGAATTCGCCACCAAAAACCGACTTGTAAAAAGTGAATGCTTCTTCAGCATTTCCATTGAAGTTGATCCAGGGGTTAATTGTTCTCATGGTTTTTTATTTTAGGTGAATTTTTCGCTTTACTATTTTAGGGCGCAGTAACGGCTATTCACCTACTCCCAAAAATCCGGCGGATACAATGTTTGTGCATATTCCGCCCACTTTTTCTTCCATATGGTGATTCATTTAATTGCTATCAAATCTACGGCATATTATTAAAATGAGGCCGACTCCAAACCACCGGGGATATATTAATAGTCAATAAAAATCATATTTTTATCGCTAATATCGTCAAATACTAAAAGCGTCATTTTATGTTTCGGGCTGGCATGCTGCTTAGTGCACCATTGCATTTGATAACATGAAGAACGGCAAAACAGACCGGTCGATAAGTGGCACTAATGATTGGGATCGCTATGAAATTGTGCTGGATGTTTCGAACAGGGCAGCCAATATATCCTATGGTGCGTTGATGGGTGGGACACGACAGATATGGTTTGACAAAATAGACTTTGAAATTGTCGATAACAATACAGAGACAACTGGGCAGGAGCAGTAAACACATGCACCTTTGTCGAGTGTTTCTCGCCGGGCATCAGGCATTACCGGTAATAAGTTGAAAAAGGCTTTCACAACTTGAGTGACTACTTTATTGAAATCATCCCGTCTGTATCTCCAGATTGTATGAGTTCCAATAACGTTAGTGCAACTACATACTGCTGGATGATCTCCCTGTTGCTGTTGAGTTCCTCTGCAATACTATTAACACTGATAGCTCGTGTTCCGTTTATTTCTCTCAGGCTTATTTCTTTTATCTTCTGATAAACAGCCCCTACATCCACCATTTCCATTATTCCATCCCCTCATGGTAAAGTTACTTCAGTATAGGCAAATAATCTGTTAAATAGCTTGTTGTTGAGCTGCTTCCATTAACCAGGGCCAGGTATGGCGGCACAAGAATTAATTGATGATCTCCCCTTTGTTATTAGCTAGCCTTTCGCGCCATTTTTGGAGTTCTTCAGATGTTGTCCTCACCCAGTCTGTTACTTCACCAATGATTTTCAGCGGCGCCTCGCTGCGATAGGAGCGCGTTGGATTGCCGGGAAATTTTTTGTCGGTAACGTTGGGGTCATTTTCAAAGCTCGCGGTCGGTTCTACTATGTAAACGCGTTCGCGCCCTTCACCTTTGGCTAATGCGGCAGCAAGCCCCGCACCATGAAGCACCGCGGTGAAATAAATGTGGTTCATCTTAAGCTCAGACTTATAATTAGAGTTGCCGCCTGCCATAAGCAGATCACCAACCCGCAAGTCTGCTCTTGTGCCATGATAAAAGGGGCCTTTGTCAGAGGGTTTGTGCGCAAACGAAGCGGCTAACTCATAATTCACCTTTGCCTTGTCGGGAGTGTTTAAGTCCTCATAGCATTTCGCAATCTTCGCGTATAGAGCGGGGAGAGCGCTCCTGGTAGTGTCGTCATTTACTTTTAATGCAAACTGCAAAGCCGTTTCGAGCCATCTTAATTTGTCGGGTACGTTATCCTGATGCCGGGCAACGTAATGAGCCGCAAGAAATTTTTCAAAGTCGTTTGTCGCTTCGTTCCATGCCAGGAGGAATATTTTACTGGCCTCTTCTGGCTTGTCGTGGTCTTCCATCGCCATACCCTGAAGGCAGATTTTAACTACGTTGTTGTTTGGGTTGAATTCCATTTTCAGATAATTTGACTTGCGGGACTAAACCTGACTTATGTAAAACAAAAAAATAGCCCCGGCAGAAGGGGCTATTTTATACTCAGCGGAGAGAGAGGGTTCAGAACCGTCTCTGTAATCCATTTATAATCAATATTTTGTAACACCCGAAATTCACTGCTCACCGAATCGCTCACCGCCTGAATTCCCTGCTGTAATGCTGATGCAAAGATATGCAATATAATAGTAGTGACGCTGTTTAATGAAAATTCAACCCTCGTTATTGCTTTATATCACTTAAAAACTGTTCAAAAGCTTGGTTTAAATCAGGTGCAGGGCTATTGATGGAAAGCTGTTTGACCTTATTGCGAAAAACGCATTGCTGGTCTTTATCCAGCTTCTTCCAGCAAGTAAAAATAATTCGCAAATCACCCTTCACCTCAGGTAATGACATAGCCAGCGGTTTATCAATAGATATGTCAATACATTTGAAAAATTGACTAACACTTCCATTATAGTCATTTGTCTGAAATTTCAGGAGACCGATTTTTTTAAGGTATAAAATAGAATTCGGATAAGGCAGAGAAGATGAGGCGCTATCTGCGGGGATGAGATATTTTCTTACATCGTCGACATTTCCGAGTCTATTGGCGATAAGAGCAAGACTTAAGTTACATCTGCCATAATCTTTGACAACAATGGACTTATTTAGCGTAGGAAGTAGTTGCATTAACTTAGTTCGCAACTTGATGACGCTCTTGTTGGAAACATCATCGACTTGTATGCCCAACAATAATTGATTCTTGACAGATGGCGATACAAATGGATCATCTGTTTTGTCAATCAACCGATCTGTGGTATCATTTACCTGTTTAAGGGTCCACGTACCGGCTTGTTGCAGATATACGTTTAATGAAGCAATAGATTGTTCTGAGCCGTTGTGATATTGGCCGAATATTTTCTGTGCTGTGTCTATGGATATTGCACCAGCTGTTCCATTTATAGAATTAAGAATACTCAGGTTTTCCATTGCCTGGGCTTCCAGCAGTTTGTCGCCAATTGCCCGGGCCATTTCCAGAGATTTTGAAGTATACTCCAGTGCTTTCTGAAGGTTACCGGCGTCCTTATACATTTTGCCAAGGTTGTTATACAATATGACGACATATTGATGCCTCACCTGCGAAAAATCCTTTAACAATAATCCCTCGATATTATCCAATATCGTCTGGGCCTTCACACTCTGACTATGATTTTGGTAAAACGCTGCAAAGCTCAATCTCGCTTCTATTTCACCCAGCACGTCAGTGTTATCATCAAATATTTTTAACGCAGATTGATATTTAGCTTCTGCATCCGCTACATTGTTCAGAGCATCAAATATTCCTGCCTGCGCCAGATAGAGCTTGCCAAGTTCCAAATTATTAACAATGTCCTCAGATTTTGACAATAAATCGGTGAAGGCTTTTGATTGCTTTAAATATTGCAAAGCCTGAGCATTGTCTGATTTCGAAATAGCCAGGAACGCGAGTTGAATCAGTATTGATGCTTGGCCGGAAATGTCACTTGTGGCTATTGATTTCTGAAGAGCAAGATTATAATACTTCTCGGCATGAATAACATCCCCGTCATTTTTGTATAACAATGCATAATCTGAATACAGAAGTGATTCAAGATCGGTAAAGTTACCTCTCCTTATATATATAGATGCCGTATCAAGGTAAGCCCGCACTTTACCCGAGTCATACTGGAAAAAAGATGCCAGATTCAATTGTGAGATGATAATTCCTTTATCATAGTGAATATCTGCAAAAATGGATTGTGCTTTTTGTATGCTGGTGACAACAGCAATGTTATATGCAGGTCCTTTTTTCTCCAGCAGAAGCGCATAATTGAGATATATTGTAGCCTCATCTAAGGTTCCATGCAACACAAGCTCTTTGGCCTGTTCCAAATCCAATTCCGCTCTGGTTAAGTCTCCCTGTGATTTTGCAATATTGGATCTTACAATTAAGGCGATAACCATTAGTTCTTTAGTTGGCTCACCTAAAGTATCAACTTCCTTCAACAGCGATTTAGCAGTTTTAGTATCGCCAAGCATATAATATGATTGAGCTAGAAAGACTTTCGCCTCGCGGGATTTTTCATCAAATCCCAATTGTGCGTATTTTTTTGTTGCTTTCTGCCAGTAAAAATTTGCCTTTATGCCTGAACCTTCAATAATTGCGGTCCTGCCGTTTTCTTCACATTTTTTTGCGACTAAAAACTGTCCTACATATGGGCCTACCCCCGCTAATGTTATTATGGCGCCTAGTATAGCAGCTGCCTTTGGGGTACTTAGTCCTCCAATTTTGATAGTCTCTTTATAGTTACTTTCGATAAGTTTGGGTAGGTAAATAACTATAATTAACCCAGAGACTAAGGATACAATGACTGCGGGTATCCCAATGGAAAAATATCCAATTATCTGATTGGCACCGCCCATTATTGAGAGAGTGCTGCCAGCTATGAGAACTGCCAGAGATAAATTTCTGATTCTTTTTTTTCTCTCAGCTGATGTTGGAGGCATTATATCAATTTTTCATACAAAACTAAACAAGTTAGCAATTTATTATCAGACAATCCCTGTAGTTAATAGCCATAAAGACAAACTCTTAGATTATACCTTTAAGGGTATAATTTGATCATCAAAGGTTCTATTTATACCCTTTAGGGTATAAATCGGGGAAACGGTACTTAAAACGAGTAACTGATTCCATCCCGAATAATATATTACTGCCAGCTCCAACACAGCGTCTATAAATTGTAAAATTTACATCCTAACATCGGATTTATTCCGATTAAACCGCTAAAATATCACATAACATGTAAAAAACACCTACCTTTATCGGATAGTATCCGATGGATACCTAAAAATATTACAAATGGAATTCAGGGACGCCATACAAGACTTCAGTGAACAGCCCATTACAAGGCAGATTTTGCTGGACTTACTGAAGGAATACAAAAGGCCTTACGACAAAATAAGCGAATTGGTAAGACAAGGAATATTACAGCTGGTAAAAAGGGGCATTTACATTCCTGGGCCGGCATTAAACATGGCTGTGCCGGAACCGTTTCTTCTTGCCAACCATTTGCTCGGACCAAGTTATGTTTCCATGGAAACAGCACTCGCATACCGGGGATGGATCCCTGAAAAAGTGTATGAGATAAGCTCCATGACCATACGGAACAGTACGCTGTATAACACTGATGCCGTGCGATATAGCTATACCCATTTGCCATTGCCTTACTATTCCTTCGGCCTGCAGTACGTGGAGCTCACCAAAAAACAGACAGCGATGGTCGCAACGCCGGAGAAAGCCCTATGTGATAAGATCGTCACTACCGCCGGCGTTCTGTTAAGAAGTACGAATCAGGTAAAGGAATTCCTGATAGACGACATGCGTATAGACGAAGAAAGACTGGGACAAATAGATGTACAGGTAATAAGCAGCTGGGCGACCGATGCGCCCAAGAAAAGCAGTATTGACATGTTAATAAAAACACTTTCCAGATGATAAAGGAATGGCTTGAGGAATACGGCGCAAAGACATATGCAGAAGCAGACCTTGCGCTCAGGGAGATTATGCAGGAGATAGCATTGGCAGGCTTGCAGAGAAGTGACTTCTTTGAAAAAGCCGCATTTTATGGAGGCACAGCCTTACGCATACTCTACGGACTGGACAGGTTTTCTGAAGACCTGGATTTTTCATTGCTGACTGCAGATGCGGATTTTTCCCTTGAACCGTACCTGGAGGGCATAGTTACCGAGTTCAGTTCACTTGGTATGCGGGTCAGCGTCAAAGAAAAGCTGAAAGCGACGAAGACAAATGTAGATTCCGCTTTCCTTAAATCGGATACCGTCTGGAAAGAACTACAACTAGATGCCGTTATTCCGCAGGCAGGCATCGGTACGAGGCCATCCATCAAGATTAAGCTGGAGGTGGATACACATCCACCCGCTGGCTTCACAACTGAAGAAAAACTACTGTTAAGGCCATTTTCATTTTATGTAAAATGCTTTACGCAGCCCGACCTCTTTGCGGGGAAATTGCATGCGTTGCTCTTCCGGAAATGGAAATCGAGGGTTAAGGGAAGGGACTGGTACGATATGGAATGGTATATAAAAAAAGGGATACCCTTGAATCTGAATCACTTTCTGGTACGTGCCCGCGACAGCGGCGACTGGAAGGAACCGACTATTAGCAAGGAACAATTTATGGATCTGCTGCGAATGAGGATATCTGAGATTTCAGTTAAAAACGTAAAAGAAGACGTAGTGCGTTTTATCCGGGATGGAAAAGCACTTGATATCTGGTCGGAACAATATTTCCTTGACCTGATTGAGAAATTAAAGTTTTCCTGACTGCATGAAATAAAGTGATCACTTTCTAATGTAAGGATGATACTTTTTCAACCAATGCTTTCAATAAGCCTTGGCCGGAGTCATTGATTACCGTTGTATTATTCCCGATGACCCTGTAATTACGCTCTTCATCGAATTCAACTATAAGCGTCTGCCCATCCAACTGAATGTGAAATTGATGAATATAGCCTACCCTTTGAAACACAGCTTCAAGGTCGTATTGCTTTCCATCATGGGAAAATGACAAATTAAAAACGTTATCCATCAGTGTGCAATAATAAGAAAATCACTCCACTCCAGCGAGCAGAGGATAACCCTTGAAATAATTCTAAAATCAGGCGACCTCCACTATTCTGGAAAATCCTTAGTCTATTGTTGGAAAATTAACGCCCGCACCACCTGTTCGGCAGCTGCCTGCGTGCAAAAGAAAAGCTGTTTTCCTATAGTAGTTATAAGATGGTGTGTACCCGATATATCCAAATGCAACAAGTTGCCGGATGCACTTATGATAAGTGGTAAAGCTACTGACATGAGACAGTTGCATGATCTCTTTACGCGTTGAGGTAATAATTCGACTACCCTTGCTATTATATGACAGGTAACATAAAGACACGTATATGCTGAGGTGCCAGACGTTGATCCGGGGATCATCAACAAGACGTTTATAATCATCAAAAATGCCGCTATCTGATACAGCCACTCTATTATCCTTCTCCATCCTCCAGCAATTTTTCAATATCCGAATTCCGGTAGAACAATATCCCACCGATCTTGGCCGGCTTCAGTGTGCCGTTGATGCGCAGGTTTTGCAGTGTGCCTGCTGATATCTTCAGCAGGCTGCGCACTTCACTGCTCCTGAGCCAGTCCTTCTTTGTGTTGGGCTTGAAGAGCAGCAATGCTTTAATATCATTGAGCAATTGCCTGCGGAATGCCTGCAGATCTTCCTTTGTTACGACTTGGATTTCCATGCTTCACAGTTTAATTGGTAATGGATTCGGGTATATCAGCATTTATAACGATGTACACCCTGCTGGCCCGGTTGCGCTTGAAGGATGGCTCGTACCTGATATACCCATAATGGTGCAGGTCACGGATTGTCCTGTGGTAAGTTGTACTGGCCGATATTTTAGCCGTCTTCATGACCTCGTGGCTGAATGCCTGGACAGGGTTTTCAAAATGCTTTTCGCCCCAATGTTTCAGCAGGGCAGCATAGATGCCGATATGGGTAATGCTAATGCGGGGGTCACCCGCAATAGCATTAAAGAAAGCCGACAGAAAATTCACCTGTTCCATTTCAGTTTGTTTTATACTCAGTTGATGGAGTTGCCTTGCTTCTTGTTTCTCTTATTCGACGCTTTAGGACCGCCTTCACTATCCTGGAATTGGACAGATTTCATGACCAGGATATAACCTTTGCCTTTACGCCACACCGTAACGATTTCTATATACTCCTTTTAGTTAAAGAAGGCGGTGGAAAGCATTGGGTAGATACGATGCAGTATTCATTGAAGCCGGATACGTTCTATTTCTCAGTACCCCAGCAGGTACTCATCAAGGAAGAAACACTGCCCCTGATTGGTACTTTACTTCGGTTTACGGATGAGTTTCTTGCTTTTGAAGAGGGTAACCTGTTGAAAAATTTGCTGGTAATCCAAAACCCAAACAACGGACACGAGCTTACATTATCTGCTGAAAATGTAAGTTTTATTGAAGATATATTCGCCAAAATGCTCGAGGAATATAATCAGCGGCATGACTCCCGAAACGAGATGCTTTTGGCTTACCTACGTGTTTTACTCATCTATGTAAGCCGGCTCTATACCACGCAACTTGTTAATGATATACCAAATAGTGATCGTCTGCTTTTAAAAAACTTCCTCAATTTAATTAACGAAAAATACAGCCAGCTTCACGATGTGGCTGCGTATGCTGATTTGCTTTGTATTTCTGCCGGGCACTTGAGTAAAATCGTTAAACACCAAAGCGGCAAGACAGGTATAAAGCATATCCATGAAAGATTGACGCTGGAAGCTAAACGCCTTCTGTTGCATACAGAAAAATCTATAAAAGAGATTGCCTACGAGTTAGGATTCGAGGATGCCCCCTACTTTAACCGCTTTTTTAAGAAATTGGCCGGGCAACCGCCCGCAGCATACCGGAAAATGACGCGGGAAATGTACCATGGATAACTGCTTAAGTGCAATTTTCTGTTTAGTCATCCGGCTAATTTTGTCATGTATTCAAAATCCAAAAAAACATGATAACAGAACAACAGAAGCTAAACAAGGAAGTAGTACTTCGCTATAACAAAGAAGTACTTGAAAAAGGTAGTGTTGATGCAATACATGAAATTATTCACACGGATTTTATTGACCATAATTTGCCGCAAGGCGCTGTCCAGGGACCGCAGGGAATAATTAATTTCGTGGTTGATGTATTTCATCAGGCATTTAAAGAGGTTACAGTTGAGACATTCGACCAGATTGCTGAAGACGATAAAGTGGTTACCCGCAAAACCATTTATGGCAACCATATTGCCAATTTTATGGGCATTGAGCCCAGTAATGAAAAGGTTGCTATACCTCTTATTGACATTATAACTTTTAAAAATGGACAATTCATGGAACATTGGAGTATAATAAACATGCAGGAGGTAAATTCCAGATCATTAAATAAAAAGCCGTGACAAAAATTACTGATCTCCCCGAATAAAAGTACCGCCTGCTATTGGACGTGTAATAAGAAAGCCGCTGACATCAAATGTTGGTGGCTTTCCTGTTATATTTTCCACTTGATCCCAACTTTCAACCTCATCCTGATCCCATAAAATGCATAAAATAACAAGCATTTTAATTTTTATTACTACTTTTGCATAAAATAATAGGCAAAATGTTTCCGAATGTCACTATTAAGGATGTAAAGCTCAAATTTGGTTCCTTAGTAAAATTACTGAGAAAAAAACAAAACCTGACCCAGGAAGAGCTGGGCAACAAATTGAACTTGTCGAGGATCACCATCCAGAATCTGGAATCTGGGAAAAATGCGACAATGGACACTATGTTTATCGTCATGCAATACTTCGAGATACTAAACTCTTTCTACGGCCAGATAGAAACGGAGATTACTAACAGTAGTTATGGCTCATTATACTAACCTATGGCTAAAAATAATTTGATCAACCTCCACTGCTTCAATACCGAAATTGGGAAGCTGGGATTTGATGAGGATCGCAACGTATCTTTTTTTCAGTACAACCCGTCTTTCTTGTCTTCGGGCCTTTACGCGAATATGTTCCCCCTGATCATTCGCCGGATGACACAAACCCAGGTGTTCGATAAATACAATAACGAAACATTCAAAGGCCTCCCACCGATGATCGCGGACTCACTGCCGGATGTATTCGGTAACATAGTTTTTAAGGCCTGGCTGGAAAGTACGCACAAGGGACTGAAAAAAATAACGGCCCTGGAACAGTTAGCATATGTAGGCAAGAGAGGCATGGGAGCGCTGGAATATCTTCCCAGCAAAGAAGTAACAGGCGACGCTACCATAAATATTGATGAAATAACCGCCATCGTTGAAGAGGTCCTCAGGACTAAAGGCGAGGCAAAAGAAGCTCAATTAAACCATGCCGCGTTGCTGAATATATTCAAGATAGGCACTTCAGCGGGTGGCGTCCGACCCAAGATACTTATCTCGGAAAATAAGCTGACAGGACAGATCATCCCAGGTGATCTGGTATACGCCGGTGAGTATGATCATTACATAATAAAGCTGGGTATCACAGAAGGCTTATCCTACAGCAAGGAAGCGGTCGAATATGCTTACTACCTTATGGCAAGCGCCGCAGGCATCAATATGATGCCCACCAAAATGATCGATAATAAACATTTTGCCACGCTGAGATTTGACCGGCAAAATGGCGAAAAGATACATACCCTTACGGCCAGCGGCATGAGCGGGCTTGACTTTAAAGACCCGGCAGCATCAAGCTATGAAAACCTTTTCGACCTTTCAATATACCTGAAGCTTCCACACAAGGACACCGAGCAGTTGTTCCGGCGTATGGTGTTTAATCTTGTCTTTGCTAACCACGATGATCATCTGAAAAACCACTCCTTTGTGTATGATAAGGAGCATGACGGCTGGGGCTTGTCACCAGCCTATGACGTGACTTTCTCCCTGAACCCGGAAATAAATTTCAGTAAGACTTCAAGAGCATTATCACTTAACGGAAAACGTGTTGGGATTGCCCTGCAAGACATTCTTACAATAGCTGACAAATACACCATAAAGAACGCCAAAGGCATTATTAAAGAGGTTCAGGATGTCATTCCGCTATGGAATGAAAAAGCAGCGGAACTAGCAATCCCCGATAAAATCATTGCAAGCATCCGGAAAGATTTTATGACATTTTAAATCTCCTTTGGGGTGACATTCTTTTTTAGAGGGATCTCCGGTTAATAAGATCACGATAGTAATGATTAACTGCTTACGCTATGCCTTGAATATCATATCTATGTGCGGCAATGATTGCATCTGCCCTATGCGAGCCCATGCTCTACTGAGGGTATTATCCTATTACCGTCTTTTGAACGTACTACAGCTTTTTTTGTGTGTTTAGCTTTGTCGCTCACCAAACTTATAGATCATGGTACGGACAACAATTTTCTCAGCTGCAGTAGTGTTATTGTGTTCATGCGGACACCAAACGGCAAGGACAGGTTTACCGGGCGCGGGCGATGCTACGACACCCCGAATAGACACGGAGTTTTCCCGCCCCATCAATATTGACACGGCGAACAGGATGATACAGAGCTATCTTACTGCGATCAACAGTACGGTCAACACACAGGAAATAAAGTCTGTCATTTATGACGCAGACGTATTGCGCACATATCTCGACCAGCACGTTGGCACCGACATGAAACGGATTGAAAAAATAAAATTTATCTTTGCACATAGCCTGGACTATGTAAATTCCGGTAACGCAGGCAAGCGTCCGGATACCAATAGCCACGCTTTAACGCTGGTGATAGTTGGGGTGGATAAGGACGGCGACTACGTGTACACACCGAATGGTGAAGCACTGGATTTTGGGCAGCCTTGCCCGCCAAGGTGCCCGGCACAGGGTACTTCCGGCAGTGATACGCTTGTTCACCGATAAGATTGGATATGGATGTAAACACAGAATTTTATACCTACTGGACAGTTCTACTAATTGCTTTCTTAATAAGCATCGCTTCCTTCAGGAGACTGGGACTGCCTTTGAAGTTTATTTCCTTGTTGCTTGGGTACGACGTGTTAAGCGAAATGGTGGCACACCTTGCTGCGGTCCGTTATCACAATAACATGCCCATATACCATATAAGCGTGCCGGTTACAGCGCTTTTTACATCTTTGTATTATAACTATTCCGTCCCGGCTTTCCGGCGATACCATATCGGGTGGGTCGTAGCCGCAATTAGCATAGTGGCCTCTGTGCTCAACACAGCACTACTGCAGCCGCTGGACACGTTTAACAATAATGCCATGCTGCTTATCGGTTGCAATACGGTTGGCATGGCATTATTTACTTTCTGTAAAATATTCCTCGCTGGGAACCTGGGACTTGCGCTATGGAGGAATGTTCATTTCCTCGTCTCCCTCGTCTTGCTTTTTTATTGGAGCGGCACTATGGCGACTTGGTTTGTTCTTTCTGATATTGAAGAGGAGAATGTCCCTTGGGTGTTCCTGGTGGTATGGCTGGTCAACATATTTACTTACTCCGGTATGGGCACAATTTTCTTGATGCAATCAAAAAAGCGCAGTAAATGAACCATGCACATGCCATGCCTGTTGTCATATTCGGCACGCTCCTGCTGCTGATGTTCACCTCCGTAATCACATTATTTATTGTTGTCCACCGGCAGCGGCAAAAGAAGTATGCAGCAGAGCTGGAAGCCGCCGAATACCGGAAACAAAATGAGGTCCTGCGCACCAGGCTGGAAGTTGAAGAAAGGACGGTCAACCTGATATCTTACGAGATACACGACAACATAAACCAGGTGCTTGGTATCGTGAGGATGCAGTTGCTCAACGCCATGCGGCAGGAAAGCAAGGTGGCGGCAAACATGATCATCGAAGAATCATGTGACAGGCTTAAATATGCGGTTACGCAGCTACGGGAACTCAGCCACATACTGAGCAGTAAGGCAGTAAGCAAGATGGGTCTCGTGAATATGATAAAGAAAGAACTGGCATACATCAGGTCCACGACCATGCTGGAGTGCCGCTTCAGATGCAATGAGGAGGAGCTCCCTTTGGCTGCGGAGCAGGAGTTGCTGGTCTCCCGTATGACCCAGGAAGCGCTCAATAATATCATCAGGCACGCCCGGGCTACTGCAATTGAAGTGGCTATAGATGTATCTGAAGACCATATCATATTTGCTATTACAGATAACGGGATCGGCATGGATGTCGCAGAACTGCTTGACAATGAGGGGGTAGGATTCACGAACCTGAGAGCAAGGCTGGAGATACTCAAAGGCTCCATGGAAATCAAATCCGGAAAGGGCGATGGCACGACACTTGTGTTCACTATTCCTGTTGAATAGTGTGCCTATGAATACCGAGAAATTGATAACGGTAGCCCTCGCAGACGACCATTCGATGGTCCGTACAGGAATAGAGTCGATAATTAAAAGCTTCGGGGATTTCGCCGTCGTAGCATCCGTCGAGAACGGAGCTCAGCTGTTAAAAGAAATTAAAATGATGGACAATCCGCCGGACCTATGCGTAGTAGATATTAATATGCCGCAACAGGATGGCTACGAGACGCTGGACATCCTCAGAGAGCGATTCCCATCGGTCAGGGCACTCGTCCTTACCATGTATGATAACGAATACAGCATTATAAAAGTATTCAGCAAAGGAGCAAAGGGCTACGTCCTCAAAGAAAGCGATCCTTTGGAGTTGAAGGATGCCCTATGGTCTGTGTACTATGGAGAGATATACCATCCTGAAGCGATCTCCAACAAGAAACTGTTCCAGCTGCTACAGCCGGGAAACGCACATGGGGCAACGAAGATCAGCGAAAAGGAGATGCTGTTTCTTCCCTATTGCTGCACAGAGCTTTCATTAAAAGAGATCGGAGTCAAAATGGGCGTGAGCACCAGAACAGTGCAAGGCTACAGGGATTCTCTTTTTGCCAAGCTTTCATTGAAAACACGGACCGGGTTGGCGATATATGCGATCAAGGCTGGTCTTGTGCCAGTTCGCTGAGATCCACGATAACCTATGAAAGGAGGTATGCTACCGTCCTACCGGACCGTTAGCACACTGGAGCAAATGGAATAGCGACTTGCCGGGACTTAAAGCATAAGTAGCTATAAAATCTATTCCCGCCAACACGCTATTGGTAGTAGATGGTCTGCCGCAAAAAAATTACAGCGTCTGCAAACGCCATCCCTTCCTTCGGAACAGATGGCAGTTTCGATAGCGGTATAGCAACATGCGGGAAACCTAACGCTCCGGAAGGCGGAGACCGGTTCCCGCAAGATGCTATTGGTCTTGTCACGCCTTCGCGCTGTTGCCTGAGCTAAGGCCGCTGAGCTTGCTGCTGAGTTCGTTCAGTCCTGACTTGGTAAGGTATTCGTCAGCAATGGCATCCAGCTCTTTAATGGATTCTTCCGGTATACCCCCAAGCAGGTTAGCCTTATCATCGTCCTTCAGGCTCAGGCCCCGCTTGATCACGTAATGCAGCAGCAGGATGTTCTTCCGCGACAGCTTCATATCGATCTTCACAGCCTCGGTCATGCCCGGTGCGCTAAGGATGGTATCATATACTTTGGCAAGTTCGTTTGTGGTCAGCATGATTTCAGATTTGAGGTTACTTTATACCCAGCAAAAGTAAAATCGCTATACCGTAGCAACAATCGTCATTAAAATATGATGAGGTTTGTTTAACACTTTTGGGTGCCTGTAACTTCGTTTTAGTTAAAGTCACAGGTGATAAAAGCGTCGCTATTATGGGGCCGGTTTCGCAGAGACATCGCATTGAGGAAGTTAAGATGATCGACATGGTCGGCTATCTGTCCGGACTTGGTTTCGAGCCATCAAAGGTTCGCAATAACGACTATTGGTACCTGTCCCCGCTGCGTGGGGAGCATGAGCCGTCGTTCAAAGTCAACCGGCATCTGAACCGCTGGTATGACCACGGATTGGGAAAAGGGGGAAACATCATAGACTTCGGCATCCTTTACCATCAATGTTCCGTAGCCGACTTCTTAGACAAAGTTACAGGAGGCTTTTCTTTTCACCCGCCGATTACCCATAAAAACAATACGCAGGTGAAAGAACATAGTATCATCGTCCTGAAGGACACTGTTATTAGCTCGTTCCCTTTATTGCGCTACCTGCAGCAACGGGAGATACCGCCGGAGGTTTATAATGCATTCTGCCGGGAGGTAAGTTACCGCTTGCACGACAGGAATTATTATGGTATCGGCTTCCGTAATGACTCCGGTGGCTTCGAGTTACGGAACCCTTATTTTAAAGCGAGCAGCTCACCCAAAGATGTCACAACCTTCAGCAATGGAAGCAGCGAAGTAAAGGTATTCGAAGGGTTTATGGATTTCCTTTCCTTCAGGGCAATGCAGAAAGATGAGGGTCCGCTGCATGACTATATGATCCTGAATTCGCTTTCATTTTTTGAAAAAGCAAGGCATTTTCTGGAGCAACATGAACACATCGGGCTATACCTGGACAGGGATACAGCCGGACAAAATTGCAGTCGAAAAGCACTTGCGCTGAGCGGAAAATATAAGGATGAAAGTAACGCCTATGACGGCTTTAAAGATGTTAATGACTGGCTGGTGAACGCTGGCAAGGGCCAGCGAAAACGGCAGCGAAAGAAACTGTAGCCAGCCGTTGTATTATTAAAATGTTATAGCGGCATTGAAACTGGCTGGGAAGCGATTTTAAGGTGTGTCTGGCATCTTAAAGGTCTGGAGATTGCACCTTTCAGCAATCGGCCAGATGTCCGGTTGTTAAACAACCGAATCTGGCCGCCAATTCACTCCGGGGTCGTGGGCGGATGAATGCCGCAAAATACAGGGTAAAAGATGGATAAATGTCTATGGGACAGACACAAACAAACAGGACACGCATTATTGGCCTCCGGCTTACACCGGGAGAATACAGCGACGTAGAAAAACGCTGGAAGGAAAGTACGTGCCGCAAACTGAGTGACTTCGTTAGGCATATCATCTTTGAAAAACCTGTGGTAACGACCTACAGGAACAAGTCGCTCGATGACTTTATGTCAGAGTCTATCCGGCTGCGGAAAGAACTGAATAGCATCGGCAATAACTTCAACCAAGTGGTAAAAAAGCTGCATACACTTGACCAGGCCAGTGAAATAAAAGAATGGCTTGTAGGGTATGAACTGGAGAAAAAACTATTGTTTAATAAGGTAGATGAGGTAAAGAATCACATCCGGAAAATGGCGGACAAATGGTTGCAGTGATCAAGACAGGACATTCCCTCAACCGCATCCTGAACTACAATGAGAATAAGGTGAAGGAAGGCGTAGCAGAGTTGATATCGGCTACCAATTACCCTATGGATGCAGAGCAGCTTTCCTTTAAAAACAAGCTGAATATGTTGCTTCATCAAGCAGCGCTGAACGAGAATGTGACACGCAACAGCGTGCATATCTCGCTGAATTTCGACCCCTCTGAATCGCCGTCGAAGGAGCTTTTGGCAGAGATCGCAGACCGGTATATGGAGAAAATTGGCTTCGGCGAACAGCCATATCTGGTGTATCAGCACTTCGATGCAGGGCACCCACATATACATATCGTATCGGTGAAGGTAAGGGATGATGGCAGCAGGATAGACACACAGAACATAGGGCGTAACCAGTCCGAAAAGGCACGTAAAGAGCTGGAGGAAGTGTATGGCTTGAAGAAGGCGGAGGGCAGCAGGCTGTCTGGCGCATATGAACTGAAACCCGTAAACGTGCAGAAGGCATTGTATGGAAAGGCGGGTACCAAACGTGCAATAACCATTGTACTTGATGCAGTGCTAAAAGATTACAAATTCACTAGTTTACATGAGCTGAACGCGGTGCTCAAATTGTATAATGTATTTGCCGACAGGGGCAGTGAAGGCTCCAGGATTTACCAGGGTCATGGATTGTCATACCGCATAATAGACATGCAAGGAAACAAAGTGGGTGTACCAATCAAGGCGAGCGACTTCTACAGCAAGCCTACCCTGAAGAACCTGGAACCAATGTTCAAAGGCAACGATCGGAAACGCCAGCCGCATAAAACCAGGTTGAAGAACATAATTGATATGGCATTTGCCAGGCAACCGGGATTGACAATCAGCGGTTTGATCTCGACGCTGGAAAAAGAAGGCGTGGCAGCCATCATCAGGCAGAATGATGATGGCATTATCTACGGTATGACATATGTTGATCATCAGACAAAATGCGTATTCAACGGCAGCGTACTGGGTAAAAAATATAGCGCCAAGGGCATATTGGAGCGGTGCGGTATGGATGTAAAACCAGTTCCAGCTCAAGAGTATTTTGCCGCACCTCCTTATGCGCAGGACAAACTCCCGGAAGAATATTTCAAACGAATAGACAACCGGCTGGCATCGGACATAAGTAGTGTATTGGAGATTCTGCTGGAACCAGAAAAGTCGTTTGATTATGTACCTGCCGGTCTGCGCAAGAAAAGAAAAAGGCGCAAAAATAAGCGTCTGTAACAATTAAAATATTTGGTGATGCAAACAGGAGAAAACGAACAGGCACTAAGGAAGATACTCGACATGACCAGGCTGCTCAGCATAGCCCTGCTGGCGCTCCACTTCTACTATTATCTGTATGGGGCTTTTGCTCATTGGCAGCTTACCGTGCCGCTTACGGACAGACTGATGGGTAACATAAAGCGCACAGGATTATTCAACACTTTTCATACATCTAAGTTCTTTGCGCTTGCCTTACTGGCCATTTCATTGATGGGAGCAAAAGGACGAAAGGACGAAAATCTAAGCTATAAAACGGCTTTCCGCTATGTCGGAACCGGACTGTTTCTCTATTTCATTTCTTATTTTTTATTATTACTACCAATGAGTATCACTGCCATCGCCTCCATCTATATCGGGCTGACATCAGTCGGCTACCTGCTGGCTTTATCAGGAGGCACGCTATTGTCAAGAGTGATCCATCAACGACTGAACAGCAAAGATATTTTCAATAAGGAAAACGAAACTTTCCCGCAGGAAGAGCGATTGCTGGAGAACGAATTTTCCGTTAACCTGCCGGCACGTTATAACCTGAAGGGGAAGGTCCGCAACAGCTGGATCAATATTATTAATCCGTTCAGGGCATTGCTCGTCCTGGGTTCACCCGGTTCAGGCAAGTCCTACTTTGTCATCCGCCACTTCATCACCCAGCATATCAAAAAAGGCTTTTCGATGTTCGTCTATGACTTCAAGTTTGATGACCTCTCGGTCATCGTCTACAACACATGGTTAGCCAATAAAAGCGCTTATAAGGTCGTTCCGGAATTCTACGTAATCAACTTTGACGATCTCTCAAGGACACACCGGTGTAACCCGCTGGATCCCTCCGGCATGCTTGACATCACTGATGCGGCTGAATCAGCAAGAACTATACTTATGGGGTTGAACAGGGAATGGATCAAAAAGCAAGGTGACTTCTTTGTGGAATCTCCGATTAACTTTCTCACCGCAATCATATGGTTCCTGCGCAAATACCAGGATGGGGAGTTCTGTACCCTACCCCATGTAATCGAGCTGATGCAGCTGGATTATGACAACCTCTTTACATTGCTAAGACTGGAAAAGGAAGTAGATGTGTTGATTAACCCCTTCGTGAATGCCTACCTGAATGATGTCATGGAGCAGCTGGAAGGACAGATCGCCTCGGCTAAGGTTGCTATGGCCAGGCTGTCATCACCCCAACTGTATTATGTGCTCTCAGGCACTGATTTTACCCTCGACATCAATGACCCAGAAAAGCCAAAGCTCGTATGCATGGGCAATAATCCCCAAAAGATACAGATATATGGTGCTGTACTGTCGCTCTATGTAAACAGGTTGGTCAAGCTGGTAAACAAAAAAGGAAAGCTAAAGAGCAGCCTCATCTTTGACGAGTTCCCGACCATCTACCTTAATAACATGGATAGCCTTATAGCAACCGCCCGGAGCAATAAGGTAGCTACCTGCCTGGGTATACAGGACTTTAGTCAGCTCCGCAAAGACTACGGCAGGGAACAAGCCGACGTCATCATGAATATCGTTGGTAACATTGTTTCCGGACAGGTAACAGGGGATACGGCAAAGCAGCTTTCAGAACGGTTCGGGAAGATCATGCAGGACAGGGAAAGCTTGTCTATCAACAGCCAGGACACTTCCATTAGCCATTCAAAGCAGCTGGAATCTGCGGTGCCCCCATCGGCTATATCTTCCCTGAGTTCAGGTGAGTTTGTAGGTATGGTCGCAGATGATCCCGATAACAAGATAGAGCTGAAGACCTTTCATTGTGAGATCATCAACGACCATGATGCATTACAACAGGAACAGCGACACTACAAACAAATACCCGTAATACGCACGCTGGACAATAGCGTAGTACAACGGAATTATACACAGGTAAAACAGGATATTCAGGACATAGTGCAGGCTGAAATGGAAAGGCTGCTGAATGACCCTTCAATGGTCCACCTGATCATCAGGAAGGGATGATTAATTGACCTGACTGCATTGGCTAAACTTAATGTTTAGCTTATAAGACTGACAATATTAGTGCTCTATGGAGTTCACCCTGATTTAACAACAGAGAAGTTGAAATTAGAATCGGCTGTGGCAAGGTCTTGTTATGATATTCACAATACCCATTGTTGACCGGGAATTTTATGACTATACAACATTTCCTTGCTTTAACTAACTTGGAAACAAATTGTCCGGTTATTTTGCCTTAAAGCAATTTACAACCGTCTTTTATTGTTGCAGATGCTTAATAGGTGTTTAAACAAATGAAATTAAATATGGAACTGGAGAAGCATTATTCAAATAGAAGTGGCTGGCTGCGAGCCGCTGTGTTGGGAGCAAACGATGGGATATTGTCTACTACTAGTATTGCAATTGGCATAGCTGCTGCAAGCACTACCAGAAGCCCGATAGTTCTTGCCGCTTTAGCCGGACTCGTAGCGGGAGCCCTGTCAATGGCAGCAGGTGAATATGTTTCCGTCAGTTCCCAGTCTGATATTGAAACAGCAGATCTGGCAAGAGAGAAGAATGAATTGGAGACGATGCCTGACATCGAATTGAAAGAACTCGCGAAAATTTATGAAAAAAGGGGATTGGACAGCAATTTGGCACTACAGGTAGCAGAACAGCTGACCAGTAAAAATGCGCTTGAGGCGCATGCCAAGGACGAACTGGGCATTAACGAGTTTTCGACGCCTAAGCCCCTTCAGGCAGCTCTTGCATCCGGCGCTTCATTCATTTCCGGAGGCCTTCTCCCTTTTTTGGTATCCTTGTTCGCTCCCGTCCACATGATGGTAGTGTTATTGTATGTGTGTGCCATCGCATTCCTTGCGCTTTCGGGTGGGGTTGCTGCCAAGGCCGGTGGGTCTCATATGAGAAGGAGCATCATCCGAATCTGCTTCTGGGGGACTTTAGCAATGGGCGTTACAGCGCTGGTGGGATATCTGTTTGGGGTAAAAACAGCCTAGGACACTTGACATTGTGTAATCCATCTATTGCCAAACATGACAGGGAGAGATTGACATCCAAATAAATAAACTATATTTTTTTAATATTAAAGTCCTCATTAAAACTCAGAGTATTGAGATAAAGTTAGCCAGGATTCTTTATTTCTGGCACTACTTTGCTGTTGCTATTAGTACAGCCGGCGATTTTACAAGTGCCCAGTTTAGTCGCTTCCAACACATCCCCGGTAGTGGCATTGAAATTTTTCAAGATAACGATTGCTGTTTTTTGTCGATAACGATCACCATTGTTATGAATACATGATTCTAGTCATATTTTGCCATAACGGCACAGTTTTGCTACCATATTATTAGTAGCTTATAACTGAAAGAATATGAAAAGCCATTAATTGATGCTTTAATACACCTCCAGTAATAATGGTTTAATATTCACTTTATTTAATAAACTGGTTATGGTGTTGTATATAAAGAATATGGTCAGCCTGCGGTGCAAGTTGCTGGTTGCGGAAGAACTAATGAAACTTGAAATGAAATACCTTGTAATCGACCTTGGTTTAGTTAAACTACAGATACTAAGTACACCCGTCCAAAGACTACAACTTAGAGCCAATCTTTTGCCCTCGGGCTTAGATTTGCTTGAAGATAAAAAGAGTATTCTTGTCGAAAAAATAAAGACTATCATTATTGAAATGATCCATTATTCGGATGATGAACAACTGATGAACTACTCCGTCTACATCAGCAAAAGCCTTGGATTGGATTATACCTATCTCGCAAATGTATTTTCTGCGGTAAAACATGTCAGCATCAGGCAGTATATTATGATGCACAAAATTGAAATGGTAAAAGAATTGCTGCAATACAACGAACTGAACTTGACAGAAATATCGTATAAATTACACTATAGCAGCGTAGCGCACCTATCCAATCAGTTTAAGAAGATAACCCACGTTTCCCCATCCGTATATAAGCAGCAGAACCAGAAAAGGACTGTGATGCTTGAGGATGTGTGAAACATGTAACTTTTCTATTAAAGGGTGTAACGCTTCATGGATTATAACGGTTCAACTTTGCCTTGTGAAAATTCTTTCACGATATAATACATCTTAAGAATGTCAACTACAGCAAAAAATCCGGGAGAAAGTAATGACGAAGTAAAACAGCCAAATGCGGGGGAAGTACAAAAAGGCATTGAAAACCACAAGCAAGCGGCTGCACATCACCAGCAGGCAGCGAAACATCACCTGGATGCGGCAAAGCACCACGAGGCGGGAAATCATGAGAAAGCACAGTCAAGTGCACTTTACGTAGGGATGTTCAATTTTGCTTTGTGACACTCTCATTCAATTTCGATGTTCATATGTTAAATAAGTATTATGCATTATGAAGTTCTGCTATTCACACTAATCCGGTTAATGAAAAACCGATTACTGCTAAAACATTAAAGGCAATGGCAATGTAAAATCCCGGCAACCCGCTTTTATTATGAGACTGTATATAAACCAAAGCCTTAGAAAGAAGCATGTCTGGAAAGGATCAGAATCTCACGAATGGTATCTGTCAGTTGCGCACAAAGAAGAATGGCGCGGAGCCAGTTATTCATAGCCGCTTTTGATAATCGTTAGGATCATCTTAAATCTGCCGTCCTGCTTTATATAATTTGAAGCGTGTGCAGGGATCACTATACCCATTCCTGTCTGCAATAAATGGCAGACATTGTTAATGACGATCTCTGCTTTTCCTTCTATTATCTGGGCAAAACTATCGAAGGGAGATGTCTTTTCCGCCAAACCTTCTCCTGTGTCAAAGGACATTACACTAATGTTGCCAGTGGACTTCCTGATTATTGTTTTGCTCACTACCGAATTGGGTACATATTCAATGATCTCCACGATGATGTATGGATTCCCCTTCTCAATTTCACCCTTCAAAAATGTTTCTTCCTTTTGTTGATCAGTCATACTAGTTTGAATTACATTGGTTAAGTTGCCATAAAATCCGAAATAGCATTATTCGTAAGCGGTAATATTTTCAGTTATCTGTGCGCAAGGTAGTCTTAAAATATGCAGCAGTGCTAATTTCAAGGAATAAGCTATGTACAGCTATCCAACATTGATCTTCTTTTATCCTTCAATTGTTTAAAGTGTGTCGGTGTAAGCCCGGTAACTTTCTTGAACTGCGCGGAAAGATGGGCTACGCTGCTATAATGCATAAGATATGATATCTGCG